>PBDU01000010.1 GCA_002718195.1 Methanobacteriota archaeon | reverse complement strand
GAATGTATCAGGATCGACTAATTTGAATGCCATGTTTGAGGGTGCAGATGACTTATCTGAGGAAAATAAATGTGTAATTCATAATTCTTTCAGTTCAAGTGACTATTGGAACTACGATTGGGCTGAATATTGTAGTGATGACTGATGCATAGGGTACCCTTTGATTAGGTGAACATTAATTCCACGATTCGTTTTGATCCAATCAGAGGGCTCGTAGGGGCTTTGTCAAAGCCTTACGAGTGCTTGTACAGGTAAGCAGAGGCCTCTTCGTGATGTCCTAATCAAACAAACCACAGTTAATTTAACAAATTTAGGTACCAAAGGAAAATACATGCGAACCACTGTCAGCCTGCTGGTCTTCCTCCTGATAACCCTACCTCTAAGTGGGTGCATTGAACAGAGTGAACAGGGGCCGGAATGCTGGAGCGGGCACGACAACCAATTCGAAGAATTGACAAACGGCACGTCAGGGGAACTGAACCTTACTGCGATAGAAGAAAGTAGGAGAAACTCATTCGTAGTAAAAGATGTGACTGGGGTCTTGTTTGCCATTGAACAATCTGAGTTTGATGTGGATGACGAATTCATGGTAGTGCTCGATGGTGTCGAATACGACAAAGATGAACTGATTGATGATGGTATTCCTGAAGAAGCGTATTACATTTGGGAAAACGAAACGACCTCAAGATGTGGCTCTCCCTACTACGCTACACAATTTGGGAACGTTTCTATCGATGGGGTTGATTATTGGGGAATCCACGTGCAAGATAGGTTGTATCATCTCGATAGAGAAGATCCCGAATTTGAATCAAACCTGAACGTGACTGTATTCGTGCACTATTATGGCCTTACTTGGCAGACATAACCATCCTAAGATGTCAATCAAGGGGTCCAAACCCGAACCCAATGATATGTTTAGACCTCATCAAAGGGCTTGTAGTGGGTCGATACAGAGGTTACCCTTTGATTCAAATTTAGATTGACCCCTATACTGTACAAATGGTTTGATTGATTCTCAACTAGTTCTGAGGGAATGCCACGACCTTTTGGGTTGCCGAACTATGTCCCCAGTACAAAACACCTGGGCTAATCCACTTCCAATATTTTGTCTGCCATGGATATTCTGAGCTTTCATCAACACCGAAAACCGGGTGTTTCTCACGGAAGAAAATCACAATTTTCTTTCCCTGTCCAATTAATGCTTTTTTTCCATCTATCAAAGCAGCCAAGAAATTATCCGTTGAAACCCATTCTTCAGGTGGCATTTGGTTGTTGTGAAGTGGTATCATTTCATCCGTTACTGGAACCACATCTTCATTTATCCAACAAACAAACCCATCTTTTTCCATTAAATTGGGGTGTAATGCTACTACAGTATACTCATGCATCTTTACAGGAATAAACTGCCCTACTGGAATTTTCCCTCCATGTGCGATTAATCTGTCTATTGCAATGTCAGTAGTCCTTTTTGAAAAGTTAGAATTATTTCTTTTCGTCCTTAAATTACTGATGAATATTTTCTGATTTTCAACATTAAAGATCGAATACGCTGATTTTCCAGAATATGATTTGTAAACAGATTCATTTTGTAAATAAACAACAGCTCTATCGTTAATTGTATTCCAAAATTCTTCTTTGGAGATTTTTATCATCTCCTCTCCAGATCTTAAATTGGTTAGTTCTGTTCGTAGCATGTCTCGTTTCAATTCTAAATTTTTAATTTCAATGCTTACTTTATCTAATTCTGCTAATTTCATGTTTATCATCTCCGTTCTTGGATCAACAGGTTCATTGCTTGAATTGTTTCTAATTGCGCCTTTAATAATCGAACTACGTTCCCCAATGGGAATTTTTTCCCATAATCTTAGAGTTGCATCATCTAGGTAAATGTTCACTTTTTTGCCCATGGCTGTAGCGTAAAGTGTAACCAATATAAATATAACCCGTTAATAATGGGGTTATATTATGATTTAGTCAATTATTGTTTCAAATTTTGAAAATTATCATCTAGGTATTATGTTGAGAAGATCAAATTATAGATGACGAAAATTATCGCTATTGCAATGGCTAGGATAAGTGAATAAAACGAGCCGTGCTTCTGGGCATGCTTCTCTTTATACCTGTAATTAAGGAACATAACCAGCGATGTAATTAGCCAGATGACATATGCCACGAAGACAACTACAACCATTCCCCAGGAGCCATCTCCATTTACAGCCCCACCTACCATAAAATAGCAAAATCCAGCCAAAATGGGTCCGAAAAATCCACTTGCAAGGCCTGAATTACTATTGCTTTCATCCGCTCCTTGCCTTTTTTGGTGGTTGTCATACCATTCTTTCATTGCAGGAGAATTTGCTTTGAAGGACTTCCTTCGTTTTTCCCCCTGGGGCATGATTCTTGGTGAATAGTTGTTATATTTTAAGACCAATTATTATCGGACAAGGACTTATATGCATGAAAAATTTCGGTTAAATCATGATGTTTGCACCACAAGATTATGACTTTGGACTTGAGTCCAATTATGCCTTTGCCACAACCGTAACCTGCGCTAATGATGAAGTAAAAAAGAAGTTTGTAGAAGCATATGGGCACTACCTCAACTACAACCATGAACAAGCAATAGCATGTTTCAGTGCTTGTACTGAAATGGACCCAAACTGCGCTATGGCTTATTGGGGAATTGCATACTGCTTGTCTTCCAACTACAACTGGGCTCCGGGGTTAGGCTCAGGATATGATGCAATCCAGCAGGCAATTTCCGTAATGGACCACTGCACTGAAATTGAGAAGGATCTGATTATGGCACTATCTAAGCGCCACACTGCAGAAGCACGAGACGCTGCAGACCCCACAGTTCTAAACATGGGAAATACGCCTGAACTCAATGTTGCTTTTGCCAAAGCAATGGCTCCACTCTACGAGAAGTATGCTGGCAATCTAGCAGTAACCGCTCTCTATGTAGAGGCACTGATGAATTTGAAAGCATGGCAACTTTGGGATAAGAATACTGAAACTGGTGAAATAACTCCTGCTGATGACAATACCCTTCTTTTGGTAAAAATCATGGAGGATGCATTTGAATCCAACCCAGATGCAAGAGTTGATCCAGCACTATGTCACCTGTACTGCCACGCATTGGAATTATCTCCGTTCCCAGAAAAAGCACTTTTTGCAGCCGATGTACTTAGGACCAGGATGCCAGGTTTGGGGCATTTAGTTCACATGCCATCACACATCGATGCATGGGTTGGGCAATGGAAAGAAGCGATAGAGTGTAATATTGCTGCGGTTGAAGCTGACGACCACTATGTCGAAATAACCGGCAATGAGTCACAATTCTACAAATTCTACAGAATGCACAACCACCACTTTGTTGTTTGGTGTGCAATGTTTGACGGTCAGTATGCAACTGCTCTGAAATATGCGCGCAAGGCTGTTGACACATTACCCGCAGGGGATGCAAACCATGGAGCTCAATTCATGCTTGCAGGCATAATTCCAATGGGTGCAATATTCCTTGAATCATATGTGACAATGCCATGGCATGTTATGATTAGATTCGGTAAGTGGGATGAGATTCTCTCAGAGCCAATGTATACCGACAGAGATGTTTTCCCAGCCACAATTGCTACGCAACACTATGCTCGTGGAGTCGCATATGCTTCCAAAGGCATGGTTCCAGAAGCTGAAGCAGAACAAGCCCTATTCAAGGAAGCATTGCAAAATCCTGCATTAGCTGGAAGAATGATGCATAACAATTTCATGTATCAAGATCCTAATGATGGACCATCTATTCTAAACGTGAATGCATCAATTCTCGAGGCTGAAATTGAGTACAGAAGACAATTCTTAGCTAAGCAAGCAGGCGAGCCACATGACTTTTCAGCAGCATTTGATGAATTGCGAAGAGGAGTCAATCTCTCTCTAAACCTTGCATACAACGAGCCTTGGGGTCAAATGCAACCAGTTCGCCACATCCTTGGTGCTCTTTTGTTCGAACAAGGACATATCGAAGAGGCGGAAGAAGTATATCGTGCCGACATCGAATTATGGAAAGACAACATGTGGGGGCTTCTTGGTCTCAAACTATGTCTTGAGGCACGTGGAGATGCGCCTGAAGAGCTTGCTGAGGTAACTAAATTATTCGAGCAAAGAAGCGCAAGAGCCGATATCGTTCCTGCAAAGACCTGTTTCTGTGCTCAAGATGCACTACAGAAGACTTGCTGCGACTGATTGCATCTAATTACACCAATTGTTTCATATTCTTAGAGGATATTTTTACTCCTTATGCCACCAAGGAGAGTAGGTCCCGGAGCACAAAAATTAGCAAGACTTGAGAGATTGAAAATAGAAGTATTGGATTTCATACTCGCTAACCCAGGCTGTTCAGCCCAATCAATTGTAGGAAATTTGACTAATGATAAACAAATGAAAAATCATGGATTAACTCCAAGGAAAGTAGGATTTTTCATCCCAAGATATCTAAAATCAAGAGTCACTTGGTGGCAAGACCACAAGGCTGGTAGGCGTGTTTATGGAGAAATAGGCTGTAAAGTGGCTCCTGATGACCAATGATTTCAAGTCCATAATATCCTAGCAAAGTCATGGAAGGCACCGAAGTAGCTGCTTACTTCGACCTTGATGGAACCCTTCTTGATGCTAGTTCAGAAAAAACTCTAACAGCATACCTTACCAAAAAAAGACCTTGGAGAATACCAGTTGGACTTGTATCTTGGACAACCCGCTATCTTGTTGGGCTATTAACTGGAAAATCCGGGTATGATGCTGCAAGAAACCGTGGTCACTTTACCGGAGTTAAGTGGGAAGTGCTCGAACAGATGTCCAAGGATCTCGTTCAAAATAAATTGATTCAATGTATTCCAAAGGATGCTCAGTCTCGCCTAGATTGGCATAGAGAACAAGGACACAGGTTGGTGCTGGTTACTGCAACAGTTGCCCCGATGGCTGAGCAAATGGGCAGAGCACTGAAGATGGATACAATCTATGGATGTGGTCCAGATATTAGAGAAGGAAGACTATCAGGTTCAGAGAAGGGCTGGTCGGTTCCAAGAAGAAAGGGTAAGGCTCCTATTGTAGAGGCTGATGCTAAGGAAAATGGGCACGACCTTTCTCAGTGTTATGGATATGGAAATACCCACGCTGATTCTTGGTTCATGCGCTTATGTGGTAATCCAATATCAGTTAATCCAGAAGGTCCGCTAAAGAAGCATTCTGAAGAGAATGGATGGAAGCAGGTTTCCTGGAAATTACCTTGAATTTCATTTAACAGGCAATTCTTTCGGCATCTTGCTTGGGAATGCAATTATGCTTCCAACCCACGCTATTGTAGCAGAGACAACGATGGAACCAACAGTTGAGTGGATGCTCCATCCAAATGGAATTACATGCAGATTAACTCCTTCAATCCAATATCTTGTATCTGAAATATCGGCTGTAGATATCAACATGAATCCAATCAAGACGATTATTTGCATAGCGACCATGAAGGGTATGTACCACTTTGGTCCCTTCATCCTGTGAATGAAAACAAAAATCTCTGCTATTACCGCTAAGATTAATCCCATCCACAATAAGGAATAATCAAATGTAGAATAGACCCATACCCCTAGGGCATTAAAAGAAAATAAAACGAACATTGAACCACGCTCTGGAGACCATCTTTGCAAAAAGACTGCTAGAACTGCAGTGGTTAATGCTGCTTGTATGTACATTGATCTGAGCCCAATTTGAAGGGCCTCATTGTAATCTGAATACCAACAATAATCCAGTGTCGCTGAATAACAATAACTCTGTAGAGGGGCTAACCAAAGGTTAGCATATTTAAACATCAGTAAACAAACAGTCCAAGCTGCCCCAACTCCAAATACTAGTAAAAGCTGAGACTTAAGCCCATCCTTGCCTGATTTTGCATCAGCCCAAGCGGACCAAACAGGTGCTGTTACAGACATAATCAGACCTGTAAACAATCCAATATGGGTGGGAGAGAGTAAGATGTCAGTATTTTCTTCTACGCCTAGCAATTCATGCCAGATCATATCACCGAAACCAGAAATTGCGAATACAATTATTCCATAGACTCCTGGTTTGTGATGATTTTCTATGCCTTTGAGGACTGAGAATGGCGATTTAATCAATTGCTGGAAGCCACCTTCAGGAAGGATTGCATAGAATATGTATGCGCCATATGCCGCAGAACCAGAATACCAAATCGCATGCCAAGGAGTAAAGAACGTATCATCTACCTCTCCTGCGATGTGGGCGAAAGCATCTATTAGCAGACCAACTAAACACCACATTCCCAAAATTAGAACGATTGGATCGTAATATTTTTGACCGATTTTAGGAAGACCCTTCAATCTATTATGTAGGATGAAAGCAATAATTCCAGCAATTGCCAGCGAACCAAAAAATATTACTGGAAAAGAGGACAAAAAATGAGTTCCTTCATGCGAGTGGTCGCCAGCCATGAAGAATACTATTCAATTGCAATTCATAAAATAATCTTATCATTACTGTAAGTTGCTCTGAACTTGCTAGTCTTCCTTTAATGAGGTCAAAGTGAAATATCCGGCTATGAAAACTCCGATTGGTATGAATACGTAGAATGCAAATTCTTCTAACCATTCGATGATAAAACATACAAAATACAAAATGAATAAAGAAATCATTGTTCTGTTAAACCATCTAAGTCCAACTTCTTCTTTAGGAATCTTCGTAGTAAACGGCTCTCCTCCAACTATAACACTCGCTAAACCGTAAACAAACAACATAGGCGGAAGCCAATAAATTACCCAATCATCTCCAAAAATGTAGTCAACAAAATTTCTACTCGCAATTATTGGCATCCAACTGAAGGACAGTGTATAGAAAATTGCCAAATAATAATTATTGTTCCTTTCTCTTTGGACCTCATTCCTATTTAGGAAATATAACCCCAATCCAGTAAATGAAGCTATAATTACAATCATTACAATAGACCAATAGAATCTTTCCAGTGGAGTTGCCCGCCAAGCATCCGATTGCACTATGGCATCTGCAACAATAAATGGAACAAACCAAGCAGCCCAGATTAGACTTTCATGAATCCAGATTGACCTTCCAACGGCATAACCATCTGTTTGAGCATCATTATACTTTGAAAAAACATATACATAGGCAGAGACAATGGTTAGAATTAGCAAAAGAGCAACCATAGTTGATTGGGTAGCCCACATAGATGAAAAGTAAACAATACTTATGAGTGGAAGGTTAAACATCAACCCAGCAAGTATTTTTGAGAATTTCAAGTCCAACTTGTTTGCAGTGTAATTAGAAAATATCAGAATAGCCAGGGCAGAAATGAAGTTTAACGACCACAGAATTACGTCAGTGGCACTAAATTCATCCAAATACCCGAAATCCCATAATATCTCAGTGACAAAATAATTGTTTACAAGGAAACCGATTGCGAATATCATGTGTACTTCCATGATTGTGTTGCTTACCCCTTTTCTCCAGAAGTACATTAGGCTTGAAACTATGATGCTTGACACTACCCAAAACGCAACTTCAGTTGCTGCCCAAGACAAGTCGATGAGGTCGAAGAAATACCACAAACCAGTCAAAACTAAACCCATTGCAACAAGATTTAGTGAGCCTATAACGAATGGCTTAGTATCCCTTCTTTCGGCAATAGGGTCTTCTAAAATACCGAAATCTTGCCCGGTTTTCCCCTCAGCTTCAATGATAGAGAGAAGGGACGATTTTTCGATTCTACCTTGTTGGTGGTGAAAGATTAATCTCTCAACAAATTGATTCAGATTCATTAGATTACCGTGCTTAAGACATCTAAAATTTGGTATAATTCTTATCCCGGAGATTGTTGTGAAATCAAAGATTTGGCGGCCCGTCCGCGATTTGAACACGGGTCTCTTCCTCCGCAGGGAAAAAGGATATCCAACTACCCCAACAGGCCTTGGGTAAACTTGGCGGGTAACATTTGCAATATAAGCGCGACCCAATTCTATCTCACAAGCATTCATCAAATATGTGCTCTTGGTTTTACCATGGCGACCTATCTATCCCGAAGAGTTGACTTTCCGATGGTAGATATGGCAAATGTTGCTTATTACCCCAGAATCTATGATCTTGCACACAGATTTTTCGAAGAAGCCTGGGAAGATATCTGTGATGTTTCTTATCCTACGATGATAAATGAAATGCGGATTGGCTTCCCTGTAGTTGAAATCACTTCCAAATTCCATAATCCACTTAGGTATGGAGACATCATCCAAGCAAAGATTTGGATATCTAAGGTAGGGACAAAATCGGTTACCTGGCAGTATGAGTTTAGAAATCAGAACGATATTTTGCTTTGGAGCAGCACTCAGGTTACGGTTTGTGTAAGCATGGATAACATGGAGTCATTACCGATACCGGAGTCATTTTTACCTGGCCTTAGAAACTCAAAAGAGGAGTGAGTAAATTGTCCAATGATATAATCATCAAACCCGATTATCGAGGCGTGAAGATGATTTCCTACATTCTGATTATTGGTGCAGTCATTGCAGGGATAGTTGGATATGGACATATTCAAGATGACAAACTCGAAGATTTACCAGATGGGCAGGTTGAGATAATTATAGCAACGCCAAATAGTCACGGTGATGATATTAGCATCGAAGACTATCAAGCATATCATGACGAATTAAGGAGTAATGGCGCCTATCAATTACTAGGATATTCGTTGGTATGTGGTATGTCTCTTGTTCTCATTGGAGCAGTATTAATCAGATTGTTTCGTAAAGAAGGGGTTTATATCGCAACAACAGGGGCAACAATCTCCTTAATTGGGGGAGTAATTGCTAACTTGAGATTTCAATCAGCAGCAAATGAATACCTCGAAGGGGCCTTAGTATCCAATACAACTCTGATGACCTATGTTTGTGGTTCAATGATGGGAATGTGCACTCTATTAGCCGCTTTACCGCTTGTAAATGCTGGAGCCAGATTAACTCTTAAACCTAAGAAAACGGATGAAGAAGAATAATCAATCCGGTTTTGGGAATTTTTTCTTTAGTGCTTTTTCTAAACCTTCGTCTAATTTTGCGTTCCACCAGTCACTGCCTTGCCAGATAGCGTATTTGCCTCTAATCCCACGTAAATCAGCACCTTCTAGTTTGCAATTTCTAAAGTTTGAAAGGTTGCATCGGGCTTTTCTCAAATCTGCCCCTCTGAAATCTGCCCCATCAAATGCGGATTTCATCAAATCCGCTTCTACCAAAGATGCTCTTCTAAAATCGGAGTTTGTGAAGTCCGCTTCGGTCAAATCAGCACGATCTAGAATTGCTCTGCGGAAGTTTGACCCTGAATGTCTTCCTTTTCTCAATAGTACTTCTGCATGATTTTGAAACGACCAATCGAGTTGTTGGTTATTTTCATCCTTATCGTCAGAGTCATTGTCACGGGGGTCATCCCCCGAGTGAGACATCACCATATGTAAGCCTCATCGGCTATTCAGTTGTGAATGTCCCGCTTCCGTGAGTACTGCAAATCGGTTTTTTCCGCCATACCCATCTGGGACATCCAATAGTCCTCTTTCCCTTAGTCTGTTCATGTATAACGAGAGGTTTCCAGGTTTGTCCACCCCAGCAGCTTCAAACAGATCGAGGATTGTTCTTGGGGGGCAGTCTTGAATGCCCTCAACATTTCTTAGATAATGGATAGCAGCTAAAACCTGATCTGGTTTCTTAACTACCTTGCATGAATCAAGCAGAGTTTTGAAAGCAGATCCCCTTTCTGGAAGACCAGCATCCTTCGCAGCATCTTTTGCCGCTTGTATAGCGTTGTCTCGGGCTGTTTTGATAATGTCTAGTAGAACTGACCACTCTGCTTGCCCTTGAATCTCGATTATTCTCTCATCGATTTCAACTGCAGAACCCTCCAAATCAATTTCGACATCTCCACTGGATACCGCTAGTCTCGACTTGATTGTCATAGTCCTTACCTACTTCTTCCATCACCCTATCATAAATAAGAGTTGACAATTCAAAGTTATACGAAAATCCCCGAAAAATAATCATTCAAAACCGTATTTTGTACCCTAATTTCCGATAAACCCTTGAATAAAGTAGTTTATTGGAGGTCAATAGGGGAGAGTCATATGTCGAGACGCACACTGGTTCCGTTAAGTATCGTGACAATATTATTGCTTTCAACAATTCCTATTGTAAATGTTAGTGCAAATCAGTCTGGCGGGGTGCTCTCTAACTTTGCGGGAGGGTTGCCTACAGTCGATATTAATCTAAGTGGAAATATAACAAATTCGTCGTTTGGAATCGATATTCCAAGAAATACAACTTTCGTAAGCGCTCAATTTTCCGTTGAAGTTGAAAGTTCAGATTCTAGTCCAGGACAAGTCTGGATTGATCATGGACAGGATGGTTTCAATGAATGGGCATTCCAAGGCACTGGATATGGTGATATTGGGCATCAAAATACATTCAGTACAGGACAACATTACGATTTAGTTTCACTGAGTGGAAATTCCTCAGTATCCTCAGATTTCTACATTCCATTTAACGCTACAATTGCAGATTCTGCAATCGATATTTCTCTGCACCCAGAGCTCGAATCTAATTTCATCACAACCGGTCCAGTAATCGATGTAATCTCTTCTGATGTCGATGGTGATGGCTTGGATGAGGCGGTAATCTTGGTTGAAAATCAATCCCTCACTGGATTCAACACATCAGCATGGGCTTTCATTGACTGGAATCTTTCCTCTGGATTTAGTTTGAGTAATTGGACTTCCACATGTGACAGGTCTGATAAGTTAGTAACTGCTGATTTCAACAACGATAGCAAAGGAGATATCCTTACTTATTCGGTTTTTGATGACGTGGCTTGCTTGCACCTTTCTAATTCTACTGGATTTGCAAATCAAACAAATTACAGTACTGCTGATGATTTGCGGAAGCTAACAATTGGTGATTTCACTAGGGATGGTACTCCTGATATAGTATCAATTCATGATGATGGAATTATCTCGGTGTATCCTTGGGTGAACTCTACTCTATCGTTTACTGGTATGACCAACCAAACAGTTTACCGAAACCAATCGTTTGAAATCGCTGCCTTGACAGATGTGATTGTAGGCGAATTTTCGGCTATGCATAATGATACCACAGCGGTGGTTTCCACCTGGAGAGCAGAAGGTATTCAATTGTCATGGAATAGAGGTTCGATAGCAGTGGACCAATTCAGATTTACTGGGCTTAGATCTGGATTTATTGCTGCTGACTTTGATGGCGATGGAGATACTGATTTTGCCTCGAGATCAAATACAGGGCACAATATGATTTGGAATAACGGTACTTCATGGGGAAGCGTTAGCAGCCAAGATCTTTTCAATTGGAATAACGTTTCAGTCGGCGACCATGATGCGGACGGTACCTATTCGATGTTCTTGCCAACCCCTGGGGCAAGCGATAGTAACGCAAGCACTCTGAACGGAAGCATTGCGATTAGGGACCTTACATCGAGTGGAGTAGGCTTTGAACAATTGAGAACCTTAACTCCTGAATCAATTCCTCAAAGTATCGACTTTGTTGACTTCAATGGTGATGGATTACCAGAACATGTAGTTCCATCAGGCGAGTTAACGAAGGGAATTTTCATTGGAGGATATCACAAAATATTGATCGATTTAGAAAATGACTCAAACCCAGAGATTGTCGTTGAAGGATATGCAGGGGACGATTCAACATATCCGATACTTTCGGCAAACGATACAAACGGGAATGTCAGCACAGCTCTTGGAAACTATATTTTGGCTAAACTTCCTTGGCAAGATGCCTACGGTAACGAATTTGTTACTCTTAATTTCACGACTTATTCAAGAGGCTTAGGAGATGTAAACATCACAATTTTGGACATAGGATATGATTGTACATTCAATGTTAATATCAATCCTTCTCCAACTGGCAACCTGAGCAATTTCTTCAATCAACAAATGACGCTAGGGTCAGGTGATTTCTTGTTGACTTTACCAGTAAATTCGACAAAAGCAGGTAGCCTAACCTTTACCGATTTAGTTGCACCTTATACGCCCGGGGCGCCGAATATTGCCGTGCCACAAACTCCTACCCTGCAACTATCTCAACTAAGCAGCAATACTGTGATGCTCGTATGGGATGATATCTTCACTTTCGGGGTAGACTTGATGGGATTCGAGGTATTCAAGACGGTTAGTGGAACAGATTTCGATTATACCAGCCCATTTGACACACCCACGATGAATATGTCTGTTGACCCTGAGGTCAGTCCAGGTGATGTTTACGATTACAGGGTTAGAAGCAATCATCAGTTTGGTGTGACATCAAATCTTTCGAATATACTTACGGTAACAATTCCATACCCCCTTCCACCGTCTGCAATTCAGAATGTATCGGCACAAGATGTGCCTGATGATGAAGGCGGGGCACTTCAGGTATCGTGGGATATAGGTCCAGAAATCGTCAATTCCTACGAGATATATGTGACAGATTATCACCACAATACAACTTCGAATCTGACACCGGTAGTCTCACTCTCAGACAGGACCCAATTGTCTACTGTTGTCGATAAAACCTCGATAATATCGGATATTTTAGGTATACAATCAGGTGGATTAGACCTAGTTGATGGAACTGCATATTTCGTCTCTGTAGTAGGTGTAGATGAATTTGGCAATAAATCCACAGAAGTAACTTCTGTTGGGCCTGTTTACTCAAGAAACGACTCAATACGAAGTCCTGATGTTGTCTTAGATGTCGATGGAATAATCGAATACGAACAAGGACAATTTGCTCTGCAGCCTTACGGGGAGTTTGAAGTAGCAATTATTGTGTCCATAGATTCTATACCAGCATCTGGATTGGATGCCTACATCAACTTATCACACATTAACTACAGCAATACTTTCACTGGGGTAACCGATGATAATGGCACCTTTGTTGCCTTTGACGCTGACAATCTCAGCGAATACTTGAATTCAGACATTATTCTTGGCGAGATTACAATCGATTACGGAATTCTTAGCACTTTGGAAGACCCATTAGTGCAACCAGTATCGGCATTCCATTCTTCACAAAATATTGATTCAGTGGTGACAACATCAACTAATTATCCTCAAGAATCGGAAATAGATGATGCAGGAATTTTTGAAATAAATCTTTCAGTTGACTCTTCATTTTCTCCAGGATTTGATCTGTCAGGAATTGTGTACAATTATTCAATTTTGGACGATAGTGCAGGCGTTGTATCAACAGGTCAAACTGAAAGTGATTCGGATGGTAAATTTACTGTAATCGGACAAGAGTTATCGGCAGCACAGATGTATTTCGAAATATCAACAATGCCCGAGTTTGTATTTGTCTCAACCAGCAACTTTGTTGTTAACCTTACCTCGCAGATAGTCGAGCAGAATAATACAGAAACAAACCAAACCGAAAACCAAACTGACGGAGGAAACAATACTGTTGACCCTATTGATAACAATCCAACCACAATATCAGATGTGACCTTAGAGGGCTGTGATTCTATCAATCAGGTTGCTGGTGTTGAACAGATGGATCAACTGGTTTGCACAATTACCAATCCTAACTCATTTGCTGTTGATGTGGAAATATCATTTGTGTCTTCGTCTCAGTTTACCGGTTCTACTACTCTCTCAAGAGTATATGTTCAAGCAAATGGGCAAAAAGTAGTTTATTGGAATCTAGACCTTCTCGAAGATGTAGATTCCTTGAGCGCTGAGAATGGTAACTTTGTGGTGAGGATGACAACAATTTCCAAAGATGATCAGACTTTGACCAGCACTGAAGATTTCATCATTCCATTCGTAATCATTCCAGAACCGGTGCCTCAGCCAGATCCAGGAGAAGAGGGCATGTCATCTGCTGTCATTCTGTTTGGAGGCATTGCTGGCATATTTGTGGTAATCGCAGTCATTGCTGGATTGATTTTGAGAGGTCGTGAAAGTATTGGCTTTGATGAGGATGAAGAAGATTGGATGGATGAAATGCCTGACCGCGATGTGGGTCCAGTAGAGGACCTACCAGTTGGAATGAGCCTTGATGAATTGAAATCTAGAGGAAAAGAGCTTCCAGATATTGACGAGGAACAGAAGCGAGAAAGGCTTGGTGGAGAATTAATCAACGAGGTTTCTGAAATGGAAAATGATGATGAAGTTGTGGACGAAACTGTAGAGGAAGTGTATGAATCTAGCGATGATGGTATCAGCGTTGACGAATACGGAACAGAGTGGTATGAGGACGAAACAGGAGTCTGGTGGTACCGTGAAGCAGGTCAAGAGGAATGGTCAGAATTCCAATCTTGAAATTCGTAGGGTTCTTGATAGAGAAATACTGCCATTGTCTTAGGTGGGAAACATGACTGCGCCATTTGAGCCGTACACATTAGTCCTTCACGAGGGTGCTAATCCGCGTACTGGAGGGATTGCGGTTTGTGGATTCACCAATGCTGGGATGGTTGGAGTAATATCAACTTCTCACATAATTAGGGCTTTGAATTTGGAGCAACAGGGCACTGTACTTAACGAAAACTTTCCAGCGGTTGCTTTAGTTCAAGATGAAGTTCCTAAACATCCTGTTAGAATCTATCAAGGCGAGGGTATAGGAGTTTTCACATCAGAAATCAAATTCGAAGATGACAAAGATATTTCCTTGGCAACAACGGTCCTAGAGTGGTTCATCAAGGGAGGCTTTGACAAATTATACGTAATCGATGGAATAATTTCTCAAGATAAGGATATGATGGAATCCATGCTTTACGGAGTTGGATCATCTCCTTCGACCAGAGCAGCACTGAAGGAGATTGGAATTGAGACAATAAGGTCAGGAGTAGTATCCGGCATCACCGGATTTTTATTGGGAGAGGGCGATAGACTGGGGCTAGATATAACCGCACTATTGTCTGAAGCAAGCCCGATATACCCCGATGCTAGGTCAGCAGCAATCGCAGTTGAGGCTCTTAGTGAACTTACAGGAATGGAAATACCGCTTGGTGAATTATTAGAAAACGCAAGAGTAATTGAAGAATCGGTTAGAGAAATGTTTGACAAGCAAACATCCAATGTTTTACCACAGCCAAAGGTTGGAGATGATCCATCATTTGGTTAACCAATAAGTTGCTTAAACAGTTTTACAAATTCTTCATGTGAAGCATTCGTGACTATCATTGGTCTATGTGTAGGAGTTTGGCTTGCAAGGTGACCTGATTTGGTTAAAGATTCAACCAACGTTTGGATCTTAGGGGCGCTTCCTTTACCTATTTTCTTAGACATCATATCCAAGTCATATAGCGTATGTTCTGCTCCAAATAGCGGAGCGCAAGTTTCGATGTGGCGAACAGTTCGTTCAATTTCTCTTCTTGAATATTCTATATCTTCATCAGTCCAAGTAAGTCCTGATTCTTTTGACATCTCAATGTCTTGAGTGTTTGGATAACAGAGTTCTAGTGCCTTTTCTTTTGTAATCCTCGAAGCTATTTCAGCATCCCAAATCGGAGCTGTCCACATTGGACCAGTTGCTCGTTCGATTTCATCTTGATTTGGGTGAACTACAAATTTGTATGGAACTCCATTTTCATTCCTTACTCTCCAGCCGATTTTATCTCTCATCTGTGTAGCCTTATTTTTCGATGTTTTCACCAAAACAGTCACTCTCACGTGGTGTCCATCAAACATTCCGATAATTGGTGTTATCGCCTTGTCAATCTTTGCAGCACTTGTAGCGATTGTTGCAAGTAGTACTCTGATTGCATCATCATGCTGATATTCATCGGTGATTCCTGTACTTCCGTATCTTCTTTTTCCAGAAGTCGGCGATGAACCTGTGAGGGCAGCGGTATCAGTTGCTGTAACCTCCATTACTCCCGTTCTTGCTAAATTTTGAAGTGCGGAATCAATGAAATTTATTGGAGAACCAAACGGATCGATATCTATCCATTGCCATGCACCTGCGAATAGAGCAATTCTAGCATCGTTTTTTTGGAACCTTATCCCATCTATATCGTGGTGGTGCGAGGTAATTACAGGTCCTTCTTCAGAAGCTGAAATTGGAAATTGATTGATTGGAGCAGGGTGTTTTTTGCATGAATTAACCGACCACGACAATGCAAAATCATCCATGTCATTTGCTGTGATTTGAAGTTTAGATTGTAATTCTCCAGGGATTTCATTTCTCCATCTTCTGACTCTAATTCCGGTAGCGGACATTACATCTATGGCTCTGATAATGGGAGATTTTCCAACCCAGCCATGCTCAAGTGCATCTGTTAACAGCATGACAGACCTTGTTCTTGCAGGTGCCATTGCAGGGTTAAGGAAACCAGGACCTGTTCTTTTTGCAGGTCCTCTTGGCATGTGTGTTGGTCTTTCTTGAGCGGAGGGCAATCTGATCAGGGTTCGACCTTCTAGCCAAGGATTGCCGGGCCAATCTCTAGGAATATCAGTAAAGAAATCCCCTTCGACCATGCACCTGCCAATCGGTCTTGCTTCATGTCAATTCGGGTTGACAAGAAGGACAATAGTCGAGTCTTCTGCCTCCGACTCTTGTATGAATAATCGTTGAGCCACACCTTCTACAAGGCTCTCCATCTCTGGTAAATACCCAATGCCTATATTGGCGTTTAGTCAATCCTTCATTTTTCAAATTCTCAGCGATTTCATAATCTATGGTAATTCCATTTTGATCAAGTGCCCTTTTCGTAATTTTTCTCGCTATTATCGCTAATTCTTGCTTTTGCTTACTTTCTAAATTATTGAATCGAGTTTTTGGATGTAACCCTGCTTCGAACAATATTTCACTTCTGAGGTAATTTCCAATTCCTGCAAGAAATGATTGATCTAACAAAAGATGCTGCAAAGCGCGTCTATCAAAACGCCCGGACGTGATATGCTTGACCAGACCGTTTTCGCTTATGTCAAAATCCAAAAGGTCAGGGCCTAATTTGGACAAGAATGGATGACTAGCCAAATCAATGGCATCGAGAACCTCAATATCTGATGCTGAGTAAAGCCTCGCAGTATGTGTCGAAGTTTCGATTAGTATTCTTAATGAACGATTTGTCTTTCTTTCAGCGGTTTTCGAGAGGCGGATATCCCACCTTCCGTAGAGTTGATTATGACTGTAAATTGTGTATCCCGAATCGGTTGAAATCAACATTGCTTTTCCATGACTCCTTACTGAGGTAATCATGGAATTGATTAGAACCTCTTCCCAACCCTTCAACCTATCTAATCCAAACTCGATTGATAGCACCTTCTTGTTGGATAATGCCTTGGACAACTTTTGGGCAACCCTGTATATTTCAGGCCCCTCTGGCATGCAGTTACATCATACAAATTCGATATAAATCGATGTTTGCTTATCAATAATGTGTGAACTTAATGTTTGGATTGACATGAGTTACTTGGTGTCCATTATCATGCACATATCCAACAATGGAACTGCCGGGTAATTTTTCAGCTAGCCAATCAGCGATAGCATCCGCCTTTTGCGCAGACGCAGCAATCACCATCCCCATTCCCATATTGAATGTCCTGTGCATTTCCAGATCATCGATATTAGCAATACCAGCCATCCAAGAGAATTCTGGATGGATAGGAAGCGGAGTCTCAATATGCCATCCGAGTGAATCATGCAATCTCAGAAGATTCGACAACCCTCCTCCAGTGATGTGTCCAATTGCATGTATGTCTGAATAGTCAAATCCCGAATTGCCATCTCTTCCAGCATTTAGCATGTCTATCACTGGGTCAACATATATCTTGGTCGGGTTCAAAATCACCTCTCCTAGAGTAATTGTCCCCTCGTTAAACCTCATGATTTCCCTTGTCTCACTATGCGGGTTGAATGGACATTCCTCATCATATCCCATTTCGGTATAGTCGATCACTTTCCTAACTAGAGAGTAACCATTGGAATGAATACCAGAAGAAGGCAACCCAATCAAAATATCTCCTGCCTGCAAGTTTTCTCCAGTAATCGCTTCTCCTTTCGGCATGTATCCCAAAGCAGTTCCACTGAGGTCCAATTCTGTGACGATACCAGGAAGACTTGCTGTTTCCCCACCAGCTAAAGTTACTCTAGCAAGTTCGCAAGCCTTTGCTAGACTCTCTCCCAATGCCTTGTGGGTTTCTGGGTCTGGCTTTGGTGTAGCGATATAATCGACAAATGCTATTGGTTCAGCACCAACGCAAAGTAAGTCATTGACATTCATTGCCATGCAGTCAATACCAACTCCGTACCATTGATTTAGTTTAGAAGCGATCTGAAGTTTCGACCCAACTCCATCTGTAGCCAAGGCTAGCAGACTATCACCGAATTCAATAATTCCTCCAAAACCACCAGGTAAATCCACAGGTGCACCAGGTGTTCCAGTTTTCCGAACCGATTTGCTAAGTGCGCCTACAAGAGAGGACACTGCACTCCCCTCTAGGTCAATATCGACACCAGCAGAGGCATAATTCATGTCATTCGGTTGACCTGCCATGAACTGCTCCAAGCAAGTTAACTTCATCATAATACCGAATCAGAAATCTTCTCAATCCAGCCTCAAGGAATAGTCTAGCCTTGATTCAATTCCGGAGTGGCTTCCTTCAAATTCTTCATATCGGTAGTTTGTGATACCTTCAATTCTACCGTCAATCAGCATTTTGTTTAATCGTCTTAGACCATATTGAATGTGATACTGATCCCAAATGCCTACATCAATGTAAACCGAGTTTAAGCCAGAATAAGCCTCTAGTAATTTTTCTACATTTTCTAATGGGTCGAATTTTAACCACGCCTTCCACTTAGATTCATCTATTTGCGCTGTTTCTGAATCGATAGGCAATTCGATTCCAAGTTTGTTACCCTCCGATGGTTCAGATGGGCAATAGGATGCAGCCATCGCAATCATCATCAAGGTATGAAAATCATCACTAGCAATTTTCTTGCTTTGCCTGAAATCATTCAGGAATTCATCGATGCCACCACTCTTTGAAATCCGAGTTAGAGTTTCAGCAAACAGCGGCCTGAACATCAAATCAAAACCACAATCTCCTGAGTGGCAGGCAATATCCGTCCACTTTTCTGGATAGAACATTGGAAGCATCAATGCTCCATAACCGCCACTCGATTTTCCTACAAGTTTCCATGTTCCATCAACAGGATATCTGTTTGAAATTTCATTTTGCAGGTCATTGGATAACCATTTTGCCCAGTTGCCCAAAACTGGAGAGTCTACAAATTGATTTCCTCCTAAAGACGTAAATGAATCAACTAATACAAGAATAGCAGGCTTACCGCCTTGTGAACAAATTCTCTCAAAACGTTGCGGTAATGTTTCGGAAAATGCTTTCCAAGATGCCCTCCCCAATCCAGATGATGTGTAGGGTGCAAGGTAAACTATTACTGGCAACTTTTCTTCCCCGATCATTGCCTCGAAACCCTGTTTGGGGATATGTACCAAAATCTCGCGCTCAGTAGGATCTCCAAGCCTGTTTTCTAGAGCATCACTTTTGATTGTAAATCTCTCCAAAACTCCAGAAATAGGCGTGAAATTGTGTTCTGGCATATAACGGCGTAATATTCCGTCAAATTTAATCTGTTTATCCTACAGAATAAAAAAATCTTCAAGATATTTTTCTTTCTGGAATATTTCGAATCGAAGCAATTCAATCTGGAAACCCGGCAATATTGTGCTGCAAAATCTCCAGTGGAACTGAAGGGGTGGGCTTTTCCGGAAATAATCTTGATAAACGGTCGACTAAACCCTACTAAGTCCGCAGGGATAGGTTTGGTTAAAGTGGTCATTCAGCAATTAGATGTTCAATCACGCTGGCAGACTATTTTGCAAGACTCTTTCAGCGATATAATTCACAATGTTGCACAATTATGGCCTGATGAGCAATCAATAACAATTTCTTACCGAGACCTGAGGAATTTCGACCCCGATTTCGCCCAATCAATTATTGATAACCCAGAGGTCCATATCGATGCTGCAAACAACGCATTGAACCAAATTTTACGTGATGAAGGATATGGAAACCTCAACCCTATGGTCCGTATTATTCATTTGCCGAAGTATCAAGTTCGTACAGTTTCTACACTTAGAGTAGACGACATTGGCAAATTCCTTGCAATCGATGCTGTAATAACAAAAATATCAGCGGTTCGTCCAAGAATTTACGCTGCAACTTTCGAATGTATGTCGTGTGGTGCAGCTAACCATATTCAGCAACCAAATGAACAGGAATTAATTGAACCGTTGGAATGCAACACTTGCGAAAAGACAAAATCACAAACAAAATTTGTTCTTTTAGAGCATGAATCAGTATTGGTAAATTCACAATTCATTGAAATTCAAGAGCTTCCAGAACAAATGAAGGGTGGACTTCAACCAGAAAGGATTCAATGCATAGCAGAACACGATCTCACTGGAAATTTAACCCCAGGAGAAAGGGTCAAAGCAAATGGTATGTTATTCATGAGGGCACAACGGAAAAACGGCAAGAATACTCCAGTATTCGATTTATTCCTAAGAATAACTTCTGTTGAAAGAGAAAATATACCGTTCGAGGAAGTACAGATTTCCGAAGAGGATGAAAATTACATCAAGGATTTGGCAAAAAGAGAGGATATTACCGATATTCTAATCCGTTCCATATCACCTAGCATTTTCGGTTACAACAAAATAAAAGAATCATTGTTACTACAATTATTTGGCGGTGTCAGAAGATTAAATTCCGATAAAACCACATCCAGGGGAGACATACATATCTTGTTGATGGGCGACCCTGGAGTGGCAAAATCTCAGATGCTTCGCTACATGTCGCTTATCTCGCCCAGGGGTAGGTTCACATCGGGTAAATCAGCATCTGCTGCGGGATTAACTGCTGCTGCAGTAAAGGATGCTATTGCTGATGGAAGATGGACACTTGAAGCGGGGACCCTAGTTCTTGCTGATATGGGATTAGCTGCGATTGACGAATTCGACAAAATGAGTGAAAATGATAGGTCTAGTATGCACGAGGCTATGGAACAACAAACAATCTCAATTACAAAAGCAGGAATAAATGCAACTCTGAAAACAAGATGTGCTGTATTGGCAGCGGCTAATCCCAAAGCAGGACGTTTTGAAACTCTCAGTGACGTTCCATTCACGGCTCAAGTGAATCTAGCTCCACCTCTGATTTCTCGGTTTGATGTAATTTGGGTGATGACTGATAATCCAATCGAGGAGCAAGATGCAAAAATCGCTCATCATATTTTAGAGACTAGAGGTAAAGGAAGCATCGCACTGCACGGAGACATAGACATCACATTCGATGAGAAGAACGAGAAGAAAAACGGCGATGAGATGATACTTGACACCGAGCTAATCAAAAAGTATGTGGCTCATGCAAAAAGAGCAGTTCACCCGATTTTAGAAGATGCTGCTAATCAAGCCATAATCGATTATTATGTTCAAACTAGGAAGAAAGGTGGAGAAGCAGCTGATAGTATCTCAATCACAGCAAGGGCACTAGAAGCCATCGTCCGTTTGGCTGAGGCACATGCAAGGATTAGACTTTCACCCGTCGCAACCGTGGAAGATGCACAGGCAGCCATTACCCTGACTAGGTTTTGGAGAGAAGAGATAATGGGTGGAGAGTTCGATGAAACAACCCTTCATTCTGGAAAGAAAGCAAAAGCCAGAGATCGTGAGAAGATAATCATGGATACGATTGGTAATTTAGCATCTAGCGGCGGCGGGCAATGCAAAAGAATTGACGTTCTTAACCACCTAGAAAAATACAATATCAATAGAGATACTGCAGAAGATATTATCGATAAATTAGTCGAAAGTGGAAGAGTTTTCAGGCCTGGTGGATATGAAACTCTTGCATTGATTTAAGATTCTTAGATGGGATGAATTCTTTGAGTGAAAACTTGTGGGTAGTACCATGGCAGGTAATTCTGAGCCGCAGGGAGATGTATCTGATACGTCTACTCTAGACCCCGAGTCTTTGGGCTTCATGTGCGGAATTGAAGTCCACCAACAACTGGCAACTGGTAAGTTACACTCTCGTCAGAAAGGAGAGTTGTACGATGTCTCAATCGACACACTCCCAGAAGATTGGCCTCGTTATTCACGTAGGCTAACCCCTGCCAGAGGCGAAGGTGGGAAGATAGATGTTGCCGCTAAATTCGAGGCGAAGAGAAATCGCAGCTTCGTATATGTGATGTCGCCAAACTCAGGATTAATCGAATTGGACGAGAGGCCTCCATTGCCACACGATAAGGATGCGATGGATATCTCGTTGACGGTATCTGCAATGCTTAATGCAAAACCACTTGATCTTATGCAGACGATGCGAAAGACGGTCGTTGACGGTTCAAACACTACGGGTTTCCAAAGAACCACCTTAATTTCTAGGGATGGCATCTTGGAAGTAGAGGGCGGAGATGTTCGAATAGATGTTTTATGTTTAGAGGAAGATTCAGCAAGAAAACTAGATACGATTACAAGGCAAGAATCAGTTGAAGTAATCTACAATCTGGATAGATTGGGATTACCGCTTATTGAAATTGCGACCGCTCCAGACATCAAATCTCCAGATCACGCCAAAGACACAGCAATCGCTCTTGGCAGAACCCTTAGGGATACAAGAAGAGTGAGGAGAGGACTAGGTTCAATCCGTCAAGACCTCAACGTAAGCATTGCTTGCGGAGATAGAGTTGAGATAAAGGGCTGTCAAGATTTATCTTGGATTCCGAGAATAATTGAACTTGAAATGGCTAGGCAGCTCCATTTTTACAGACTAGCTAATGAGTTGCGTAGCGAGATGGGGCTTCCAATTTTACCAAATAACAGAGATGATGACGATTCGGAAATAGAGCAAAATGTTGCCCAAGAAGTAAGCAAAAAATTGTCTTTGAATATTAATGACGTCAGTGACTTATTTTCATCTTGTGAGTCTAAAATGGTAACCTCGTCTTTGGATTCCGGTGGTGTTATGCTAGCCCTTGTGCTACCAGGGCTTGCTGGGAAAATCGGAACGAAAGTGCTGGATTCCCAAGGCTCTCAAATGCCAAGACTAGGCAGGGAACTTGCAGGCGCAGCTAAACTAGCAGGTGTGAAAGGAATATTCCACTCAGATGAATTACCTGCCTATGGAATTACACAAGATTATGTCGATTCCGTAAGAGAGAATCTATCTCTAAACAAGCAAGATGCTTTCTTGCTATGTTGTGCTCCTAAATGGCAGGCTGAATTAGCGCTCGAATCCTCACTAAACAGGGCAAGAATGGCGTGGCATAGATCGCCAAAAGAAGTAAGAAATGTAGTCATCAAAAAGGGTGCTCCAGAGGACGGAACAACTTCTCCAATGAGACCTCTGCCAGGAGGAGCAAGAATGTATCCAGAAACGGACATTCCTAATTTTGAACTTACAGATTCCAAGTGGAAGAAAGTGCTCGATAATTTACCTATGAGTCAAGCAGAAAGAAAATCCAGACTGGGGTCAGAGGAAATGTCAGAAGATCAAGCAAAGCAGTTACTGAGTAAACAGCTTGATGATTTGTATTTCGAATTTAAAGCAGATCTTCCAGCGAAAGCCTGGGCATCAATTCTTATGGATAATGAAGGTCAAAACCCTCAATTTTTAGCAGATGTTTTGCAAACAAAAGAGCAAGGATTTGTCTCTAGGGATGGAATAAATACGCTAATTGCTGAGTTTTCAAATAAACCATATTCAATGGAATCTATGGCCGCATGGGCAGAGGAAAACGGACTCAAGCCAGCAGATGCATCCGATTTAGAATCGGTGGTGAAATCGGTAGTTGAAAGTAGACTTGACTTTGTAAAAGAACGGGGCATGGGAGCAATGGGTCCCTTGATGGGCTTGGTAATGAAGGAAGCAAAGGGAGCTGATGGAAAACAGGTCAGTGATTTACTTCGTAAACAAATTATGAAACACCAGTGAGTTGTTTGTCTGATGAGAGTAAGATTCAATCTCGCTTTATTGGTACTCATACTACTATTATTTTCCCAATCAACGGTAAAAGCAAATACAAATACGGATTTTGAGAATATTGTTTCTCAAGAATTAGTTTGGGAAAAGGACCTAGGAGAGGGATATATCACCACATCACCATTAATTCATGATGATTCAATTATCGTAAGAACTAGTGGAACCTGGTTTGATGAATCTAGACCAATGGTGTATTCTTTTGATTTTGATGGTAATTTACAGTGGTCGATTACTGGAGAAGGAAGCACGAACCATGACATGACTCCTCTACTTTTCATTCCTTCAGGTGAAGGAAACTGCGGAAATTGGCCTGAGATGTTAGCAGTCGCATGGGCAAATGGTTCTGTGCAGGCATTAAATCCTACAACTGGAGATACATTCTGGACAAAAAACACTGCGGTACAGACCTGGGGAATAACCGGATCGATGTTAATAGATGCAGACCGTATTGTGGTTCCTACGAGAAATGGAGTTGACTTATTTTGCATTGCTGACGGTCAGTTAATTGAATCCTATGAAACAGGACTTGGATGGAGAAATGGTGCGTCAGTGCTAGAAGAAACAATCATCATTGGCGATGAACAAGGTTTACTTTGGTCGATTACAAATGGCTTAGTTCACAACACGTCCCTTACTCAAGAAGTTCAGGGTATTGAAACCCCAAAAATAAGACATGCTCCTATTATCCTTGATGATTTTGTGCTAGTATCAGTTCAAGGTCAATCTTCTGGCAAAGTTTTGTTGTTGAACAAATCCAGCGGACCAGATTTTCAAATAATTCATGAATTCGATATTGGAATGAGTTCTTCAATCCCAACGAAAATTAACCAAACTGCGGCAATCGTTGGCTCTTCTGCTGGGTTACAATTAGTGGATTGTAGTGACACATGCTCTATATCAGAGTCTTTGAGTGATAATATCAATGGCGAAATCTTCTATCGTGAAGGAGTAATCGTTGCAGCAAGAAATGGCGAAAACGGCGGTTGGGTCTATGCTCAAGTGAAGAACAGCAAACCAGAGCCTTTGGGCAATTTTCAGATTCAATTATCGGGATGGGGCACAGCCATGCCCGCAAACTGTGGGCAGTACTGGATCTATGGAAATGATCAAGGTATTTTACAGATGTATGAATCAAAAACTATCCTCGGAGATAGTTGCGAAATGACTGCTAGCTCCAAAACAAACGAAGTCAGTTCCGAAGAGGTGGAAGTAAGCAAAGCTCCTGCTGTAATCTCATTACTTCTGTTTTCATTTTTCCTTGTTTTCAGTTTCACATGGGAATGCAAAAACCTGCGTTCTGCTTTCAAATTTTCAATTCCTTTGTTGTTGATTGCATTAATTCTATCCACGCCATATATTGTTACATTTTGGTCCGGGATGAGTTTAGTTGAATTAGATGAAGAACAATGGGATGAAGATTGGCCAAATTCTTGGAAGGGCACCCAAGTTATCTCTTTTGAATTGGAGGGTAGTTCTATCGCAATAGGAGATATTGGAACTTATTCAACCGTATCAGAAGCGACTATAGCTGCAGCAGAAGAACTTGAAATCCATCTGGTAATAGAGGAAACAAATTTAGGAAATTATCTAATTTCTATCGATGGATATCAAGGTGATGGATGGGAATTCTTTGTCGATGGAAGTCGAGGACTTTATTCGATAGACGATGTAGAACTGGATGAAAATTCAGTTCTTGTATGGCGCCCTGCTTGAGGTTAGAGTCTGATTGTTGTATTTGTTGATATATTGGTTTACATCAATCTTTTTTCTTAATGAATTTTCTGACATGTATCTGATTTTTCCGAAAACCTCTCTTTCAAACCAAGGTCTATCAAATCTACCAAAAGTCCAACCTACTCCCGAATATGAGTTAGGGTCTCTCCCGTCTAGTGCCCATTTGTCATTCAAATCTAAGGCATACTCATATCCTGTTTCAGGATTAGGGGTCCATTCTAGGATTTTTTTCGCCCAAAACATTCTCATATAGTTGTGAATTATTCCTTCTTTACGTAGTTGGTTCTGACACGCATTCCACAACTCACTGTGTGTTTTTGCATTTTCTAGTTGGTCGTAAGTGTAGGTGTAGGGGCGTTCATCTGAGGTGTGTTCAGCCAGTGATTTTCTAGCCCATTCGGGCAAGGTCTGATAATCCAAGTGATCTTTGTGATTTGTACAATAAGCAAATCCTATTTCTCTCCATGTAATCACTTGGTCTAAGAATCCTTCAACGCCTTCTTGGAGCCCCCACCAACCCTCAGATTTTCCTAGGAATTCCGGATTTGTCTGGTCGATAGTCCAATTGTAAGAATTTAAAACAGTCCTAACCACTGTTATAGGGCTTATGTGCCCAAAATGTAAGTAAGGAGATAGAGCGGAAGTATATCCAGGTTGTAGGTTTCTTCTCTCTTCTGAATATTTGTCTATTTTTCTTACGAAATTTCGTAGCAGATTTAGTGCTTGTTGTTCTCCCCCTCTGACTTCTTCGATTTCAGGGACATCCATATTCAGTTGAACGGTTTTGAATGCCTGTTCCCTTATTGCCTCATCATCGAGAGCGCATCTCCAAACGAAATCCCACGGAGAAATTCTTGCTTTAGTTTGAGCAAAGATTTCCTCAGCCTTTTCTTGGTGAGCAGGCACCAGCCCTGATAAATCCTGTAGGGGGTGCTTCGTTGAAAATTCACTCATTAGATTTTCAATATTTTTGTGTATCCATCTTCTCAGTTGGTAAGCGGATTTAAAATCTCTATCGATTAAGTTCACTGGAATAATTGAATTTGAGTTAACCAAAATTGACAAA
Organism: Methanobacteriota archaeon; assembly: GCA_002718195.1. Classification (GTDB taxonomy): domain Archaea; phylum Thermoplasmatota; class Poseidoniia; order Poseidoniales; family Poseidoniaceae; genus MGIIa-L4. The sequence goes on along the minus strand of PBDU01000010.1, from coordinate 146,019 downwards.
TGCTCATTTTGTTCTAAAGCATATTCGCCAACGTATTTTGGCAGATATGTAGGATGGTGGTCAGTTATAGTTATCTTAGCCTTCTCCATCCAAGCTTTGAAGACTCCAGAACCTTCTTTGTCATATTTTTCAATGTAGGAACAGTAACAAATTGGCGTATCTTTGAAAGCGTAATAATTGTCAACCATGCCACCGACTACGAAATAATGTAGCCTTTTGCTGGAATAGTGATGGTTTACGGCTATAGGCTCGATTACGTACAGCGGTAAATCGTGTTCTTTCGCAAGAGAAATCGCTAATTCTAGCGAGTGATTATCGATAGTTCTGCGATTGGAAATCATCCAGTAAAGGATGTACTCTCCGTCAGTATTCGGCATTTTGCCGTTCGTGATTAGTCTATTTTCAAACATAGACTACACCATTCCCTTGATTTGCGACTAATCCTCCTTCTCCTTCGAATGCTCCTTCTATGAGAATAGACATATTCGTTGATACAAGGTCCAGATGTTCGATTTCATCAGCGGTAAACCAACCGATGTCAGAAATTTCCTCTTTATCCTGTATTTCAGGAACCTGCTCAGAATCAACAGACGCAGTAAAAACAAAAAACAGAGCAACTTGATCATTTCTAAGGTCGCTGCGCAATCCTGTTAGTCGAATCAATTTTCCATGAAGCCCAGTTTCCTCGAATAGTTCTCTGAGTGCAGCTTGCTCTATATTCTCAGAGGGGTCAACTTTTCCTTTAGGTATGCCCCAGCATCCAACATTCCTGCCGCCGGATTCCTTCACAAGTAACACTTTTTGGTTGTTTATGACGGCAACGCCAACACCAATATCGGGTCCCATCATATAACTAAACTACCCCCTAGGGGTTATAATGAAGTGTTTAGAATCATTATGTAACAAACAAAACATTAAAAGTAACTTTAACAAATTAAGGCCATGACTATTATGGCAGATGTAAAAAAAATCAAGCCTATATCAACACTGCCTACTAAATTCGGCGAGTTCAATATTCAAGTTTTTGTCGACAATGAAGGTCTAGAACACAGCATAGTGTTCAAGGGCGAGCCATGGAATGAAGATTTCCCGATGGTAAGGATTCACTCTGAATGTCTTACTGGGGATGTGTTTTCATCAGTTCGTTGCGACTGTGGCGAGCAACTCGACTACGCCATGGAAAAGATAGCAAATCACGGAGTAGGGGCTGTGGTGTATCTCAGACAAGAAGGACGCGGAATCGGCTTAGAATCAAAAATCAAGGCATACAATCTTCAAGATCAGGGACTTGATACTTTAGATGCAAACATTGCTTTGGGTCATGGCGCTGATGAAAGAGAGTACAATTTTGCAGCTAAAATGCTCAAAACGTTAGAAATCTTTTCAATAAAGTTACTTTCGAACAACCCGTTGAAGATAAAAGGACTTGAGGAAAACGGGATATCCGTGCTCCGCATAGAACATGAAATACCCTTCAGGGCCGACAATCTTCACTATCTAAAAGTGAAAGCAAACAGAATGGGGCATATGCTTAGATTAACGGAGAAGTATCAATAACGGTGATTTTATGAATTCAGTAATCGGACAAAAATCACCAGACTTTATGTTACTCGATGACAACGGTCAAGCTTTCTCCTCAAAGAATCTGGATGGGGCTTGGAGAATTATTTTCTTTTATGCGAAGGATGGATCTCCAACCTGTAAGCGAGGATGTTTGACTTTCAAAGAACAATATGATTTATTCGAAAGTGCGGGTTGTAAAATAGTTGGAATCAGCAAAGATAGCGTGGAGCAACACAAGGAATTCAAAAAAGAGTTGGGCGGATTGCCATTTCCTCTTCTATCTGACATAAATGGAGAAGTGTCTTCTCTATTTGGTGTCTCAAAACTACTAGGAACATTTCCAAGCAAGTCGTCATTTTTGGTGAATCCTGAGAATCAAATCGTATATGTTTACGATTGGCTTTTCAGACCTCGCAAGCACGTCGCAAAAATATTATCGAAACTATCTCTAGAGGTTGGTGCTTAAAATGTGGCTAGAATTACTTGAACTAGCAGGCATAAACGAAAAGGAGGGAAATGTTCTCCTGGTCCTAAGCACAAGAGATCGAATGAAAGCAAGTGATATTGCAAAGGAATTGAAAACTACTAGACTGGATGCTTACAACACCCTCTCAAAACTCCAACAAAGAGGGCTAGTGAAAGCAACGGCAGACCGACCGATGATGTTTTCTTGTCCTCGAATTCAAGATTGTGTTAGGTACTTAATTGATATCAAACAGAGTAAACTCAACAGATTAAATTCAGGGCTTGAAGATTTACTTTCTGGAATCCCAGAAGAGAAGCGTGAGAAGGCTACACCATCCTTTACTGAAGAGCCTGAGTTTAGTGTCATAAAAGAAAGGGAGAATATCTATTCCAAACTCAAAGGAATGGCAGACGATACCGAGGAAAAATTAGTACTGATATTGGGCAAATATGGAATTCTTCATCTTTGCAGAACTGGAGCGATAGAGGCTGTAAATCAAACGGCAGTCAGAGGCTGTGTTGTCGAGGTAATTGCGCACATTGAAAATAGGACTGTGAAATTCTTTGATAAATTACATGATTCAATAGAAGTTAGGCACTCAGAAGAATTGGACTCAACAGGATTTTTGCAGGATGAAGAAGTAACCGTTCAGCTTTTGCACGTCGAAGAAAACCCGGTTGGCAAGGGCAAAGATGACGCCGCTCTGATTATTGAATCACAGTCCTTTTCGCAAGCTCAATCAAAACTAGTTCAGACAATCTGGGAGGAGTCAATCAACTTCGATATTGCAGTTGAGAGGTTTGTCAACAATCGTATTGTTGATCCTTTGAAAATGACAATAGGAGAAGGATCTTTCTTGACAATTTTTAGTGAAGCGCTAGGTTTTGACGGAGAACTTCCACAAGAAGACACTCCATTTGATCCTGAGTTGTTTTATTCTGCTGGAATGGAAGTCAACAAAGCAAGGACGCAACTCTCCGAAGGAAAACTGTCGAATCTTCAAGCCTTGGGGATTGATATGAATGTGCTTCTCCGTCAGATAGGAAATAGAGTTGGGCTAGAACTAGCATTTTCGTTGAGATCCCTGTCTAATGACATAGATTTCCTTAACGAGATGATTGATTGGTGGGAATTTGCTGGACTTGGAAAGATGAGTTATGATATAGACTCGGCATTTTCAATTCAAATCGAACTCGCTCATGAAATTCCAGAAGATCCTGAAGCCCTACCAGTTTGGGAGCTAGACGATGGAATAATCGAGGGGGCACTAAGCGCTAGGTTCTCTACATCTGAAAGCCTTAGCGTGAGGAAGGCTGGACACAACCTTGCTGCACAATCCTTCATGTATGAATTAATTGAAACAGCACAGATTTGAGGTTTTAGAATGAACCCAATTAAGATGCTTAGGTTTTACTTTGCGGTTTTTCGCGGAAAAAAAGTAAATATTGAGACAGTTCAAAAATTGGGTTTACTATCCGTTAAAATAGGTCAAATTATGGCACTACGTCCTGATTTATTAGGAACAGATAGATGTAGGCAATTGCAGAAACTTTACCAAAATGCCAATTCGATTAAAGCCGAATCCGCACGAGAATTGATTATTCAAAACGCACCTGCTAACTTCATGGAAAATTTTTCAGAATTCAATCTAGAACCATTTGCAGCAGCCTCAATAGGGCAAGTTCACCTTGCACGTCTGAATAGCGGAGAAGAGGTGGTGGTCAAACTCTTGAAATCTAATTTTGAGAAGAGATTCAGAAGGGACGTAAAGCAACTAAAATTTTGGGTAAAGTTTGGTTTATTTTTCAGACCTAAATTGAAAAAAGTTGGTAATCCACTTGGCTTCTTAGCTCACATCGAGGATTACACGCTCAGGGAACTTGATTTCTTGAACGAAATCAAAGGGCAAAAAGAATTGGTTTCAATTCAAAACGACCTTCAAAAAACATTTGACATGTCGCTCCTAAAATTTCCTAAGATGTATGAAGAATTATCAAATTCCAAAGCCTTGGTAATGGAATACATCAAGGATCCAACAGTTTCATCTTTGGTTAAGTCACAATCAATTTCTTGGGAACATGTGTTGAATCTTTTCAGGATACACGGAGCCTTCATGTTTGGAGTAGGAACATTCCATGGAGATTTACACCCTGGAAACGTTATGCTTTCAGAAGATGGTAAATTCACTTTCATCGACACTGGTGCAATATGTTACTCGCCAAAAAGGGTATCCAATTCCCTTTTCGGATTCTTCTTTAACCTAGCAAAATATCAGAAAAAGGATGCTTATGACGCACTGTTACAAATGTCAGACGTTCCTCCAACAGGAAAAAAATTAGAGGAGTATTATGACGAAATGACTAGATTGTATGATTCTTTCGAAGGAAAAAGCGTTAGCGAAGTATCACTAACACAACAAATGATGGGCACCGTAAAAACCGCAGTATTGGCAGGTTGTGCTTTTGATGAAACATCATTCCCAATTATTCGTTCTCTGATGTATATGGATGGCTTAGTTCTAGAAACATATCCAGATGTTGATTTAATCACGTCAATGGGTCCATACTTAGACGAGTTCTTATCACTTACAAACAATTAAAAATATGAGGCAATGGATGTGAAAAATATGGATGAGCAAGATGAGATTATAATCGTAGGAGCAGGACCCGGTGGACTGGCTTCCAGCCTGCTTCTTGCGCAGGCTGGATTGAAGGTCAAGGTATTCGAAAAAGAGGACCGAGCAGGTGGTAGAACAAAAATTATCGAGAAAGATGGTTTCAAATTTGACCTAGGACCAACATTCTTCCATTACACTGAGGTAATTGAGAAAATTTTCGAGGCAATAGGTAGAGATGCTCACGCAGACCTGAACCTTCACCGCCTTGAGATGAACTACAGGTTGGTGTTTGGGCAAGGCGGATCACTGGATTGCACATCCAACGTAGAGCAAATGTACCAAAGAATCGCAGAATTATCTGGCGTTAAAGATGCTGATGCATTCATCAAATACATGAAACAAAACAAAAGAAAACTCGACAATTCAAGACAATGTCTTGAGGAGCCATGGTTCGGACCTAGCGATATGATTTCAAAAAGAGCAATGAGGGCTGCAACAGTCATCCATCCAACAAGAAGTGTAGCTAAAGACCTTGCAAAACTGTTTGATGATGAAAGACTGCACCTTGCAATGTCTTTCCAAACCAAGTACCTAGGTATGTCTCCATTTAACTGTCCTTCATTATTCACAATCCTGGCTTACCTTGAGTATGAATACGGTATTTACCACCCGCTTGGAGGTCTTGGAAGCGTCACTCAAAAGATGTATGAAATTGCTGAAGGAATGGGGGTAGAGTTCCACTTTAGTGAAGCAGTTGAAAAGATAATTGTTGAGGACAATAAGGCAAAAGGAATCGTCACTAAGAACGGCGAATTCAGAGCTGACAGAGTTGTACTAAACGCTGATTTTGCTAAGGCAATGGTAGATTTAGTGGATGACTCCCATCTGAAGAAGTGGACTTCAAAGAAATTAGAAAAGAAGAAGTATTCATGCTCTACTTTCATGCTCTATCTTGGAATCGACAAGGTATACGAAGACCTTCCACATCACCAAATCTATGCTTCATCAGACTACAAAAACAGTCTAGCTATGATAGAAAATAATGAACTCACAACAAATGACCCATCTGTTTATGCTCAAAATGCTTGCATAACCGACAAATCATTGGCACCAGATGGACAATCCACCGTCTATGTGTTAGTTCCTGTGAGCCATACGACTGACAATATCGACTGGAGCGAAGTAAAAGATGAATATAGAGAATTAGTCTTAGACCAACTCGAAAACAAATTAGGCTTCGAAAATCTAAGAGAACACATTGTTACTGAAATGGTGATAACTCCAGATGATTGGGGAGACATCTGTTACAGAGGGGCAGTTTTCAATCTAGCTCACGGCTTAGATCAGATGCTGTGGAGAAGACCAAAGAATCGATTTGGCGACATCAAAAATATGTATTTGGTTGGAGGCGGAACACATCCAGGATCTGGATTGCCTGTTATCTTTGAAAGTGCAAGAATATCAACTAAATTATTGTTAGATGACCTTGGTATAGAGCCAGATTGGAACGGTGTTGATACCTGGTTTGAAAGCCGCAAACCAAATCCAATGAAAGCCGGTGTAACTCATGCTTGATGGTTATCAAGCCCATCTTGATGACTGTGCCGAAAGGTGCAGGCAGGCATCATCTTCATTCTATGCTTCTTTTTCTTGCCTACCCACAAAAAAAAGATACGCTGTGATGTCAGTATATGCTCTCTGTAGATGGCTTGATGACATAGTTGATGGTGACTCAGAAGAAAGACTCGACATCGATATCGACCAAAAATCAAGCATTAGGCTTGCAGAANTAATTGCTAACAAAGGTTCTCAGCCAGTAGCTTTTGANTACAAAATTAAGTTGGACACACTGACATCAATCCGTTTTGCAATAGATGAGATTTTTGAAAACGGTGGAACCGAAATTGAACACCCTGTAATTAAGGCGATTGAATGGACAATTAATCAATTTCCAATCAAGAAGGTGGACTTATTCACAATCATCGACGGTATGGAAGACGATTTGTTTGAAATACGCCTAAAGACCTATGACGATGTCAGAGCTTATGCATTCAAAGTGGCATCCTCGGTTGGTTTGGTGCTTCTGGAAATATATGGTTACTCTTCTCAATCAGCGAGACTTCATGCAATAGATCTCGGGATACAATTGCAAATGATAAATATCCTAAGAGACGTAAGAGAGGACTTTGATAGAGATAGAATATATCTGCCAATTGATAGTCTAAATTCCTTCAATGTTTCATTGGACAGTTTAAATGATGATATGCTCGTTGAATCACCAAACTGGACAGAGTTCATGGATGAGTATCTCGAAATAGTAAATACACATATGGAATCCGCATCTCATCTGAATAAATATCTAGATTATGATGTGAGAATGCACGTCAAAATTTTGACCTCCGTTTACACTGAAATTTTCAGAGGCATGATGAAGAGTAAGAATCCATTATCCCCTGTTGGCCTTAGCGCATGGAAGAAATTCAGCATTGCTAGCATGATTTTGTATTCAAAATTAAAGAACAGAGTTGGCTACTGAGCCCCTATCTAACTTTACCAGTCATATGCCTAAGCGCATTTTCCAAGTCTGGATGGTTAAATTCGTACCCACTCTCTATCAGTCTTTTTGGAGACACTCTTTGACTTTCTAGGAGAAGTTTCTCCCCCATCTCGCCAAATAGAATTTTTACCATAAATTTAGGCAGAGGTGCAAAAGATGGGCGGAAGAAAATCTTGCCCAAAACTTTGGCGAATTCCTTTTGTGAAGTAGGATTTGGAGATACTAAATTGTAAACACCATTGCAGTCACTATTCAGCATTAGGTGATGTACTGCATGGATTTGGTCATCAAGCGAAATCCATGATTGGAATTGCTTGCCCCCTCCCACTGGTCCAAGTGCCCCCATTTTAGCAGGGAATAGTTGCTTTCCAAGCGCCCCACCGAGGCACGTCATCACTATCCCAGTACGGATAACTACTCTCCTTATGCCGTGGTTTTCAAGTTCTGAACTAGCATCTTCCCACTTTTTGCAGGTCTCTGGAAGATAACCATCTCCGATAACAGAATCTTCGTCTAAGATTTCATCCGCTCTGTCTCCGTAGAAACCTATTGCTGAGCCTTGAATGAAAACCGATGGTTTATTCTCTAGCCCACATATTAGGTTTGCTAAGTTCTTGGTCGGAATAGTTCTGCTTGTTTCAATCAATTCTTTTCGAGTCTTTGACCACCTTTTATCTCCGATACCTGCTCCTGCTAGGTGGATAATACAGTCGAATCCTTCGAGAGAGCCTTCCAGGATCTCTCCTTTTTGGTCATCCCATTTTACTACATTTTCTTTGTTAGCATCAGCTGGTAATTTAGTAGACGGCCTCACTAACCTGTGAACCTCATGACCCATGCAAGCAAAAAATGCGCACAATTGTTTTCCGATTAGCCCAGTGCTTCCAGAGATTAAAACACGCATCTTTTGAGAAGGGATTCTTCTCAAGTCCATTTCTACTCTACGATTTCTGAAGCCAAACATTGCTTCAACTCTTGGAACAACCGTGAATTTCTTGGTCCATCCGGTAGCAAAATGTAAGGGTAATTTGTATTCTACTGAATCAATTGCAACGGTTTTCCCATTCTCTTGTTTGAATTCCCTAGAGTGGTCCCACTTTGCAAATGGTCCTTTCAAAGAAGTGTCATCAAACCCGTGTAGAGTCCTTACATTTTCATGTCTTGCAACCCATTTTTTCTTGATTGGACCCATTTGTACGGGGAAAATGGTCATCTCTCCATCTGCGATCTTTCCTACTTGGATCGGTTCTAATCCTTCCCAGTCCGGCATAATTCTACGAAAAGCCCCCTCTGAGTTATACCAATTCCAGTGATCTTCGAGAGAGGCGTCAACTTCCAATACGTTTTGGAAATTAGGCATAATGTTAACTTATTACAAGATTTATTATATCTTTGTATGACAAACACTACCTCTAATTCATCGGTTTGTAATAGCCATAATACCTATCACGACTTAAACTTCAAAGCAGGGTTGCCTCTCGTGTGGCCATGTTCACAGCAATTGGAACACATGGACCAGTCCTGAGCCCGTTTGCTGGATTAGTTCTTGATTTAATCCTACTAACTTCCGCTGCTTTGTTACTGCTGGAACCAAAAAGGCGTTCACAAGGCGACATGCTCTTATTAACAGCAGTTGTAATTGGGATTTCGCTATCCAGAGTTTTGATGGCTGGGATTCCAAATGTTCAGTTTGTAACCATTGCATCCTTGTTGGTTGGAGCACGATTAGGTGCAAGAAGAGGCGCAGCATTCGCTATTTTAGTAGCCGTACTGAGTAATTACTTCCTTGGTGACGGATGGTGGACAATCTTCCAAGCTGTTGGCTGGGCAAGTGTAGCAGTTATCGGCTCCTATGCGAATCTATGGTCTAATAATTCTCTAGATTTGAAGAAAACTTGCTACATTGCTTTCCTATCAGCATTCATGTTTGATTTCATCGTGTCTCTATCAATTATTGAATCATCCACTTCTTTCCTTGAATTTGTAGCTTACCTCTGGGCTGGAATTCCTTATGATTTACTTCATGCGGTAGGTAATGTAACATTCGCGCTTTGGTTTGCTGAATGGTTTGTAAGCAAGTTAGAAATTAGCGAAGTTCCAACCATAGAAGAAGCAATAATTGCAGATTTGGAATCAACTCAGGCATGAGTGATTAAATGAATAATAATCCGAATGACTGTTCTATGGCACTTATCGTAAGGTCTGATTTGAATTTATCAATCGGAAAAACTGCCGTACAGTGTAGCCATGCAGCAGTTGAATGTACTCGCTTAGCAAGGAAATCATACTCTCGTATTTTTGAGAGATGGCGCTCCAATGGTTCAAGGAAAGTAGTTCTGAAAGTCGATGATTTAGATCATCTAAAGGAACTACAGGATATTGCCGACAAAGCCAATATCGTCACTCATATCGTTAGGGATGCAGGACTAACCGAAGTTGAGCCTGGAACTTTGACAGTTTTGGGGTTGGGTCCATGCCCCAATCGTAGTTTGGATGCTATTTGCGGTGGACTTGAGTCGCTTTAGTTCTTGAAACCGTGGTCTTTTGCAACTCTTCTGAAGTGATGTATGTGTTTTTTGTGTTTCTTCACGAACCAGTGTGGTATGTTAGGTTCCCAATTTCCGGAAATTGTGTTGTATGAAAACTCAGGTCTACACGCCTTTAATTCAGCTAATAATTTTGATTCGATTGCCTTTCTTTCTTCGCCTTGGCAACAAATTATTCTTTTCGCTTTGTTATTTGCTTGAGTCTTTTTCTTCGTTCTGTGTTTTCCATTATGCCAATTTTTTATTTTTTTATTTCTGATGTTCTTCATTATACTCCCTTTCTTTATGATATATTTTTGCTATACTCTAGCCTTCGCTAGGCAAAAAATTAGATCACATTTCAGGGAATTAATCAGTCAACATACCGTCACCATAGACTCCTTTTGAGCAATATTTATTTCCGCTCAAGGTATATAAAAACTAAATTTGGGACATCCCATTGAATATATCACTGCCAAGGAAATTTCCATGACCAAATGATTAGATCGTTGATTATACATTGGACAGATATCATAAACCCTCCAATCGCAATCATCAAACCTTGTGGATTGCCATCTGAATGAGCAGTCAATCCTAACATAATGAAAAGAACATTTCCTATGGATACCAACATTAGAATTCCGATTACTAAGATTGGAGTCCAAGAATAATCGGTTCGCAAATGAAATGAGGTGCTCTCAAGCCATAGCATAGACGGAATTAGGAATAAAACAAAAGCGACTGCTAACATGTTAATCCCAGAACCTGATTTTTGAGAAAAAGTCCATCTGAGGTTTTCGAAATCTTCAGCAGACATCTGGAATAAAACTGAATACCACATGATTAGATATCCAGCAGCGGCTACGAACATGAAAACTACACTGAACTTTAGCAATCCCCCCTCAATTCCACCCCACAGAGCAGTTCTATCCGGTGCTTTCCAAACTCCGTAAACATAAGAGAGCAGTACAAAGAAGCCGGCAATCGTTGTAAAAATTTTCAGATTATCTTGATTAATTTGCAATTTTTTCATCCTCCTTGTTTTTTGAATCATTCAAGAAAATCATTGCTAGAATTATTGCAACCGGCATCAGCATTACACCAAACAATACCATCGCTCTCAATCTATTCACTGAGAGATTTTGCTCAACGGCTTTCTTCCATAACCAACGTGTCACTAAGATGTCTCCAGCCACTATGTGGGCCCAAGTCAACACAGCTCCTGCCGGGCTGCCTAATGCTGAACCCAATGCATCGAGTATCTTTGTTGGGTCAGGGTCAAATATCTCAAGCAGGATATTCGGATTAAGGATTAATACAAGGAAATAAGCGATGATGGGTCCAAGGACGATAAGGAATCCCTGGCACAATTTTTGTGTAATTTCATCAAAGGGTTTTGCTAGCATCAATACCCAAAATGGGCCAATCCAAGTTGATATCAAGAAGAATAAAATCGTATAAAAATTATCCATGCCAGAATCTCCTCGCCTTGACGTGTCAAACTACTTCTGATTGTGTATAAGGATTTGTTATAACATTCGCACATTTTATTTCATTTTCCTATGAAATTTGATGAACTCGGGCTGCTTGGATTGATTGTTAACATGGGTCTTCGTTCGTTTATTCACAGACTAACTGCTCCTGCCTATTCGACTGGAGAAGGCCCTGCAGGACCAATGAAATTAGCATGTGTTGTAAACCAGGAATTAAAGATGGGAAAGGGAAAGATTGCAGCCCAGGTTGGCCACGCCTCTGTTAAGGCAATACTGGATTTAGGGAAATCCAATCCAGCTGCTCTCGAAGCATATCTATCCAAAGGACAGAAGAAAATCTGTTTGAAAGTGCCAACCTCGCAGGATCTTAAATCTCTTCAGCAGGAATGCAAAGAGGCAGGCGTTCCTTGCTCAGCAATTCATGATGCTGGACATACTCAGATTCCCGCAGGTTCGTTTACCGTTCTCGCTATTGGACCTGCTGAGGACGATGTGATCGATTCTGTTGTCAGCCACCTAAAATTACTTTGATTCAGTTTGATGTTTCACATCATCATGCCTTTATTCAGGAACTACCTGAGGTGTTCATGCGGGACTTCAGCACCGACGGGATAGACTTCCGTTCTGATACTATTACGCAAGCAGTTGATGGTATGCGTCAAGCAATGGCAAATGCTGCTGTGGGAGATGATGTTTTGGGAGATGACCCCACTGTCACTGAATTAGAACAGAGAGTTGCCAAGTTATGCGGCAAGGAAGCCGGACTATTCGTTGCTAGCGGCACTATGTCTAACGCCATTGCGCTGAAAACACATACACAACCTGGTGATGAGATAGTGACTTGGAAAGAATCACACATTTACGTCTATGAGGGTGGAGGTTATGCTGCATTGTGTGGATGCAGTGTTGCTTTAGTTGATGGCAATAGAGGAATAATGAATCCACAAGATGTGAAAAATGCGATTAGAAAAACCGCAGGAAGTCAAGGGCATTACCCAAATGGCAGCTTAGTTTGTGTAGAGAACACATCTAACAGAGGCGGAGGAACTTGTTATTCTCAGGATACATTGGATGAAATTGCTAAAATCGCAAAGGAAAATGGTTGTAAATCACATATTGACGGTGCTAGGATTTTCAATGCAGTGATCAAGACAGGAACTTCTCTATCACGGATGGTAAGAGATTATGATTCAATATCAATTTGCCTTTCAAAAGGACTTGGCGCCCCAATAGGCTCTGTATTGGTAGGCTCTTCTGAGTTCATATCCCGTGCCCACAAATGGAGAAAGATGTTCGGGGGAGGGATGAGGCAAGCAGGACACATTGCAGCAGCAGGACTCTTCGCTCTTGACAACCATGTGCAAAGGATGGCAGAAGACCATAAAAGAGCAAGGCAAATCGCAGAATTACTCAATTCACATGAGCATTTTTCAGTTGATATGGAAACAGTTGAATCAAACATGGTGTACTTTTCAACAAATATCTCAGCCAGCGAAGTGGTCGAGAAGTTTGCGCAATATGGCGTGAAAATGTTTGATTTAGACCCACGTCGTTGTAGGATAGTTACGCATTTACACATAACGGACGAAGATGTTGAGAATTTTGCTGAAATAATCAAGAAAATTTGAATTTAGAAATTAGTTTTTCATTCAAATAATGTCACGTGATTTTACGGACATGACTGATGATAAAGAATGCAACTGTGAACTTTGTTTTCGCCCCTCTGAAGGGGATTTTTGTCAACTATGTTTCAGTATAATCAACAGCCAACAAAAAGTTGGCATAAACATGTTAATGCACCCGGATCAGATTAAAGATGGATTGAAATTGATCCCTAAGAAATTCAAAAGCAACAAGAATTCATGGGATTTTCTTGCGAAACAGGTAAGCGATACCGATGATGTAAAATGGGCAAGAAAATATGGAGAAAGCGACATCCATTCTGAATTTAATGCTAAGGAACTTCAGGATATTATTTCCCAACTCAAGAAAAAAGCAAAGCTCTCAAGGGTTCAGTTGAGGAAGTTGGCAAATGGTTTCATCCTTCCAGATGGGACAAGACTCTCGATTTTTGACGGTAAAATAGCATTGGATGGGAGAAGTCTCGTTGGAAAAATTCCTCTAATCACTGCTTTGGAGTTATTATCGAATAACATGACTAGACAAGAATGGGATATCAAAAAGTTACTAGTTGGCTTGTCAGCGATAACCTCGCAATCTAATTCTTCTATTTTGGGGCGACCGTCTACTAATCCTCATTGCAAGAATATTTTCTCTTTGATGGAATGGATCTTAGAAACAACAGAACATTGTGAGCACGAATCCTTCTTCTTGAATCAAGCTTGGGCAAGAGATGTCAAATCAGCACTCGATGTTGCAAACGGAACAGAACTCTATACTACTTTGATGACAAATCGTCCAACTGGTTTATTGGAAGCTATGGAGAGAAAGCCATGGTTGTACAGATGGCTGGAGAATAACAACCATCAGCACCTAAATTATCCTGTTCCAAAAGAGATGGTATACGAAAAACATGGTAGGTTGAGATTCCGAAAGTCCGATGCTAATAACAAACAGTCATCCATAGTCATTCCTTCTGATCCCCGCATCCTCGCATTCTTGATTTCTATGTATCTCTCTCCGATTGATTGTAAATCTAGCCAGCGTTTGTTAGTGGTCAGAGAGAATTGGAACTCTTCAGGTGAAAAACCTGAAATTCGTGCTAACACGAAACGTTCCATTGAATTTCTGAATAGTATTATCGAGGATTCCAATGATAGAGTTGAGATAATCGATGAGGGAATTTTAGTTCGTGGTATGGCCGGACACCACTATCTTGTAAAAGTTGGAAAAGGCCCTCATGGTGCCCCTTACCTGATTACTGGTTTGACTTTCCGTAATAAGAAAATGAAAACTCATAGGTTGTGTATTTACAATGACCAGAGTTACACGAAAACTCCCCTAGGAGACCATTTAGGATCTGCGATTTTGGCACTTCTTAACGATGTAATTAGTGCCAAGAGCATAGACAATCTTGCAACGTTCATCATCTTCGAGCAGCCAACACCTGGCTTTTACATCAGTTCATCAGAAGAGATGAAGATTAAGAATCCGACATTGCACCATCACTTAGATAAATTAATTCTGAGGAAAAACGAGATTACTTGGCTAGGGAATGAGAATAAATCATTGGATGAAGAGGATATTATACTGTTTGAGTTAGATGAAAACAACAAATTAACAACAATTTTGCCGAAGTCACATTCTGAAAATTTGAGCAAGAGGGAAGAATACAAACAGTTGCTAAAGGACGGTGTAATCAATCTATTGGCAAGTAGGACTCACGGTTCAGCTGGATATAGGGAATGGTTGTTTGATGACCCACCTTTCGGTCGTAGGGCAAATAGGGAATTTAGAATGTATATGAGAAGAGCCCATCAAAGAGTAAGAGATAGGATGTTCAGAGACATCCACGTTGATAGGGATGAGGTTTGGGATGACATAGTTCACAGACATGAACGCAGGGAACAGAACATGATCAGATTTGGAAGGCACAAGAGAATAGACGAAGCATGCTTTGTGGGTGACCCTAGGTATGGCCAAAGAAGATACTGCGACTTGGCAGTAAGATTTTGGAATTTGTTGCTTGGGTTGCGAGAAACCTGTAGATTTCATGTGACAGAAATCCCAACAAAACGTGGCGAAGAAGGTGAGCGCTGGAATGTCAGATTCAATGATTGTGGATTCAAATTCACCATTAGATCTGAAGAGGAATTAGATTTCTTTGCTGAGTTTGCAATTCAAGCAGGATGGGAATGTGGTGAAGGTGTGGTGGACCGCGTTTGGACTAAAGTTCGAGATGCAAACCCCAGTGCTAGAAATAGGTTAAGCGTCTTGCTCAATAGGTATCAAAGAAAGATTCCATCTGCTCGAGTCGAGCCGTGGTGGTGGGAATTTACTGACCCTACAAATGCAAGAGACCTCTGGGGAAATATTCCTTGGGAAATGGAAGAGGACCTTCGAGATGAAGGTTACAGGGAGTAACCTCACTCTTTTGAAAACCGGGATGCAGCAATAATTGCTAGCATGGTTGAAAGAATAGTCAAATTAGGTAAGAGCCCTGGCTTATCCACACTTTCTTCAATAGGTTCCTCACTGACTAGTATTGGATATTCTGCGTATATCAAATGGATTTCTAAGTCGTCACCATCAAAAGCATCTGGGAGATCTATTACTTCACTTCCGTTCCTAAAATTCTCGAATTCGAATATGTTTCTAACAATTTTATTGTAGTCTTCCAAACCATTTGTTCCTTCTTCAAACTTGGCTGTAGTCTCAACTACCCAGATTTGAGCCCTTATTTGAGAAGAGGGAAAGATATCTTCAGACATATCGTTACTCCACGTTACAACTCCAGAATTCATGCCGTTTGGAGTCCAAGTAAACGTACTTGTTCCTTCAACCGGGAGAGAAACCCTAGCCATGTTTGTGTAATCTTCTTCCAGATTCTCTCCATCTGCTACCGAACCAATTTTCATTTCAGTTCCATTAAAAACCGCAGTTGGAGGAGCCCTTCTATCATAGCGGCTTTCCCATCTTTCGTCAAGCTCATCAGTCCCAAACGGATCTTGGGTCTCACCAATTGACCTGTGGAACATGTAGGATTTGATGTTCTCTTGGTCCGCTATGTTCTTAATTGCCATTTCCACATCGACACAGTTACTACACCATGTTGCAGTATACTCCTCAACAATAACAGGCATATCAGCAAGTTCGCCCGTAAGGGCAGTCGTATTGTTAGCAATGGAAGATTGTCCTCCGAATAATGCACCTGCATCTGTCTGTTCAGGTGGCAGAGCATTTGTTGTAGGCGTAGTAATTACAACTAGCATCAATACTGAAATTATGGCTATTAGCCTGCGCATAAATTAGCCAGTAACTTCGTATTATTGAATCAATCCAATTTTCGTTCAGCGTCTTGTAGCTTTGAATGCATTTGCGTAAGCAAATTTACCTGCAGAAATTAAGCCTCTTATTCTCTTCAATGCCATTGAAAGACCAGGTCCAGACTGAGAACATTCGCTCGCAACCTTTGCTTGTAATCCTTCAGATACACCTTCATCTTGTAGAATTGAAAAACACATAATTGCAACTAACATTTTTACATCCAAGTTGGAAGTTGCAGCCAAAGATGAATCTGAGGTTGGGACGACGTCCTCCCCTTCACCAAGTTCTCCAAGATTTTCATAGATCATTCTTGAAATATCCTGAGCATATGCTTCGCTGAACTCTTCGGTGAGTAAAGTTTCAAGATTTGCTATTGATGATTGAATTTCTTGGTCTCTCGAATACATCACGGCTTTCATGTTAAATTCTGGGAATGCAGGGAAGATGGCAATTCCTTTGCCATTTTGAATTGCCTCGTTATTCAACCTCTTGAATGCTGAAATTCCTTTCCAGTATGCCATTATGTTTCTTCTGGCAACGAACACAGCCTTTTTGGTAAGGCTTGCCTTCTCAATCTTCTTTTCCAACTCAGCCCCTGCTCCAGGCTGTTGCTGGAATAAAATATCAACACAAGCTAATCCAACTGCAGCAATATTTCTTTGGTCTGCTCCCTTTTCCTTGCCATGACAGAATACATTCTTTGGAAGTTTCAACCTCTTTTTCAACTGAGGATATTCAGCCTTAATTCTTCCAATATCTGTTGAATCTAATGGAAAGCATGCCATCCTAATTAGGGGCATTGCCTGAATTGCAGTATCTTCACCAAATTCTTTCTTTACGTACTTGTATACATCAAGAGTAAATGGGTGTCTTTCTCTTGCTTTTCCATTGAATTTTTGTTCATTTTTCAAAACTCTTCTTAGGTTACTATTGACTCCTGATAGGTCCTGAACCTTGATGAATTTGGATGTTCCCAACTTGTTGCTATTGTCAAGAGTATCAATCTTGTTGAAGTGGGTTCCCGCAGAATCTCCATTTGCATAACCTCCGTTCCCACTCACATCTAAAGCTACATTTTCTACTGCAACTAATCCACATCCATCACAAATTCTCTCTCCCTTAGTCTCATCAATAGTGAACTCTGTTCCAAAGCATTCTTCACATTTCTTGTCCTCTTCCTTAATCATCATACACACCTCTTATTTACTTGCTCCACGTACGTAGGTTATGTCCAAGACACTGAGTTGAAGTTCCGGAAAACACTACTCAGCGCAACGGAATTCTGCGCCACGCACTATCTATGTAGGGCGTCAACCCTTATAAACTTGACGGAGCCCATGTAGCCCAAAAATAAAACAAGAACCTTTCTTGTTTAAGAATTACACAAATTTTGAATTCCCTAGAAATACAAATCTTACCGCAGTGTAATGTTTTTCTAACATTTTCAGGCAGGACTAATTTCACAAATTTTGAAAATCATCTAGCCTATGTTCTTTTCATGATGCTGAACATTTGAAATATTTGAGCGAAGAATTCTTCTTGATTACCGTTAAGAACCCTCGCCATTAGTTTGGCAAGACTGGGGATGATTTAGATGTCGTTGAATTTGCTTACCATGGAAGAATCGCTTCACGGCAACATTCTTCCCTCTTGGTTAATGCAATCCTTAGTGGATAGATCGATGGAAAAAGTGTTGATTGTTTATCCAAATGAAATTTTGAGAAATAATGTGTTGATGCAACTTGCTGACGTTGGAATCATGGTCGATACAACCATGCACTCTACATATTCTAGACTAGTTGATTTACTTCATTTGGATAGCGGAAAGGAGGCAAGATTGGATTCTGACGGTCCTGCATTTTCTATAATTCATTCAGAATTAGTCAAGGCTGCACGTGAAGAGAAGTTTCTACTCTTACATCCCAACAAAGAAAAAAATTGGAGCAGGGTGAAAACCGAGAGGACTCTAAGATTACTACAGGAAATAAAATCTCAAGGTCCCGTATCAAACTGGAAAGAAGGTCCAAATTTAATTGAAGTCGATCGTGTGATAAAAGGCTGTGAGAAGAAACTTGCAAAAATTCATTCCATGAATATGGAATCATCGGTAATCGATTATCTAGAAACCTCAGAGCATAAGCCATTCTCTCTCTCAAGTCTTGAGGGAATACTAATTCTTAGCCACGAGCCTGATTTTAACATCCAACAAAAAAAGGTGTTCAATGGCCTAAGGAGATTTACCCCAATTCATTTGATGTCAACAAGGGGTTCCTATGTGAACGGTTTTCACGGAGCTTGGATAGATGATGTTTACCCGGTTGCCTCTGAAGAAGAATTACCAGACTGGGTTCCTTCCCATGTTGTTGAAGACGTACAAGGAAGGTTTGAGTGGAATATCCCTGAATCAACGTCTTTCTTGAAACTAGATGATGCCGGCATCCAATTTGATGCAACTATCGAGTTGCTGACATCTTGGTCAAAGAGTTCTGAAAAATCTATGATCACTATTATCGATCCAGGACTTGAGTCACGCAGAGATTTGTGGAGGTCCAATTTGGCTAAACTAGGGTTCTCATCGTCTTTTAGTGGAGGAAAACTATCTTCATCTCCCGCAGTAAATGCCTTCCTATCGCATGCAAAAATGACGATAAGTAATGATGCTTGGTCTCTAGAGAATATTATCAAAATTGCCAAATCCACATCCATGCCCTTAAATTTCTCTAGTTTACGAAATCTAAAACACCCAATAAACGATGAGATAAAAGTTAGGTTTCATCAAGATATTATGGAGAACATCTCAAGAAATTTCCACATCAAAGGAGGAATCTCTGCCATAAATCAATGGTTCACCGCTCTTGAAGTAGCCAGTCCTGAAGGCTTCATTGGAGATATTGAAAAAAATTCAATGAAAATAGAGGAAACACAATGGTGGCTGGCTAATATTGCAATGCTATGGTGGCCACTCATCCCCACACAAGAAAGGGAGTATATATCGGAGATTATAGGGAATTATTCACAGTCTGCATTGCCATTACTCAAAAAAAGCGAAAGTTGCTTGGACTGGTTTTCAAAAATACTTGGAATGGTCGATTGGGAAACTATTCTATCAAAAGAAGCAGAATACGACAACTCTGTGTCTGGATTACAGCATTTATCTAGGGAATTGAACCGTTCTTTATCCCTTCATGAAAAGGCTGGTTTAGACCCCGATTTATCAACAGAAGGCTTCTCGGAATTCTTACATTCAATTGCAGAGCATAGTAAATCTCCTAACGGAAGAGTTGTTGATACAGATGTTTTGTTACTTACGCCCAGAGAAGCAATTGGAATGAAAGGAAACATTGCGATTTTTTCTTTCATGGATGTCGAATCATGGACGATGAAATTACCTGCTATTGCTTGGCTTGACAATGAATCAAGATCTAAATTAGGATTGCCTTTGGGCGACCATCCGCTCAGACAAGCCAGATATTACCTTGCAAATCTTACCGCATCTTTTGATGAAATAATCGTCTTAGATACATCAGAAGATGAGGGGGTTGGACCATCTGCTCCATTAGTGGAATGGATGAATAATATCGAAAGTAAGGTAACAATTCCTAGTTTCATAACTACAGATGACTTAGATGAGCCTCATTCTCCATGGTCTGTATCAACAGTGGGTGATCTCAAGTATTCTCCTTCGGGATTCTATTTGGACTCGGATGGAGAATACACGAAACAAGCAGGAGATAAGCCAAGAAATCATAGGCAAAGACTTGGTTTAGCTTTGAAAAACGGTAGAGAAGAATCATGGATAGACTCTGAGAAATCAGTCATTGTACGCAGCCAAAAGACGGAATTGTGGCTTGAGAGGATAAAAAGACACCCGCAACAAGCAAGCGATGGCGCAGTACTAGCATGGAGCGAAATCAAGAGATTCGCTACAACTGGCAAGTTAACAATAATACCTGATGGAAAGAAGGTAAACGAAGACCTCACAGTGGTTTCGGATGAGTGGCCAAATCTAGGTGGTAAATCTGGAAAGAGCACATCGATGGCAGTCGACCCTAGACCAATTGGTAATTTTAATGACAAAAAGGGTATATTTGGTATAATATCTGCTCCAACCAGTGGAAAGATAAGTGATAGGAAGTGGTCTGCTAGCAGATTAGAATCTTGGATGAAATGCCCCAGAAGCGCTTGGTTAGAGAAACATCTGAGGGCATCAGCCGATGAAGACCATATGGAGGATGTAGATTTCAGAACACGTGGTGATATAATTCACAAACTCTATGAGGCTCTTTTCCAGAAGTTAGGAGTAAAACAGGGGATATTGTCGAAGAGTCCGAAAAGATTGCATGACTCTGAGTTTAATTCCCCACAGGCTGTTTGGGAATTAATGTTGGATAATCTAGAACAAATCGCACCATGGCTCACAAGAAAAGGCGCAGTTACTCACCATAGGTGCATTGAGTTGTGTGGTATCACTCCTGGTGAATTAGAGCAATATTGGTCGGGGGGAGACGTTCCAAAAATGGGAGGAAAAATCGGCAGAATGGTAGATGCAGAATTTTTGCTTACCAATTGTGCGCCTCTTGCAACAGAATGGAATCTAGGGGTTGAAGAAGGAACAAAAATCGAGGCAAAAAACGACCTTGGAAAGGTTGAATCAATTAGAATCAGTGGCTACATAGACAGAATTGATGAAGTGATCCTTCCCGATGAATCGATGGGATTAGTACCAGAGAAATACAGGCAAAAAAGATTGATTGTGATAAGGGACATAAAAAGTGTCCAAGGGCCAAAACCTGAGGAAGAAAGGAAAAAGCACGAGGTTTGTGTATTGTCAGACCTGCAACTAGCAATTTACACAGCAGCGTTTGAAATCCAAAATCCTGAGTTTAAGGTAATAGGGGCGGGAATAAGCCAAATTGGGGATTCAGTCAAACATTACCTAGAATTTGATAGTGAATTTAAATCAATCCTCGAATTCATAGAAATAGGTTCAAGTACAGACTTCACCAAGAATATTTTCAGGTATCCGGATTCTAAACCTGGACCAATAAAAGAGCATTTTTCAGCATGGAAAGAATCCAGGTTGACAACTGCATTGAGGGCTAAAAATACTGCTCTCAGCGGTCAAGTTCACCCCACTCCGGGAAGTGCGTGCTTGTATTGTTCGGTAAAGGACATGTGTGGTTTATCCGAAATGGGGGATATGTAATGAAGTTCAACAGGTCTCAAATTCTCGGTTTGGATATTGATAGGCATATTGTACTTGATGCAGGTGCCGGTACTGGAAAAACTACTGTGATGGCAGAGAGATATGTTCAACACCTACTGTCCAGGATACAAAGGTCCACATTAGTACTCCCAAATGCTTCAATGGATACTGACTCTTTATCCAATAATTTGATTTTACCAACAAGCCAGCGATCGAAATTAGAGGCTTGGGCTGGCTTGTTACCAACTGAAACAGTGGCGATTACATTCACTAGAAAATCAGCAGGAGAGTTGAAACACAGAATTAGGAAAAAACTCACAAGTCTAAAGGCAGACCCTGATTTAGTTGTAGAAGATGATGACGTTTATGACTTCAGATTAAATTCTGACCCATCTGTAATCGATATGTTAATTTCTCAATTAGATGATGCCCCAGTGTCGACTATTGACGCTTTCTTTTCCAGATTGGTTTCGATCCATATGGACTTGTTAACCGACAAACCAACTAAAGATCAGATAAGCGATGAGAGGAGCCAGATTCTCAAGGAACACAGCATATATTCAGCATGGCGAGCAAGAAATTTGCAAGATGCAAGAAAAATGGGAATCTTAAATGGTGAACGGTTTATTGAATCCAGGGATAGGCTTACAGTAGCACTTAATGGGCAAGTGAATGCTGAAAAGGTACTGATTGGTTTGATGAAAAGTTCTCTATTCGTAGAGGAAGCCAAGAAATCACTTACCTCGAGAACACAAGCTGCTGGCCTGGAGTGGCTGGAAGGAGGAAATCTTCCCAGAGAGGTGCTGGAAGAAATGTTCACGCAACCAATTTCAGGCTTGGTGGGGCCGATTGTTGACCAACTTATTCCTCTTCTCAGAGGTTATTTAGATGCATATCTTGATCAATACCAACATTTCATCCTTCCAACAATTGGGGAACATAATAATTACAGCCGATTTAATCAACTGGAATTTTTCCATGATAATGTTCCCGACTCCGAATTTGGAAAAATTCAGTGGCTTTACTTAGTAATAGCAACTGGTTTGAGCGATAGTGCTCTAGAGAAAGGTGAAATTGAAAAATTCCTTTCAACTTTCGGACACGCTTCCTTGAATAAGAAGTGGCATTCTGGTGTCCTGAAGGCATCTGAAGCCAAGCAAACAATGCCTCATGGCTCTAAATCTAATGCAACTAAAACTACTGCCAAAGCGAAAGCAAAGCGTTTGGAAATGTCCAAATTGTTTAACACCAGCGATTGCAGGCTATTATTCAGAATTGGAAAAGCAGCATTGAATTTCATTCCACTAGTCGAATTCACACACCAGCCTGAGGATTTTGAAGATAAAGTGGGGGTCGTAACCAACCCTCCACAGCTGGAGCCACCACAAACAAAAATCAATCGTCTTGATACAGATTTGCAGTTACAGGTAATTACTGATTTATTCACTGTTTTTAGAGGCTGTCAAGATGTATTCTCTGATTTAAAACAAATGGAAGGGGTCCATGATTTCGACGATACAATGCGATATGCTGAGGATTTGTTACTAGCAAAGTGCCCATCCAGCGTAAGAAACGAATGGCCTGAATCAGTTGTTGCAGCTCTTGATGATTTACCTGAGCATTCCTGGCTTGATTCCCACATTGCTAAAGCAATGCAATTAGCAAAAAAATATCCCGGAGTGTATGAAGATTTACTAAATAGGTTTCACATCTTACAGAAACTAAGAAGGCAATATAGGGCATTCATCATTGATGAATTCCAAGATACTAATCCTGCTCAATTCAGGCTCTTAACTAGACTTTGGGGCAGGAGAGAGCGCGCTAGCGATGAAGGAGATTCCGTGCTTGGGTATTGGGATCCAACCATTTGTGTAGTGGGTGATATGAAACAATCTATCTACAGATTTAGGCAGGCTGAAGTTACCGTTATGAAAAAGGCAACAGAATACATCAAGGAGGCTAACAATCTCGAATCAACAGAGAAACGTATGAATGGGGTCTTAAGAGAAGGCGAAGCTAGAGACCCTAGATTCCAGAAAGAAGGAAGTTTTACTAAAGCAACTAAATTGCATGATTTTAGAATTCATGGACCTGAAGAAGAATACAATTCTGTCGGTCTAAAAGATGGAGAAAGCTACCTCCCAGTGGATCATAAAATAAGGGATCAAAGAGCTTTCGGACATATCGATTTAACCAGCAATTTTAGGACAAGACATGATTTAATGAACACATTTAATCATTTATTTTCTGATGTTTTCAATCCTAGGCATCACAAATTTCCTGGAGACTGGCACGCCACTGCTCAAGAATTGAACCCATCTTCACAAGACACTGAAAACGGTATTTTTGAGTGGATTATGCCAATTTCAAGTCCGCAAGGTGAAGAAAAGTCATTGGATAAGCAAATTGATGTATTTTCAAGTTCTACATCAAACTCAAAAGATTTAGAGGCTGAAATGATTGCCCTTCGAATCAAATCGCTTTTGAACAAGTCAACCAAGAAAGTCTGGTCCGAGGCAACAAAATCAATGGTTGATATCGGAGCTGATAAGGAAGAAATTACTCCTGATGACATCATGATCTTACTTCATTCAAGGGGCAGGGCGCCAAGCATCATCAATGCATTACAAAAATACAAGATTCCAACCCAAGTAGATCAACACGGGTTACTGCTTGACCAAGAAGTGGTTAAACCACTGATTTCTGTTCTGGAACTACTCGCAAATCCACAATCAAGGCACGCTCAAGCAAGTATTGCCCTCTCGCCGATTTTGAATTGCAATGAGCAACAGGTTCACTCTACGATGAGTTCCAAATTTTGGGCACATGGTTGGGATTCTATGTTAAAATTCTGCAAGACAGCTCGAAATAAGCAATTAATCCATGAATTAAGTGCTTATACAGCAATGGGGGCAAACTTCGAAGTTTTCGAATCTGTTTTAGATAATTCCGATTTGTTATTCGTTTACCATGAACCTCATCATAGGCAGCATGCAGAAGCATTCTTGTCTTTAATCAAGATGATTGGAAGTGAATGCGGGGATGAAATCGCAGTAATCTATTCCAGAATTAGAGAGTTGCAAAGACTAGAGGGGGGAGGTCCAAAGGCATCTTCTTCAAACATCAGTGGCGCTGTAAAATTGATGACTATTCACAAATCTAAGGGCTTAGAATCAAAGGTAGTAATTGTATCTGGGCTATATTCTGCAGGCTCTCAAGATGCGAGTATGACAGGGGGGTCCCCAGTTTTAGTAACTCCTCAGTTAATTAGTTGTAGAGTAAATCCCTGGAAAAGTAAGAAAACACCTGGGCATGGTTTGTATGAGTTGACCTCGTCAATGGAAAAAGCCCAAAAAAGGGCAGAGAGAAGAAGAGAATTTTATGTTGCATTAACACGAGTAAAGTCTCATTTGATAGTTTGTGGGATTAATTCAAACGAATTGAAGGGTAAAAAAGGGGATAGATACGATTTGAAAGCTTCTCACGACTCTATGGCTCACTTTTTGACCGAAGGATTACGTGGGGCTGCTTGGAGAGCAAATGTCGAAGAGTCTTGCTGGTCGTTCACATCTGATTTAGGATCAGATGGATTAGAAAATGCCGATAAGTCTTGGAGTGAGAAGGAATTAGATCCATACTCTGTATACCAAAATTCTGGATTACCCGAAGGTTGTGTTAGTTCGATAGCGATATACCACTCACCGGACTGCTTTGAAAAGGAAGAATCAGAGAGCCTTATTCAAAGTATAGAAACGATGCACAATAATTTCGATAAGCTAAAGCAAAACAAATCTGATGTTGACATCGGTTTCAAAGAGGTCACACACAAGTTTAGGGTGACCGCTCACGGACTCGACACCTCATACAAATGTAAGAGGAGACATTGGTTGACCAGAGTTAGAGGTTGGGACCCAGAGAAATTTGATCCTCCACGACTTCACGCCAGCCCGACCAAATCAGGAAAGAGTTTCCCATCTCCAACCAAGTTTGGACTGATTGCCCACAGGCTAGTAGAAATTGGTCTAGCAAACCCAGCAAAACAAATTTCAAACTGTCACCTTGATGAATCATGGTTAATCAAAAACGAGGATGGTTTACAAGATTCAGGAATTGCTGATAGAGTGATGATTGAACTTGGATTAGGAGATTTAGAGGCTGAGGGAACAAGTTACGATTCAACAAAAGCTAGGCTTCTTGAGATTGGTGAATTGATCTCCAAAGGACCCCTAGGGAAATTAAGCACTGGTGGAGAATTTGGAGGTTATACAGTAGAAGGGCTGAGAACAGAATTGCCGTTCTTCCACTCTGAGAAAATAATGCTGGATGGGCTTTCAAGATATTATGACCTTAGCCACAAATACAAGGTTTCTGAAGTCAAGAATATCTTTGCTTATTTTGATGGTAGGATTGACTTGGTCTTGGCGCTAAGTGACAGTTCGAATAACGGTTACTTACAAGTTGTAGACTTGAAAACTAAAGATTGTTTGAAGAAGTTTAATTCTGATGATCCTCACAATGGCGCTCCCTTGCAAAAGTTCGATGACTTGTACTCACTCTACCCAGAAACTACTGCCGAGGAAGCATTAATGGATGATTATAGATTACAATTGGCATTGTATTCGGTTATTCTTGAAGGTTCTGAAATGTTAAAACCAGAAGATGAGAGAAGAACAGTCTTGCCACCAGCAATTTCAGTCGGAGCGTCTGGAAAGATGATTCGCTTAACGGATGCTGATTATGAAAAAGCCAAATCAGATCTTTATTCTCTACTGGAATACATGGCTGCTTTGTCTGCGACTCCGAGATTAATCGAAGAGCCCGAAAGAATAACAGATTCCGCCGTTTGTAAGAAATGTCCTTTCTTCTCAGGTGAAATTAAATTGTGTGGACCGAAATCAGTCCGCCTTTTTTCCGCCGATTACTAAAGTGCCAACAAATCCCTCGTTTGTACCTGCTCTCCAGGCAGTTAAATCCTCGAAACCAGCATCTGTGAACGCTTTCAGCCATTCTTTTTCGCTCAATGTAGTCATGTGAACTCCAACGTGTTCAGGCCAATCCAATGAATCTTCATTCTCAGCATAATGATCCACTCCCATCACGATATGGCCTCCATTATTCATCCAAGTATCGTGAACTATCTTAACAAAATCAACAGGATTTTCAAGATAGTAAAAGCACTCCATTGAATGGACTAGGTCGTATTTCTCCTCAGGCTCCCAGTCTGGTAAGATTCCATGATAATACTCACCTAAACCTTCTTTATCGATTTGGCTGGCCTTGTCTATCATTTCGATGGCGCCGTCAACGCCTGCCGCTTTGCTACAACTTTGAATTTGCGAAATCTCGCGAACAACCCAACCATTCCCACAGCCAATATCGATAGCAGTGAATTCCTCTTTTGATGGAATGATTTTTGCCATTGCATAAGCTAACATCTCGGCAACTGAGGAAGCATGACCACGCTCCATCCCCTCATCTTTTCCTTTCAGAGCCCATTCTCCAAACACTTCGACTGCTGGCTTCATGGCTGGTCCGATGAGGTTTACAGAAAAAAGGCATCGAAAGCAAAATTATCCGAATCCCCTTAGGTGAACACATGGCTAAATCCATCGAGGACGTGTTGTATCCGAAAATAGAACCCTACGCAACCGGCATGCTTCCAGTTTCAGATCTTCATACTATAGCCTGGGAATGCAGCGGGAATCCAGAAGGAATTCCAGTTATTGTCATCCATGGCGGACCTGGGGGAGGAAGCCAGCCATCCTACCGCAGGTATTTTGACCCAAGGAAATGGAATATCATACAATTTGATCAAAGAGGATGCGGAAAATCAACTCCTTATGCCGAACTTGAGGAAAACTCGACCATGAATCTAGTTTCTGATATCGAGGCACTAAGGGAAAATCTTGGAATTGAAACATGGCATGTTTTTGGAGGCTCTTGGGGCTCAACCTTGTCGTTAATTTATGGTATAACTCATCCAAGTCGGGTTCGCTCATTCATCCTAAGAGGAATCTTCATGTGTCGAAAATCAGAACTTCACTGGTTCTATCAAGATGGTGCAAGCCATATTTTCCCGGATGCCTTTGATCCATATCTCAATCACATCCCAAAAGAAGAACAATCTAATCTCATCGAGGCATACTATTCAAGATTAACAAGCGACGATATTACTATCCGTAGGGCGGCTGCAAAGGAATGGACACGATGGGAAATGGCTACTAGTCGACTTTTCCCAGATCCCGAGTACTTAGAAAAGGCAGAAGATTTAGACTTTGCAGTTGCTTTTGCAAGAATTGAATGTCATTATTTCATAAATTCAATATTTGTAGATGAGGCATTTATCCTAAACAATTGTGGTACGATATCGAATATTCCTTGTGTAATTGTTCACGGGCGGTATGACATGGTCTGTCCTGTAAAAAGTGCATGGGAATTGCACAAGAAATTACCTCATTCTGATCTACAAATTATTCCAGATGCAGGACACTCAATGGGTGAGGTTACAATTGCTCAGGCTCTAGTAAAATCATCCGATTCATTGAATTATTGAAGGGTGCAATATTTTGCCGAGAAGGCGGATAAGGGACGACATTCAACCCCGAAATAGCGAATATAACCAAATCGATGATATATTATCGGCATATGACATAAACCAGCGTGTGCTTGATAGGTAGGAGTTAAGTCGCGTCAATTAGGCAAAAGCCGAGGTGATAGAATGACCGAAGAAGGAACAATCACACCAGATGTCAAAATCAAAGAACTAGAAGAGGCTCTAGAAACGCAAACTGAGCGTCTAACTAAACTATATGCAGCGTATGAAACTCAGGACAAAGAACTAATTGATTTGCGTGCAGAAGTTGAGGTTCTCGAAAAGGAAATCATCGAGAGAGAAATCGAGAAAGAATCCTTAGATTCTATCCTCAGCGAGAAGGAAAACAAAATCCGTGAACTTGAGATGAAGGCAACTAAAGCAAGCAAGCAAGTTAGCCACCTACAACCTGAACTTGACAAGATGGAAGAGAAATATTCCAGAGAAAAGGACAGACTAGGAAAGGTATTCTCAATAGCAGAAGAATTGGACAATGATCTGAAATTAGCACTTGTTGAGATGCGAGCAAGAGACGAATGGTACGTGGACCACATGTCATTATTCGAAGATTTAAACAAAGCAATCAAAGCAAGATATGACTTAATTGAATCCAGAGTAGAAGCTGAGAGACAAAGCCAACACATGGGCCAAGTTTTCTCCGATAGAATGGATGAATTAGTTGAGGCTAGAGCTACAGAAATGATGGATGCTCCTGCTGAAAACTCAGAAGAAGCTGCTGAAGAAGCTACCGAAGAAACTACTGAAGAATCACCAGAAGAAATAGTTGAAGAAGCCCAAGAAGAAACAACTGAGGCTGTTGCTGAGGAAGTAGAAATCGGCTATTCTGATTCTGTTTTGGATAGAATAGTCAAAGAGAACTCAATCGAAGATGTCGAAGCCTTTGTTGAATTCGCAAAGGATTACGATAAGGATGAAAATAACTACCTGAAGGCTGGAGAACTGGAAAAAGCAGCCGCTGATTGGACAGCAAAGGCTGCAGAAT
Source organism: Methanobacteriota archaeon (assembly GCA_002718195.1). Lineage (GTDB taxonomy): Archaea > Thermoplasmatota > Poseidoniia > Poseidoniales > Poseidoniaceae > MGIIa-L4. The sequence goes on along the minus strand of PBDU01000010.1, from coordinate 117,050 downwards.
CTGAAGCACCTGCTGAAGAAGAAGTTGCTGAACCAGCGCCTCCATCAACTTGGGGAGACGATGTTGACCCTTGGCAAAACTGAGGGCTAATCGATGAAATTCCTCGCCAGTGGTAGCGAGAAAAGAGTGGCTATTCCGATAATCGCTGGTGTTCTCATACTTCTGATTTCATCCTTCGTCGACGATGTTTACGGGTTTGCCACCTTGATTGGAATAGGTCTACTTCTTCAAGGATGCTTATTGGTAAATGCATACAGGGACCCGAAAAGGAAAATCAAATTCGATCAAAATCTAATTTACACACCAATTGATGGCACCTTAGAAATTAGTCAAAAGCAAGTTTTAGTAGGCTACAGGCCATCAAAAAAGCAACTTGGTGATGAAAATCACATTATCGATCCAATCTCTGGAGACTGGATTGTTGATGATTCCAAGAATTTGGATTTCTCGACTGAATTTTTGTGGCGTCAACAGACAAAAGAAGATGCTGAGAATAATGCAATATTCAGGATTAGAATAAGAAAGACATTTTTGGATATGAGAACAGTATTCTCTCCGATAAGCGGCAAAATAATCGCACAGGAATTGCGCCTACCAACCAAAAAAACAGGTGAAAAATCTGAATTTAATGTCCTTGAATCGGACTATGGTGCAAGGTTGAGAATGGTAATAGAATCGGAAGACTCAGGCTTATTTGAGATGTTAATCCACTCAAAAGCAGAGGCATTTGACCCTTATGTATTTGAGAATGATTCAGTTAAACAAGGTGATAAATTGTGTTTGGTTCATTCGAACCGCATGTGGGTTGATATTAGGGTGCCTGCTAAGAGTTGGAATCTTTCGAGTTTAAAATCCTCAAACATCCTCGAAGCAGGATTAGATTCAATATTTCACAAGAATGGGGATGAAGAAGAATGAATTGGAAAAAAATATCAGTTTATGCTGTAGTTGCATTATTTTTGATTAGTGGAGTCGGTTACTACTTTGCCGGACTTCAGGTCTACAAGAGTGCAACTGGAACAAATATCGAATGCAACAGTCACAAAGACAACCTACCAACAGAGTTTACAATAAATGGATATGGAACTAAGATTTCTGAAGTTGGGGCTGAAAATATGAGTGAAACAGCCCAGAACCTATCCCAATTTTATTTCGATGGCTATGAAAATGTAAGCATAGATTTAGAGGAAGAGGACATTATGATTTCAACTTGGATTAAAGAAACAAATTCTTCTAGACCTTGGGTGATTCTAGTACACGGAATTAGGTCTTGTAAGGCTAATCATGAGGTTTTACTCCCTGCTGGAATGCTAGTCAAAGCGGATTTCAACGTCGTGTTAATGGATATGCGCGACCACTGGAAGAGCACAATTGAAGATAATCAGGTTTCGGCTGGACAAAAGGAATGGCGAGATATGGTTGGGGTCCATGACTATCTAGTCAATGAGAGAGGAGTTGATGCAGAGAAAATAGGTATCTTTGGCGCCTCAATGGGGGCCGGCACATCTGGAATAGCATTCTCTCAACACGGTATTCAAGCAGCATGGCTAGACTCTCCTTTCTCGAATATGGGCGATATCATCTCTGAAGAACTCGAGAATCTTGGTTATCCGGCATTCTTGAAACAGGCTGGAATAATTGCTGGAATCATCAACTCAGGTGAGAATTTGGTGAAGTATGATCCAATTGATGCAGTTGAAAATATCGAAGGCAAGAGCATTTACGTTGTACATGGTGCTCAAGATTCGAGAATACAAGTTCATCATGGTGAAGAATTCTGTAATGCTCTAAACCAATCATCAGGAGCAGAAAATACAGGTTGTTGGATTGAAGATTCGAGTATTACATTCCCGCGTGGAGGAGATGGAGAGGATTTCAACTTGAACCACATTACGTTGATGTTGACTCATACAGATGAGTATGAGCAGAGGATGGTTGGTTTCTTCGAGGCTTCACTGGCTTAATCCTGCATAATCTCCAGAGATATAGAAAATATTTTTTTTCTACTCATTATGCAAAAATCAAATGAGAAGAAATATGCTTATTGATGAATCAATGACGGCAAGAAGTGACTTATCCGAGATTGAAAGAATTCGAGAAGCACTCAGCCCTGTTCTAGCAAACAGATTTTTTCATTTTGAAAGACCAAAAGGTACTGAATGGATGGGTATTGTAGTAGGATTATTTTTCAGCATTATCCTTTCAATCATGTCGTTTACTGATGTTTATACTCGCGAGGATTTGATTATCTCACTAAATATTTTCAGTTACTTCTTTTTTATATTCGGTATTTTGATAGCGTATTCTTTTCCGACAGGAATTGGTAGGGCTATCAAAACACTATCTGGCCAAAAAATGAGTGGAATTACTGTGTCATATGGCGTAGGTCCAAATGGCGAAAAGACAGAACCATCACAAGGAAAAGAGGGTGAAGGATGGTTAGTAAAACCCCCTCAGATAAAGCATTGGCACTTGAATGAGCCATATGCAGAGGATGACAGAGGATTATTGGCAGAACATCCGATGAATCTAGGTACTCCGATTCCGGCATTGTTTACAACCAAGTCAATTATCATCTTATTGAAGAATATCCTTCTTTCGATAGCTGGAGTTTTGTTATTTATTGAAACAAATGAATCTATGGCATTAATACCCATTTTAGCACTAGGTTTTCTCGGTCTAGTAATCAATTATAATCGTGTAATGAAATGGCGAAAAATAGTTGATTTACCAACATCAATGATAAGGGGAGCTGCCATTGGAAGATTAGAGGTCTTTGGGCAACTTAGACCGAGAAAATCTTGGCCACCAACTATTATTGTTGATAATGACCCTTCTAAGGAATTGTTTGGGATGGGAATTTGGTCTTGGGAGTACTCACATTCTTTCAGTTGGGATGAATGGGTAGATGAAACTGATGATGAAGGTAACGTAATCGGTGGTAAGTGGGAACCTCGACGCAGTAAAACACCTATTAGAGAAAATTCGGGCAAATGGCCAATCATGGTCCATGATGGGACTTCAGGGATTGCATTACAAGAGGGACTACTATCAGGTGGAAGGGCAATCAAAAGTTGGTCAGTTCCAGATGAATCATTATGGGAGGGCAGAAAGCCACATGGGGATCACATTAGAAACGCAAAAGCAGAGCACTTCTGGATGGGAAGTGGTTGGCCTGTAGGTGAGCCGTTATTCGTATCAGGCTATGCTTCTCCGCGAGATTATGCAAGTTTAGAGGCAGAGAATGTCGATCGTAATGAAGCCTCAGCATTGCTCGAAATAGGCATAGAAGGGAATTCAATAGGTCATGCTGTGGAGGTAAAAAGAGGAGGGGAATTACTTGTCTTGCAGCACATGGAGAGTGGACTAGCATCCTTATTGCCATCATTTTGTATGATTTTAATTACCGGAATTCCTCTTCTCCAGTCGTTGTTATGATAGGTGTCGTAAATGGTGAGTTTCCGGTAACCATTCACTGAATCACTAGGTTCGTAGGAACTGTTATCCACGCCCCTGCTTTCTAATGCTTAATGGCAGGTAAGGCAGCGGCTGAGATGGAAATAATTCGGGAGGCTCTCGCTCCCGTGAATCATCCTCGATTCTTTCATTTTGTAATGCCCAAAGGCAAAGATTGGGTTGGAATTGCAGTTGGGATTGGATTAAGCGTAGTAGCCTCTTTCTTTACGATATTTGCGTTTTTTGATGGCAGTATAGAATCACTTATCGCAGGGATAATACTATTCAGTTATCCGTTTTATTTTTTGGGAGCCTTAATTTCCTTTTGCTTTCCAACAGGAATCGAAATGGCAATTAGAAAGTTAAGAGAAACAACATTGAAAGCAAAAACAGTCTCTTTCCGTGCTGGTCCAAACGGAGAGAAGACAGAATCATCGAAGGGAACAGTAGACGAAGGATGGCTCATAAGTCCGCCCAAAATAAAACAATGGCACATGGAGGAGCCTTACAAAGAGGATGATAGTGGGCTATTGCTTGACCACCCCACAAAAACAGGGACAGCTGTACCAGCAACATTCACGGTTAGAGCATTGATTAATCTAACAAAGAGCCTTCTTCTTGCCATAAGTGGAGTTTTAGTTTTCCAAGTAACACAAAACACAGATGGACTGGTATTCATTTTGGCAGTAGGGCTTATAGCATTCATTTTTAGGTATAGCAAGGTAAGGAAATGGCGAGCAATAACAGATTTACCAACATCTAAGATACGCTCTGCTGCCGTTGGAAAATTAGAGGTATTCGGACAAATTAGACCAAGAACATCATGGCCTCCAACAATCAATGTAGATAACGATCCTTCAAAGCAATTGTTTGGGATGGGCGCTTGGTATTGGGAATATGGACATGCATTTAGTTGGGAAGAATACGTAGAAACAAAGGATGAGGAAGGCAATGTGACGGGTGGTAGATGGGAATCTCGCTCTTCTTATGACAGGCAAAGAAGAAACTCAGGTGAATGGCCTATGCTAGTTCACGATGGAACTGGTGGGATGGCAATTCAAGCCGGGGTTTTATCTGGTGGCAGAAAGGTAAGAGAATGGGATAGACATGATGATTCATTGTGGAGAGGAAGAAGACCCAGTGGTGAAGTCAGGAATCTTCAAGCAAAACACGTATGGTACGGAACAGGATGGTCAATGGGTGACCCATTATTTTTGTCAGGATACGCGTCTCCACGTGATAATGCAAGCTTGGAGTCAGAGAATGTTGACAGGACTCAAGCCTATGCATTGCTTGAATTGGGTAAGAAAGGAAACTCAATCGGACATGCAGTAACTGTTCACAGAGGCACTGAATTATTGGCTTTACAGGAAATGGAAAGTGGTATTGCTGCTCTCCTTCCATCATTATGCATGATTGCAATTACTGGTGTCCCGCTACTGATGTACTTCCTTTGATACAACTCTTACAAGGATAATTTGCTTGGGGGCAGGGTTCAAACCTAAATGTCTACTGGATTGGATTAGAGGGATTCTATGACAGTCCGAAAATTGGCTATGACTGGAGAAATTCAGAAAGGTGCCAAAATTCACGATTTAGTCAAAGCCCCAGCAAATACGCCTTGGGCTATTGAGAAACAACAATCCTGGGATGGAAACCTTCCAGCAACGGTTTACTACACTCCTGAAATGACCTCTGATGGCAAGCCTTGTACGGCTGCTACTGTCATTCTTCGAACGAAAGGATGTCATTGGTGGTGGTCGAGCGGATGCACATTTTGTGGATACTTCAACGACACAAGAGACGATGTAACAAATGAAAATCTTCACGCTCAATGGGAACATGCAAAAAAGAAATTGAACAATTTCGAGGGCATGGACATGGTCAAAGTTTACACATCTGGGTCCCTACTCGAGGACAGAGAAATCCCAGTCGAATTCCAACAAACAGTTCTTTCAGAATGCCACGAACTTGGAAAAGAGTTGATTGTAGAATCAAGGTGCGAGCAATTGACAGAAGAAAAACTACAATGGGCAACCAGCATCAATCCAAAATTCACTGTTGCAATCGGCCTAGAAGCCTATGATGATGAAGTTTTGAAATTCCACGTCAATAAGGGATTTACTACAAAATCATTTGATAGAGCGGTTAAAAATTTGCAGAAATTTGACATCAGGGTCAAGACATATCTAATGTTCAAACCTCCGTTCATGAGTGAAGCAGATGCTCTTGACCACATTGTAGAATGGATATCAGCAGTAGCTGAATCGAGCGATGAAATATCGGTTAACCCAATGAATATTCAAAGGGGCACAATCATCGATAGATTGCACAATGATAGGCAGTATAGGCCTCCTTGGTTGTGGTCTTTGGTTGAAATGATACACAAGGCACACGATATCATCCATCCAGATGGAGGAACCAATGGTGATGAAGATCAAGTTTCGAGACTGATAGTTCATCCTACTGCTGGAGGCAAGATCAGAGGTTCACACAATTGCGGTAGTTGCGATTCAGAAGTCGTTGCTGCAATTGAGCGCTATGCTGTGTCAGGGGATCTTCTCGAATTTGAGGGCATTGATTGTTCTTGCAAGCAGACTTGGCGAGAAGAAATTTCATTGGAAAGGTGTCTTCCAACTCCCCTTGGAATATCACTACCAAGAAGAGGTGACAGAGCCAAAGTATTGCGCTCTGCATGATTGGAATTTTATCTGCATTTTTTCTATCCCTCGACAGTTTGAGTGGTGAACGTTTATGACCGCGTTTCTTGTGGACCTAGATAGCCCATTAGTGGCAACTATGGTGATTTTTAGTGTCGACAACAAATTTAGTTCCTGAAGCAACTACTGGGGATGGGGAGCCAGCAAACTCAAGAGTCATCTCTGTACTCTTTTTCGTTGGTCTTTTAGGATTACTTGCACTATATAATACCGTGTTCGGCTGGGATTCATTCCCTGTTCTGGGAGATATTGTTCCAATGCTTGGTAACTTTGGCAGTGGTGGAATTTTGTATTATCTCATGGGCATCTTGATTGGTCTTGGTTATGTTGCTACGACTGTAATTAGTGAGGTCCTGTCAGATTGAGGAGGTGTGATTAATGCAGTCAATAATAATCGTTGGAATATTATTCGTTGGTCTTTTACTCGCCTTTTCCCACTACTCCACTAACGGCGTTGGGAACTTGGGCGCTCCACTCAAAGATGTTGGAAACTGGTTACTAAACAAGGCTCCTGCGGGTGCTGTAGACTTGTTTGAGGAAAAACAAGGAAGTGGTGGAAGAACTTGGATTGGAATAGGTCTTCTCTGGTTTATTGCAGCCGCTATCGGTGGATTCTTGCAAATTTTCCACAATTACGACCCAACCGCTCTAGACTCTCTTGCTAGCCTTGGATGGTCGTATGAGGATGGCTCTGGACTTGCTAGATACACATCTGTCACACTACATTCTGGTGTACTTGCTATGCTCATTGGAGGCGCTTTAATCGGATTGGCTAAGAGCCACTCAACAAAATTAGGAAGCGAAGCAAATGCATCACTGATGGCTTTCTTGTTTACTCTACTTACACTTGCGGGACTATTAATTCCATCATTTGGTAAACTGTTTAGTTTGGATGCGGACCTAGTTAGCACAATGGTTTTGGTCGTTGGAGATGTTCTAGTTTATACTCTCGTAGGTGGATCTCTAATTGTCAACATCCTAGTAACAACAGCAGACCGTGGTGATGCCCCTATCACAGCAACAGGTAGATTCACTCTTTTGAGTGTTGTAATCATGACACACGCTCCTTTGGCAGTCCTTGTTGGTGAATTATCATCCAACACCCAGGTAACATTCTTTGCAGACGTTGCTATGGAAACATGGCTACCTCTTGGGTTAATTTTTGCTAATCTGTATTTCATTATCCCAAGTTCAACCGGAAGACCAATTTGGTCTGGTTCTCTGACAACAGTCTCTATTCTGTTATTATTCGTCACCGTCCCACCATTCTATGCACAAGCGATTGAATCAACATACACACTGGAGAACCTTGCTGCTATTCTGATGACCATCAGCCTGATTCCAATTCTTGCAACATCTGCAAACCTTCTATCCACAGCCGGTCAGAATTTCTCAGGTGTTGCGAAAAGCCCTGGTGCCACTGCGGGAGTAATGGCTCTAGTCTTGATGCCTGTATTCGCTATTGGTGCTTACTTTGGAGCAATGGATGTGATGATCGGAACTGGTGATTTGAGCACAATGTCTTCTTCAATCGACAGTTCATTCATGTTTACAGTTGGCGGCTTAGTTGGTCTGGCAGCAGCCTTCCACACTTATCCAATGGCTGCTAAGAAGCAGATATTTAACGAAGGAAGTGCAAGAGCAAGCATTGCTTTGCTCTCAATCGGAGGATTCTTCTCAGCCCTTGCGCTAACAATGTCTGCTCTTGGTGACCTAATTGTTATCGATGCACTAAACTCGCTACAAAACCTAGGACAAACTGACAAGGAATCAGCCCTAGCACTTGCTACAGGTCAAATTGGAACCTTTGATTTAGTCGGAGCATTCATGTTTTACGGAGTCCCAATTGGCGCTATTATGGCTTTGAATTCGATTGTTAGAACCGGTTTTTCTGGTGCTGACATGTCTTCAATCGAAGACGCAAGCACTGACATTTCCTCTTACAATCTCAACGAGGGCGTTACCTCAATCCGCCACCTGCTATCAAGAGGAGTTGGACTTGATACTCAACTCGTGATTGGTGATTCTGGAACCGCATCTGGGGGCTCTTCAGTAATCGAGGTCAGCGCTTCTTTACACAATGATGAAGTCACCGAATTCCCTGAGGACAAAGACCATCCAGAAGAGCTGGTACAACTCACTCAGTACCTTGCTGATGAAGGAATGTCTATCTTTGAATTTTTCAAATCAATTGACTTAGATGACTCAGGTTCCATCGACGGATTTGAGTTACAAAAAGCATTGAAGAAATCCAACATCGCTAACCTTCCACCTTGGGATCTTTCAAGATTAATCAAAGCAGTCGACATCAATGGTGATGGAGATATTGACCTTCCAGAATTGGACATCAAACTTGCCCTAATTAGAACTGATATGAACATCCAAGTTTCAGAAAAGAAGCAGGAATCTGCTTCCACTGAAGAAGAATAATTCTTTACACAAAGAAACCGCAAGGCGTGAGTCAAGTGAAAATTGGTTTGGTTGGAAAACCAAATGTGGGTAAATCAACCTTTTTTTCTGCAGCCACATTAGCGAAGGTGGATATTGCAAATTATCCATTTTGTACAATAGATGCTAATGTTGGAGTAGCATTCATCCAAGCAAGGCTTCCTTGTCCTTGCAAAGATTTGAGGGCAAAACTAGAGGCTGATGGAAGGCTTGCTCCAACGGATGAAAACGACCCTAGAAAGGGCTCAATCTGCCAACCACGAACAGGTTCATGCATAGGACATCGTCGACTAGTTCCAGTCTTTCTTGTAGATGTAGCAGGGCTGGTTCCAGGTGCAAGCGAAGGAAGAGGTCGGGGAAATGCATTCCTGAATGACCTATCTCAATCTGATGCCTTAATCCAAGTCGTTGATGCTGGTGGGACTACTGATATCGAAGGAAATCCAATAGGATCTGGACAAAGCCTTGAAGATGCAAAACAACGAGTAAATGAAGAAATCCGTTTCTTAGAAGAAGAACTGGATGCTTGGATTCTTGGCTTGTTGGAGGATGGCTGGTCTAGAGGAGTAAGAAGGGTACAAGCAGAAGGTGAATCAGGGCTAGTCTCATTTTTGAATGAAAGATTTAGCGGAATCAATTCTAATATTCAAAAAATAGACTTGGCATTCAAGAAATTCAGTCAAAATTCAGATGATTTAGGACAACCTTGGGATTGGAAATCTGATGTTTTGCTAATGCTTGCAAAAGAAATTCGTAGAGAAATCTTCCCAATACATATTGCTGCCAACAAGGTTGATGTTGCCCCCAAAGGTATCTTTGAAGAAATTAATGCTGATGGAAAAGTAGTATCTTGCATGGCAGATATGGAACTTGCTCTAAGAAGAGCAGATGATGCAGGAATAATCGATTATGTTTCAGGAAGTTCCAGCTTTGAGATAGCAAATTCTGATTCTTTAACTGAGCCTCAGTCAAAGGCATTATCGCATATGCAAGCCAAACTGGAAGAAAATAATGGCACTGGTATCTCCACAATTTTGGATTCAGTAGTATTTGATGAACTAGACCAAATAGTCGTTTATCCAGTACAGGATGAAACACATTGGACTGATGGAGAGGGCAAAGTTTTGCCTGATGCTTTTGTTTTAGCAAAGGGCATTGAAGCCAAGAATTGTGCTTACAAAGTTCACACTGACTTAGGTGATGGCTTCATCAAAGGTATTGATGGAAGAACCAAAAGAGTCGTTGGAGCAGACCATGAATTAGCCGATGGTGATGTTCTAAAAATTCATTCTAAATCTTAAGCAACTTAATTTTTTGATTTGTTTTTGATTGATTTGAGGGATGAATCAGCCAAGATTATCATCAAAGCAATAGCCGTTCCCCAAAGCCAAATTGAGGAAATTGTAAATCCAGGATTCTCGGTGAAGAACATCGACAAGAAACCAAAGAAGCCGATTGTTAAAGCGAACTGAATCTTCAAAGCCTTACTCAAATTCACACTGTTCAAGTTCTTGGACAGACTATTCATGATAAAAAATGACCAAATAACAGCACCAATCCCCCAAGAAATGAATGAAACTGGATATGTGTCGGCAATCATTAATGCTTCTTGCTCAACATATCTTTCAATTCCCAAACAAGCAACTAGGGTAAGAAGTGATGTGTTTAAAATTTTAAAAACAGAAATTGCAGGATTTGAGCTCTTCCTTTCTTCTCGTTTATCTTCTTCATTTTCCTGTTCTTCTATCAATCCTCTCATAGTATTGAGCTGAGTTTGAAGTTGATCAACTCTATTTGAGAGCATTATCATGTGTTCAGTAAGTTCAGAAATCACTTCATTTTGATTCTGATTAATCTGGGCTAATTCTTCATTGTGGAAAGGCAAGGTATCCATTGAAAGTGCATCTCCCATCAATTCCTCTTCTATCAGTGCCTCTTTTTTTTCCTGTAATCTCTTCTCCCTTTTCTCTTCAATTTTTGATTTGGTATCCTCTACTGCAGTTTGAATTTGATTAGAGGTCTTCTCTAGAAAATCACCGGTTGCTTGTGTTGCTTTTTTGGTGGCTTCACCTGCTTTTTTCGATAACTCTCCCATCTTTTCTTTGGTTCTGTTTAACCTATCAGCAAATGTGGTGTTGTCCTCAGGCATGATTAGCAATTATTGGTAGTAAATTTCAATGTTGAGGCGAACGGCTCCTTGTTCAAGATGAATGTAAGTGTCAATAAGACAGGAGTCGAGGACTTATACTCCTCTAAATTTACTATGTCTCTAACATCAGTGTCCTTTTGGTCTATCGTAGGCAGGAGTTAGCCTATCTAGATCTGAGCGGAATTTAGGTCCGTAAGCAATCATTACTACAGGAGTAACAAGAGTTCCTAGTCCAAGTAGTCCAAGGACGTATAACGACCATGGAGGATTACCTGCAAGGAAAGTAATCCAAAGAATCCAACCGATTGAAATGGTGATAAGAGGTCCCCAGCGACGGGAAACAGTACTCAATCTCGCAGCCGATAAATCCTCTCCATACAAAGAGGCAGCCTCCTCTTTTGTTACCATGCCACTCTCAACTCCACATCTAACACAGACTTGAGCGCGAGGACCAACGCCATGGATAAATTGTTCTCGGTTGAAAGTTCCATTACAGACTCTGCAAAGTGGCATGTTTCTCCCCTATTACGAGCCAACATGAATTGATTATTCAACATCGCGCTTTAGACAAGAAGGAATCGAGTATAGAATAGCCCAATTCTGAGCCCACAGACTCGGGGTGAATCTGTATTCCATGGACCTCAAAATTTGGATGCTTTAAGCCCATTACCTCTTTGTCTGACCAAGCAGATTCTCTAAGAACCCCTTGCTTACCTTCAACGATTAGAGAATTATACCTTGTTAGCGTCATAGGGGATTCCTGTCCAGCAAAAATACCAGTCCCATCATGTTCTACTTTGACAGGCTGACCGTGGACTGGACCTTTTTTGCTTCTAACCACATTTTTCCCATCGGCTAATGCCAGTGCTTGATGCCCCAAACAGACACCTAAAACGGGAATGTCAATTCCTGATAGAGCAAGTCTAGCTGCCTGCATTGTTAACTCGCTTTCAGACGGCCAGCCAGGACCTGGGCCTATAACGATTCCAATTGGATCTGTATCTTGAATTAATTTTTCCAAATTTTTTGCTAATGTTTCTGATTGTTCTCCCTTGCCTTTTAGAGTAAGCACATCGACTTCCTGAGAAGCGAAATAATGAATCAGATTGTAAGAGAATGAGTCTAAATTATCAATGAATATTAGTGGGTTTTGGACCTCATCTTTGTCTTCTAATTCAACGATTCTCCCAACTTTATTTTTCACAATGAGTTTTTGTTGGGTTGATTTCACCGGATAAATCTCTAAATTTCCGCTTACTAGATCAGATTCAGTTTTCGAATCCAACTCCCATCCACATGCCCTTTTGAGTGCTGTTGCCTTCCATTTTGATTCATCAACTTCGTTTTGTGGGATTGAACCAATTGTAATTCCTCCCCCTGCGGTAATACTTGCAATCCAATTACTTCCTACCTTCTTTGCTTCGATTGTGCGAATTAGTATATTCCATGCTCCTTCACCAATTCCTTGGTTTGCATGAGGGTCATACCATCCTACAGAACCTGTCCAAAATGACCTGTTCTTACCTTCGATTTTGTCTATTGCAGCACACACCACAGTTCTGGGACATCCTGTTATCGAGCCGCCTGGAAATATGTTACAAAGTGCCCTAGCAGTAGTGGTTCCATCTAGTTGCCCTGATACATGGGAAACTAAATGTTGGACTTGAGAGTAGGTTTCAATATCAAATCTGTCAACTTTGATTGTCCCAGTTTTGCATGAAATACCCAAATCATTTCGCATCAAATCAACAAGCATTCTGTGTTCTGCTCGCTCTTTTGGATCATTTAGCAATTCTTTTCTTAGAGTAATCTCCATTTCTTCAGTATTTCCTCTAGGCCTTGTACCTTTAATCGGAGAAGTTTTGAGTTTGCCATTTTTTGAAATCAGTAAAGACTCTGGAGATGACGAAATCAAGGAAAACGAAAGATCTGGCGAGTAAATAAAACAAGAGAATGGAGCAGGATTTTGCTCGCACAATCTGTGAAAAACTTCTATCGGTTCTCCATGCATTTTGCCTCTCCATTCTCTTCCGAAATTGAGTTGATACAGGCGACCATCTCTGATTGATTCTAGAATTTTTTCAATTTCTTGGACGTGGGTCTCATCATCATGTGAAGACTCAATATCTGTAATTCGAGAAGTGATATGCTTAGGCTCAAAGTTTGGCACATCTTTCAGATTCTCAATAACTTCTGTTGTTTTTCTAACCCAATCTTTGTCCAAGCCATATGCGGATAATCCGTTTGATTCTTCGATTATCCAGTTTTCAATCAACCAAAAAATACCTAGCAGGTTGTCTTGGTTTGGCTTATTCTGAAGTTTGATTGGTTGAGTGAATTGGACCAAATCATATGATAAACTCGTCACCCAAAAGCTGCGCTGAGGGCCAATATCTCCGATATCAGCAACTTCATCACCTGAATAATCTCCTAATTTTTCTAAAAGAGTTGGAAGATCTTCACAGAATATTTTGTTAGAATGATACCATGAGCCATGCTTCCACTCCTCGATTTCTCCAATTACAGGTACTCTCCTGTGATGGAGTTTAATATCCTTCATCAGGGGATTGTATTTTACTTCTGCATCTAATTCCATATCACTTGGCTGTCGAATAATCACTCTTTTTTTGGTTGGACCTGCCAGAATAGAAAACTGTGCAAGATGTGATTTTGGCCCTCCACTGAGAAGAATTAATTCGTCATCACTGCCATAATTCGTAGCTTTCCTTCCAATCAATCCAATTTGCTTCAACTCCCTGTCGAGTTTCAACAAACTTGTCATGATTCAGCCTCCATATCTGTCCATGTATTAGGGTTGGCATAGTGCTGCTTAAGCGCATTTTTTGCAATTTCAAACAGTTTATCGGATGGCTCCAAAAATTCCACACCATCTATCGATTCAATTTTACAAACCCCAACTCCGGTTCCAACGATTATCATTTCTCTAGCCCTTGCAACCATCCTTTCGTTCAGGTTTCCTTCTTTGATAGGAATCCCTTGTTCTCTGATTTGTTCGATTATCGAATCTAGAGTTATTGACCTCACGGCACCATCGCTTGGTTTTGGAAAGTAAGCAACCCCGTCAACATCGAGAACAACAGGCGTTGCTTGTCCAGCATCTATGATTTTGAAATCTCTAATTAGCAAGGTAAAATCTGCTCCTGTAATTCTAGCGTTATCAATTGCCTCGATGTAAGGAGCCCAATCTCCATGTTTGCATCCAGTAGCAGATTTTGACCAGTATGGTGCTTGCTTTGTTATTGCTTCACCAATGAAATTCCTTAAACTCATGTCTCTGCTTTCGATTTTAATTGGTTCAGAATTATTGGGAGTGTATGATATTCTTATCATTTTCTTTGGAATCAATTCATCTACATCATCCAGTTTCAAAGTTTTTAGAATTCTTCTTATCTCAATTTCAGTAGTCTCTGGAAGATTTATTCTAAGCCTTTGAGCATGTTCATGAAGCCTATCCATGTGTTTTTTGATGTCAGCAATCTTGCTTCCACCATTCCATGCTAAGGTAGTAAAAACGGAATCTCTGGGGGAGAGTCTTGCCGAACTGCTCATCTGCAATGCCCCCAGGAACTAAAGACCTGCAATGCAATGTTAAATCTTTAGATTCAAAGTAAATCATCAAGGAAGGAGGTATCTATGTTAGATTTTGGCTCCTTTGTTTCGTTTCCATATAGCCCACTCAAAACATCATTGCCGATATTTGCTTGTGAAGATTGGTCATATACTGGTTGCAATACAGTGTTTTGCGTTTGATAAATTTCCCTATCATACGGATTACTCTGCTGTATATTTTGTGCAGACTGTGTAACTGATGAGAAATCCTGGGCTGGTGCAGGTGTTTGCGGTGGGGCAGGCACAGGTGGTGCGCTTGATGCGTAACCACCAAATGGGTCATCCTGAATTCCCCATGTGGCTTCTTGAATCTGCCAAGTCTTGGATTCTTTGTTTCTCTTCCTGCCTCCTAATGATCTTGTAACCATTAGGAATAGGAAAACTACGGCTAGGGCAAGACCAGCGATAATTAGGTTAGGAGTTGTGATCAAGCTTTCAAAGTCAAATCCATCTCCACTTTCGCCATTGTCAGTTCCGCCGAGCTCTACTAGACTCTCGACTAGAACAGTGCTCACGCCCTTCTTTTCGAACTCATCGTCTACTGGAGTTACAGCGACATACCAATCTGAGTTATTGGCTAAAACTGGGAAGTTATCGTTAGAAATTAGGAAAGATGCAGAGGCAGAAGTGCTGCCTGCAAGGATAGCATTATCCACATTCTGGAACTCGTTATTTGAGATATAGATCCTATATTCTCTAACTGCAGGATTAACAGAATGAGTCCATGTTACAAGGATTCCATTTTCTTCAAACCAATCGGCTGAAACATCTTGAATCTCGAGCAGATACTCCCCAGGGTCTTCTACACCATCATCAACAGTTATTGAATCGACAACGTTTAGTTCAGTGGTGAAAACATTTCCACTTTGGTCGGTAACGGTCACAGCAACCCAGATTTTCTGTTCCGGCAGCACCTGAGTTCCATCGCTTAGGCTGCTGATAAGAACTGGAATATCGAAGTTCCTATCTAATGTCAAAACTGGATTTGAAGGGCCGCTGCTTCCTATGCCCACAGAATCAAATTCGTAATCAGTAGCATATATTTCGTATTTTGAAACATCACTGGAAGTAGACGGAAGGAACTCCAAGAGTAGACCAGTACCGTCATCATTTGGCCTATCGTACAATGCTAAACCATCCATTCTGTCTGGTGCTTGATCATCAATGAGATTGTTGATTGGAGTAACAGATGCAAAGTTTAGATCATCAAGATGTACGTTTCCTTTGTTGTCGTGTACGGTGATGTAAACGAATAATTCTGTATCTGGACTAATTCCTCTTACTTCTAGATCTACTTCGCCATTTTCTAGACTTGATAGTCCGTACAATGCCGAAGTAATCACGAGTTGATATGGGCTATTTTCTTCATCAATGAACTGATTTGAGATGACTAAACAGCCACAAGAAGTTGAATCCGTTCCAGTTATGTCAAACAATGGTCCTAGATCGTCAATTTGTTCATCCAGTACCCAGATTGTGTAGAATTCGAAATCATTTGCATCAGAGGTTGGGAATTGTACATCAATTGCGGTCCCCTCATCATTTGGATGGTCCCACGCATAAACGTCGTCAAGCCTGTCTGGGGCAGTACCGATAACAGAATTTGCCCATGGGGTGACAGAGAGAACAGTCGCACTCGCAGGGTCTGAATTTAGCCAGTTGTCGCTAGCAACAGCAGCAATCCAGTACTGTTGCCCATCAACGAGCGGAATCTGGTTGTACTTGCTAACGATAGTGGAATTATCTTCACAATTTTCCACAACTCCTGCTTCGAAGAAATCTTCTGCATTAAGAACTGGTGGTTCTCCGGCAGCATCTTCGCTATTCAAAACCGGTCTCATCCAAATTGTGACGAATGCACAATCTGGTGCGCTACTAGGAGTCCAGCCGATAGTGACTCTTCCCCCATCATCATCTGGAGTGTCGATTGCCCATACATCCTCTAGAGCAGGAGGGGCATCTCCGTCATTTATTCCACCAGTTGGTACAATAGGTCCAATTATTGTTGCATTTGCCTTGTCTTCTTGACCGGCTTCATCAACACAGGTGAACGCTAACCAATAAGGCGAGCCAGCCGTCAACGAAATGATACTTGAGTTGCCTTGACTGATATCAATATCGAAATCAGCAAGCAACCCGTTAGCGTCTGTAATCAATGAAGTTGAAGCATAAATCCTTGTGGATGATAGATCGTAAGCATCACATCTTTCCCATTCTATGGCTAAATCCCCATCTTGTCCCGAGGCATCTGGAATTGCTGTAGCCCATACTGGAGGTTGTGGAACTTCATCTGTTGGCGTAGCTGGTCCAAATGGTTGGCTAGGTACTCCGAGCCTTCCATCGTTGTATTCTACAACTACAACAGCTTGGTACTCCAATCCATCGTTTAGTGGCTGTCCTTGAGCACTAGTAATGTCAGTTTGGGTTCTTGAATGGATTGCAATTGCTGCATCCGGGTTCAGTCCAATCAAATCAGTCGATGTTGGGGCAGAAACCCATCCACCCTGCTTTGCAAAGACCAAATATCTAGCAAAATCTTCATCATGAACTGTGGTCCAGTTTGCTGTCAGTGTTTTTCCACCATCATTAGGTCGGTCGTACAATGAAACTCCATCAACAGGCGTTTCTGTTCTAGACCAGTCATAGATTAAACGCACTTCCATCGAGCCGTTACTTGGTGAGTACAACTTGAAATTAGCAAAACTACTGCCGTTGAATATTACTGCATTATCTACAGCAGATTGTAACGAGGACAAGAAAGTAACATCTTCAGACAAGTCTAGAGTCACATTGTAGTTCAGCAGAACGGTTTTTGTCCATATTGCGCTCCCTGAAGAACTTGAAGAGAAAGTAAGTGGTACCGCTTGGAACTTAATTCCATGAACTCCAGCAACGCCCAAATCTTGGTCTAGGGCAACCGTATTACTCAAATCAGCAAGTTGTATTTGGGTTCCAGGATGGGTAAATTCCGTAATGTTGGTAATGATTTGATTAAATCCAACATTGAGTGGTTGTGCTCTTCTGTTGAATGTCCTGTCAACCATTGGCCAAGATGTGCTTGTTTCATAACCATACAATCCATCTGTCGCGGTTGTTATCCAAAGATAATCCGAGCCTAGGAATATCCCAGTAGTATCTGGCAATGCTATAGTCTTCTGAACTGGATGGCCAGCCATTCTAGCCTCAAGAATCGTGACTCCGTTTTCTCCCATTGCGATTAGGTCATCTCCGTCACTGTACATTTCGATGATAGGCCATGAACTAGATTGCCAATTTGCAATACCATCCTCAAAGTCTCCGCTAGCAGAATTCCAGTGAGTCACAGGTCCAGTATCGGTTGCAATGTGAACTCCCCACCAATCAGCGGTTAGTGCGGTTACATAGTTGCTTGGCAATTGGTCAAATTTGTGAGTATCAACCACAGTTGTGGATGCACTATCTACCTCAGAAATCCCAGGTCTTTCCGAGCCGGCTCCGTCATGTGCAGAGAATATAGTAGAGGCACCGTTCAAATCAACAGTTGATGTCAATGCCCATACAGAATTTCCAGCCATTCCAGAATTTTGCTGAGTCAAAGTTTGTGTGACAGTATTGCTACTGATGTTATACATTCCCAATCCAGCAGGCGTAGCAATCCAAATTAGATTGGAATCAGCAGGGTCCAATAGCAAATCTTCGACTATCTGAGACGGTAATCCATTAGCCGTAGATATTGGGTTTAACCACTCTGCACTTGATTCATCATATCTTCCAATACCTACATTGGTAGCAATGTAAGTGATACCTCCAGTTGTCTCAAATGCATTAATGGTATTCGATGGTAATCCGGCAAGTAATTTCCCGTGCGTAAATATACCGCTGGTCAGATTGTAAGCATGAATACCAGCACTTGATGCAGAGGTGCCTTGAAGCCCGATAAATATCTCATCTCCCACAATTATTGTTCCATCCATAAACCCGTGGATTGAGTTTGGAACTACCGCAAACGATCCACTGGTCAGGTCCAGCGTCATCAGCCCTGCACTGGATGTAGCAAGGTAGAGGGTGTTTGCAATAAGGTCCATTGAACGGACTTCAGTTGGTACTGGTAAAGACCATCCGTTTGTCCACTCTACAGAATTATTGGCTAATCTGGTACCTTGAAGGATACCCGAAGATGTTTGGACCCCAGTTTGGAATGAGCGACTTGTTGTGGCTGCCCAAACATGTGTACTATTTCCAGCAATTTCTGTGATTAGACCACTAACCAAACCAGGCAGAATAAACTCAGGGTTGATGCCGTTTTGGTCAAGATAGTCAACGTGTGAATAGCCTGAACTGTAGCCAGCTTGCCCAATCAACCACTTTGTACTGGTCGCTTGCAAGGAAGTGATAGCAGAGCCGGTATTCACCACGTTAGCAGTTCCAGCAGCACCTCCAGTGATTGGAATTATACTCAATCCACCTCCTACGATGTTCTGTCCCGAATTTCCAATTGCATGACCAACAAGCAGATTTCCATTGCCGTATTCTAGAGTATCCCACCAAATTCTATCGCTTGGGATTCTGTTGTTATTGTAATCGATATCTGCGAGCCATGAAGATGTGGAGTAAGAATACCTGCTAATTGGCTCATCATCGCTATAGTATCCGACGTATAGGATGTCATTTTGGTCACAAGTCACCGATCCAGGAGCATCATCATCTAATACCCCGCTTGTGAATGAGGTCCCGATATTTCCTGTAGTCAGATCAATTCTTGCAACACCACCATTGCTGAATCTTGGATAAACTGCAATATTCAGTATACCCCCACACTCTGTCATAGAAATCGGGTAGCCATCTGGGATTCCGTTACTGCCAGTATCGTAGGTATTCCAGTTTCCTTGTGAATCTAAATGCGAGATGAAACCATCTCTGAATTGTCCAAAGTTATCGAAATCAGCGCTGCCCACAACCAAATCTGTACCATCAGTCCAAAGTTCAAAAGTTGCCTCTCCTATGTTGGACGGGAGACCTGAACCGGGAGTCCATGTGCTTAACCATCCGCTAGTTGATTCATCAAATCTATGAACTCCATCAGCAGCTGCAAATAGAACTTCACCATCATATTCGATTATCTCTCTGATAGGGAACTCAAGTGAGTATGTAGTTGAATCAGTCCACTCGCCTATCATTGCTCCAGAGGCTGAATAGTATTGCAATTTTTCTTCGCCCCACGAAATAAAAGTAGCCCCTGTGGAGGTTTCATATGCAGTAACGCGATTCACTGCTCCGATAGGTTCGATGTTTACTTCCCAAGAATTTGTGGAGAGATTCCATTGTGCTATACCACCTGAGCCATCAGTATTCCACCATTGACCGCTAGCAACGCCGACCATCAGCATGTCTCCAACGACGTCTATGCCGTAGATATCTCCCCCATTCTCGCCGATTTGTTGACCGGCATCCAGAGCAGATAGCCCACTAAAGTTACCAACATCGATTCTGAAAACGTTGTCAGAGGATTGTGCTTGATGGTAGTATAATGTATCTCCATAAATGACCATATCAAACGGGTTACCGTTGCCAACATACAACGAATCAGATTTTTCTATATCATACAACTCATCTCCATTTATTGCGTCTATTAACTGGAAACCATCTTCTCCGCCTATCCATATTTGTTCTGGATTTGGGGGATTGGAGACACTAGAAGCAACTCGCCCATAATCAGCAACCAAACTAGTTACGTCTCCATTTCCGGGATCAAGAATTGCATTGCCGGATGGAGAGCCACTATATTCGGTCCAAGTTGGCAACCATGACTTTGTTGAGATTTCATATCTCGCAACACCGATACCGTTCAGTCCGATGTAGGCAATGTCATCGATTATTGTAACTGGAGCATTATTTGTCACAGACCCAGCAGTCCATTCATCAATTACGGTAAAACTGGATTTGTCAATTATTCCAACCCCACTTAGAGTTCCTCCAAAGACGTTTGTGGAATTAACCCCAACTGAGTATGTAGCCCAATTAGGCATGCCGTCATATACATTCAAACAATCGTCAATTTGGACGTTGCTTAATGTGTATTTGCACACACCAATATTCGTTGCCGAATAAAGGTCCGGACCATCTATTTCAAAATCAAAGTGTTGACTTGGCCTTGTGGTCCAACTACTTCCTTGAGAGAAGGAGGTTGAACTGCTACCATCCCAACTAATTGCGCCCTGCTGAGTTCCGATTAGAATCTTTGAGCCAGCGCTTTCCAGAGAGTATACGTTAGATGAAGGTAGGACTGCAGTACCCACGGGAATGCGAAAACTTTCGGTTAGAGGATCGAGTATGTCGCCAGTGCTCATATCCTTTCTTGCAACTCCGTAGCCAGGTAGTCCGAGGTGAACCACATCTCCCAAAACCGCAATTGGTGCGTACGAAACACCGTTCACTCCTGTTGAAATCCAAGGCGATAGGAAAGAATCATTGTTGATATCATACCTAAGAACACCAGAGTCTTCTGTTGCAATGTGAGCAATACCGTTCCATAATGCAATTGTTCCAAGGTTACTTGTTTCAAGACCACTGGTTGAATCCATTGTTTTAAACACAGAATTCGAACTAGAATTGATAATTGAAACGCTACCTTGTTCATGGACAATCGCTATGTTGTCGCTTGATACGGCAATATGAGCAATATCATTTGTTGGCAATCCATCGCTTGTAGTCCAATGATTTATTGTCGAACCAGTTAAATCCAATTCATATATTCCCTCAGTTTCTACGGCTATAAAAATCGAATTCCCATCTGAAACTATTTTTGTGATTTGGTTACTGAATGGTACTGCAGCAAACCATCTTGATGTGCTTGTGTCGAACATATCAAGAATCGTGAAACTTGCTACATAAACAGTATTTCCTACCTGAACGACATCGAGCATTTCTGCACTGCTTGGGCCACTTCCGATTATTAATTCGCCAGTTTTTAGGGTGCTAGCACTAGGGTCTAATTCAACCATCACTCCAGAGCCATCGCTTAGAAGCATGATATCGTTTGATGGCGATTTTGCGCCGTTTGAATTCCATGCGATTAGGTTGTAACCGTCTTGTAGTAAACCGTAATTGCTAATCGGAGAATTTGTTGTAAATACACCACTCGTTAAGTTGTATATGTGCAGGGTGGAATCTGCTAAGATAAACAGCGAATCACCAACGTGGTCAATTGATACAACATAATCACTATCCAACCAATTTCCTGAATTCCATGTTGCCAACCAGAACCCGTTATTGTAGTCGTACCTAGCGACGCCAGCATCCAATGAGGCAAAGAAAAGGTGATTGCTGGAGTGGTGGAATCCGTAAACTAAATCTGAATGTAAGTTATTAGCAGTCGATAGCATACTGAGGGTTGATTGAGTGTTAACATCAAATCTTGCAACCCCGACTCCGTAGACTGAGACATACAAAATGCCGTTGAGCTCAGTCATATCCGGTACAATTCCTGTTCCCCAGTCGCTGTCGACGGAAGAATCGATGAGTTGATTCCAAGAGGAAGAAGAATCATCCCAAAGGTATAATCCATACACTCCTGCTCCATACAAATCATTTGAATTGCTGACTAGGACTTCAGTTAGATAATCCCCCTCAACCCCTAAATCACTTGTTGGTCCTTGCTTAACGGTTGAATTAGAAAGAGAAACCGTGAACAAGTCACCATTTGACATTACAACATAAACGCTATCTCTGGATTGGTCTACCTCAACGTCATACACCCAACCCTCGGTTTCAAAATCGTGAAGATCAATAATTTCTGGATTTGAATTAGCATCCAACATAGCCAGAGTTTGGTCAATTCCAACATATAATCTTCCATCATCAGGATGCGTTGCTTCCCCTCCAACATAAGCGGTGAGCGGTGATAAAGAAACGACTGGGTCACTTGGGGCAAGTGCCTCGACGACTAACTCATTGATTTGTGAACCACTTGGTAATGTCCATGTCGCTCCGGTGAAAGAATTAGGGCTCAGCCTACCTGAAACAGTTTTCCCTGCATCGAATGCACCAGTTGAACCTAGCATTCCATTACCCCTCCAGTCGAATAGATTGAGTCCAACATCCGATGCTACCAGCAACGGCTCTTCGATTTCCAATCCTTGAGCACCATCTACCCTAATTTGCAAAGTTGCATTTTCTAAAACCGCTCCGGGAGCAAATTCCACACTCCAATCAGCAGTTGCTTGTGTTCCTAGAGCTTGGTCAGCACCCGTTGCATCTAATCTCATCCACCCAGTGTCGTTTTGACCATCCATTGGCCAAACAACATTGTTTGGATCTTTATGGGCTGAAACTGGTGAAATAATGCCCACAGGTGCAACTACTGATAACACCATCAAAACAACCAGGACAACTGATTTGCTGACAAGGGCGGAGTCTTTCTTCCCAAGGCGGGTAGAGTTCATATTTGTTCAGCGCAGTATCTTCATATTTGAAGGAACTCCATGTCTGATGAAATAAGTCTCGATATTAAAAATGAGTCCAATGTCAAATAAGGTCTCTCAGTGTGCCGTTTTCTCCCAATTCAAGCAGCCTTATTGTGGAAGTTCTTCCTGTTATTGCTTGTGGGGAACCAGACACTGCCACAATCTTCATTCCCTTTGACAATAAACCTTGATTCAAACACTTAGAAATTACATTTTGAATCGTTGACCTTGCTCTATTTTCTTCTTCGATTTGTATGGTTAGTGTACCAGGAAGAAGTGTCGTCCTTCTTAGAGCCCTTTCCCTACTTGAAAATACAAATAATTTGGTCTTGGGCCTGTACGCCGCAAGTAATCTAGCAGCATTTCCATGCTGTGTTGCAACCAATATAGCATCTGCATCAACATCTTTGGCTAGGCTGGCAGCGGCACCAGCAATTGCTCTTGTGGAGGTGAAGGAAGCAAGTGCAGGTGGCTGAGGCAATTCTTGCATTGATTTTGCAACTTCAGTAGCAATTTTTGCCATTGTCTGAACGCTTGCAACAGGATAGTCACCTGATGCGGTCTCACCACTCAACATCACAGCAGAGGTATGTTGCCTGATAGCAGTAGCAACATCGGTAATTTCAGCTCGGGTCGGTCTGGGATTGTTCACCATACTTTCCAGCATTTGAGTTGCAACAATTACTGGTTTACCTCTCTGTAAACAGGAGTTGATGATTTTCTCTTGCACCAAGGGAACTTGTTCAAATGGTATCTCAACTCCTAAATCGCCACGAGCAACCATTACTGCATCAGATGCTTCAACGATTCCATCTAACTGATCAACAGCAGCCGGATGCTCTATTTTTGAGATAAGCCAAGTGTGAAAACCAGCCTCTGCGATTATTTCTTTAGCACGATCTAAATCATTAGGAGACCTAACATACGATACGGCTACGAAATCAACTTTCATCTCTAAGGCATGATTTAGACAATCAATATCATGTTCTCCAACTGCAGGTAATTTCACCAAGGTTCTTGGCACGTTAATTCCTTTTCTTTCTGTGAGAATACCACCATCCTCGACCCTACAAGTAATTGTTCCAAATTCATTTTTTTCACTTTCAAGGACTTCTAAACAAATCAACCCATCTGCAAGCAAGATAGGATCCCCTATTCTCAAATCTAAACTCAAGCCTTTCCATTCAACTGGAATTGCTTGCTTATTTGCTTCTCCTTTGGCAACACCACAGACCAGTTTTACAACTTCTCCTCTTTCTAATTCCATCGACCCTTCAAATCGCCCCAATCTTAACTTGGGTCCGGGCAAATCAGCGAGTAAGCCCAATGGTTTATTGGTAATTTTTTCAGCTTCTCGCAAATTAGCGATGGTCTTTGCTTTGCCTGAAAAATCCCCATGGGAATAATTTAGTCTTGCAACATCCATTCCAGCGTTAATCATCTCGACTAAGGTTTCAACATCATCGCACGCTGGGCCGATGGTTGCAATAATTCGAGACCTCTCCATAATTTCAGTTTGAGAATGACGGTTCTTGATATAGTTGTATGTAATCTCTATATTTTTTGCAATTGCTAAAGGATAATTCACTTTCAAATCAGTTTTTTTAGCCATTTTTCTCACACAACTCTCAAACACTAAACCTAGTGGGAAACTTTGAGGCGGGACTATGTCCAAGGAAAATCAAGAGAATCAACTTCGCAAAGAAGCGCTCGAGTATCACCTTGCCGAGCCGAGAGGAAAAATCAAGGTAGTTCCTACAAAACCTCACTCAACTGCACATGAGTTGTCTTTAGCGTACTCGCCAGGTGTTGCCTATCCATGTTTGGAAATAGCAGAGGATGAATCAAAAGCCAATTTGTACACTAGTAAAGGTAACCTAGTTGCAGTCATATCAAACGGAACTGCTGTACTAGGGCTTGGAGATATCGGTGCATTGGCCAGTAAACCTGTGATGGAAGGAAAGGGCTTGTTGCTCAAGACATTCGCAGACATCGATGTTTTCGATATTGAAGTTGATACTAAAGATCCCGAAGAATTCATCAAGACCGTTGTTAACATTTCAAAGACATTCGGGGGTATCAACCTTGAAGATATCAAAGCACCAGAGTGTTTTGAAATAGAAAGGAGAATATCGGAAGCAACCGACATTCCAGTTATGCACGATGATCAACATGGAACAGCAATCATTTCAGCGGCTGCTTTATTGAATGCAGCAGAAATCCAAGGAAAGAAATTAGAGAATCTAAAGGTAGTTGTCATAGGTGCAGGAGCTAGTGCAATCGCATGTTCAAATCACTATGTGGCTGTAGGCGTTAAACAATCTAACATCACTATGGTAGACTCAAAAGGAATAGTCACCAAAAAGCGCTTAGAAGCAGGTGAACTGAATGAATTCAAGGCACCATATGCACATGATAGAGAGCCCGGAGAGTTAGCAGATGCCCTAGAGGGTGCTGATGTAATGCTAGGTTTGTCAAGAGGAGGGCTTGTGTCCAAAGAAATGGTTGCAAGCATGGCTGAAAAACCAATAATTTTCGCTCTTGCAAATCCAACACCAGAAATTCTTCCTTCAGAGGTAAGAGAGGTTAGAGATGATGCGATTATTGCAACCGGAAGGTCAGATTATTCCAATCAGGTCAACAACGTTCTTGGATTCCCATACATCTTCAGAGGTGCGCTAGACGTTAGTGCCACAGACATCACCCAAGGCATGAAAATGGCCGCTACTCGTTCGCTAGCAGATTTAGCAAAAGAACCAGTTCCTGATTATATTTCAGCAGCATATGATGGTAAGAAAATGCAATTCGGACCAGACTACATTATCCCAAAACCATTTGACAGAAGGGTTCTGATTTGGGAAGCCAGTGCAGTTGCAAAAGCAGCAGTAGATGAGGGAATAGCAAAATACTCTCCTGAAGAATTTGATGTGGAAAAGTATCGTGAAGAACTTGAAGGAAGACTTGGGCTATCATATAGCGTCATGAGATCTGTTATGAATCAAGTTAGAGGTACAAAGAAGAGAATAGTTTTCCCAGAAGGAGATAATGAGAAAGTAATTCGTGCTGCAGCTCAATTAGCAGAACAAGAGATATGCATGCCGATATTACTTGGTCCAATTCAGAGAATTAAGAGAATGAAGGATTCACTTGGTCTTGATTTTGAATGTGAAATTTATGATCCTCGTAACGATGCTAGAAGGAAGGGAGTTTATTCGGAAGCAATGTTCCAAAATCGAGCTAGGAAAGGTATGACCTTAGTCGACGCAGCTCGATTGATGAAATCAAGACCATATTTTGCAAGCCAAATGCTTGAATCTGGAGATGCAGATGGAATGGTTGGTGGTGTAAGCAGAAATTATGCCGACGTACTCAGGCCAGCATTGCAGGTAATCGGTAAAGCAGATGATGCTCACTGCATAGTAGGTTGTTACATGATGTCGGTTAAAGGAAAATTAATTTTCCTTGCAGACGCAACAGTGAATGTTTATCCCGACTCAAGAACACTTGCTGAAATAGCGGTTCAAACTGCTAAAATTGCAAGAAGGTTTGGAGTTGAGCCAAAGGTTGCTATGTTGTCATTCTCCAACTTTGGCAGCAATCGCGCCCTAAGAAGTGAAAGAATCGAAGAATCGATTGAACTTGCGAGGCAACTGGACCCATCACTCATAATCGATGGACCAATGCAGGCTGACACTGCTTTGGATTCAACAGTTCAAAAAGAGTACCAATTTATGGAATTTGATGGACCAGCCAATGTACTAGTGTGTCCTAATTTAGCGGCAGCGAATATCGCTTACAAGTTGGTCGAGAATTTGGCTGACGCAGAATTAACAGGCCCGATTCTAGAAGGAATGGCAAAACCAGTTCAATTAGTAGCAAGGCAAAACGGTGTCAGGCATATTGTTAACATGGCTACTCTGTGTGTTGCAGAGTGCATTCGAAGAGAGTCTTATTGGCAACAAATTTCAAGAGAAGCAGAGAATTGATTACTCTTTGATTGCATCTTCAATCTTCACTGTTGGTCTTCTTGGTCTCCAGACCGCACCAGTTACAAACCCTGCAACTATTCCACCAAATAATAAGTTAGCCCAACCTTCGGTTGCATAACTTCCAAATCCTCTCAAAACAGGAATCAAAAACGATGGAATAATTCCGATAAACAAAGTACATAACAACTCAGTTCTGACATTTTTTGCAAAGTCAGAATTGTTAGGAACCTTAGGAGTAGGGACTTCTCTCTTTGGAGATATTACAAGTCTTAGTGATGTATTTCTTAGTCTTCGGTCTTGAGGGACTGCACTTGTTGCGAACTCGTTTTGATTTCTAGGATGAACTTGCAATCCGGCTTTTTGTGAAGATAATGGACCTATCATAGCTTCTAATCTTGGACTGCCATCCATATGAGCGCCCCTAAAATTGCTAAATGCAGAGTCTGCTAGGACTTCCACATTATTTGGAGAACTTGAAATCATTCCAAGATCATGGGCTCTTTTCCATTCACCGATGCTGGGAGCCCTCACCTCATATCCTTGCTCGATAATATCCGCAAATTTCCCAATGATTTGCTCGCGAACATCTTTGTCAATACCAGTAAAATCCAGTCCTTCATCCAATGAATTTAGTTCAGGAATTAAGTTTGATAATTGTTGCGCGCTCAACACGCTTTTGGTTATGAAATACTCCGGAATTGATACCTCGTGTTTAGGTCGGTTGGATGCATAAACCCAGCCGCCTTTGTCGGTTCCAACAGTGGTTAAACCCGATTCAATTTTTAGAAAATCAATTCCATGAATCTGGATTTGATTTTTTTCAGTCAGCATAAGAATGCCTCATCATGACGTTGCTTTTTCCATTGAGTTATACCATTTCATGCCTTTGGCATGATCAGTAAGTTGTGCAAATTGTGGGAAAGGGCTGATGGATTTCATGTATCCATAAGCAGCAAAGTCCACAATACCCGGTTCATCTCCAGCAAAAAAGGTCGATTTCTCAAATTCAGCAGTGAATTCATCCAGTAAATCATGCCATAATTTCTTTGGAGCCCTTCCATCATTTTTGATTCTCTTTTTTGCTATGATTCCCCACATAATTGGAAAGCCAGCCCATGCGTATAACCTTCTAGATATGAAACCAAATTTTTCAAGTCTCGCAACCCTGATCGTAGTTTTGAAGGCTGAACCAAGCGTTCCGTACAATATTGGAACAGTTGCTTTGGATAATTTTGTATCAGCCCATTCCAGCCATTGTTCGTTTTTTTCTTCGTCTCCCCGGGCAGATATTTTTCCATCAAAATGCTCTTTGTCTATATATTTCAAAATGGGGGTTGAATCGACTACGACTTCTCCTGAACTCGATGTCCAAACTGGGACTTTTCCCCAATCTCCTGCAAATGCCAACTCCTTTTTCGTTTTCATGGCGTTTACTTGAACCTGATTGACATCAATTTTCAGATAATCTGTCATGCCTCGAACCTTCCAACAAAATGGGCAGGTCTGTAACATGTGCAGA
The DNA here is from genome assembly GCA_002718195.1 of Methanobacteriota archaeon. Lineage (GTDB taxonomy): Archaea > Thermoplasmatota > Poseidoniia > Poseidoniales > Poseidoniaceae > MGIIa-L4. Next base: position 88,698 of record PBDU01000010.1, on the reverse strand, counting down.
CTTGGTGACTGACTCATAACTATCCCCAAAAGAAGGTTGTCTTTCAATTCTCGCTTTCTTCCTCAGCGAATGGACGCCATCCTATTTTCCAAAAATCTAGGTCATCAAGCATTTCCATCCAAACATCATCATCACAAGTTAACAATCTAAAAGCACGCGCTTGCAAACCCTCTGCAGCCGTATTGTCGAGTATATTCGCTTCCACAGCATCTTTCCACTCGACCTGTAATTGTCTAATTATTCGCCTTGCTTCCTCCGGTTTGTCAAAGTTCTTTTCACAGATTTCCTGTAATTCTTCTAGCCAAGTACGAGTGTCTTTCCTTATTGGATCATTTGACCGTGGCGCTGAAGCCTTTGACTTGAATGGCCACCATCCCATGAATTGCCTTTGATGCTCTTGTTTATTGAAACCTGTGGAACTAACAACGCCGTATCCACTGATTGGGAACAAAATCAATAGATGGGCCTCCATGGGAAGACATGGGTAGATTGGTAGTTCATCTTCATGGCAAAACCAAGAATAAAAGCCTCTCTAACTTGATCGGCGAATACCAGGATAGGCTAGCCTCTATCTCTTTGAAAATACTAACTTATTCTGATAAATTAAGTGCCCCTGAATTCATAAAAAAGGTACCCGATACCGGAGAAAAAATTCTGCTCGATGAAGGAGGGCGAGAATTTGATTCCGTTGGTTTTGCAAAGTTTGTAGGCAGCAAACAAATATCCAGCCAAGATACTCATTTCTTAGTTGGTCCTGCTCAAGGCTGGGATGGAGTTGAGCGCGATGATCATGTGCGATTGTCCCTGTCCAAAATGACAATGCCGCATGAACTTGCCAGTCTGGTATTGGTTGAACAAATTTACAGAGCCACTGAAATTAACAAGGGTTCGAACTATCACAAGGTTTGAAGCGTGAACTGAAAAATGATGATATTTTGGGATAGTTTGAGCAGACATGTATTTTGACTCTGAGAATGGGACAATAACTCTGCTATTATTCGAATTTGCCCTTGCAATTTCCTTGTTTTATCTTTCGGGTAAACAACCATTTCCAGAGCCGAGTAGGAGATTTTCGTTCATCATTCTATTCATTGCCTCAGTAATGGCTATTGGACAGACAGCTCCAAATCCCGTGGAAATACAATTTCATCTTGCACTAATTGCAGGAATAGGATCCTTTGGTCTGATAGCCGGTGTTTACCATTTGGGTATTACAAGAAGAGATGTACTGATTGCACCATTTTCTGGCGCCATATTCAGCGTCTCTGTTGCTGCATTAATGGCTACTTATTGGGGTGACTTGACAAAATTTGAACAATTCTCGGGGTTCTTTGCAATCGTTGTAATCGCTGGAGGCCAAACTTGGCTTGTATTCCGTGGTTTGTTGATTGGAAAATTACCGCTTGCATGGTCTCAAGCAGGGATGGTTGCGCTACAAAGAGGTAAATTACACGGCAGCCATGGAGCAATTGCATGTTTTGAGAAGGGCTGGGATATTGAAGAAGAGCATCTTAACCCAATGGCTTACCTAGCCCTTGAGAGAATTTTCGTATTTTTACAAGAAGAGGAAAAAGCATCCTATTGGCGTGATGCTCTTCTCGATGCGGGTGGGGAAAATGGAGTTGCCCCTGAGTTCATTGAAGCGGTTGAAAAGTCCTTGGAGAAAATTAGTCCAAGAAACAATTCAATAAAGGAATCTGAATAATCACAGCCCTGAAAAGTCGTCGTTCATTCTTTGCTCACGAAGAATTCCCGAGATTCCTTCTTCTGGTCCTCTCTTGCCAAGTGGAAGCCATAATACCTCGTCAACCATCATTCTCTTTGAAACAAATCTTGCTATAACAAAGAACCAGTCGCTTAACCTGTTGACATATTGCAAAGAAATATCACTAACTTCAGAAGCTGTTTGATTTTTTAAATGAACCATAGTTCTCTCTAACCGTCTAGTGACGCATCTAGCGTGGTGGAAATGCGCAATTGGTCCAATCCCTCCAGGTAAAATGAAACTAGTCAATGGTTCACATTCTTCCAGCATTTCTTCCATTTCAGAAAGTAGAACTGAAGATTGGTGTTCTCCTATTAATTGCATGTATTCTGGAATCTTATCTGCAGGGCATGCAAGTTCGGCTCCTAAATCAAATAATTCACTTTGAATTCTCGTCAAAGCGAGGTTTACTAAATTTTGAACTCGAGGGACATTTCCTCTCGGACCTCCATCTTCATGGAGAGATTCAAGTCTTGCAACTTCCATCAAACATATCCCAATTATAGAGTTCAATTCATCACAAGTTCCAACCATTTCAAATCGAATATCGGCTTTGCTACGTCTTGTTCCATCGACTAAAGAAGAATCACCAGAATCGCCACCGCCTGTGTGGACCTGTGTTATCTTGACCATTTGATACCCTCCGGATATGTTTCCCAGATTAAGCTTCTATGAGTGGTTTTCTATAGGGGAATCCAGAATCTATCGCATGATACCACTCGATATCAGATTCTCCCTCCTGCCATGAGTATAATGCAACTTTGCCGTCAACGACTCCATACCATTCCAATCTTGCAGGATCCAAAGAAGCAATTCTAGCACCATTCTGCTCGATAGTTTGAGTAATGCTCTGCCATTGTTTGACTTGAATAGCAAGGTAATCAGCAATCTCTACCACAAACGGATGTGTCACCTCGTATTTGTCTAATAAATAGTCTAATTCTTCGGTTAAATCTTCGACATCATCTTGAAATGCTTGCAATGTGTAAATGTGATTCACGTTTTGTTTTAGTGTAGAGCGTGCATCCTCTATTGAGACAATTTTACATCCAGACGGGAGTTCAATTACTTTAGAATCACCTTCATTGAGATCTTCTGGCAACATAGGTCGTCCATTGAAGATGATATCGTCTGAATCTTCTTTCACGATATCACATCAGCACAGAAGACACTTATACAAATCGGTTTATTTCCAAGATTAGAGATGATTTCTTAACACTATTTTTTCCTTCAATAATGTCATGCGGGCTTCGGATTGGCAGATAATTTAGCAGTGAACCACTTGATTAACCATCCACCGGCGAAAACCCAGAGAAGCAATTCTGCTAGCATAATTGCGTAATATATGGGTCCAAGACTCTTGAGTAATGTGATCGCATCATACGGTATTCCGTATATTGCCATGAATGCAGACTGACTCAACAAGTTAGCACAAAACCATATTGCTAATGCAAACAACATGTAATGAGAAATTCTTTTGCCTTTGTTCTCCATGTTTACAATTAGTCCTTAGCCCTTATAGATGTTTGTCCATAATGTATCAAGAAATCGAGGAATAATTCCGGAAAACGGAATCAAATTACAACTTTCCTATTGATTTCATGTGATTCATTGCTGATTTAACTACGATCCTTGTTTCTTCATGAGTTAGCATTTCTAATGCTTGGTCCCATTCAAGCCACATGTGACCTCTGTGTTCACGGCTAAGCTTGACGCTTATTCTCTCGGTTTCTCCCAAATACCAATACACCTGCTTGACATTTTTCTTTCCTTTGTGTCTGTATGAGTACTCGCTTCTTTCACAAAAACCAGGCACGAATTCAACATCAGAAATCCCTGTTTCTTCCTCTAATTCTCTGCGAACAGTGGCTATATGATCTTCATCATCATCTTCCACATGTCCCTTTGGAAGGTCCCAATGACCCTGTGGATATTGTAGCAATAGAATGCTTCCCAGATTGCTCAAAACCAACCCACAGGATGTTTCCATGTTGTCGGCGAAAAAAACCTCGTTGAAGTCATTTACGCTAATTTTTTGTCCGATATTATTTTCATCAAATTGCATTTGGTTCCTATGTTGGAGGAGTAAATATCGATTTTTCACACATCACTAAAGTCGTCGCAGATAGCGACATGGATGGACTTTGTGCAGCAGCAGCATTGAAGATTGCAAATCCATCAATTGAAGTTATTTTCTCACATCCTGCATTAATTCGTTCCGAGTCAATGAGGGAAATTATTGATTCAACTTGCGCAATAGTTGATTTGCCATTTCATCCAAATTGTGGCTGGTATCTAGATCATCATTTGACAAATAAACCTTCAAAATCTGTTGAAGATGAGTTTATTGATAGTGGTGGAATTTTTTCTTGGTCTCTTACTCCTAGTGCTGCAAGGTTAGCATATGATTTGATTAGCGAATCCCATGACCTTTCACATCTTGAAGAAATTTTGCCGATTGTCGATAGATTAGATTCAGGGCAAATCAGTATTGAAGAATTCCTGGCTGATGGGCCAATTGTTAGACTGAGCAGATGTTTGGGAATGCGAAATATAGAGTTCATGCATCACGTCCTTGAATTGATTATTTCTGGAGCAAAGATAACAGAAATTTGTGAAGATAAATGGGTATCTGAGGTATTGGAAGAGGCAAAACAGACTCGTAAAACCGAGATTAAATTAGTTAAAGAGCAAACCACGATTGTTGATAGACTCGCAATTTGTCGTTTGGATGAAACCGGAATTAGGACAAATGGATACTTAGTTACCGCTTACGCAGGTTCTCGTGCCGATGCGGTTTGTATTACTCATGGTTATCTTGGTGGGGCAATAGATAATGCAGAAAAAAGCGCTTTATCAGCCTCATTTTATGCCAATTCATTTCTCCCCAACGGTCAAGACAAATACAATTTATCGCTTCTAGCAACCAAATTAGATGCCACAGGGGGAGGGCATGCAAATGCTTGCGGCTGCAGAATTCAACCCATCTCACAAGATTTCCAAATCGAAGACAGAGAACTTAATCAAATGGATCTTGAAAGAAATTTAGAAGTTTGGACGTCAATGTGGAAAAGTAGAGAGACAGAATTAGCCATTTAGCGACTATTCTTGTTCACTTTCTGTAACATGCATACTTTTTCCACCGAGGAATTTAGGTGACCACCAGTTCCACTTACCCATCAATCGCATTGCACTTGGAACTACCAATGCTCTAACGAAAGTAGCGTCTATAAATATAGCAAGGGCAAGTCCAAATCCGATTTGCTTCAAGACGACAACACTCGAGAGTCCAAACGCAGAAAATACGACCACCATGATAGCGGCTGCTCCAGTGATTAATTTGCCAGTTTTTTGCAGTCCGTTTGCAACAGCTAATGTGTTGTCTCCAGTTCTTTCCCATTCTTCATGTATTCTAGAAAGCATGAGTACCTCATAGTCCATTGACAGTCCGAATACTATACAGAATATGATTACAGGATTTCCTGCATCGATTGCTTGGGGTGTGAAGTTAAGCAATTCTTGACCGAATCCCCATTGGAATACGAATACAAGCATTCCGAAGGAAGCACTGATAGAAAGAACGTTCATTGCAATTGCTTTGAATGGAATTAGAATTGACTTAACCTGGATGTAGATCAGGACAGTAGTAGCCCCGAATATGAAAAGCATAGCCTTGAGCAAATTATTGGTAATCGCATCTAGAGTGTCTTGATTGTAAGCAGGAAAACCACCAACCTTCTCAGATTTTTCATCTCCTGTGTTCAATTCTTCTATCATCTTGCCAGCCAATTCTCTGGTTTCTACCGTTAACTCTCTAGACTCTACAGAAGTATCAGTCCCGTCTATAACTACCAAGATGAAGGTGAAATCCTCAGCGAGGAAATTGTCTGCAAGGGCTTGCCTTGCATATTGAGATTCAATTGGTAAATATTCGCTTGGAGTACTCCAAAAATCAAGTACTGAGGACTTGTTCATTGCAGAATCTGGAAGCGCAATTCCAGAGATAGACTTGACATTATCGAGTTTTTCAATATCTCTTATCAGGTCATACATAGCAGATAGTGTGGCGTTATCAGTAGGCTCGTCACCATCGAAATCAAGAGCGATGAAGATGGAGTTTTGAGAATCTTCCGGCCATACTTCATCCATAATCTCAATTCCTCTTCTTGCTTCATCCTCGGGTGGTAGTGATTCAATTGAAGAAAGTGAAAATTCTGCGAATAAGAATGGAACACCAGCTCCACCTAAAATCAAGACAACAGGGATAAACACAGCCCAGGGATTATTCATGACAGTGGTAGCGATTTTCTTCCAAATCCCTTCATCGTTATCCATTGTAAAAGCAAACGGAACCTTACCCTTGTTCACTTTGTGACCGAGTATAGATAGCACTGCGGGTAGGGTCAAAATTGAGTATAGCATTGCAATCGATACAGCAAGAGTTCCACCAATTCCCAAAGATGGTAATGTGGTATTCTTGAAAAATAGCAATCCAATTAGTCCAATAGCCACGGTTAAACCGCTGAAGAAAACTGCTCTCCCAGCAGTCGCGGTCGTCATTGCTGTAGCAATTTTGATATCTCTCCCTCTTGCTATTTCTTCTCTAAATCTGTTTACCAAGAACAGGGAATAGTCAATTGAGACTCCTATCCCAATCAATGAAATGATGTTTGTAGCATAATTTGTAACTTCAATTTGCGTTGAAAGCCAAATTGTTACCCCTAGAGCGGATATGACTGTGAATAAACCAACACCTACTGGCAAAAATGCAGCAACGACCGAGCCGAAAACCAAGAGTAAAATTATCAGTGAAAGTGGTCCAGAAACTGCTTCAGCCTTGATTAAATCATTCTTTATTCTATCATCAAATGTAGCATCAACGGCAATCCCAGCGGTGGAGTAATCTTCGTATCCATCAGGAAAATCAACATCTTCCCTAAGCTCCAAGAAAATTTTCTTCGCTTCAGTCCTTTCAACATCGAATTCAATTGTGTTTTTTGCCCAATAGGTACCATCAAAATCTCTTCCAAAATCATCAATTTCTGCTGGACTACGTTCCCAAGAATATGTAATAGTGGCATGTTTGTGACTGGAAAAAGGCTCCAGTGCAAGAATTGTGTCATTTTGCCATTGTGAATCTGTATGATTGAAATTTTCATGCCCGATTAACCAAGTGAAGGTTGGACCATAGGAAACATCGTCCTCGCTTGCAAAAGCCTCAGAAATTGCCTCGCCGGCTTGTATGGATTCAAGATCTCCCTCACCCCAGGATTCAGCCCATTCTGCTCCTGTAGCCATCAACCCGCCAAGCATGAACATACCGATAATCGAGAAGAATAAAACAGCGAATCTAAGGTCATGAATCTTTAGACCCATTTTGTAGAAGAATTTGTCTTCCAGCATAGCAGGGTCAGTAACGCCTTCCATAGGGTGCCCCGGTAAAATTTGTTATTTAAATCGGGTTATTTCTTGACGACACAATATTCAGGTCAAGATTGAGAAAGTATAGAGGAATCCTAAGAATGCGTGAATTGCACCGAGGACAATAATGAAGTCAGCAGCCCTTCCGTGCTTCATTCTCAATTTGCCACTTTTTTGTTTATTGTGGATAGATTTGTGTGTTTGATTTCCATATTTGCTCATTATGCCCAAAAGAATCAGTCCTATTGGACCTGTCCATCCATGCAGGCTTTGTGGCATCAACATGGAAGTAAAATCTCCATTTTCTATGATACCAGATAAAGCCCTTGCAACCATTGCAAAAAGTGAGATTGATATCGCAGACCAGAGAATTATTTTCCCATTTTTGGCATGCCTGTCTCTCTCAGATTCCATATTTTCTTTTGGTACCACTTTCTTTCTTTTCCTCCATCCGTACTGGATTGTAATCCAATAAATCAAGAGCAGTGCAAGGATTGGATGAACTAGGAGTAAAGATATACTCAATGGATTCATTGCCCTACCCAGCAATACTACAGTGAATGGGTTTTTTTGATTTGGTATAGCGAGGGTATAATTTGAAGGCGGTGGGTTGAAAGACATGCGATGAAGGCGAGGACCATAACGGGGGGACAAGATTGCAAGAATCCTATCTCGCCACATGCCTCGATGCCGGGTTTAGGCAAAAAATGCCTGAATTCAAAAGACGAGCACAAGTGGCACGAACATCTGAATTTAAATTACTAGACGACCCAATGAGAGGTTTCCTCTACATCGGACTTGCCGAAATGGAAGCTCCTGCAGATGATGAGGATGAGAACAACTCGCCTGCACGTGCTAGCCCTATGATGAGCAGAGGGCGAAGAAGGAGAGGTGCTGGCTCAAAAAATGCATCTAATCCTGTTTCAATGATACCTACTGCTCAAGAAGCAATTCTACCGATTACAGGATCCACTGCTCTTCGACTTGCATCTCTTTTAATTCACAAGCAATTGAACAAGGATGAATGGGAAGATGACTGGAACAAAGTTGAAACAGAGTTGAGAAACGAGTGTCTCGAAAAAGGAGTCCACCCTGCATGGATAGCACTAGGCGAAAAAACTCCATTACTCGCACAATTTGCTGCCTTCCCAAAAGCCAAAGCAAGTAAGAAGGCTAAGGCAGCAAAGGTGGATTTATCGAAAGCACGGATTTCTGGAGATGATTCTAAAAAATTGCTCGCCTTCATCAATACCGTTGAAGAATCCATTGAGGACCCGAAAAGCCGAGTTTCTCTTGCAGCACTAAAAGGTCAATTAAAGGATGGAAGGAGATTAGCTCCTGATGATTCTTTACTAAACTTGAGCGGAGATTTATCTTCACTGAGTGCAATTTTAGCAATTCAAACTGAAAGTGATAACTTGGATGATATCTTAAAAGAATTAAGCAAAACAGATGATAAACTCGCCTCCAAGTTTGAATTATTGAACTTGATAAAAACAGGTCAGGACTATGATTTCATAACTGCGATATCATCTGATGAAAGCGATGAATTAAACACTAGAATTCTCCAACTCGCTTGGCTGAATCCGTCTGAAAAAGCATCGACTTTAGAATCTAGCAAATTAATCCAAGGATTAGATTTGATTTCTTCTTTGGATGTATCAGCAGAAGTAATTGAGAAATTGAATTGGTGGAAACTTACGGCTTTGTGCAATGAAGACAAAAAGTCTGAGGCACTAGAAGCACTGAATGAAATAAATTTGGAATCATCTGAATCTCTAGGTGAATTACTACCATTATTGAATCAACTTGGCTCTGACGCGTATGGATGGTTAGAATTACAACTTCCAAGAATCTCAAATGTGGGGCTTAGAATTCTATTGGAAGAGGATTCTCTTGGATTTGAACTTAAAGCAGAATCAGCTAGGTTAATTCAAGACTCCGAACAAGGACTTGACCTTCCTGACGCGACAATTTCCTTGCCGATTTTCATGAGAACAATGAATCTTAGGAGGTCAGCAAGAATACTTACAGAATATTCTGATCTCGTTAATTCACATCCATGGGAGACAATATTGGTCTCACATTTGTTAGCAGCAGGCAGGGAAAATGACCTATTTGTTAGCATGACAAATAGCAGAAAAGTTGCTCTCTCATCAGTTTTTGAGGTAGACCCACCAGAATATTTTTCTGAACTTTCTACAAACCTAATCAGATTACTGGAAGGCGTGGATGTCGAAGATGGTGTGTTTATCGAAGTATTGGACAAAGTTGGTGCAATGGCATTCAAGCCCATACGACAATCACTCAAAGCAGGGGCAAGTAACCTCACAAAATTCGAGGAAATGGATAAATTGCTAGCAAGCGTTGAGAAAGCAAAAGAAAACGACAGCATTGACCCAATAGCATATCATTTATTCTGTGAAGTAATCGATACCCTACGGTTATCAAGATTTAACCTGATTCTACAAAACGGGGATATTGATGAAAAAAACTTGAATGCCATTAACGATATGCTCACCAGAGAAAATATTCCAACCAGAATGATTCATACCACAAGACACTTAGTTTTGGAGCACGACATAGGATTGCCAGCATTGGTTTCATGGTATCAGAACAATGATCCCTTGTCGCCTTGGCATACATTAGCGAGGGCTGCTTTGGCTGCTTCTCAAAATGATGAGTTAAACGCTGCAAGAGATTACAGAAGAGCGGGAGATCACAAGGAATTCGATTACGAACATAGCATGGTATTGTACAGAAAATCACTGATTCATCTAGCATTTGCAGAACAATGGAAAGAAGCAGTGGAATTATTGAAGAATCATCCATCTCTAAAAACAGCGATAACAAAGAGATTCCAACTTTACATTAACGTCTCCTATATTGCTTCTCAAAAGAAAACCGAAGAAGCTACAAAGTTGGTCAAGAACCACGTTAGAAAAGTTGAACATTATGTCGAGGAAAACGAAGAAGGTGAACTAATTAACAAGACTAGAACGACATTTTCTGAAGAAGATCTCGACCTTTTGAAAACATATGCCGATGAGCATCCAAGACCTCTTCCTGAGCAACCGTTCAAAGGAAGAGTGATGGCAGCGCTATCATCGGTCACAAACAGTAGAAGGAGAAAGACTAGAGCGTCGAATGAACAAACCTTCAATCAAATTATGAGCACAATTTATTCAGGCACGGCAGAGGATCTGTTTGAATTCGCAAAAGATGTATGTGAAGAGAAACCAGTAGATGGATTAAATTTCATTGAAAGGGCAATCCGCACCTCTAATTTCAGACAATCAGAGATGAAAAGAATTATCGATGCTGAGAAAACACTGTTTGCGAGGTACAAAGAGGACATACCAACTAGATCTCGTAGATATCTGAAAAATCTAGCCTTAAATCCGTTAATTATCGTCGATACAAATGTCTTAGTCGATGCTTTATTCGATTTACTCAACGATAAATTGTCAATGGCTAGAGAGGTTTCACTTGACTTTGACGGGCGCGGTCAATTCCATAAGGTTTTGAAGTACAGGGCTGAAGAAGGAAGGGTTTTCTTATGGTTGCCAGATATAGTAAAGAAAGAAATGCGTGGTTTCGTAAATAATATTGATAATATTATGAGAAAGTTCGATGATGTGATGGTCGACCCAGAACTTCTGAATGATATTATGCAAGAAAGTTCAATCACCCAAATGGTTGAATCAATTTTCAAAGATTACAACAACTGGGCCCCAGATGATCTACGCTTAGAAGAAGAATCTGATAACTCGGAGGCGAGGGAGTTAGTTGATGATTTCTTGATTCAGCATAAGGATATTTATGAGCAGTTAACCGAAATGAAGAGAATGAGGGATACTCCTCTAAGGACTAAATTAGATGGAGATGACATTTACCCTGAATTGGGTGATAAATCACTGATGAAAATCTGTTCAAACCTCGCTCAAAAACCGCTAAAGGAGGTTGGTTCGATACTTATCGCAACTAGAGATGGTGATTTCACAATGGTCGCAAGAGCGTGTGAAGAGAACTTCGGATTTGGTGTAATCAAGGATAGTAGAACCCTAAATGATTGGATTAAAAACTGATTTCATCAGAATTCAGAATCTCCAATTTAATCAATTTTGAATGGTTTAGAATAATATCTGATTAGTTCATTGAATTGATTATAGCCTCACCGAATTCTGAGCATGAGAGTAGTTTTGCGTCATCCATCATTCTCTCGAAATCATATGTAACGGTCTTTGCTGAGATAGCAGATTCCATTCCGCTAACAATCAGATCTGCAGCTTCAGTCCACCCCATGTGCCTCAGCATCATTTCTGCAGATAGAATTAGAGAGCCTGGATTCACTTTATCTTGACCAGCATATTTTGGAGCAGTACCATGAGTTGCTTCGAAAATTGAAATTCCAGTATCATAGTTTATGTTTGCACCCGGTGCAATACCAATTCCGCCGACTTGAGCAGCAAGGGCATCAGAGATGTAATCGCCGTTCAGGTTCATTGTAGCAAGAACACTATACTCAGCAGGTCTGGTAATTATCTGTTGAAGCATTGCATCAGCGATAACGTCTTTGACAGTGATAGTCGATCCAGTTTTTGGGTTTTCAAATGTGCACCAAGGGCCACCATCTAATTCTACAGCGCCATATTCTTCTTTTGCGATTTGATATCCCCAGTCTCTAAATCCACCTTCTGTGAATTTCATGATGTTTCCTTTGTGAACTAAGGTTACAGAATCTTTGTCATTATCAATTGCATAATCTAAAGCGGCTCTGACAATTCTTCCAGTTCCCTCACTGCTGATTGGCTTGATTCCGATTCCACTTGTTTCTGGGAAGCGAATTTTGTCTACTCCCATCTCATTTCTCAAGAAATCAATTACTTTCTTGACATCATCAGTTCCGCTTTCCCATTCAATTCCAGCATAAACATCCTCTGAATTCTCTCTAAAAATAATCATATCAACATCTTCTGGAGATTTTACTGGTGAAGGTGTGCCTTGATACCATCTTACCGGCCTTACGCATGCAAAGAGATCCAGTTTTTGCCTTAGTGCAACATTGAGAGATCTAATTCCTCCCCCGACGGGAGTTGTCAATGGTCCCTTGATTGAAACTAGACCGTTTTTCATCGCATCAAGTGTTGCTTCAGGTAACCACTCTCCAGTGTGGTTGAATGCTTTCTCACCGGCAAGAACCTCTTCCCAAGTTATTTTTTTGTTTCCTCCATATGCCTTTTCTACAGCAGCATCAACTACTTTTATCATAACAGGAGTAATATCTACGCCAATTCCATCGCCTTCAATAAAGTAGACAATTGGATCATTTGGAATAACTAATTTGCCGTTGTTCATTGAAATAGGATTACCGCTCATGTTGCTCAGACTCACCCAAATGGCTAGACTTCAAGAAATAACCGATATCATTTTTTTAGAATTTTAGTGATATAGTCTTTAAACAAAAGAACGGAGGAACATTCATGAAGGCTTCAGTTAAGTGGACAGGCTCATCAAGTATGGTGGGAATCAACGACAAGGGTCAAGAAGTAAAGATGGATTGGGAGGAGGGGCCAAACCCGGTCCAATTACTCCTCCAAACCGTAGGAGCCTGTTCTCTAGCAGATATTGTAACCGGGCTTAAGGATAGGAAATTTAGTGATGTTTGGATAGATATGGAAGGGGAGCGGAGAAGTGAACATCCAAGGGTTTTCACAGAGATAATGATGACTTATCACATCAAAGGCGATGTGCCAAGAAAACTTTTGGAAAGGCTCATTGAAAAAAGTCACACAACATATTGTACGGTTTCAAACATGTTGGTTGAAGTCAAGAAGGATTGGAAGTTGGTAATTCACCAGGATTAGTTTGACAGCAATTGTTTCAGAGCACAATAAGAATCCCAAAGCAGTTTGTTGAGATTTCTAGCCATAGGTCTGTATGAGATTGGTAGTTTAGAGGCCATAGAGGAGGGCATTGGATTACCTGTGCTTATGTCTATTATAGATTGAGGTTTCAGTAACGCTCCTTTTTCATCTTCAAGAGTTATCTCCAATCTCGCCACATTACCATGCAAACTGACAATTAAACTATCCTTGACTAACATCATCTTCCTAGGAGCAGTAGTGATTGGATTAGTGTGATTTTCAGGCTCATCAACAAGCTTCTGGGCAATTATTTCTTTCAAAAATCCAGCCTTCAATCTTGAGTCAAGTCTATCGAATTTAGACTCACGTTGTTCCTCTATTTCTACTACTGGCTCAACTTCAGGTATTTCTAATGCTTCGACTTCAACAATTTCTTCTTCCGTTACTGTTTCGCTAGAATCATCATCTTCTGTTTCGATTAAAGACATCAATGGATCATTAAAAGTCTCATTTTGCTTGGTGTTTGAGTTTATTCCTAGTTCACTAAAGACATCAATTTCATCTGCCTCAAATTCAACCTCTTGAACAGCCCCACCGTCAAACATAACCCATATCGTGTTTTCATAATATATGTAATGTCGTCAAAAATGAACCAACCATTATCATGTCAAATTTGGAATGATAAACATGATATTACACCTCTCATGGGGTAAAAATGAACCAACATGAGCAGAGCGCTGACATTGCTGACTCTACTTGCTCTCATGTCATTGCCATTTTCTGTTGCCTACCCCGATGGCATTGGCGAATCTGCAAACAACGGCTGTCTGTGCCACGGGGCCGCAGATGAACTAACCGTTGTCGACATATTTGGATTGCCAGAGGCTTACGAATCTTCTACTCAGTACAACTTGTCTCTAGTCATAGAATCAAATGTAGAGAGAGATTCCGAGGCAGTAGAGAACTGGGGTGGATTCAGACTAATTGTTTCCTCAGGAGAGATCTTGGGAGCTCCACAAGAGTATGAGGAAGGTTATACACATACGAATGCATCGGAATTGAGTTGGAACGTTACTTGGGTTTCACCAGAAGACGATTCGAAGACAACCAGATTTAGGCTTCATGCAAATGCAGTTAACGGGAATAATGAACAAACTGGGGATAATTGGAATTCGTTTGAAATAAGAATCCCTGGAGTAAATTACCAAGGCGAAGTGTCTGAAAATACAGAATCATCATCTAACGGCAATAGACAACTGCTTACTGGAATAATCGGAATTAGCGCGTTGCTTATAGTTGGATTTTGGGCAACCAGAGACTAATTAACGAATTCTATATGTCGATTCTTTAGATTCTTTAGTTGTCTATTCTCACTAGAACCATGAATTTGTTCAGATTTTACTCCAGTGAGCACGAGCATAACTCTGACCTCTTCCCCTAAATCTTCGTTGACAGCCGCACCCCATATTATTCTAGCATGCGGGGAAATTTTCTCTTTGATGATTTGAGCACATTCTTCTGCTTCTCCAAGTGTAAGGCTGGCCCCTCCTACAACGTTTATCAGTGCGCCTCTAGCGTCGGTAACATCTAATTCGAGTAGAGGAGAATGTAGTGCCTCAAGTGTAGCATCTCTTGCTCTGCCCGGTCCATCTGCTGAGCCCAATCCAATCATAGCAACACCTGAGCCTGAATTGACTACGCTACGAAGGTCCTCAAAGTCAAGGTTAACCATGCCGTCTGTGGTCAATAATTCTGCAACTCCAGTAATAGATCTCACAAGCAGTTCATCTCCGACTCTGAATGCAGATGCAAGTGGCAAGTCTTTAACTCCTTCAATCTCTAGTAGTTTTTCATTTGGAATCACGATTATCGTATCACAATGTTCTCGTAATCTTTCAAGCCCCCACTCGGCATTTTGTCTTCTCAGCATACCTTCAGATTGAAACGGGTAGGTTACAACAGCGATTGTCATTGCACCTTGTTGTTTTGCGAGCCTTGCAATATGTCCGGCAGCACCAGTACCCGAGCCACCTCCCATTCCTGCGGTAATTATTGCCAATTGTGTATCATCTGTTATCTTCTTTAGTTGATTTTCAGATTCTAAAGCGGCAGCTTCTCCCTTAGTTGGATCTCCTCCAGCTCCACGTCCTCTAGCAGTTCTGCCTATCAGAACCTTATTTTCTATGGTTGACATTAGTAAGGCTTGAGCATCAGTATTGATTGCATATCCGTCAACATATGAATTTTCAAACAATTTTTCTTCGTTTAACCGATTGATAGCATTACATCCTGCACCGCCAACTCCATACACCCGAATTCTTGGTTGTAAGGATTCCAATAAGGCTTGTAATTCCGTTTCAGCATCAGATCCTTCTGATATCACTGGAACAGGTCTTTCCTCTTCGGTGACTTCGAGAACTCTTTCAATAAGATGGCGCATTATTCCTATGGTACCAAATTCTATCTTGAATATACCGCATGGGTAACCCCCAAATCAAACGATTTTGGAGGTGATTATTCTTAGCCAATCAGTCTCTCAATCCTTCTTCTGTTACTTGGTAGACGCATTCACCGTCTGGAAGGTTCGGAGAATCGACCAATCTTGCGATTCTTCTTCCACCCTTTGCTTTCCTTAAGTAGAGTCTGAATGTACTTGCGTGAGCCAAAATGTGACCGCCAATAGGCTTAGTTGGATCTCCCCACATAGCGTCAGGCTTAGAGTGGACCTGGTTTGTAACCAAAACCAACGCGTTATTTACATCCGCTAGTTGCTTCAAGTCTTTCAGGTGTCTATTCAATTTCTGCTGTCTTGTTGCTAACATTCCACGCCCAATGAACTCAGCTCTAAAGTGGCTGGGAAGGGAATCAACAATTATCAGTTTGACATTGAAATTCTTACTCATTTTCTTAATTTCATCAACTAATAGCATTTGGTGAGCAGAGTTGTACGCTCTTGCCACGTGTATTCTCCCAAGCACTTGGTCTGGATCCAATCCATGTCCTCTAGCCATTTGAGTAATTCTTTCTGGTCTGAATGTGTCTTCTGTGTCGATGTAGAAAATGTCGCCATCAAATCCACCTTCTTCTAGCGGCATAGTGCAGTTAACTGCTAGTTGATGTCCAATCTGTGTCTTTCCGGAACCAAATTCTCCGTACACCTCTACTAATGATTGTGTTTCAAATCCTCCACCAAGTAGATCATCTATTGATTGGACTTTTGCTGTCAACTTCTGTACTTCTCTTCTTCTGCTAAGTAGTGCCTCACCAGAAACGAATCCACCAATGTTTGCCATTTTCTTAGCTGCTTGAATTATCTTTGATGATACTGCTTCACCTAACTCTGCTTGTTCTGCAAGGTCTGCAGGAGCCATAACTGCTAGAGCCAACAACTCATCAAAACCTGCTTCTCTTAGTTTTTCAGCGGTTGCTGGACCCACGCCAGGTAAGTCCTCAATGGTAACTTGTGGTTCCTCATCTTCTTCCATTAGTGCTTCCTCTGTTAAAGGAAGGTCTTCATTCTTGCTTTTTGTATCCTTGTTCTTCGCTTTTGTCGGCATTTCTTTCACTCCGTAACAAAACTCGGAATAGCCAACCAGTTATTAACGACAGATAGACCCTTAATTTCAGATTCAGTTTACTTTCAATCTCAATAATTAAGTTACAAATGTACTACTGCTCTTCAATCAGAGAATTGATTTTCATTTTCAATTCATTTTCAATTCATATTCAGATTAGATTTCATCGAAAGGATTGGAGGGACTTTCTGCAGCATCATAGGTGATGTGTATATCATTTTGAATGTCTAAATTGTCGTTTCCTTGGTCTCTCGAGATAGACAAGGTGTATGTCTCTGGCATTACATCAATAACAACATATTCCCAAGTCTCACTTTGTCCATCTCCTATTTGTGCGTTTCCTGATGCAATTTCTTCACCAGAGCCATCACTTACGCTCCACGAAACCATGACATCAGATCCAGGAGTGAATTGCCTCGATGGGTTTTCAACTGTAGATTTGATAATAATTGATTTTGGATTTGGACCGTCATTATCTGGGGCTGCGTTTATTTGATAATCAAGTGGATTATTGGTATTGGTCTGATTGTGCCAAGACCTTTTTTCTATCCTTACTTTGATTTCAATTGAATGAGTGTTCTCATTTTCATCAATCGCACCAAGTGTCACATTGAATAGACCATGTGTAGCCCAAGTGATTGAAATTTGAGCAGAATCTGCAGCATCAACCACGATATCACTGGAACCATCTCCAGCATTAGCAAAGAAGGAACTGATCGATGATTTATCCGATGAAGAATTTGAAAAATCAAACTCAATAGAGTAATCTTCACTGGAAATTTGGGTTCCACCTTGCGTATTTTCCGTTATTAATCCCGATGTAGAATCATAGTACACCACCAAGTTAATCGGTCCATCATAGCCTCCAGCATCATCATCGCTGGTACAGCCAGATAGGCTGCTAACTAGAAGGAGCAGAACAACAGCATAATTTGCAATCAAGAACTGTTTCATGATATCCTCTGTGCATGTGTAGTTCAAGAATCCATCTATTAATATGGTACTTGAAGACATATTTTAGCAAGCGGAGGATTGAAAACAGGCAATACTCGGGAGCAGGTTAGCGAGGTGGGGTAGTCTGGATATCCCGTCGGGCTCATAACCCGGAGATCGATGGTTCAAATCCATCCCTCGCTACTTATCCATACTCATAGTAATCTACTTTCACGTCTAATTTGTCTATTGCAGCCTGAAGCCTTGCATTTTCAGCCTGTTCTCCTGAAATTATTGCTTGAATCTCAGTCTCAATTAAATCAGCCTTCACTTTACAATCGCCCGAGTTAGATTTACGCAAAGCAATTACAAGACTTTGGGCAATTTCCCCAATGTGAGCCTTATTTTCCGGTTCAATCCTGAATACATCCCCGATTTTCATAACTGGACCTGAAAGATTTACTGCATCAAGGAGCCTCTTGTCTCTGCCCTTTTCTGGCCCTAGAAATAACACAGCTTCGCATAACCCAGCAAGGTGCAGCGGCTCAAATTTTGCTACCATAGACCATGACTTTGCAGCTTTGGAAAGTTTGCCTGCTTTTTGCATAACTTTGCCTTGTAATCTGTAGTCCTCGGCAGGTGAAGTCATTTTTTCAAGTAGTTGAGGGGCTTCTTTCTCAATTATCTTGTGGAGTTTATTTCTGCGTTTGTGCAGGCTTGACAGTGTTTTTTGTGCTTCCTTTAATTTGTCTCTAGCAAAGTAAATTGAACTAAGTAATCTTAATCCTTTGACAAGGTGTATTTGTTCTTGTACATCGCATTTCTTTGATAGAAAGTTCTCAACAAACTGAGAGCACATTACCTCTGCTAATTCATCTCTGCCTGAATTGTGATATCTCTCTAATTGCAGTAATGCTTGACCTGGCTCACCCATTCCAAACATCGCAACCGTTTCCTCCTGACACACCTAAGCAATGAAACCTATGCATATAGTATCAAGGTGTTGCTGTCATAGTCGTTGTAGTCTCTACGCCGTCGATGTTTCTTATCTTGTTAACAACAATTGAGGATAGGAGCCCATAATCGGGACATTCTAACTTGAGAAATATGTCAAATTCGCCAAACAAAACCATTGCTTCTTTCACTTCTTTAATCGACTTAACCTGATCGATTATCTCAACCTCTTTGCCTGGTTCAGTAGTCATCAAAACAATCGCTACAGCAGTATCCCTCACTTTCATCCCCTTGGATATGGTAAAGTTAGTCCTCATGTTTAACAGTTGAGTCGGTTTAGCGGTGTTGTGGGTGAAAAAGGGACAAACCTGGTCATAGCAATTACCGGTTCACCTGGGGTTGGCAAGACATCCGTTTGCACTAATCTATCCGACCTTGGATTTAGAGTGACCAGTGTTTTAGACCTTGCAAAAGCCTACTCGTGTTTAGGTCCCTTAGAAACCGAATTTGATTCAAAAAGCGTAGACATTGATAAGTTGTCAGAAGTTGCTATCCTAGATGAATTTGATTTCATAGATGGGCATTTAAGCCATCATTTAGACGTAGATGCAATCGTTATTCTCAGATGTTCCCCCTCATTGTTGAAAGAACGTTTATCACAAAGAGGGTACAGTAATCAAAAGGTCATTGCAAATACAGAATGGGAGTACATTGCTGGAATTTGTTCGGAATTAATCGGCTCGGAAAAACCGATTTTGGAAGTGGATGCAACAAAATCAAACACTGAAGACTTGGTATTGAAAATTAGCGAATTTATTGAAACTCTTGATATTTCAAATTCAAAATATGAAAAAATAGAGATTGATTGGATGAAGGAGCCACCTAATTTTGGCTAAATTTGATTTTTCACCCCAAAATGATAACAGTTGAGTCAATTTAGGAATTACGAAGGGGTTAGCATGGCATTAGAACAACTACGTTCAAAATGGGAGGCAATACTTCCACCACTAATCAGAATAGCATCTAAACTGAGTCCTGAGATGCTAACATGGCTTGCACTACCTTTTGGAGTTGGAGCAGGATTGTGTATTGCATTTGCAAGTGCAGACATTACTGGCGGATTCATGCTGCTCTTGGGTGCTTTTTTACTGATTGTTGCAATGGTAATTGATGGCTTAGATGGCGCAGTTGCAAGAGCGACAGGCCAAGTTACCAGATGGGGAGACTACCTTGATCATACTCTGGACAGAGTTCTAGACGGAGTGTGGGTTGTAGCTCTGTCTGCTAGCATTTTTGTAAACAATCTCACACTGGGTTTCGCTGCAGCATTTTTCACACTCCTAGGCTCTTACATGGGTACACAAGCTCAAGCGGTTGCAGGAAGTAGAAATTATCGAGGATTTAGTCGAGCAGACCGAACCGTTTTGACCTTAATCAGCATCATTTTGATGTCCGTGATGTTATTCTTTGGAAAATTGGATTTTGGGTACTATCCTATCTTGTTTACTGAGATTCCAATTAATCCCTTGAGTGCAATGGTATTTATTTCAGCTCTCGGAGGAATTTGGACATTTTTAGTCCGTTTTGCACAGGCTAGTAAGAAAATAAAGCAGATTGATTCTGATGAACCCCTAGAGCAACCAAAAAACGACTAAGTGAGCACTATTTAGGTAGTCCAATAATCGCATTTTATTTGCAATTGTGAGGAAAGGACTCATAACACAGAAATAGTACCACCTCGTTGGTGGGTATTGTGATGCGCGGCAATCAGAGAGTGAGCCTGATGTTGGTTTGCTTGTTTTTGATATCAATAATTCCAGTAAATTCAGTAGTTGCAGAAGACCAAGGGGCACCTGAAGTAATGCAAGCCCAAGACATCAACGCAGTATTTGATCCTGTGAGTGAAACAACCACAATCACGTGGAGAAATACCAACCAATTATGGAACGATATAAATGATTTATTTGCTGCAGAATACAGAGTTTATCGATCTTCTTCTCCTATTGACGCTGTTAACATAATGAATTTGCAATATTTCGCAAATACCAGTGCATGCACCACCGAATCAATCGGTGGGTCAACAAGCCCTCTTGATTGTAGAGGAATAAATGGAGTACACCCCGGTCATAGCATATCATTCTTAGTTCCGCCCGGCGTAAACGGTAGTTTCTATTACGCAATTACAACAGTTTTGGCTGATGGAACTGAAGAATATACGTTGGATGTAAACGCCTCGAAATTATATGAACCAGTTGATGAAGTAACAACTCCAATTCAAACTCCTTACAATGTACAAGCTTATTTCGAGGGTTCAACTAGCCAGACCACGATTACATGGATTAACTACAATGACATAAATCCTATACTTCCTGAAACTGGAGATGATGCATATAAGACCCGAGTTTGGAGAACAACATACGCAATCTCAAGGGCAAATGGACAAGCTTTGTTGGATACACTACAACACGCACCTATTGCTGAATTGGAAGCAGGCATCTCAAGTTATACATACGATATTCCAAGTAACACTGACCGCAATGTGTATTATTCAATTACATACTTATTGCCAAATTATTCAGGTCCAGGTATAGATTATGAAGACGTAAGATTCCTATCGCAAAACTCGATGCAAGATTCACTAAGAGAGGATAATACTCCTCCTTCAAGAGCATTTAGCGTCATTGCAAGTTTCGATGATAACAACGGATCAGGTACTGGAACTACAACCATTGAATGGGGAGATGCTGCAGGTGAAGATGGTGAAAGTTACAGGATTTACATGGCCGATTTCAACTTCAATAACACCACTCAGTCCGGAGTTCAATTAATCGCAACAGTTGACGAAGGAGTTGAGGAGTTCGCATACAATCTGCCGTATGGAAGGCTTGGGGAAGCATATTACTGCGTTGTGACAATCGATATTTACGGCGAGTATAACAAAGATACTCATCCCAATTCTTGCTATGGTCCAGTGTTTGAGGATGCTTTCACCAATTGGATTGCCGAGCCAGACAATGTTGTCGCAACTTTCATTGGCGATTCTACAACCAGGATTACCTGGAATGATCAATTGGGTGTAGAGGGCGAGAGGTATCACATCTATTGGTCTAATTACCCAGTTCCAGGAGAAGATTTCAGAGAGAACGAAACATTGTATTGGATTGGCTCAACAACTGATGGCGTACAATACTACGATGTAATTCTCGAAGATGGAATAGAAAGAGACAACTCGTTCTATTTCGTAGTAACAGAAGCACTTTATGAGCATTTATCGACTCCTTACAAGTTCACTCAACTGGTCAACAATACAGCAGGTCCAGTTACAGAAGACACTCGTTCTCCTGACCCTCCAAATATCCTCAGCGGTCAGTCAGCCGGAGAATCGCTTGAAACAAGAGTAGAGTGGAGAAATGATGCAAATGAAGATGGAGAGAGTTATTACATCTACAGAAATATCGGGGACCCATTTGACGGTGGAAACATCTCTTCCTCAACACTTGAAGAAGATGGCTGGGAACTTTTGTATGGACCTATTGTCGAGACTCCGCAATCTCCTAACACATTCCTGAGCAATGTTCCTATTGAGGCAGATTTGGAAAGAAACGTTTGGTATGCAGTAGTATCAGAAGATAGGTTTGGAAATCTAAACAACGAGATTTATCCTGGTATTGGTGGAAATGCGATCGAAGTATTAGAAGACACTAGAGCGCCTACTGGAGAGGTATCCATAGCTGATGAATCAAGTATTATCTATGACAGCATCTCGCTAGTTCAGGGCGAGTATGATATCAGACTGGAATTGAATGAATATCTAAGTTTAAGCCCTGAGGTCACCATCACAATGTCTGATGGTACACTGTATTCAGAGGAACCAGAAACAATGACTATGCTAAGTGACAACCTAAATGACCCTGACAGAGGACCAGTTTATTCAATGCCGCTATCGATTGACAGCAGCATTGAATCAGGTAATCTTGTGTTCACATTCGATGTTGTAGATGCTAGTGGAAATTCAATCACATTAACTTATAATGAGAGATTTGTCGATTCCAACAGGCCAACGCTCAACATATACTCTCCATCTACAGCAACTGACGGCTCAAAGTACCTATTTGGTGAAAAGGTCACTGTTATGGCTTCAGCACAAGATGATGTTAGAATTGAATCATTCAGATACAAATTCACCTACAAGTATGGGATTCCAGGAGAGTCGGAAGCAGCACCTTGGGGTGATGTCACAGACCTCACTACCTCCGAAGATGGCTCAGAAGTATACACAAAAATGGAATTCCCATCAGCACTCTTTGAACCAGGTTACCAACATGCAGTTGAATTAGAAGCACTGGATTCAGCAGGAAATAGGGTCACTCAGAGAGTAGTTTTCATTGTTGATTTGTGTGTTTACAATGAGGACGGAACCTTGTTGTGCCAGTATGATGTAAATGTCGCAGATCCTCCAGAGCCAGTATACGAAGAGTTGAGTGTTAGCGATCCTCCGTTCCTATTTGTTTGGATTGCATCAGGCGTTGCGGTCTTAAGCATGTTAGTTGCAATAATGGTAATCTCAACATCACTAAAGAGCCCTAAGCAAAAGAAGAAGGGTGAGGATGATGAAGACGATGAAGATTGGATGAGTGAATTCATCGGAACTTCTGGAGACCTTGACATGGATGCTATTACTGGTACTGGTTCTAGTGAAGAAAAGAAGGAAGAGAAGGTAGAGGAGAAGCAGGAAGAAGCTCCACAAGATGACGAGGATGATCCTTTTGCAGTCAACAAGGTAAACCCTAAGAGAAGAAGGAAGAAGTCAGAACCTGAACCAGAACCTGAAGATGACTTTGACGACGATGAAGATGAAGATGACTTTGATGATGAAGAAGAGGAGCCTAAGAAGCGCTCCCCTCCTAAGAGAAAAGCAGTCAAGAGAACTCCACCAAAGAAACGTTCAGCCCCAGCAAAAAGAAAAGCGGTCAAAAAGAAAGAGTGATCTTTCTTTAACCTAGGACTGAGGTAAGTAAAATGGAATCGAAAAAGATAGCAATTATCGCTGGTTCGGTTTTTATGGTAATTTTACTGCTGGGAATAAATGGATTCAGCGTGAAGGGGGAGGAGACCGGAATACCCGCAATATCTGCACCAGACCAAGCCTTCTTTTCAGAAGAACCATTGCCAACAAATCCAGTACCTGCTCTGGTATCTGCCAAAGTAACCATCACCTGGAGTGAAGAAGATATTTGGCTTGTAATCGTGGATTCGGATGAGAAAGACCGATGTTCGAGCGCCCCTTCTCCGTTCTTTGATATGTGCAACTCTAGAGATGTCCAAGCAACTGCTGGTGGAATTGAGAACAATAACATAGACGGATTTTCGTGGAATGTTGAAAATGGAGAATACTATGCGGGGCTTGGACAAAAAAATAGCAATGGGCCTGGTACGGTTGATGTTTACTATGATGTCAAACTAAGAATTTCTGGGCTTGTCGCTGTAGTTCTTATTGGTCTCTCAGGTGCTTGCTTTGGCTATGCCTTTACGAGGGAATAATCATTCCACGCCGTCGTAATAACTCATTACCGCATCATCTAATTGAGTCCATGTTTCTTTTTCATTGAGAGTAAGCGTTTTTCCATCATTCCTAATCTCTCTTCCATTAACCCACATGTCCAAACACTCAGCTCCGTTGTAGATTAGATTTGCAATATGCCGATTATTTGATCTTCCCAATGGCCTCATTCTGATGTCATCAAGATTCCATGCAACCCAATCTTTACTCCCTTTGGTTGCCATTGAAAACGCATCATTAGCGGGCATCAGTGTAGCATCCCAATGATCATGTCGTTGGATTAGACTAGCCAATCGTGCTTCTGCAAGAAGATTCAATCCATTCCCGGAAGATGCTGCGCCATCAGTTCCAATTCTAACGTCAACCCCCGCATCAAGATATGGTGGAAGTGAAAGTGTACCTCCACATGCTAATTTCATGTTCGAAGAGGGGCAATGAACGGCAGTAACATCATGTTCTGCCATTATTCTAATTTCGTTTTTCTTGACCCAAGATGCGTGTGCGCAAATGGTTCCAGGCTGGAAAAAATCGAGTGAATTTAGGTATTCAACTGGATACATTCCAGTTTTGGAAAAATGTTGTGCAACCTCATTTCTTGTTTCACTAACATGGATGTGTAGCCTAGCATTTCTTTTTGCAGCAAGGTCTCTTGCTCTAGTCAAAGTATCCTCACTGCACAAATATACGGAGTGAGTTGCAATAGCGTATTGAACTAAGTCATCGCTACTATTTGTCTTTAGAAGGGAATCAAGTTCATCTAGAGCAGATATTGCGCTGTCATGATTTGGTATAGCAGAGTCTGAGACAGGACCGCCGAGTAGCCCCCTGATCCCAGCATCAGTCAATACTTCACCAGTAATCATTGGATAAAAATACATGTCAGCGGCAAAAGATGTGCCCGTTTTTATCAATTCAGCAGCAGCAGATTTTGCCCCTATTCTAACGAAATCAGAATTCAATTTTGCTTCGGTTGGGAAAATTGCCTCATTTAGCCATCTGTGCAAGGGGAAACCATCAGAAAAATCTCTTGCATTCAGTTGCATTGCTAAGTGTGTGTGCCAGTTTTGAAGGCTACGTGTGAGCAATCTGTTCGACCCATCTATAGTTTTCAAGACATCTTCGTCGCCTTTCGATAATCTCCAAGATCCATCAGGATTCAGTAAAAAGTCGCCAACATGCTTGTTGAGATTATCATCATAAAGAACGGCGTTGGTATATCGAACCGAATTACCTTCGCCCATGGTTGGGCCAAGAGCACATTAAATATGAATACAAGTAAGGAAAATTACAAACTAATTGTTCTTGTAATCGAAGTTTGGAAGTGCTTTGCACTTGTTTCAAGACTGAGAATTGCGGGTAGAACTTTTCCCGCCATGAAATCCAGGCAAGCGCCTCCACCAGTTGAGACGTGCCCCATTTTTTCCTCTAGTCCACGTTGCATGACTAGGGTTGCAGTATGTCCTCCTCCCATTACTGCAAATCCGTTTGATTCAGCACAAGCATTCAGCATTTCTACAGTTCCCAGTGCGAAATCAGGCATTTCAAAGACCCCAGCCGGACCATTCAAGATAATCGTACCAGCATTTTTGATGGCAGCACTCAACCTTACAGTTGATTTCAAACCTAAATCAAATAAGGGTGCTTCGATAGGTAAATCTTCTATTGCTAGATCAATTCTGTTTCCTTCCACATTGGCAGCAAGATCGACAGGAAGGTGAATTTTATCGGCAAAATCCGTCATCAACCCCTTAGCGCATTCGACAGTTTCTTTCCACGATTTACCTAGTTCTTTGACAAGGAAGTCATGATTTGCACTGCCAATATCAGTTCCTGAAATTTCAACCAGTAAATTGGCCACACCACCGGTGACCCATAACTCATCAGCAATTCCCTTTCTTAGCATATTGTCAGCTACGTTAATTGAATCGTCGACCTTTATTCCACCCATTACAGCCAAACATGGTCTGGCTGGATTGTCCATTGCCTTGGATAATTTTTCTAACTCATTTCTCATCAATTCTCCAGCAATACAAGGAAGAGAAAGTGTAAATCCTACGATTGAAGGTGTACCTCTGTGAGCGCAAGCAAAGGCATCGTTGACAAAAATATCAGCAATTCCGCTCAGGGTTTGCACGAGTTTTGTTTCAGCAAGTGTTTGGAAATCACCCTTGACCGAAATCTCTTCTTTATCCATTCTCACATTTTGTAGCATCAATATGTCGCCATCATTCATTGAGTCGATTTTTTGCAATGCTTTCTCACCATAGATGTCATCTACCCATTGCACTTGTCTTCCCAGAATTCTAGCCAGTTCGCGAGAGTGTCCTAAAGTGGAAGTAAAATCGAGTTTCCCTGGTCTTGATTGATGAGCTAAAATCACAACTTTCGATTTTGTTAATTTATTCATAGTGGGTACAATGGCTCGAATTCTGTTGTCATCCAAGAAAATCTTTGTTTCTGGGTCAAGAGGAGAGTTGATATCAACTCTCAGCAACACAGTCTTCCCCTCTAAGTTGACGTCGTCGAGGGAGAGGAATCTCGCCATCAACCCACGCCAAGGGCTGGGGGTTTTTGACTTCCGCGCCTGTTCGAAAAATTTCACATTACACACAAACGCGCGTCTCCAACCATTAAATGACGCGAAAAGTCATATATCGATTGTAACCGATGGGCTCTAATGAACTCCGAGGACTCCAATAGCGAGACTTTCGGGAATGTTCGCAATCGTAATTCAACCCATACTTCGAGTTTTGGTGTATCAAAGAGAGAGAATCACGATTCTTCAATGTATTACCAATCAAGGATGTATGATGGTTTAGTCTCAGAAAGAGAAGTTGGCAGTTATTCCCCTCTCCCTGAAGAATTCGAAAATATTGTTCTAAATTGTGATTCAAGGTCGCTACCACTTCCGGATAATTGTGTGCATCTAGTTGTAACCTCTCCGCCATACAACGTTACCAAGGAGTATGATGAAAATCTGAGTTTGCCAGAGTATCTTGGAATGCTCCAAGATGTATTTTCTGAATGTTATCGCGTTCTAGCACCCGGCGGTAGAATGGTTGTCAATATAGCAAACCTTGGAAGAAAGCCATACATTCCCCTCTCTAGTCATATCAATATCATAATGTATGAACTTGGATTTTTGATGAGAGGGGAAGTGATATGGGATAAATCGGCTAGTGCAGGATCATCATGTGCTTGGGGTTCCTTCCAATCGGCATCAAATCCATGTCTTAGGGATGTTCATGAATACTTGTTGATTTTCTCGAAAGGAAATTACAAATTACCGAGG
Organism: Methanobacteriota archaeon; assembly: GCA_002718195.1. Classification (GTDB taxonomy): domain Archaea; phylum Thermoplasmatota; class Poseidoniia; order Poseidoniales; family Poseidoniaceae; genus MGIIa-L4. The sequence goes on along the minus strand of PBDU01000010.1, from coordinate 61,331 downwards.
AATAAATCGGAGAGAGAGGCCGGAAGACTTGACAGCATAACAAAAGATGATTTCATTTCAAACACCAAATCGATTTGGAAATTTGCAACAGAAAGAGCGAGTCGAGTAAATCATCCAGCTCCTTTCCCAGAAGAATTGCCTAGGCGTTGCATTGAGATGTATTCTTTTGAGGGAGATGTGGTTCTAGATCCATTTTTGGGTTCTGGCACAACAGCAGTCGTTGCAAAAAAGTGTGGCAGAAAATTCGTAGGAGTTGATTTGTCCGAGGAATATTGCGAAATCGCAAAACAGAGAATTAACCAAACCTCTCCTAAAGAGGAACTTGGTTCAATCAGAACTTAATCGCTGAATCAGACTCCGCCCTGTGGTGGTTGTTGCCAGAAACTTGTTGGCTGGTTTTCAGCTGGAGCAGAAGAAGTGGGAGTACTCGTTGCAGAATCTGTCAAAGGAGGCATAAACTCGTTAGTTCCTGTCTCGGTTTGAGGCTCTGTTGGTTGTGGATTAGCAAAAGTCTGTGCGACTGGTACAGCAACAGGGGTCGTTGCAACTGCAGCTGCCATGCCGACAGTTCCCACGTTATATCCTTGATTTTGTTGAACAGGTTGTGATGGTTGTGGTTGGTTCACACCTGGTTGTGGTTGGTGCATTGGTTGCCCAAATCCGCTTTGTTGTCCCATCATTCCTTGTTGAGGCATTTGGTTGTAATTTGGCGTACCAGTGACCACAGTCCCTACAACAGAGGATTGTTGCATTCCTCCTACAGGTGCCTGAACGAATCCAACTTGCTGCGCGTGGTTGTTATTCCCTCCCATTGAAATCCACATGATTATTCCAACAATTAATCCGATGAAGCCCAGGCAACAAATACCGCTTCCTCCAAGCACAGTGAGTCCCGCTGACTCGTATGCGCTCATGTCGCTTGCAAGATATGAATCTTGGTTGGCTGTTAGTGTCAGTGTTTGAGTGGACCACCCTTCTCCGATTTCTGGCTGTGGGTCTAGGTCACCGACGAAAACATACCCATCTGTAGTGTCCCAATATTCGTCGCAATAAGCATCAAAGGTTGCTCCAGATTGAGAATTCTCTATTTGTAAGGAAAATCCCCCATTACATGTAGAGCCCGGGGATAGATAAACCGAATAAAGATATTCTCCATCGAGTACAACTTCAGTTGATGTGCCTGCCTCGAGGAAGTCAGACTCCATGTCCGTAAATTCCACAGTTGCAACAGAACCAGCCCCAACTACTGATAGAATTATTCCAAGTAGGAGTAATCCTCCCGATATTGCTGTAACTATTGGACCTGCTTTGGACATGCCCTAAACATTGCAACATCGCTTTAATGCCTTTCGCCGAAATCAAACATTTTTCATATTCATGACGATGTCATCATAAACGGTAGACAAGACCGTCATCATATGGGCGGGATAGAACCTGAATATGCTATCGGCCCGGAAGGCGAGGATTGGAGAGTTCCAGTTTCCGAATTACAAGCACGTCTGAGAAAATTTAGCCAAAAAATCGCAAAGCAGGGCTTGAATTATGCTCTCATTCAAACGCCTGTCGATCTTTATTATTTCACTGGTTCAAGACAAAATGGAACATTAGTAATATTCTCTGATTCTGAAAAAACACCGATATATTTTGTCAGAAGGTCTCTAAATCGAGCCCTGTGGGAATGTGGAGGAACTGATTGTCCTATCGAAATCAAGCAATTTCCAAGAATGAAAGATTTTCCAGATGTACTGACGACATTAGGCTGCGATCAAGGACCTGGAATGCAATTAGGAGAATTACCTCACTCTTTTGCCGACTTTTTTATCAAGAACCTATCTCAGCTAGGTCCACCTGTTGATATAACCAATTTAGTGCATCGGCAAAGAGAAGTCAAATCTGCTTGGGAATTAGAGATGATGAAAGAAGCCGCTAAGGTTCAATATCGCATGTTCGAAGCCATAAATGAAATCGGTGCAGAAGGACTTACTGAACTAGATTTAGTTGCACAATCCGACAAAATAAGTAGAGAATCAGGATTTGGCGGCATAGTACAAATGCGAAGATATCCGATGATGTGCAACAGAGGAGTAGTTCTTGCTGGAAGAAGCGGAGGAGTGACCTCATTTTTTGATTCTGCAGTCGGTGGAGCTGGTCCTCATCCGTTAGCAGGCTTTGGAGCTGGTTTTGGCAAAGTAAAACCGAATGAGCCAGTTCTTGTTGATCTAGTTCACGTTCACCGAGGATACGTTGTAGATGCTACGAGGATGTTTAGCAAGGGTAAACTTGAGAATCATTGGCTGGAAAAATTAGATGATATGATTGAAATTCGTGACACGGTACTATCGGGTCTTGGAAAAGGAGATGATTGTAGCAAGGTATGGGAAGATGGATTTTCTCTAGCAGTCGAAATGGGTCATGAAAATAATTTGATGGGGCTGCCCCCGGACCAATCGAAATTTTTGGGTCACTCTGTAGGTCTTCAGTTGGACGAATCTCCCGTTGTGGCAAAAGGATTCGACCGACCTCTGCCAGTTGGGGGAGTCATGGCAATAGAGCCAAAGGTCGTGTACACAGAAGGCTCGATTGGAACAGAAGATACATGGTTGCGCACTGATGATGGAATGATAAACATCTCAATGGGAGATTCATGGCCTCACACAATGGAGTGGTAAAAATGGGAAACGAGATTCAAGGAGAGGATATTTGTGAGAAGCAGGAAGGCTGGGATGCTTCTGATGTAGGAAAGAGAATTCCGAAAAGAGTTACATCTCAAGGGACATATTTCAATGAAATGATAGTCGAAGTATTCTGTCAGATGTGCGGTGCGAGTTTCATCGGCCCGACCCGAGAAGCTGGTGGTTTCTTGGGAGGACATGAATGCATGCATGCTTGGGAAATTTCGCAAATTATAGGAAGAGAAGATGGATTACACGAGTGATTCTAATCAGCCGATTTGTTCAATAATCTCGCTTGTAAGCGTATCATATGGCAACCAAGCCTTACTCTCCTAGTCACATTGGTGCTGTCGCATCAAATTTTACTACACTCAGAATTTCTGGAGATGTGAAATCCACTCTAAGCGAGTTATTGTGTGAGGAATTGGATACTCTTGTACCGCAGATGGAAAGAGAGACATTAGAAATAGACCCAGAGAGAAAGACCCTTGATGACCCTCAACGGACGAGATTAAATTATTCTCGAACTAGAGGTTTGATGCAAGATAGATTGGATATGGTGGATTCTATTGGTTCTGCTGCCGTCCAAGCAGGAGTAGAGCATCTGGAGGAATTTCTCTCGGACTTATTAAATAGAGCAGAAATGGCTGCCGATAAGGATAGAGTTGGCACAATAAAGCCACGCCATTTAGAGGCAGCACTTGCTCATATGGGAAGGGCTGATGAGGATGCATCGACATCGAACAAATTGATTGCAGCAGTAGCAGAAGCATTGCCAGCACAAAATGCCTCTAGCCCAGTTGTTGTTGGTCAATCAGCGGGTGTGTTAACCGAAGCAACGTTGGTATCCTTGGCACGTTCGCATGCTGGAATGCCGGTAACAGCAGATGCTGCAAGAGAGATGCTAGACATGTATTACATGGTTGTAGATAACCTTCAAGAACAAATAATTCAAAGTGGTCTGATGGGTTCAAATCCTGCGCAATTACTTGATTCTATTAACAAGATGAAAGACCTCATGGGCCTTGGCTGGATGAGAAGGAAACTCAAAGCCAGCGCTGATAACGCAAGGGAAAGAGGCTACAAAAGAATTGATATCGATCAGATCGTAAATATCGACCCATTCGAGTAAATTTCGTCATCTAAAATTTATCGCAGGTTCATATACCTCCTCCTTTTGGAGTGGCTTGAGGAATCTATTATGGACAACATGATTGGAAAAGATGCACCTGAGTGGTCATCAAGAGCATACATCGGCGGAGAAAGTGTTCACATTTCTAGTGAAGATATGAAAGGCAAATGGTACTTGATGTACTGGTACCCGTTTGACTTTACTTTCATTTGCCCAACTGAAATTGTCGGTTTTGAACAACTGAAGGAAGACTTTGAGGATGATGGAATCACCGTTATCGGATGTTCCACAGATTCATGGCACTCTCACAATGCATGGTTTGCTGATGAGAGCATCTTCCCAGGTGGAGTTAATCACCACGTTCTAGCAGACACTAAGCAAGACCTAACAAAGAGCTTCGGAATGTTGAATGCTGAACTAGGTTGCTCATTCAGAGGAACAGTTCTGGTAGACGCTGATGGAAAAGTCCAGATGTGGTCCATCAACAACATGGATGCAGGTCGTTCTCCAGCAGAAGTTTTGAGAACTTCACAAGCAACCATGGCCGGTGGTCTATGCGGTGCAAACTGGAAAAAGGGCGACGAATACGTTGCATGAAACCATAACAGGTGAGCCACGATGGCAAACGTTGAGTTGTTGACCAAAGACAATTGGTCTGATTTCTTAAAAGAGCCAAAATCAGTTTTGATTCTAGGTAAGACTACTTGCGAAGCTTGTAAGGACTGGACTGCCGATCTAAATGCTTGGGAAGATGTACCTGATGGTGTAAGATTTGGTAAGATAAATCTCGATGAGCCAGGATGGGGTAGATTCAAGCTCCAAGAAAAATGGGTTTCAGAAGTTGATGTACTACCTTTCAATGCAATATACATCGATGGGGAAAATAAGAAATCATGGGCTGGCGGAGGATTGGACAGGTTGAGCAACAGACTCAACAGGTTCCTCTGAGGTCTAGACTTGTTTGAGAACATAGATTACTCAACCGTAATCCTATCAGCTGCTTTTGCCGGTGTTGTTGCAACCCTTGTCACCATTGCTATCGAGAAATTTGGCGGTACCTTAGGTGGTGTTCTTGGAACAATTCCTACCACTATAGTTCCAGCCTCTTATGGGATTTGGATTAGTTCAACTCAAACCGAATTCTTAGAATCGATGTCAGTGATTCCACTTGGCATGCTAATCAATGCAGTATTCCTTTCAATTTGGGTTATAGGTCCAAAGTTGATCAAAGATGACGGATTAATCGGAGGATTGAGCATAACATTGCTCTCCTTGTTGGTATGGTCTATCTGTGGAATAATTATTGTCAAAGCCACCGAGATTGGAAAATCTGCTGGTCTTACTGAGATAACAATCGGATTTGCAGGTTTGATCCTATTAGCAATTCTTGGGGTATCATTTACTTGGAAAGCCAACCCTGCTCCAAAGGGGAAAAATAAGCCAACCCTGCTTGTTCTGACATCAAGAGGATTCATGGCTGCTTTTGCTATCGGTGTAGCAGTTTTACTTTCATCCCTCGGATATCCATTGTTGAGTGGATTAGCAAGCGTTTTTCCAGCAATTTTCCTAACTACGATGGTTGCATTGTGGATTTCTCAGGACTCATCGGTATCAATTGGTGCAGCTGGTCCTATGATGTTGGGAGGAGCTAGCGTGGCAGTCTTTGCATTAATCGCAATGATTGCATATCCTGCTATTGGAGTGATTTTTGGAATAATCATTGCATGGATTGCCTCAATTTTACTATGGTCAGTGCCAACCTACTTTTTCTTGAGAAAAAGAAAATCAGTTGCTTCAGAGCAATTCGAAAAGGAAATGTTGTCAAGGTATCAGCCAGGTGCTGCTCAAAAAGTAAATTGAGATTACTGGTTTAATGCCCTTGTCCATCTGTCATTATCGGGGACTCCTTCAACTGAGAGCAGGACATTTCCAATTCCTTTAATGGCTTTAATTTCAGAATGAAAATCTTGTAAATCTAGTAAACAGCAGGGGCAATGAGGTCTGTTTGGTTGTACCACCAATTCACAATTACCATCCTCATCAAATTGTACCGATTTGATCATGTCAGTTTTTTCCATTGTAACTTCTGTGTGCACTGCGAGCCGAGAACTAATTATTCTCAGTATTTTTCTCTGCAACTGCTGAAGTTGTTTGGGCTTCACGAAATCAACTCTCGTTTCCATCAAGGCTCAATTCTCTAATTTTACCTTCTGCTTCTTCAAGATGGGTTTTGCACTGTTTCAATAGTTCAGTGCCTTGTTCAAACATAGTCAGAGTTTTGTCTAAATCAACTCCACCACGTTCAAGTTCGGCAACTATTGCTTCCAATTCTTTCAACGTATCTGCAAATGTTTTTGTTTCACTCATTTTATCTCCTCTTTGATTCAACCTTTGATGTAATTATTCCATCCTTTAATCTCATTTCGACCTTTTGTCCCTCATCAATTTGCGAGATGCTAGTAATCACTTTTCCAGCATCATCTTGCATCATTGTATATCCTCTGTTTATGACGTTCTTTGGGTTAGTTGATTTCAGTATTGCCTCACTTTTTTCCAACAAGACTCTTACATTGGCAATATTTTTGCTCACATTGATATTCATCTGAGATTTTAGAGCACCAACTCTATGTTTGTAAGATGCTGCAATGGACATAGACGAGGAAGTCAAGCGCTTATCCAAGTTTCCAAGTTTGATTTGTGAACTCTTGATGCCCTCAAGTGGTGCTTTTGAAAGCCTTAATTGCAGGATCTCTATTTTCTGAGATAAATCTTCTAAGATGTCGTGGATTGTTTTTTCCTTTCGGTTTTGTAAATCTGATAAGTGGAATAGTAAATCGTCAAAATCGGGAACGGCAATTTCGATGGCATTGGAAGGAGTGCTCGCTCTTACATCAGCAACTAAGTCACTAACTAAGACATCTGATTCATGGCCTATTGCACTGATTAGAGGTGCTTTTGCTTCGAGAATTTTTCTTGCTACTGGCTCTAAGTTGAATGCCCAGAGGTCCTCTGGAGCGCCGCCTCCTCTTGCTAGAATTATCAAATCAACTGCAGGCAAACCAGAAGAATCGGAATAGCCCTGAGTTGTCATTGAGTTAGCTACATCTATCCCCTTGCAAATTTCAGGAACTGCATTATCACCCTGAACTGAAATGCCGATAACAGAGATTCTGACATTAGGAAACCTGTCTGTGGAAATCCTAAGCATATCTGCGAGCGCAGCGGATCCGGAACCAGTCAAGATTACGATATGTTTTGGCAGCCGAGGCAGAGGTCTTCTTATTCTATCCAAAGCCCCCTCTTGCTTCAATTTCTCAACCAATTTTCTTTTCTCCGCTTCCAATAGTCCGATGTTGTTTAGCAATTGAATACGGTCAATCACCAATTGTATTCTTCCTTGTGGCGGATAAAGGTCAATACTACCGATTACAACAACCTCTTTTCCTTCCTTGATTTCACTTGGTATTGTTCTTGCTGCTCTCCACATTACACCGTCCAGTTGTCCCTGGGAATCTTTGAGAGTGAGGTACACATGTCCACTATGGTGTTTGTGAAACTTACTCAACTCGCCTTTGAGTACAACATTTCTGAATGATTGTTCTCTCTTCAAGTGTGACTTTAGAGATTCCACGAATTGACCGATTGGCAAGGCTTGAGTGGTTATCTCAGCGCCTTGCATAGTTTCTTGAATATGGCGAGGGTTAGTAAATCCCACGATGTTCTTGATTTTTATAAATCCTCAATATTTTCCACTTTCATGAATTCAAATATTGAAACATATGAAGAAATTTTTGAGAAAGATTTAGTGCTTGAGGTTGATTCAAACCCGTTTGTTCCCAACCAAGGTAAGGAATTGTCACCTCTTTTTGATGTAATGGTGGATGGAATAACTGGAAAAGCTGGGGTCGGATGCTTTGGTGGATATTCAACACGCATCGTGATTGAGTTAGATGAAGAGCACCCAGAATTAGGGGCTTCATTTTCAACTAAATACTTCATTTTTGATGATAACAAAAAGGGTCTTGTTCACTGGGGGCACGACAATAAGTCATTTACAATAAAGAAGAAAAAGGATTGATTCTGTAAAGTGAATTACTTTTTCAACAACTCTCTTGATTGAAGACGTCTTTTTTCAGCGCTCTGATTATGTCTTTGTTCGACTTTTTCCATCAGGCGCAAAAATTTCCTTCGCACCAAGAAAATGACTAGAGAGATGACAAGCAGATTGATGATAAGAAGAAACCACTCAGTAATGCCCCATTCATTGAACATCTAATCACCTTCACAATGGCGGCAAGATGTCAATATCGACATCACCTTTCGGTATTCCAATGCAGCCTAATCTGGCACCATCCGCAATAAAATCCTCATCAAGACCGGGTGGCATCGGCTCTGGGACACTAACCTCGCCGCTTAGTAGTGTAACCATACATGCTCCACAGTTACCACTTGTACAATTGGTTGGTATGTCGACTTCAGCAAGATAACTATGCTCGACTACTGTTTTCCCTTCTTGAAGGATAGTTTGTCCAAGAAGATTTGCTCCGCGAAAGAATCTTACTAGACTAACTTCTTTTTTCTCAGACATGAGTCCTCAGCGATCCTTGAATCTAGTCCAACGTCCAGTTTGCTTATTGAAGTATAATCCAGCTTTCTTCATCCACTTGTTGAACTTGGTAGCACCCGCTCCTGTTTGCAGGATGAAGTCCTCTCTGTCTTCTTGTGCTTGGATGTAGCCTTTTGCTGCTATGGTTTGATTTATCCATTCATGGATATCCATCAGTCCACCGGTTAGTGGGCTTGCCTCAACTTGTTGAGTAACCTCATCAGCAGATTGGTTTGTATCATCCAGGTCTTTCTGGATAATCTTGCTTACATCGCTGTAGTTTAAGCCAGCAGGCTTCGGAGGCACAGGATTTCTTGGTGCTTTATCTTCGATGATGGAAATCCTAGTTCCGTTGCTCAGTCTCTCTTCAACCAAGTCAGATAGTGCTGGTGTGAAAGAAGTTTCACATTCCCAGCAAATAAGGGCATATTCTCCAACTCTATCAGGGTCAACTGATTGCCTAGGATCCATTTCTTCACCACACTCAGGGCAAGCATGGAAAATTAATGCCGGTACATGCTTTCTTCTGAAATCAACGATGTCTTGTGGTGTCCCCTCTAATTCTAGCATTTCATGGTCCCTTGCGGCTTCTAGCCCCCTTGTTTCAAGTTGGTCTCTCAGTTTGACTTTATGATCATCCTTGGATTCATCATACAAGTTATTTTCAAGTTTAACAATTAACTCAACCGTTTTTCCAAGCCTGTTCATAACGATTTTCTGAGACCTAAATGCTTCGACCTTAGCTAGTTTGAGTCTTTCTTTTTGTTCAGCAAGTTCGACTAAGACGTCCTTTTGCTGTCTTTTGAATTTGATTTCCTCAATCTTGCTTTCCTTTTTCTTTTCTGGAGCAAGAACCTTGGATAGATATCTCTCTTTACCGTGGGATTGAGGGCCTGCCTTGACAATTTCAACAACACCTTTTGCAATGTCCTTTTTCAGTCCATAATTCTCAACCAACATGCTTTCGTCGATTCTTTTCAGGTCACTAATTTTGAGACCTGCATCAGCAAGTTGTTGTGCGGTAGTATCGTCAATACCTCTACGTAATAACGCAAGATAGGTGTCCTTCTTTGCCATACATCCCCCTCCGACTTGCCGAGCCAAGAGGCGAGTGGTTGAAAACCCTCCTCTTGACCTAATTTATTTTCAAGGCCATTTAATCAATAATCAATCCATCTTGGAAATCCATTGCCAAATCAATCCAATCTTCAAATTCTAATTCCTCTGGCCTGTGCTCCATTATCTCTTCATCTCTTAATTCCACGTAAGCATCTTTCCAACGCTTCGCGTGCCATCCAGGTACCCTTGAGATACGCTTTGGCACCGACTTGAGCGAAGTTCTAATCTTTTTTCTTCTTTCAGAAAAAGCAGATTGAATCAGGGTTTTTACGAGCCTTTTGTCTATGTCGTATTCCCACTCACAAGGAATCATTCTCACCAACCTAGAATGAACCAGCGGAGAAGGAGAGAAGTGATGCGGAGGTATATGGTCTAGTAATTCAGAACTCCAGTCCATTTTTGCGCACATACCAAGCGAAGAATGATCTGGCCACTCGGGCATAACAAGCCTCATTGCAAACTCTTCTTGTACCATCAATACACAGATTCTGGGTCCACTAAATCTGGAGTTTCTAAGAAATTGAGTTAGTTTTTCAATAAGAGGTGATGAGATTTGATATGGTATGTTGGCTACAACAGCATCTATTTTTTCGGGCCATTTTTCCGTTAATGCATCTCCTGAAACTAAATCTAATTTGCCTTCATTAATCTGGCTCTTAAACTCATAATCAAGGTGTTTGCAAGCTCCTTCATCGAATTCAATTGCAGTGAGCTTGCCACAATTTTGCATCAATACTTGAGTCAATGTTCCAGGGCCTGGGCCAATTTCGAGAACATGGTCACTCTCATTGAGATTAGCATGTGTTATGATTCTCTCGAGGATGGCATCATCGATTAAGAAATGCTGACCTAGTGATTTATTAGGTGGTTGTTCAATTCTTAACGCATCGACAAGTTGCCTTGCGCTTTTCATGCTTTCACCGGTAATAGCAACTCAACCAATCTTGGTTGAAGATCTCTGTCAGACATCTCTTGGTGGAATCTTGTCGCTAGTAATTCAGCAGCATCAATGCCACACTTTTCATTCAACTCCTCCAGGGATTTGAAACCGACTCGACCTCTAATCTCAACCATTTGTTGAGCCTTCTTGCCTCCAATTCCTGGTAGCAGTTCGAATGCATGCTGCTTTAGAGACAAAGGACCTGCTTTGTTGAAGAATGAATTGATGAAGTGTCCAGCATTTTCTTCAACAAATAACTGAATAATTAACGGTAAATCAAGGCTTGCAGCATTGGATAATCTCTCAACGCTCGTCATTCCTAGAACAGTATCGACAACCTCTCTTCTTGAGCGGTCCTTACCAATCCAGATTCTATTTCCTGCCATTTGGTTGGTAATCCCTTCCTTTGGCTTCAACCTAGATAGGACGAATGGATTTTCACTTAGAGCGTAAATCACATTTTCTTCAACATCGTGATCCAGCACTCTCGCATAGCCTGCTTTTTGCAATGGATGGTCTTCTGGAAGACCCCTTGGTTTATTTCCTTGACCTCTGCGGTTATTTCCGCGATTGAAGTTTCTGTTTCCGCCTTGTCTTGGCTTTGGTTTAGTCGACCTATCCTGTCTACCCACTTCTGGGCGACTCATTTGGAAATTAGTTCCCTTATTTTGGTCCTTTTTACCCTTGTTAGGGATATTGATTCTTCTGTCACGACCTGGCGAAGTCATTGAAATCGCCTCTTGTGGTTAATCACTCAACACCAACATGTTGGCGGACTAGAGTAAGAATTTGCTCGACATCTGAGTCTTCCATTGAGATTCTTCTTGAAGCGGCAACCGCTTTTACTTGAATAGGCTTCATTGGGATTAGTTCTGCTATCTTTGCAGCCAACTCAGGGTAGTTAGACATTGAATCAATGCTCAGGATTGCGTTTCTCAGATCCTCAAAAACTTGAGGGTCGGTCTTGCTTCCGTTTCTTGCATCACTTGCAGCCCATTCAGCGTGTTGTAGAGCAGCGGTTTGTTCGTATGTCAATTGTCCTCTGCGGTCTTGGGCTTCGTAAAGCAGGTCTCTAACGGTTGCGAAATCGACGAATTTTTCTTCACTCATTCAAATCACTCCAGAGGCTTGAGGTGTTCTGGTCTTGCAATGACAGTCTTTGGCATGTTTTTGTCCTTGACTGCGACTACCCAAGCTCTTCCTTGGCGAGCCTTGATGAAACCAGTTCTTCCGTGGAATCTGCGGTGAGGCATTCCCATTTGCTGTCCTCCATCCAGGATGATAGCAACTCTATCGCCTTCTTTGTATTCGTGCATTACGCGTGAAATGTTGATTCTTGAGCGCTCGTTCTTACGGCGACGTAGAATGCTTCTTGTTCCTACACGTTGTCCATGAGATCTCTTCATTTGTATCCCTCCGTTTGGTTCCGAGTCAGCAATTACGCACTCTCGGCTTTATCGGCGACCTACCTTCCCCATTTAAGCACCGCGATGATGAATTAGCAGGTATTTTGTCGAATATGCCCTCAATCAGCGTGAATATCAGCAACATCAAGCCACATAACTTCACATCTAGATTTGATTAGAGCTGCAACGCTTGGTTGTGTTCTACCACTGTCTCCGTGGACCGTTTCTTTGACATAAGTTCCAGATTCACATCTCAATGTAAATTCGACGAATGTATCACCGTCTATCTCTTCGATGACGGGATTATTTGTCTCGTAAACCGTTCTTCTTCTGACTAAATCAGCACGTCTGTGACTAACTCTATCAGGAGTTCTTTGGGCTAATTTCACACCAGCTAAATTTTCGATAATTTGCAAAATTTCTTCATTTGATGCTCTGTCCACAGTCGGCAATTCAGGAGGCCCTGCATCCAAGATTCTTTGAATCAGGATGGCTTTGGTTCCTGTTTTTGTTAATCCCCTCTCTTCGATAATTTCCATCAATTCAGCCTTTTTCATACCCTCAAGACCTTCCAGGCTGTGCCATTCCTGTTTTTCGATTTCGGGTTGCAGCGGCTTAGTAGCATCTTGTCCCTTGTCTCCTCTTTTTTGTCGGGGCTGTCTTTTCCTTCCTTTTGAGCCACGCTCTTGAATATCCTCTTGGGTAAGGTCCATAGGCGCAGTAAGTATATTGTATTCATTTTCGGTCATCGGATGGAGTTTGAATCTTATCGCGTAGGATTTTTCAGCAGGAGTATCCTTTATCCTGACAACTTCTTTTCTATTCGATAATCTCAATGAATTTATCTTGATTTTTCCTTCTGCTCGGGAATTGATCTCAGCCATCGCTACTTCAGTGTCTAATGTCCGTGATTTTGGCTCTTTTATTTCGATGACGAATGGCCTTCCCGAGCCCATGCATCTTACATCGATATCCTCTCTTCCCATTCCATGGAAGGAATCTTCCTGTGCATCTAAGAATTCACACATTGGACTACCTATCAAATCTTGAACACTCGAGTCATATTGTTGGCCAGTAAAGCTACACTTCTCACATCCTCTGCCTTTGCATGCTCTACACGGCCACCTGGTTTGTGGTATTCCTCTCTCCAGTTTTTGATATCTGCCGTAATAATACACGGCTCTAATATCAAGTTCTATGCTCAATGTGAGGACATCAACGATGGCTAATATTTCGGGAGAATCTGAAACAGTTTTGTATCCTTTTCCACTTTCTCTTATCTTCTTGGATATTTCATTAACGAGGGCTGGTTTTAGGGCTTCAGAGCCTCCAGCAGCATATTTCTTTCTTAGGTTGTCCTCCGTCTCAATTTGGTCTTTTGGAATCCTCGCTCCAATCTGGATTTTGGTTGCTTCATAACCTTCCATCGCTTCCAAAATTAACTCAGTAAGCAAATCTACTTCATCGAATAAATTTTCACAATAAGGACAAAGCTGGTCAATAATTCCAGAATCTGATAGGTGTGAATCTCCTTGCAGCACTTCTGCTCTAATTTGTGCACCAGATTCAGCATTGGACTGGTCAAACATCTTCTTGCCGCCGCATCTTCCTAAACAAGAATCGCAAACTCCACTTCTGACCATGTGCTTGTGACCTGCGGGATTTGGAGCCCTAGGAATCTCGTCCATGTGGGATCCCAATTGTTCAGAATCATCCCAAATCTCTCCTTCTAAGTCAGGGGAGTCATCGAATTCCTCAATTTCCTCCTCGGGCTTGTGTTCAACCACATCTTCCCAAAGTGAGTAATCGGTTTTACCGAATCCAGCGTTTGAGTACTGCATCCATTCATCATCAGGATTTTCTTTTTCAGTCATGATATCACCACCATACTGGGGTCAACCCCTTAGAACGGCAAATACCCCAACAGGGCTGTGCATTTGAAATCATCGCATATTGGTTATTCTGCGATGACTACAGAATCATCCTCGTCCTTGTAGAGTATGCCTAGCGCAGCAGTGGTCAGAACCAGAGATGCAAACAAGGAAAGAGCAATCATAGCAGAGGAGAAAACGCCGAAGGAGGAAAACAGTCCCATTGGTGAAAGTGCAATTACGCTGAAACCCGCTATGTCACTTGCTGCACTACCCACTAGGGCAAGACCACATGCTCCACCCACAGAAATCAGCCCCTCTGAGTGTTTTCTTCCCTTATTTCGCTCCTCTTTGTAGCGCTCATTTACGTGTATGCAATAATCAATTCCAACACCCAAAGATATCGTTGCTATCGTCACGGTCACAATGTTGAGACTTGCACCTGCAATATACATCAAACCGTATAACCAAACCACTACTATCATTATCGGTCCTAAGGATAACATCGCTTGTTTTGGAGATCCAAAGCCAATGCTCAGAACAATGAAAACAAATAATGCACCAAGCAAAAGAGAAGATTGCATTTCATCTTGCATCTGCGTGCTAGCCTCATATCTAATCACGGGTTTGCCAGTCAACATAACCCAAGTAACAGGAGTGTCTTCACTCAATTCTCCCGTTTCTTCAAACGTTCCAGATGATAGGTTAGTGAATGCTGAAAGGTCTCTCCAAACTTCTTCTAGTCCTGGGCCCATCGAGGGAAAGTGCTCAGGTCTAATAATTCCAAATCGAATTATCATGTCATCGTATACAGCCTCTTCTCCGTTAACATCCATCCATGGCGCAGAAGGGTCTAATTCTGTAGTTGGGTTGATGTATAAACTAACAATGCTGTTAGGAATATGAGGGACTGAAGTTGAAGCAGGAATACCATTCAGATATGTGTAACCGTAAAAGAATGCAAGGCAGTCTCTATCGGTTGTATCGGGTAAGCCAGTATTCGGATTTTCGCTACAATTCATTCCAAATCCAGTTTCGTCAGAAACCCAGCCGGCTTCCTCATATGGTTCTGGATTTTCAATCATCGAATATATTGCAAGAGAAACGATCTCATCCATGGCTAAAATGTCGACATTTCCATCAGCAGTTTTTGCCATTTTATCAGGAACACCCTCTTCTATTGTGTTCATATTTTGCCGTAATTCATCGATTGCAGCATAGACTCTAGGATCTAAAACATCTCCGGTAATGAGCATAGCAGCCGGCTCACCCTCGTCACTGAATCTCTCGGTTACCAAATAAATCCCCTCAGCAAACTCAGTTGAGTCATCAAGGAAGTCTTCTACGGCAAAATCTCCTTCCAATGAAGCCATTCCGAACGCGGCAGGGATAGTAAGCAGGATTGCTATGAATGCGATAGCCAGAGCATTTCTTCTTGAACCGGAATTCTTTGCTACAAATTCTGGCCATTCCTTTGGAACAAGTAGCGTAACTTCGCTATCCGGAACTGTTGATTTGTCTCTTTTTTCTAGATATTTATCTAAACTCATTCTGAGTAAAGGAGTCCAAATTCCAGTCAATACTAATGCAGAGAATATACCGAAAGATGCTTCGATACCGAACGAGCGAAGGGCTGCAATGTCACTGAACAGATTTGCACTGAAAGCGGCAATTGTCGTAACTGAGGTCAACAGAATGGCTTTGCCGACAAATCTTAGGGTAATTTGAGAGCTTTGCTCGGGTGTTTTTCCGAGGATACGCTCCTCTTTGTAACGATGCAGCGCATGCAATGAATCATCTATTCCAAGGGCTAAGACAAGGATAGGCAGCAAGTTAGAAAATTGTGATCGTGCAATTAGGCTTAAGCCCATTGCTTCGGTTATAGATGCAAATGTTCCAATCAGGCCTTGCATCCAAATCATTGCTCCACCAAGGGCAACGAGTACAATTCCTACATCGCTAACTCTTCGTAGTGAGGCATAAAGAAGGATTGTGATTACTAATCCCATGAGCAAAATCAAGCCAGCACTGGATTGCAATTCTCTGTTAACTTCAACGTTAACCGATTGTCCAACCTGCATCGAGACTACTGCATAATCTTCGCTTCTCATCTTTCCTTCTAGATCCATTATTCCCCATTCGATTGAACAAGCACCATCACCTTCTTGTTTGAATTCAAGACAGATTTCGGTATTGTATTGTGGAGGCGCCACTACTAATCCTCCATCCACAAGTCTGTAACCACCTACTCTCAAACCGTCATCAAACCTGATGGATGTTTCTTGATGAGCATCCTTCCAAATTTGAGTCCAGCCATTATTTTCCAGTTCAGTTCTATCGAATTGAACGATAATCCAAGTAGATGAGGCTGACCATCTTCCTGATGCCTCCACACCACCGCTCCAAGTACCGTCAGTGTTCAATTCGCCTCCGACTAGACCGGTTAAGTTTGAGTTCATGTCTGCTCTAAATCCTCTATCGACTGATAGCCACCTCAGAAATGTTCCACTACTAGCATCGACCATTCTTGAGGCAGCGAGGTCTATGTGTGCTTGAGTAACGTTTTGGTCATCAAATTCAAGACATTCTAAATCTCCACAATCGGTCCAATTTGTCAAAGGAGGTAATGGTTCACCGAATGCATTTCTGCTTGGCTGAGTAAGGAACGAGGTGTTGTTCATGAAGCCTCTGAAGATATCCGCCAGTGACATTACTCCTGAGTTAGATAATCCTGTTACATCATTTACCATTGGTTTCATGCTTGAAGATAGGGTGTGTTCAAGGATTATGTTCTGCTTGTTATCTATGTCTCTTAGTGCTGAGAGATTCAAAATTCCACCACTTGGTGAGGATATTCCTCTCCATTCTTCTCCCGAATCAGCAATCTGGTCCAGTGTTGGCAGACTTGAATAATCCGGGGCGCCGTCGGACAGGGAAGGAATTGGTTCCCATTCGCCTTGTGTGAAGTGTTGTTCTTGCTTCACATTGACAATGAAGGCAACAATTAACTCAGAATTTGGGAATGATTCATCGATATAAGACTGGGCAGCGAGTTCGGGAGTCTCCATGTCATATGATTCCATATCGATTGGCTCCAAGGCTCTTAGAGCACCAGGAATGAGCAGTATGGTAAGAATTATCATAGCAATGTGTACTTTGTTTGGACTTTGAGTGAAGATAGAGCCTAGTCTATCCATCAATTCCATGATAATGCCTCGACTTTGTACTTATCAAATCATGTATTAATTTACTAAAAATAAAATATCATTTTTCTTTTTTGACTAGAATATTTCATGTCGATTATTTCAAAAGTAACAGGGTTTCCCACGGGCTAACGCAGGGGTTGCCAAGCTTGGTCAACGGCGGTGGGTTTAGGTCCCATTCCTCAATGGTTCGCAGGTTCGAATCCTGCCCCCTGCACTCTTAAATTAATCAAGGCAGGATGAGAAGCTAGCACAATTTCCAATTGTGCGTCGGTGAGAATTTGCCCTCATCGTTCTGGATAAGTGGTTCGGTAATTGGAATCATTCTTCCTCTTGCCAAGTTTTTCTCATCACCAATCCGGTTAGTTCGCCTGCTTCTACTGGGGGCATATCGTGAACTGTCATCAGATGGCGCACAAGCTCATGCTGGTACACTATATCTCCACATTTGGGACACTGTAACTCATTAGCGCGTCTAATCCCCATGAATTCTAATCTACCTTCCTCGGTAGACAATCTTCGAGTCGTTCTGAATAATACCGAAATAAAGGCAAGCCCAAAGATCAGGATGCAACATCCTACTCCGGCAAAAATACCACCTGAGATGGGGTTCTGCTCTAACTGAATATCTTGAATTACTCGATTATTAGAAGAGTTTTCCATTGCAGAGATATCGATAATGTGCGTGAAGTTTTCACCTTTTACTGAGAGATATATCTCCGTGTCATCTTCATCTCGGTCGGCATCAATTACTACCGTGAAATATCCATTAGCATCAGTTCTAACATCGACTCCACGGTATTGAAAGCATTGGATTTCATCCTCTGGACAAGCAACTGAAACATAATCGAGTGTCATTGGCGTACCATTAGCGAATTTCACAGTGCCTGAAATTCTGTATGTTTCCGCACTTGCGTAAGGGAGTAAGACAACTGCTAGTATAACTAGAATCAGCATCTTACGCATGCCATTTGGTTCACAGAGTTGGTTATAGTTGTTTGATTGATTTCCAAAATCAAGATTCACTCATTGTAATAGCCATTATTTGTCCTTAGTTGAGTATATTTGATAAATAGTGGTTAAGCAAGTATCGATATGGAAAATGCATCGGATGCTCAAGAATTGAGACCGATGTGGAAAAAGAGAAGCTTGCTGATGGCTCCTTACAATTTCATCTCCGATAATTTATCCCACTCCTACTTAATTCAGCGATTGATTAGAAGAGATTTGGATGCCCGTTACAGGGGTCCTTGGCTTGGTTACCTCTGGGCAATTATTGAACCGATTTTACTCACTCTTGCCTATTCGTTTGTGTTTGTTCTAATCGTAGGAAGAGCCGATGAAACATATCCTGGAATACTTATGATAGGTGTAATCACATGGACAATTTTTGCAAGAACCTGGACTTCTACAACCCGAACTTTGTCCGCAAATGCATCACTTTTTCAATTCACAAAAATACCAAAATCAGTATTCGCAGTTAGCACCATGATGACCAATTATGTGTTAGCATTGATATCATTGGTAGCCATAATTCCGTTTTTGATTATGTACGAGGTTTCACTCGATTGGAGAGTAGTTCTTGTACCAGTATTTCTGCTGATCACAGCACTAACTGGCTTGTGTCTTGGAATGATGACTGCGCCAGCAGCAGTAAGAATTCCGGACATAGCAAATTTCGTTAATTTCCTCTCCAGGGTTGGCTTCTTCTTTTCCCCTGTAATGTGGACATATGATATGCTCAGCGGTAGGTTTGGAGAGGGCTGGACACTGTATGTGGCACATCTCAACCCGGTAATTGTGCCCATAACACAAATGAGAGATATCATGTTTGGAACTGATTCAAATATCCCAGACTTTGGCTATGGGATTTGGATTGGCTTTGTGCTAACCGTGGTAGTCTTTGGAACAATGATATTCCAAAATAGAGCACATAAGGTGGTGGCTGGATTATGAAGGTCTTGACAATGGATGATGTCGTATTGACCTATCCTCAAACCCGGTTTGAGAAATCCAAAAAAATTGAGCCATCAAAGATTGGGCCTGTAACCATTGATTTTAATGAAAAAGAAGTTGTTGGAATAATCGGTAGAAATGGAGCAGGAAAGAGTACATTGCTGAGATTAATTGGCGGAGTGTTCCCACCTGATTCTGGAGAAATTCAAGTTAGAGGAGTCGTGTCATTACTTGCGGGAGTTGGAGTCGGGTTCAATGGAAATTTAACAGGAATGGAAAATACATATCTTTACGCTTCATTAATGGGTTGGAAAAAGAAACAGATTGATGAAAAAATAGATGATATTCTGGAATTTTCTGAATTGGGGCATCATTTTGAGCGCCCTATCCGCACTTATTCATCTGGTATGAAAGCAAGGCTGGGGATATCCGTCGCTACAGCTTTCAAGCCAGATATTTTGCTTATCGACGAAGTATTAGGAGTTGGAGATGCTTCGTTTAGGAAAAAGAGCGAGAAAAGAGTCCGTGACATGATCGATGGGTCTGGAACAGTAATTATGGTCTCTCATTCACAAGGCTTGATGATGGAAATTTGTGATAGAATCATCCTCATGGAAAAAGGAGAGATTTACGCAGTTGGAGACCCTAAAGAAATGTATGAAAAATACAACAAATTACTGAATTTAGATTGATTGAAGTAACATTTCCTTCAATCCTTCCTCGAGTTTTACCTTTGGTGTCCAAGACAAATTATCTCTTGCTAGCGTTATGTCCGCACAAGAGTGAGAGATATCTCCCTGCCTTGATTGACTGATTTCATGAGATACCGAAATCCAATTTTCTTCGATTTGACTCATTTGGATATTTATTGAGTTCACGAGCTCCAACATTGAAACAGCATTTCCTGATGCGATGTTGTAATTTCTTGCATCATTTAGATTAGCCTTGTCCACAACAAGTGCCCTCATTATCGCAGAGTGGACATCGGATAGATGAACAAAATCTCTAGTTGCTGAACCATCGCCATATATCCTCGGTGATTGCCTTTGTCTAATCTTCTCAACAAAAGCTGGAATTACCGAAGCCAATTGCTCTTCAAATAACTCACTGTGCCCATATATGTTGAAGAATCTCAAGCCGATAGAGCAAATAGTATCACCAGATAATGCATGAATATCAATTTCATTAGCTAATTTTGACTTTGCATAAGGAGAAATTAGTGGAAATAGACCAGCATCTTGCTCTTTTATTGGCAGGCTCTGATTCTCTCCGTAAATAGCAGCCGATGAGGCGAAAACAACTCGTTTAACATCAGTTTCTAAACAAGCTTTGATTAAATTTTTACTACCATTTACGTTCGTTTCTATTGTCAATTCAGGATTACTTATTGATTCTTGGACAGAGGTTATTGCCGCTAAATGTATGACTTTTTCAACTCCAATGGTTGCAGTTTTAATCTCTTCAAATTCACGGATATCACCCCTGATGAATCTCATTCTCTGTGAATTCTCTTGAATGAAATTATCTATTTTTTTTCCGCATTTTTTGTCGAAGATTTTCACATTATACTCAGTTGTTTCAATAATTTTCTTACAAAGAAATGACCCAACAAATCCTGTCCCGCCTGTGATTAAAATTGTGTTAGTCAAATTACCACATCGCATAATTTAGTTTATTGAATTAGTTTAGAAAAGATGACTAGAGCCTCTTTTGCCTCTTCTGAATTTAGCCATTCTGTCATTTTATGTCCCGTAATTTCTTCATGATATTTTTCATCCATTTCAGTTAGATAATTATGGATATTTTGTGTAGTCTCTTCTCTATATCTTTCTGGTACTAGTTCGATGGAAGGACTATACCAATCTGTCAAGAAGTCCATATTCCGAATCTTTCCTTCCATTCTATTCATCAACAGATTCTTCATTTCCCCTCTAGCATTACCACCTTGCAAACTCCAAGACAGAACGTTTTCGTGGCTAATTGGATGTGGAGTAAGTTTGCGTTTTACTTCTCTAACTTTCAACCATTTTTTCATTTCCCTGTCAGAAACTTTAGTATTTTTCAATCGATTATCAACCATTGATTTTCTAAAGCATTTCCAGCAGTTGAGGCATGGCTTTGGGAACTTTCCACGGATACAAGAACGAGTATAATCATAAAATGATGAGTTCATTACGATATTGCTTGTTCCAACCTCACTTATTCCAGCAACTGGGAGGTATAATGGTATGCCAGCAGCCTCGAAAAGACCCCCCCAAACCTTGTAATGACCGCTTTGCTTGTAATCTCTACAGGTTTCATGTCCAACTCTGTAAGCGGATTCTAGAACAGTTCCAAATGCAACGCTATCCAAGTTTTCTTTTGCAGCCATCAAGACCAGAGGAACACTTGTTGCCAGGTCAGTAGGGAAACCTATGGGCGATCTGATGTATTCTAAATCGCAATCAATTTTTTTCACCTCATAACCTTCTGATTTAGCATGTTCTATGGTCGCATATGCAGCTGATTTGTTATACAGAGAACGACCGAATTTCAGAGGTCTATCCAAGAAAACAGATAGAGTATTCTTTGGCATCAAAAGAAGGGCTGCGGTAGAATCAGCTCCTCCTGAAAAGGACAAACTAGGTCTTGAGTTCTCAACAGAATTGTATGGTTCGATAAAACTCTCCGGTTTTTTGACCTTGTACTTAGTGATTCTTTTTGTCGCTTCGAAGAACCTCTCACTCATTCCTCCATTAATGATTAATTCTTCAGAGACAAATGGGTTAGAAAGGAGAATTGAGGCAAGTGCTAAATGATCTTGATGAATTTCACCTAACTGTAAATTATTTCCAAAATCACAGCCAACTAAGTCAGAATTCATTTTTATTTTCTGAGAAAATGTCCCATCCCCGTCGTGTCTGGAAAATGTAATTATGATTTTCCCGTCATCCTGGGAAAAACCAACATCCATAACTTTGCCAAATCAATCCAATATTTGGACATTGACTCGAGCCTAGGAAGAAATATCCCTACTTTTTGGAGTTGAACTACAATCATTGATTGTTTAGTTTTTTGACCACGGAATCCGCTAAACCATTCTTTGGAGCAACAAGCCAAGGTTCAACAATTCTAGTGTTTTTATCCCTCTTCAGGCGATTTACTCCGCCTCCGCTCACGTTTAGCACAATGCAATCTTCTGGTTGGATTCTCCCTGAATCTTTTGCTTGAATCAACGAACCAAGAGCAACTGCTGCAGGAGACATAATATCGATTCCTTCAACTTCTTCAAACAACGCTGAAGCTCTTATTGCATCATCCCTTGGCACGACATAAGTTTCTCCCTTACTTGCATTCAATATATCATAAACTCCGCCTTTTATCCCATAAGAAGGAGATTTATTTAGCAGATAATCAGAGTATACCTCTACCTCTTCATTTGGAAAATCTGATTCTATAAGTTGGCTTCGTTTTTCCTGCCATGCATTATGAATTGGACAATGCTCTGGATTTTGAGAAAGGTGTATTTTAGAAACTGGCTCCTCTGCCAAACCAAAATCAACTAATCTTTGCATCATTTCCTTGACGCCTATTGGGCCAGGACCTCCGCCCACTGCTTGGAAATAATGGTCTGGTAGACGACCTATTTCGTTCCATGCATCAAGTATTAGTGATCCTATTCCATCCCTTCTTGCAATATTATGCGCCCCTCCTTCGAGTTGCCAACCTTCTAACTTCGCAGCAATTTCTTTTGAAACTAATTTAGCATCCAGATAATCACCATCCTCGACAACAACAACCTTCACTGAGTCCAAAGGGACATCATCAGTTGCCCAAATCCTATCTGCATGAATTCCACCAACAATGACAATTAGCGGGAAATTATTTTTCCCGCAAAAATGAGTAAAAGCTCTAGCAGTGTTTCCCGCAGATGCGCAAATGATTCCCTTGCAGCCGTGATCTCTCATTCTTTGTATTGTAGGAACCGCTTCCATATCTTTGAAAGCCCCGGTTGGGCATATGGCTTTCCTTTCAGGCCAATAGCCATGAAAAGTAATCCATAAGTTAGTCAATCCTAGTTCTTGACCTAATGCTTCGGCTTTGTAAGTTACAGTACCTGCCACATCTGATGTTGGTTTTGAAATTGGCAACCAATCTTGATACTTCCATATGCCTTCCAAATTTGATTTTACTTCGAGTTTTGATTTGTAATCTGCGATTACTAGTGCTCCATCAGTGAAATGTAGAGTATAATCATCCTCAAATGTCTCACCAGTTCCCAAACAACGCATAGAGTAATTTCCCATCTTAGCAGTCTCCTTTGATTTATTCTCCAGCGCCCTCAAGCCCTCTCCAGATTGACCCCAGCCATTTGTCAGCCTCTTCTGTGAAGCCGTTTCCACCATGTGGTTGAGGGGTAAATTCACCGAAAACCGCTCCTCTCTTTGTTGCATAGAGATCAATTCTCATGAAGATTCCTAATTCCTTACCAAGTTTAATTGCTGTTTCACATAACTCATCCCAGCAATCGGGTATATCTGGCAGCACCTCTTCTGGAGTTTGAGTTTTAATGATCTTGAATTCACACGACTTCCAGTCCATTGTGATATTCCAAAATCTATTTTTGTTGGAATTAACATTGCTATTCCGTTCAATAATCGTGACAAATGCACATTCGCTACCAAACATGTAGAATTTGTAATCATACGGAATTAAATCCGGTTTTTTCCAATCTTCTAGATATTCTTCAATAATAATTTTTGTCGATTTATGATTATGTACCTCGGGCTGGGAAACAATTGAATCCACAATTTCTTGTCTTGACCAAGATTTTCCATCGAGTTGGTTGACGCCATCCACCATGACAAAGATATTTTTTGCCGACCATCCTCTTGACGGCTTCAAAACAAATTTGGAAGGTAACTCATCAAAGTGAGGGATTTCTTCGATACTGTCCCCAAGGTGATACAAAATTGGGACCTTTAAGCCGAGATTTTCAACAAATTTTCTGCCGGTAAGTTTGCCAGCAAGATTTTTGTGAATATGAGGGTCTTTATCTACCCACCATCTCTTATGTCTTGATTTTACATGTTGACTGAATAATTTCATATTATCACCAAATCATTTCTTCCGGGGCTTCAAATTCTCGTTTGTCATGGGGGAATGGGATAAAACCACTCTTAACCCCTTGTTGAATTTGATTGTGATAGTGCTCGAATTTTTTCCTATATTCAAATCTTGGACCTGTCAAACCAGTCCAATTAATAGCAAATTTGCCACCACCCGATAACGATTCTTGACGAACACTTGCAATAATCATTGGTAGATTTATGTGAGAAATTGCAGATTCTCCAAAAACAGCAAAAATTCTTCTCTCAAATTCAGAATCTGCAGAAACCCTTACACTGTCAAAGAAACCAATTTTTTCTTCCACTAACTTTCTTCTGTACATAAGGGATATGCAAGCATGCCGAATTGCTCCAACTCCTCTGTAAACAATGTTACTGTTTTCGTCAACACGAATATATGAGGTGGTTACTCCCACAAGATTTGGTTTAGATTCTAGCCGCGCAACTTGTAATTTGACTTTATCTTGATGGCACCAGTCGTCGGAATCATGGAAAGCGATGTATTTTCCTTTCGCACGCTGGATTCCATAATTTTTCGCCTTGTAAGTGCCTCCATTTTCCTTCATGCGCAATGGTATAATTCTTGAATCCTTTTTGGATAATTCCATTATCAAGTCAAAAGTATTGTCTGGACTCTTATCATCTACAATTATCAATTCCAAATTTTGATGTGTTTGATTGAGGATTGAATTCACAGCAATCTCTAATAGTTCCAGAGATTTGTATGTAGTCATAATTACTGAGACGAGTGGACCATCATATTCTTTTGAAGAGTCTGTTTTTGTCAAAAACTCTACAGATATTTCCATACTTTCGCCTTTCGATGATATTGGTGAAACATCTTTTTTAGAGAGAGCAAAAATCTCGTTGAGGTATTCAAATGATTTTTGATAATCTCCCGATTCTCTGTAAATCTTACTTAAGCAGAGTCTATATTCGTCATTTTCTGGGTTTTCGAGGAGTAATTTTTCAACAGTCGTAATCGCCTCTTCAATCCGCTCAATTTTTAACAGACTAATTGCTAAATGGCAGTAAATAATGTGTTCTAATCGTTTGTGTTCTTGCATTTTTGTTCCAATATTTTCGAGTAATAGGTTGCATATTTTCACAGTTTCAGAATAATCTTTGTACTCATTGAAATTAAGATAAATTAGTTCAAGATACGGAAGAATTTTTGATTTATTTTCTTCAGTTTGAATTAGCCCCTCTAGGATTTTTTTACCTTTTTCAAATTCTTTTTTCTTAAACGAAGCCTTGGCAATACCGAGCATTGAAAGGTAGTTGTCGGGAGCCTTCTTTGCAACCTTTTCCCACCTAGATTCTGCTTCTAAGTAACCATCTGCGTCTTGTGATATCAAAGCATGTTGTATCAAACTATCAAGATTATCTGGTTCTAAAATCAATGCTTTTTGACAGTATTCTTCTGCTTGTTGGAATCTTTCTGTCCTTCTGTAACACAATGCCAAAATAGTCCATCCTCGAGGATCCTCTGGAAGTTCTTGAATCACCTCGAGGATAGTTTCTTCAGCTTCTTTGTACCTCTTTAGGTTTACACATAACTGAGAATATTGTATCCTGTAATGAAGGCGGTGTGGACAATTTTCTATCAAAAAATCATAGATAGGTACCATTTCTTCAAATTGCTTCAATTTGTGGTGATTTCTTGCCAGTCTGTAATTTGCAATAATTGATGACGGTCTAACTTGAATAGCCCGTTCAAAATATGTATGAGCTTGATAGTACTCCTTTTCTTGGAACAAGATCAAACCTGCTCCCATTAAGGCATCAAAATCTCTCGGGTTTGCAAGGAGCAGTGCGTTATATTCTTCAAGTCCTACTGAGTCTCTATATCCTTCTTTTGACATATTTGCAATTTGGGTTGATTTTGGTAAATCATCTCGACTAATCCCAAACAATCCAAGAGTGATGCTTTGTAAATTTTCATCCATCTCGGCATTCCCATGGTTTCCAAATTTTTCTAGACCCCACGTCCAACTAGATACGCCTGCGTTGAATATGCTACCTCCTGACGGAAATTTCTTGATGTGTGAATTTGCGTTCCTGTAAGTCCATTTTCTGTGTTTAATTCTCTTATTTGCCACTATTTCTACATCATCTGAGGGCATACTCTTGTCCCATGACAAACCGACAATGCCTTCTATTTCTAATGCAGGTAATTTTAGTTGACTGGGCATATATTTGTTCATTTTTGAATTAATTTTGAGATTTGCCCAAGGTGCTTTATTTCTTGAGCCTGAAATAGTACTAGAGAAAAATCTGTTCTCTAGTCTCTCGCCAATATCTTTGTACTCTTCGTCAGGCTGAAGAATTATCTGTCCATCTCTGTAGTCATTATGATTTCTTAGTGCAACGATGTGTTGCCCTGCCTCTGAACCAAGATGGACTACATTTCCGCCACTATTTACGTAATTAACTAGGGCGCTTTCGGTATTTACTGTCCAATATCTCATTGGTCCCGCAGTGATGATGTGAGTGTATCTTTCTAAAATTTCTGGGTTTGTTTCGAGTTCTAAATCTGTATGGTAAGCAACTTCAATGCCCATTTTTTCTAGCCATCTTACCAGTGGATACTCCCACCTAAGGGCATCGCCCCCTCTTGGGTTGAAGTATGGTCTTTCAAAGGAAAGTTTCTCGGAACCAACTGGATAATACAAGTGCTCCTTTACATCGGGAGCACCCTTTAGCACCTTAGTTGCACTAATCCCCCCCCACCAATTTCTTGCTTGGCTTGTTATCACTGCCCCCAAAACCGCAATCTTAGCAGTGCTCTCTCCGGTGGTTGAAACCCAGAAAGGATGGATGTAGGCTTTACCATCCAAGGTCTCGAACCTAGCAATATAACTGCCCGATAACCAGTCATCAGGAATGTATAGCTGGTAAGCTCGTGGCCAATTCATACCTAGTACAGCATCGCCGAGTTTAGAATTACCTTGCCACCCGTTTTCCTTTGACCAAACTCCATTACTGTCAACAGTGATTATTTTTGATCTATGGACCTGTCTTGCTCCAGAACCACCATACCACCCAAGTCGGAAAATCCTGATGAAAAATTGGCAACCATCTATTTCACTAGATGCGTGAAATGAGATTGTGGAGCCAGGTTTTGCGTATTGTGGGCGCACATAACCTTGGAGTAAAGTTTCAGCCTCATCTCCTCTTGAAATTTTCCAATTATACGCTCCAAGCATGGAATTTTCCTCTGCTATGGTGCGCGTCATTTTCAATCCTCAGACTTGTTTTACCCTCGGGGCTCTTATCCATATTAATTAATGGTATTAGTGAAGTGAAAGCCGTGACTTGAAAATTAGAAGGTCAGGACTTTTTCTGAGTCAATTACCCACTGTGAACACTCAGCCATAGTTGAAAATTGAGCCCCCTCATAATACGGCTGTCCTTTCAATACCCCACACCTTGCTTGACAAGTTCCGCAAACTTTCACTGGTACTCCATTAGCAATTAGGGCTTTGAGCATAGCTACCATGTCCTCTACACCTTCAGGAGGCGTAATTCCATCACGGGCTAAATCAACTGAATCATTCATCAGAAAAATCCTCACTTCTTGCCCATCCGATTTGAGTTGCTTTGCCAATCTTAGGGCATTCCATGTGATATCAGTTCCATCATATGGTTGACGATTCAATATGATCATAATTGACATAATTTCACCTCAGTTTGATGCTTGAAACCCAGTCATGTTCACCAGAAAAATGAGTTCATCCTTGGAGAGTTTGGTAGAGCACCTTACACTCCCAGAATCGGTTTCATGACGGATGTCTGCTGAGATGACTCTCTCATCTTCTTCCAAGACTCTCTTTACCCTTCCAGAGCATCCTCCACAAGTCATTCCTGCAATCTTGATGTTTAGTACGTGTTCTGACATTTTTCCACCTCATGTTATGGGTCTCCACCAGCGTAGGGTAAGCGAGTTGCTCACTACGCTGACACTTGAGAGCGACATTGCCGCCGCTGCAAATGCTGGGGGTAATAACCAACCAGTGAAGGGGAATAATAATCCCATCGCTAGAGGGATTCCGATTAGATTGTAAACAAAAGCCCAACCAAGATTGGTTCTAATTTTGCCCATGGTTGTCTTACCGAGATCTAAAGCACTGATTGCATCGCTAACATCATTTCTAACCAAGACGAAATCTGCACTGTCTAAGGCAATATCTGAGCCTTGTCCCATTGCCATACCAACTTCTGCTTGTGCTAAAGCTGCAGCATCATTTATGCCGTCCCCAAGCATTGCTACAATCTTATTTTCTGATTGTAGTTCTTTTATTGTCTCAGCCTTTTGGTCAGGTCTAACATCACCAATCACAGTTTCAATTCCGATTTCTTCGGCAATTCTTTGACCAGCTTCTTGTGAATCTCCAGTCAGAATAATCAAATCAAATCCAGCATCCTTTGCTTTCTTTATTGCTTTTGGTGTAGTATTACGAATTCTATCCTTTGCCTCTAGCCAGCCGAGTAATTCAGAATCTTTGAACACAAACATCAATGTTGCACCACTATTTTTCCTAGCAATAATTTCTTCTCTTTCTTCCTTGGAAATAGCGATTTCATAATCTTCGCAAAGAGCCATATTACCTATTCCAATAATTGCGTCATCATGAATTCCAGTGATTCCTTTCCCACCTTTTATCTCTATATTCTCAACTTTGTACTTCTTGCTAGAAACATTCTCCCAAGACCACTTTATTGCACTTGCCAGTGGGTGTGTTGATTCTTCTTCTAGGGCAGCAGCTAATCCAAGCATATCTCTAAACTCGCCACGCTTTGTTTCAATGTGGCTAATCTTCGGAGTGCCTTGAGTAATGGTTCCGGTTTTATCTAGAACAATTGTGTCAACTTTGTGCGCTAATTCTAGTGCTTCAATTCCTTTGATTAACAAGCCATATCTTGCTCCAACTCCAGTTCCCATAACCAATGCAGTCGGGCTTGCAAGTCCCAATGCGCACGGACAAGCAATCACTAGAGTAGATACTACTACCGTCATCACATGTTCTAAACTTGCACCAGAGGCATACCAAATTATGCCTGCACAGAAAGCCAGTAAAAGGACAATCGGGACAAATATGCTTGCGATTTTATCAACTAATTTTTGCACCGGGGCTTTGCCAATTTGGGCCTCTTCTACCATAGCAAGTACCTTGTCTAGCATGGTATTCCCGCTAACTTTTGTAGTCTTGAGTATCAAACTTGCATCGATGAGCGAGCATCCACCGACTATCTCATCACCAGGAGTTTTTCTTACAGGATAGGGCTCGCCGGTGAAACTGGAAATATCCACTAAAGCCTCACCAGTTTCTACTTTTGCATCCAATGGGACAATTTCTCCCGCTCTGACTTTGATTAGAGATCCAATATCAATATCTTCTATTGGCGTTGCTAGCGTTGTTTCACCATCATCTTGGACTACAAATGCGCTCATTGGCTTGAGCGACATAAGTGAATGAATAGCCTCAGTTGCTCTTAATTTCGCTTTTGCTTCCATTAGATTTCCTAATTTTACAAACGCAATTATGAATGCTGCTCCATCAAAAAATAAGTGTTGGTTGATTTCAGTGGAATTGACTAATGAATTTGCTAAATGGTACACAGACCAAACGATTGCAATAGTGGTTCCAGAGAACACAAGAACATCCATATTTGCTCTACCTTTTCGAATTGCTAATAATGCACCTCGGTAGAAATTCATACCGTTAAACCAAACAAAAGTGCAAAGTATTCCAGCGATTATTTGATTGTATGAAGGTCCAAATCCTGAAGCATATTTTGGCAGCACCATCAATAACAAAAATGAGACTACTGAGGCAAGAAGGATAATTCCAACAACCCTGTTTTCATTTGCTATTTCTGCTTTCTTTTGTCTCCTGTGTTCGCTAGCGTCAATGTGTACTTTACCAGTATAACCTGCATTTTTTACTGCATCCAGAGCATTGTTTAGAACAAATTTTTCTGGAAGGATTTGCAATGTTGCTTTTTCCAGCATCAAGTTGACACTGGAAGAAATGACTCCATCTGTGCGATTTAACACATTTTCAACCGATGCAGTACAGGCAGCACAAGTCATCCCACCAATTTGGAGGACCACTTTATCATCTGCCTGCATAACTAATCCTCGGGGTTTTTGCTAAAGAGGATTTGCGAAATTATCCTAAATTGGTGCTAAGTCCATTTGACCAGACCACAGGTCAACTCCTTGCAGTCTACAGGGATATCTTTGCCCCAGTGTCAAAAGAGGTTCTTGCATGCCATTGTGGTCAGGCTCGGCAGGGATTACGTGAATTCCATGCTCGTCAACGCTCGTACGTTGTTTACTTAATTGACGCAAATGCATTCTTCCTTGGATAGATCCATCTCCGATTAAATCCAGGAATACCCAAGGGTTTCTCAAACCTGTAACCCTTGAAGGCCAGGTAATTGCTGAAACATCCTCTCCTCCTATCTCTCCGATTTTCCCGCCATCTAGCAAGTACATGTGGAATGTGTTAGCAACCAGTTCCCACTCTATCGTTTTTGATTCCCAACCTCTCTCAGAACAATGAGCGCTGATGTCAACAACTTCTTGTTTTGAGTAAACCCAATCATTTCCATGTATCAGAGATTTTAGTTGCCTGTGAACCATTAGATCTGGATATCTCCTTATGGGGCTAGTAAAATGAACATAAGCATCGAGATCTAAGCCAAAATGCCCCAGATTTTCTTCTGAATAAGTCGCTCTTTGCATTAACTGGAACAGCCCTTGGTCGATAATTCGTCTCTTGACATCGTCTAATTCGCTAGCCTGTTTTTGTGCCTTTGCTAAAGCCTTTAGCATATCTTTTCTCGCTTCTGAATCAACCACTGTGGACATGTAATCTTGGGTTTTCTCATCTTCCGGGTTCTCTTCAATCTCCATTGAAATCGAGCTACCAGCCCACGAGGAAAGCAAGTCATTCAACTCCTCAGATTCGTCTTGACCTACCTTCCTATGGCTTGGCATTGGCAATTCAATGTTTAATCCGAGAGCAGATATCTTGGCGTTGAGTGCTGTAACTTCCGGTCTATCGGGTGGAGTGTGGCAGCGATATGGAACACTCGCTCCTTCTTTTCCAAGCATGTGTGCAACAGCAGAATTAGTTGCTACCATGAATGACTCAATCATTTGCGTCGCTCTATTTGGCCACTTAATCTGTAAGCTGATACCATCAGTTTTCAAGCGTGGCCTGACTTCTGCAGTATTGATGTCTAGCCTTATTTCCCTAGATCTCCACAGGTCTGCTAATTCCATCATCTCAGAGAATCTATCTTGTTCTAATGCATCCTCATATGCAAGATTCTCGTCAACATGAATGACTGCTTCGTAGGCCTTTGTTTCAATTATGTTCGACTCATCGTCTAAGTGTAATGCAATCACCATAGCAAGCCGGTCTACGTTTGCTCTTAGAGAACACAAATCATCAGCAAGTCTCGGAGGTAACATCGGTAAAACAGCGTGCGGTAGATACACCGATGTTGCTCTGTTCAAGGCAGCATTATCCAGAGCAGAATCCTTTATTACATAATTAGCTACATCTGCAATCGCTACCCATAAGCATCTTTTACCATCCTTTTCAACCAAGCACACTGCATCGTCGAAATCCTTAGCATCGTGAGGATCTATTGTCATAAATGGAAGATGTCGTAAATCTGTTCTCCCTTTTGATACTTCCAAATCACCATCCACCTCGGGAATACTATCTTGGCTGTCCACATGCCTTTGGTCCCAATGTCTTGGGAAAGGATTCTTGTCTTCTCTTTTCAATGCCTTCAATCTATTTTCAAGAAGTTCTTCAGCACTGACTTTTTGGTCACAATACAGCAGTAAAGCACAATGTGGCTCCATGCTTCGAAACCTCATTCCGCTTCTCTTTGTGAGGAATTTTTCAACTTCTTTAACCAAATCAGTTTCATCCCAGCAAACGAGTTTTGTGCTTTCATCAAGGAAGAATTCACTAGGCCAATGAGTTACCTTTTCTCCGTTTAGAACACAATGCATAATCTGCTCGATTACATCGTATTTTTGAGAATCAGATTTTGTCACTAGATTAATTTCTCCTCTGGATTGATACTCTTCACCTTCTTTTAGAGCATAGGCCCCACGCAATGTTGTTATCGGCTTAGAATGGCGTGAGAAAAACGCTTCCCATGACGTCTTTTTGTTCAATATTTCAGTAACTTCATTCGACTTTCTTAACTTAATTCCGCCATCTTTTTGGTAAAATCTTTCACCCTTTGAAACACCTTTTGCTAGTGCTGTTAATACGCTGGATTCAAATCTATTTTTTTCGGTGGAGTCGGAAGAATGCTTTGCCTTCAACCCTTCTTTGCTTTCAATCAAATCAAGTAAATCTCTTTTCTGATAAGACCGTGAAAAATCATCAATGTAAGGAATTAGTCTCCTCCACAACCTTTCATCATCTGGAGATTTTGGACCTTTTTGCCTCTTCTGCCCTCTGTGATTATTCTTCCTCTTATGTTGAGGTTTTCCTCTATGGTTCCTAGACATCTCACAGCCCCGTTTCCTTCAATTTTTGAATCAAATCGAGTTGTTTTTTAGTCAAAGATTCAATTTCCTGAAGAACGAATTCTAACTCTAAATCTCCGTCATTATATCCTGCTTTCCCCATCCTTCGCCTTTCTCCAGGCAGGCTGTTTTTTGCCACCGATAAATTTCCAGATTTACCGTTTGGTGTGGTAATCTGTACCTTTCCACCAAGCATTAGAGTTGAATATGGTACGGGGACATCTTGCACTAATTTTCCATCTTCCCATCTTCTCCCACTGCCGGGATCGATTCTTATTTTGACGATTAAATCCCCGTTTGTTCCTCTTGGATGAGCATGCCCTTGTCCCTTGAGTTTCTTGTTTGAGCCATGCTCGATGCCGGGCTCCAAATTCAATTTCATGGTTACTTTCTTTGTCTCCTGGGTGCCATTTTCAAACCTTATTCTTCTCACTGAAAAAGGAAATTTCCCACCCTCTGTAGCCTGTTCAAGAGTTAAGTCCAATGATACTTGCAAGTCTTTGCCTTTTTCGGGTTCAGGACTTGATTGTCTTTGCCTTTGTTGGAATGGAGGTGCCTGTCTAGGCATTCCGCCGCCTCCAAACATTTGTGAAATCATATCATCAAGACCTCCCATCCCTCCTTGTCCGAATGGATTACTTTGTCCAAACGGGTTTCCACGTCCGAATGGATTTCCTCCTCCGAACATATTTTCCATCTGTTTTTTCTGGTCATATTCTCTTCTGGCTTGTTCTGTCCCAATTGATTCATATGCGGATTGTACTTCCTTGAATTTCACCTCTGCTGCTTTATCCCCTTGATTGCGGTCAGGGTGATATTGTCTCGACTTTTTTCGATAAGCACGCTGAATCTCTGAGTCGCTCGAGTCCTTGTTTACTCCCAAAACACGGTAGGGGTCGGCATCTCCCATGTTACCCAATCTAAATGACAGAGCATTTCAACCCTCCTTTTTTCCACCTTGCTTTATCCGATTGATTCATAATAAGTGGGTAGGTGGGCAAGAGAGTCCGAGGAGGCGTAGCCATGTCAGATAACGAAGTAAACTTTGAACAAAGAGTGCAAAATGCACAAGATTCTGTCGAATCATTCGTACGCAGAAGAATCACTGGTGGAGACTGGGCCCGTATCATTAGAATGGCTAGAAAACCTAGTGCTGAAGAATTCAAGAGAACCTCAATCGTATGTGGAATAGGATTGTTTGTTCTAGGAGCTGTTGGCTTTGCAACACTACTATTGATGGACAATGCACTACCGCATGTTTTCCAAAACTGGCTGAACATTCCTTTGCCTTGAGGTGATTTAGATGACTGATGCTTTCATTGCTTTCGTTAGATTCGAAGAAAAACTTCTCCTACTTAGGAGAACCAAGACCGACCAAGAATTCCCGGGACTTTGGGATGGTGTTTACGGAATTGCTGACACTCAAGAAGAAGTTCTAGAGAGGGTCAGCGCATGTACTGGAATTCCAGTAGAGAGCCTTCACTACCACTCAACTGGACCTGAACTTGGAATTGACATGGGAAGGAAACTAGTAGATGTTATGCCGATCCTTATCGTATCTTCCACAGATGAAGTTGAGCCAGCAGGGATTTATGAGAAATCAGAATGGATTGATCCTGGTATGCTAAAGGATTACAACTGCATATTTGCTAATTTGGATATGGATGGAGCGGAATCGATATTCCGTGAGATGTACGGTTCAGTCGGCTCATTCCTTTACATCGTTAAAACAGCGATTGGTGGAGAGCAGAGAGTTGCAGCTGAAATGCATGCAAGATTACACGGAGGAGGTTCCCTACGTGCCCTCCAACCAGAGATTATGTCTATTCTTCACCCACCGGCTATGAGAGGATACGTATTCGTAGAATCAAGTGCAATCCACCATGTTGAGAAATTGATTGGTAGAGCTGGTGGAAGAGATCCAAGCGCACGCAGAGGATTGAATTTGACACCAATGAAGAATGCTAAATCTGTTCTTCCTGGAGAAGCACCTCTAGAAGATATCCTGCCGTACCTTGAGCCAAAGGCAGTCACCAGCGGTATCGAAATCGGCTGTATTGTCGAGATAGTTACAGGTGCATTCAAGGGCGAAAAGGCAAGAATTACTGGTGTATCAGAATCAAAAGAAGAAGTCAGCATGGAATTGTATGAACAACTAATTCCAATGACTATCAACATGCGCGGAGACCACGTAAGGGTCATAGAGCGAGTTGAGTGAATAGGTAGATGTTATTCTTGCCAAAGACACAGTGAAAGCAAGGTTCACAACCGAGCAGTTCGCGTAATATAGCCTCGAAATCACACCCATCGCGATTAAATAGGGGTGGTTAGTCGGCGAAATGCTCACGATTAGTGACAAGGAGATGGAACAAATGCCAAAGCCATGGACATCCAAGCTGATTATCAAAGCATTAGGTGTCAAGAAGTGTAATGGTGGACTTGATTCCGCAGTTGAGGACCTTCCTCTAGAAAAAGCAATGGAGGTTGCTAAGGAAAAGAATGGCGAAGGTCATCTTACTGGAGCAGACCTTAAGGCTCAGACAAGAGAAGTAATCGGCACTTGTGTATCTATGAGAGTAAAGATCGATGGTCACTGGGCCAAAGATGCATTGGAAATTATTAGTAATGGAGAATGGGACGCAAGATTTGAGTGATTAAAATTCACGAATTGCGGGAGAGGGTAAAACCTCGCTGACCGCAGGGGTGATTAACATGGAAAAAGAGATAAGAACAGCAATCCAAGAAGCCCTAGCCAACGCCCCAGAGCGTAAATTTGTCGAATCCGTTGATATAGCGTTCACAATCAAGGACGTTGATTTGAAGAATCCTAACAACCGTATCAAAGAAGAAGTTCGTCTTCCTGGTGGAAGAGGAAAAGAATTGAAGGTTGCAATGTTTGCAAGCCAAGAAGCAGCACAAAAAGCAAAGGCTGCTGGAATTCACGTTATTTCCCCAGAACAAATCGAAGAACTTGGTGGCAACAAAGGAAAAGCAAAGAAGATTGCAAACTCCTTCGACTTCTTCCTATCCGAAGTTCCACACATGGGATTAGTCGGTCGTTGGCTCGGTGTCGTACTCGGTCCACGTGGAAAAATGCCTAGACCTGTCCCACCTACTCTAGACCCTGCTGTAATCGCAAATGGTCTGAAGAGCACGGTCGTAGTGAAATCTGGAGATAAAATGACCTTCCACGCTCCGATTGGAACAGTTTCTCTAGAGGAAGATGAACTTGTTAAGAACGCAATGGAAGTTTTCACCCGTGTCACTTCAAAATTAGATAGAGGTGTTGGAAACATACGCTCTCTCTACATCAAGACTACAATGGGTCCTTCTCACCAAGTCGAGGTGATTGCATGATTCCAAAGGTAAGATCCTGGAAGAGAGACACTGTTGCAGAGCTAGAGGCTATGATAAACAGTGGCTCCACATTAGCGGTGATCGACATCCATGGCGTGCCTGCAGGGAGCATGATCGGGATGAGAGACTCCTTGAGAGGAGACATGGAAATCAGGGTCGCAAAGAAGCAATTGATGAGAATTGCTTGGAAAAATGCTGGACTTGAAGAAGCAGATTTGGAAACACTATTCGAATCAGCTGTACAACCAGCTATCGTTTCTACAAACAAAATGAATTCATTTAACCTATTCACAGAGTTGAAGAAGACTGAAGCAGGTCGTGCAGCAAAACCTGGTGACATCGCTCCTCACGATATTATCGTTGAGAAGATGGACACTGGTATGCCGCCTGGTCCTATTGTTGGTGAACTGAACTCAGTTGGAATTCCTGCTAAAATTATGAAGGGTTCCGTCCAAATTCAAAAGACAACCACTGTCCTATCCGCTGGAGATGTATTCGAAGGCGACATGGGAATGATGCTTTCTAAGATTGGAATTAATCCAATCGTCACTGGATTGAAACTTTGTGGTGCTCTAGAAGACGGAGTAGTATTTGCTCCAGAAACTCTAGACATCGATTACGAACAATTCAACACAGACGTAATTTCATACGCTGCTGGTGCTTTCAACCTGGCATGCAACATTGCTTGGTTCACCAAGCAAACAATGCCAACACTACTTGCAAAGGCTTCCTCAGAAGCACTTGCAGTTGCATTGGAGATATCTCACGAAAGCGAGACAACAATGCCACACTTGGTATCAAGAGCACACGGATCTGCAATGGGAGTTGCAGGTCAATTAGATTCCGCCGCTTTGGACGAGGAGCTACAAGCATTGCTTGGAGCTGCTGCTGACGCTGCTGTAGCAGCCGTCGCATCCACAAGCGCTTCAGATGCCCCTGCCGAGGCTGAAGAAGAAGAAGAGGAAGAGGAAGAAGAGGACGCTGGATTTGGCGGACTTGGAGACCTATTCGGCTGAACAAAAAAATTGAGGTGAAAAAAATATGGAGTACGTATACGCTGCTATGCTATTGCACGCTGCTGAAAAGGACATAAGCGAAGACGCTGTTGCTGCTATCTTGAAAGCAGCTGGTGTTGACGTTGACGACGCTAGAGTAAAGGCACTTGTTGCTTCTCTCGGTGGAATTGACATCGCTGAGGCCATGACCCAAGCTGTTGCGGCACCTGCCGCTGCTGCTGCTGCACCTGCTGCTTCATCCGGAGCTTCTGACGCACCTGCTGCTGAAGAAGAAGAGGAAGAAGAAGAGGACGACGGCGGCTTCGAGGGTCTTGGTTCCTTATTCGGTTGAGACGGATCGAGCGCCGCCGAGCGCATTAGTTCAGATCTACTGGACTTGTGATGCACGGTCTGACGCCAGCGGTCCAACTGCGGGAGTACCTCGTCCACAAGGGCTTGGACTTGCGCCGAAACCGTGCATTAACAAGAACACAGAACCAGAATATCTGGAGATCGGGTTGCTTCCCGCTACGGCGGGAAGTAACCTACAACTTTCTTTCTAACTATACCCTATCTTGATGAATACTAAGCCCAGCGCAAGCACATGGTCAAGAGGATGGTACACGACTTTGAGGTCAGTGTAAATCCGATAGATTCGATTAGAGTATTTCGAAAAATCATCCAATTCCATGGCTGGGAGTACTCAAGAACAGAATCCTCTAGATTAGTTGATAGATTTGCAATCATTATGCCGATGGCACAATCCACCAGAACTCTAGGAGTAACTGTAACCTCAGGACCTCTAAGAGGTTTGAATCTTACAGCCTGGTCTGAGGTTAGAGGAACATCTGGAAAAATTCATTGCATATCATGGCTTTTCCCCGGAGGTTTTGATGTTGAGGAAAACATCGATATTCTTCAAAATTGGGTAGCTAATCTTCCAAGGTGCCCTTGGAAGTGGACATTCGGTGAAAGGTCCAGTGTAGGTTATCTTTTGCCTAATTGGCATAGATCAAAAAAGAAGTTTGCAAGGTATGGATTTGATGTCCGAAAAGGGGCTTGGCCTAATCTCCCAAGAAACCCCATCACTCTCCTAGATGAGGAAGAGTAGTGAATAATTTGAGGGTGAAACTCAAAGTATGGAATGTCCTGCACAGTATAGAGGCGAGAGGATGACAGTTGCTGACAGGTTCAACAAATTCATCGAGGATATCAAGACAGATAAGAAAGTACAAACTCTTACTGCTGGGATTGTATTCTTCCTAATTGCCTTCCCATCCGTGTTTGCGGTTATGGCTAATGGTGGCTCTGAAGGTGGAGCAATGGGCGGAGTAGGTACCTACAATGTCAGCGATACCATCACAAATATTCCCTTTGATTCCGGCGAGCAAGAAATCTCCAATGGCGACGATTTCATGATTGATTTAAACACTGATAACATTCCTTCCGGAGAGAATATTGTTGGAGTTGTCATTACTTTGACTTATTCAGAAAATGAGCAAGGTGCATCAGGAATCGGTTGCCTAGGTCAAAGTAACGGGGCAGATACCGTTTCTGCTACAGCAAACAAAGGAGAGAACATGGCTGATGGTTCTGGAACAAATCAAGGTGGTTCCGGAGAGCATTCAGTAACAGCAGAATGGTACAATTCTTCTCTTCTTTCTGGAGACATAGAGGGAATGTCAGAGAGCGAAATTAACAGTCAACTGGATGCGGGTAACGCAGGTTATGGCGACTATTCATTCACAATAAGTGTTGAAGCAACCACAGGTTCAGCTGGAACAGGACTTGGGTGTGACAAACCAGAGGATACTAGTGAATTGGTATCTTGGAATATTGAGTTGATTTCCCTTGAGTACGAGATCAACAGAGTAATCAGCGAAGAGTAAATCAAAACGCTTCCAGCAGTTTTGAAATGTCTATGTGTTGGCTAACCTTAGATTCTATGTGTTGTTGAATTAATGCAAGATTTGATTGTGAATTTGCTTCAGCCCTCATCACTAGAACCGGCTCAGTATTGGATTTTCTAGCTAGATACCATCCAACGTAATCCCCATCAACATGGAATTTAACCCTAACACCATCCACTGTTGATGATTCAAACTCAGCGAATTCATTGGTGATTAAATCAACCACCCTCAATTTATCCGCTTCAGCACAGGGGACCTTACATTCTCCGGTGGTCGGCAGGTTTGGAGCAAGGCGATGAAG
Organism: Methanobacteriota archaeon; assembly: GCA_002718195.1. Lineage (GTDB taxonomy): Archaea > Thermoplasmatota > Poseidoniia > Poseidoniales > Poseidoniaceae > MGIIa-L4. The sequence continues at coordinate 22,183 of PBDU01000010.1, read as the reverse complement.
CTCTTCAGACATCTTAACTGCGCCATTTGCTGCCTTTTTTCTTGACCATAATTCTACTAGTCGAGCAGCATTGTAAAGAGAACAATCAAATCCATACCAGCCTCTATCTGCAGGGAAAAAGTGTCCACTCATTTCGCTTGCAAACATGCATTCAGGTTTTTCTGCTAGAACGCGTTTCATGAATGAGTGACCAGTTCTTGACATCTGTGGAATCCCTCCAGCATTTTTGATTGCGACTTCTACATTCATTGAACACTTTACATCGTAAACAATGGTACGTGATTCATCACTTGCCTCCTCATCAAGATTTGATAGCAAATCTTCAGCAAACATCGTGATTAATCTGTCAGGGTAAACAAATTCTCCATTTTCATCAACCGCGCCGACTCTGTCTCCATCGCCATCACAACCGATTCCAAAGTCTAGAGAATTTGCTTTGACAATTTCTCCCAAATCTACCATGTTGTATGGTCTTGTTGGGTCTGCTCCATGATTTGGCTCGCTAGCATCCCAATCACAGTATAGAGCTTCGTATCCTACTCCCATTTTGTCGAATAATTTTGTCAAAAATGGACCAGGAACGGCGTTACCACAGTCAATTCCTACGCTTACTTCGCTGGACAAAACTCCAACAGATTCGATGATTGAATCTAGATAATTATCGATGTGTGGCGTATCGGTAATCAAACCATTTCCTTGCTTAAATTCACCATTGAGGAAAACTTGCTTCAATTCTTGAATCTCTTCACCAGCAAGTGGTAAAGTTCCTCTACACATTTTGAATCCATTATGAGTTGGCATAGGTAAGTGACTAGCAGTCACCATTATTCCACCATCAACAGGAAGGGTCCAACAGGCGTGATAAAGCGCACCAGTTGATACGATTCCAAGATCAAGAACTTCTACTCCAGCGCTGGCTAGTCCTTCCATCAAACCATTTGCAAGTTCTGGAGAAGAATCTCTGATGTCTCGTCCCACTGCAATTTTCTTACTTGGTATGTATGTTGCAAATGCTTTTCCAAGCCTAAGAGCAAATTCAACATTCAAATCAGTGCCAGACAATCCTCGAATGTCGTATGCTTTGAAACAGTGTTCTGGCCATTGGCTCATGCCATTGCCACATAGTACAGGACTTCAAACAAGTGCCTATTCCATTGCTTGTACTACTATCTCTATTGCTGCTCCTGCTGGAAGCGCTCCTGCTTGGAATGCCGCTCTTGCCGGTTTAATTTCCACTTTGGATAACCATGCAGAATATACTTCGTTAACGGCAGCAAAATCGTTGATATCGGCAAGTAAAATCTGTACAAAGCAGATGTTGTCATGGTTGATATTAGCCGCGTTCAGCAACTCATCAATCTTAGCCATGCTCCCCTTTGCTTGGGCAATAACATCTCCCGCATCAGGGTCTATTTGGCCGCTCAGCCAAATTACGCCAGATGAACGAATTCCGGCTGAATAAGGACCGTACTTTTTTGCTCCATCAATGGTGATTTCTTCTTTTGCCATGGTGTGAGTTGTACCAATCAAGCACATGAATTATGTTCTATTTTCAACTGGTGAGGGTGTTAAGATGCGAACTTGTTGGGTTTTAGACCATCCTGCTCATGTCAGGTTACTTGCTCCATTCATTCGCGAGAGTGGTACTAGCGATCTGATCATCGCATGTGACAGATTTGAGGTAAGGACTCTATTGGAACAAGGAGATGGAGTAATTCCAAGAAGGCAGACCATTTTTGTCCCTCGACCAATTGGAAAGGGAAGATACAGAAAAGCATTGAAGAGGATGTCTATTGTCAAAAAATTCCTAAAAGGTAAATCAGTAAAGAGAATAATTTCTATTGGAGCATCATTAGAATTACGAGTTGCAAAACGACTTGGAGTGGAAAAAAGAATCTATGTAAGCGATACCGAAGTCAATCATCTTGCTCATAAATTGAGCAGGAAATTTCTAACTGATGTAATCATTCCAACCCATTGGAATAGCGAAATTGACGGCAGCGCATTAGAAAATTGGCAGAAGGCTGAATGCACAATTCATCGATTGAATGGCTTACATGGACACGTTCACCTTAGACCACAATTAAGACCCAAAGAAGTATCAGATCCACCTAGAATCCTTGTTAGAAGATTGAAGGGAAATGGAATTCATGACTCAGAAGAGATAATTCCAATTCCAAATGAGATATTACATGATTTAGATTTAGTAAATGCAGATGAAGATGAGTATGATCAGAACCCATGGGAACTTGACAAGGTTATTTCATCCTGTGATGGAGTAATCACTCAATCGGTAACTCTTGCCAGCGAGGCAGTGATTCTCAATGTCCCAACATTACTTGTATCAAAAGCAAAAAGAGGATTTCTAGATCGCTTACAGGCTAACGGTTATCCATTGTTCATTTGGAGTGGACAGGGAGATAAAGACGAGATAATGAGTCAATTCTTTGCAGGTTTAGCCCTTACAGAATTTATAGAATCAGAGGAATGGCCTGATGCAAAGAATGAATTTGAGGCATTTATCTCATAGACTCTTATTTTTCACCAGCAAACGCTTGACTCCACCAGGCACTAACATTGCCTTGAGTATTTTCTTGAAATAGGACTTCATTTCATCTCTGGTGACTTTGATGACTCTTTCTGAATCGAGAGGATTTCCTTCTCTTAGCAGGCTTACAGTTCTCTGACCAACCAGCACTGGAAGCATACAAGCTGCCCTGGAGCGGAATTGAATTCCTGGAATCATCAGAATGTACTCGATTGCAGCATCTAAGTGTGCATCGGTTATGTCAAGATATGAGTCGTACAAAGGTCTGAATGTTTGAATCGAATCTTTTTCTAAAAGTGATTCGGGAGTAAGTCCAATCTTTTCGAGTGAAGGAGATGGAACATAGCATCTGCCAAATCTAAGGTCTTCAGGAATATCTCTCATGATATTAATCATCTGCAGAGCCTTTCCAAATCTAATTCCTTGTTCCATGAAGAAATCTTCTTTCTTATTAGTCGGCTTAAACATGTGTGCAAGCGACATTTTTGTCCAAAATACTCCTACACAGCCAGCCACTCTGAAGGTATAATCATCTAATTCATCTTCAGTATCTAAGGAAGATATAGTTCCCCCATCTTTAGCGATTCCAAATCTCTGTAAATCAAGCACTTGACCTGCGATAATTATGTCAAGACATTCCAGCATACGCTGTTGGTCTTCTTTGGAATATACTTCCAGTGCATCAACTACAGGTTGCACGTTTAGCAGTAATTTTGCTTCGGCTGGGTTTTCTTGAATCTTTGATAATTCTGAAAATTCTGGAAGTTGCTTCGAATTACCTTGTGCTACATCATTGTATTTGGTGATTAAATCGATCAGTACTTCTGTCTCACCAGTTTTAGAATCAGCAATGGTGTCAGCAATTCTTGCTAGTAGGTAAAGAAGTCCAATCTGTCCCCTAATCTTCTTAGGAAGATACTTCAAAGTGGGATAAAAAGAACGAGATGTAGTCTCCAGGAGTTTATCGATTTCTTCGTTAATCAGAACCGAAATGCTGCTCCCCCCAATTACTCTAAAGGGATTACATGAATGAAGATTTTCTAGAATAAATCCAGAAGTTGCTTTTTTGCTCTTCCTTAAATCCCCTCGAGTATAATTCATTGAAGCAAATCAAGGTCGATTATATGTAGGGCATCTGATATGTGATATGTGGAGGAGAATGTTTTGAGAGATAATCTGAAAATTATAATGCAGCTGATTATTCTGTTTTTACAGACATTGATTGAAGAAAAGAGAGTTAGTAACGAATTCGAACGTGCTAATTTGAGAATCTTGTTACATCAACATAGAGATTGTGTGATGTTTGACAAGGATTGGAACGATGGATTCCAGGGGGAATTTGTATGAATTCTCAAGAATGGTTTATTCTGCTTAATTCTCGGATTAATCAACTTAAAAACCCAGAGGTAAAGACTACTTTTGTTGATTTAGTAGAACATTTAGCAAACAATGGAGATTTGATTTGCAGTAATGGTATACATCCAGATGCCATAGCATCCATGATTCTTGTAGGAAGTATTGCCACAGGCGAGATGGAGAAAGTTTCGAAACTTTTAGCAAATTTTTGTTGTCATGAGGGCACAGGTATCCATTTGAATGTGATTCATCAAATCACTGGAGATTACACTCTTAGTCCTGCACTAATCGACCTTTAATGAACGTCTTACACTGACGTCCTTTCATTGAATTTTTGATAAGTACAAATCTTGTAACAAAGCCGTTTTAAAGGACTCAGGAAAGTAGAATGTCATGCAAAAGAAGTTGTGTTTACTTGTGGTCATATTGATGGTTTCAGTTTCATTAAGTGGATGTCTGGGGCGTGGCGGAGGTAATACTGATGGACATAATAGCAGGGGTTCACCAGAAGATGTAAACGCTGAAGATTACAATGTCTTGTACATAGGACATAGTTTTGGTCGTAAGTTTGCAGTATTGTTGGAAGATTATGCCCATACTGCAGGCGAGAGCAGCCACGCTCAATACATCGAATTTAGCGGTGGGGAATCTGGCTCTCCTGGCTTCTTATGGGAAGATGCTGAGCATCAAGCGAACATCAAAGACTTCCTTGACACTGGAGAAATAGACGTCTTGATTATGATTTGCTGCTCGCCAGAGTTCATTGAAACGCTTGATACGGACCAAGCTCTCTGGAACTTCACTGATTATGCTGTTGAGAAGAACTCTGACGTACGCATCGGTTTGGCCATGCCATGGAAGGTTTATCCAGGAGAGTATGAAAATGCGAGCGAGTATGCAACCAATTCAACGCTCGATCTTTATCCGTATTGGGGCAATCTATCCGATGACCTCCGTGCAGATTACCCAGGTACGGAGGTGTTCACATTCCATCATGGTGCTCTAGCCTATGAGATGCGCGAGATGTTCGAAGCAGGTGATCTCGATGGAGACATTCAACGACTTCAGGGGCCAGGGGCTACCTCACTCTTTACCGATGAAAAAGGCCATGCGGGAGATATGCTTGTCGATACTGGGACACTAATCTGGCTCCATGCAGTTCATGGTATTGATCCGATGGACATGCCTGAATTTACGCAATGGGAAGTAGATATTCGTCAAATATCCAAGGACATAATTGATGAGCAAAATCAAGATTAATTGTCTCAGTGTCATTAAATGAAGAATAGAAAAGGCACACCTGACCAGAAAATCTGCAAATTATTGCATCCCTGAAAGGACTAGAATGGACTTGGGTCTTTGAGTTTGTAGATGGTTGTACCTAATACTGCAACTAATAGGCTAATCCCGATACCAATATTTCCAGCCATTTGATCTATCCAACCATTCTGCTGGGAGTATAGAATTGAAACCACCGCAAATGCTGCAACCCAATTCATTGATCGAAACATTCGACTAACTCCCATTTTTGCTTGCATTCTGTCCACATCATCAAGCCATTTCTTGCACTTGCTTTCCATCTCTGAATTTCCGTAAGCTCGAGCCTGAGCCAACCTTAGCAGAATATCTTCATATCTCCAAATCCATAATCCTCCAGCATATGTTGACATGGCTGCCTTACTGGTCCAATTCTTGGGCAATTCTTTCGCAAATAAATCAAACACAAACGGCAGGTCTTTTGTTTCCACAAGGCCCTTTGAAACCAAATCTCCCTCTACTCTTCCCCACCACGAAAAAGCAGGTAATCGCTGTGCCTCCATCGTCAAAAATTCTGTGTATTTTGGCGGCATCGAAACGAATTTTGACAGGTTTGAATCATAGTATTCAAGTGAAACTCCAATCCAAGGCAATCCGACAGTATCTGATGAATGTGGTGCTCTCCAAAGTGTGTTGACATTGAGATCAGCCTCACAATTCTTCAGACGATTATTCCATCCCGCCTGATTATTTGGCGTGGAAAATTCTGCTAGATTAGAAACTAACTTTCCTAATTTGGAAGCGATGTCGCCAATCTTTTCTTTGCTTAATTTTGGTAATTTGAAATCCAGTTCACCTTCCCATACCAACATTGCATCGCAATCATCGAGCATCAATCCAGACATCGGCAAATGCAAACCTTCTGAATCAAAACAAGCTTTGCTTATCTTGGTGTGTCTAGCCAAATTTGAGATGTCTCTTGTGGCAAGATAAGGAAGGACAAGGGCAGTGTATGGGGTGTTTCTTCCCTCGAGTTTGAGCCAAATTCCATAACTATCTCTTCGCAATTCCTTGATGGACTTGAATATGGGTAGTTTGCCCCATTTCTCGAATTCAGAGGGTATGTTTTCCCAACCTTCGTGGACTAATAGAAATTCAAAATCCCAAGTTTTTAGATTTCCCCACTCCGTTCTCAACTTGTTAGAATCTTCATCTTGGGTTTGGTTGACAATGTCCTTTGGTTTCCAAGATAGGTTGCCACCAACAATGGGCATATACATCCGAATGGGTACTGGTTCTCAAAATCTTCTTTGTTTTTATTGAAAAAACTAAGTCTTAATGAGAATTAATTTCAAACAGAGACATGGCAAAAATCTACTCAGGCAGCCTAGAAGAATTTGAACGCTACCTTGATGAATTAGTATTGTATGAAGCAGATAAAGAAATAATTTGGACAAATTCAAAGGTCGCTTTAGACGTTGAGGGTCAAGCAAAATTCTATTGGTATCATTGACTAGAATCACTATTTGTTGCGTAATTCGCAGAGGGATTAAGTCAAACACTTGATGCTTATCCGGATGGTGAAGGGGGAGCATCGCAGATGGGTATCAGCGAAAAATTCGGCGATGCTCTAGGCAGCGCTATCGAAAATAAACTAATTCGAGAAGTACAGCAGCACCCCATCCAAGCCAAGCACCTGGCAATTATCATGGATGGAAATAGAAGGTTTGCCTTCAAGAAAAATCTCCAAAGTGGTGCAGGACACAGATTCGGCAAAGAGAAACTGGAAGAAGTACTGGATTGGGTGCTCGAACTAGAGATTCCATGGTTTACTGTTTATGCATTATCAACTGAAAATCTTAACAGAAAGGGGGATGAATTAGACATTCTATTTGCCCTTTACATCGAAGGTCTGATGGATATAGCAGATGATGAAAGAATCCATGAAAATAAGGTAAGGGTCCAAATTATTGGCAGAAGAGAACTCCTACCTGATGATTTGAATGAAGCGATAGATTACGCAGAAAATAAGACCAAGGATTATGATAAATTCGTGTTCACAGTTTGTTTGGCTTATGGTAGCAGAGAAGAGATGATACATGCAATTAGGGGTATTGCAGAAGACCATGCCTCTGGAAAACTCTCAATTGACTCAATCGATGAGAAATCAGTCTCCGAGAGGCTATACACCTCTGAAATGCCAGATCCTGATTTAATCATTAGAACAAGCGGAGAGGAGCGTATATCCAATTTCTTGTTATGGCAGATGGCTTACTCTGAATTGTATTTCTCAGATGTTTTCTGGCCATCATTTTCCAAGAAAGAATTGCTCAAAGCCCTCTTAGCATTTCAACAAAGAGGAAGAAGATTCGGAGAGTGAGGAATTGGTAGTTTGTGATGAATGCCAAGGCTATCTCAATCCAGCACTTGCGGTTGATGCAGCCGTACGCAGACAAGATTCGATTCTACTAGTCCGCAGAAAATTCCCACCAAATCCCGGCTCATGGGTACTGCCTGGTGGATTTGTTGATAGGGGCGAGGACCCAGAGCAAGCGGTAATCCGTGAACTAAAGGAAGAAGCAGGACTTGACGGGGTTAATCCAAAACTGCTGATGGTGATGGGAGACCCGGAAAGAGATGAGCGTAAGCACGTGGTTAGCATCGTGTACGAATTAACCGTCGACTCGACTCAAATCCCAGTTGGTGGTGATGATGCATCTGATGCAAAGTTTTGGGCGATTGAGGACATACTATCCGGAAAGGTTGCAATGGCTAGCGACCATCCTGAAATAGTTGAAAAGTGGTTAGCGCTGACTTCTAATTCTTGAATCATAAAATTCAAGATTCATTTTCTTTGCAATTTGCATTAATTCAAGAATAAAATTCTCTCGAGCCTTCCTCTCTTCAATTGTTGATGTTGTATCCCAGTAGACTAGGATGCTTACATCGATTGACTGAGCTGAAATTGTCTCAATCATACAATACGAAGAATCTTCTTTTGTTGTTTGTGAATGATCAAGAATGAGTTGTGTTACTTCGTCACAGAATTTCTGTACTGCACTCGGTTCAGAATTAATATCAAAATGCATTAGATTCATCCATCTTCTCCACCTGCGCTTTCCAAAATTTTCCACAGGTGTGCTGACCAGTGTTGAATTGGGAACTGTCACGATAGTGTCACCTCCAGTTCTTATCACAGTAGTTCTGAGATTAATTTCTTCAACGGTTCCTTCTACTGCTCCAATCATAACCCAATCTCCAACTTTGAATGGTTTGTCAAGAAGCACTGTTACAGCACCAAAGAAATTGGATATCGTGTCTTTAGCAGCAAGAGCAAGAGCAAGACCTGAGATACCTAAACCAGCTATTAGAGAAGTTAAATCCAGACCAACCGCGTCTGCAATGAATACTCCGCCAGTGAAGATAATAATGAATTTCAAAATGCTCTCAAGGGCAGAAATAAGTGTCTTTTCTGATCCATCCATGTTGCCATCATCATCAAATTTCATTACCAAGATTTCAACAATCCCTACAAATCTAAATGCCCACAAAACAAGGCAAGATGCAGCCAAGAATTGGAATACAGATGGCAGAATTATACCAACATATTCAGGCATCATAAACAAAGGCTCTTCACTTGCAATGTCGTTATTCATCCACTGAATTACAAAGTAGGCAAATACGCTGCCTACTGCCAAACCAAGCGCTTTGTCACTATCCTTTACTGCTTCAGAGTTTAGCTTCTCAGATTTCAAGAGTCTTCTCAATAGGCTTGAGGAATAAGCCATCGTCAATAATCTGAGGATTATACCACCGATTAGCGTCGCGAGAATCAAAATTACAGTGATTCTATTGAATCCATAAAACTCTGGCCCAGCACCGCCCAGAAAGTCAGCCCACATGTCCTACTGTCAGGGGTTCTAATTGACATATTTTCCCTCTCAAATCATTCAAATTGTTACATAATAAGATAGCGAATTCGCGACGGCTTGATTAGTGTGTTCTTCACCGACCACCTGATAGCATGCAGTCCAACACTCACCAAACCGGTCTTGTCATGAAGGGAAAACCAACAACTGCGCTGATTTTAGTTATGCCTCTATTGCTTTGTATGTTCGCTCCTGTGGTTGGAGCAGATATGGACCAAGAACCTGCAGCATTGGCTCCGGAGGATATTTGGTCTGATGATTATATCAACACCATATTCCCCTGGGCACCAGCCAACGACAGGATTTTACAATTCAAGGAATATCACACATATGAAACAATGAAGAACAGGATGCTGAGGCTGGCAGAGGATAATCCAGATATTTTTGAGTTCCACGAAGGTATGAATGGCGGCACCAATGCTCGCGGTGAAGAAGTAACTGCGAATGCATATGAGGGTTGGTTCTACGGTCACTCTTCTCCTTGGATGAAGATAACAAAAGACGTCAGCGGTGGCGAGTACAATGCCTTTGTAGGAGACAATGGAAACTACGCTGACCGTCATGATGTCATGATTGTTGGAAACCATCACGCTAGAGAGTGGATGTCCGTGCAAGTTCCAATGTTACAACTCGAGGTAATCGCATTTTCGTACAACAACATAGGTTACGACAACGACGGAGATGGTCTGATTGATGAAGACACTTGGGGGGATTCAAACGGTGATGGACAACTCGATGATGATGGTGATTGTTTGGCATTGTCTGCTGAATATCAAGATTCTAATGGAGACGGTACTAACTGTGGACCAGGTGATCATGGTGTTGACGAAGATTATTCTGAACAGTTCATTACTGAACTTGTAAACTCTAGAGAAATTTATCTTATTCCAATGTTGAATGTAGATGGTAACATCTACGATCGCGAGGTGTTTTGTCCAGAGCCAGCATGGGAGTCTTGCCCATCAGGCGGATGGAGAAAGAACTTGAGGGATAATACCTTCACTGGGGTAACTCCTCTTCCAGATTTACAAGAACAAGTTGACGAAGACTGTGACGGAGTCGACCTAAACCGAAACTACCAGTTCGAATGGGGTGCTCCCTTAGGTGCTACAGGACCTATCGTTCCAGGGACATGTACGCCTGCTGAGGATGAACGGGCAGGAATATCCAACAACGATGTATACAACGGTCCTGTTGATGATAGAGACAATGATGGAGATGGGCAAGTAAACGAAGATCACGTCGATGGAAAGGACGATGATGCAGATGGTGTAACTGATGAGGATTGGTGGGGAGGAAACTCTGAACCTGAAACTAAGTTCATCCAGGATATGACAGAGATGAATGATGATACAGGTGATGGTTCAAGTGAGTTCAAAGCAACTCTAACGCATCACTCGTACTCTGAGTTAATCCTATGGCCATGGGGACATTGCACTGATTGTCAAAGCCCTGACCATTACCAGCTTGAATACCACGGACAGCAAATGGCAGATATGACACAATACGCGAATTTACAATCATCATCCCTTTATCCAACTTCTGGTGACTTTTGTGATTGGCATTACGGAGTTCACGGCTCATACTGCTACACCTCAGAAATAGGAACTGCGTTCCATCAACATGAGGATGATATCGACCACATTGCTATCCGTAACTTGGGACTCGGTTTCTACATAGCCGAAATCGCAGACAATCCTAGAGAGAGAGCTGATTTGGAAATAGCAAATATATCTCAACAAAACTACCTAAAATCACCTTCTCAAATAAATATACCAGAAGAAGGAGACATTCCTGTAGAGGTTTGTGTTTCAAGCCAATTCCCTTACACTTTAGATAACTCCCTGTCATACGTTGAGTGGAGACTCGTAACTCCAACTAGGCAGCAATCTGATTATGGTCCAAGAGAATGGAGAACTGCTGATTGGTCCAAGGCTTATTTCATGGTTGAAGAGGGCGCGTCATGTTCAACCAGCGACGGAGACAATGGGACGGTTTTGGTATCAATGTTGCCAGTAGCAGACGATGTCACTGGACAATTACATTACAAAGCAACATTAGGAACTTTATCCGGAGGTGACTTGTATCAATACCCAACAGACGGTCTGTATAATATCTTGGAGATATCATACAGGAAGCCATATGGCAACACGTTTGGAATGTTATTCTGGTTCACTGTTGTAGCAGGTTCAATTTGGGGCGGTCTAGGCTACTCTTTACGCTTGATGATGACCTCTGGAAAGGATGACATCGACTTGGTCGATGCTGTCCTAGAGGAGGCGAATGCATGAGCGATCAATTCAGTGGCCGTCTAGGTCTAATTTTTGCTTCCATCGGTGCAGCAATTGGAACAGGTAACATTTGGAGATTTCCAAGAATGGTCGGTGCTAACGGAGGAGGGACTTTCCTAATCCCGTGGCTTATTTTCTTGTTTGCATGGTCGATTCCACTCGTAATTGCCGAATATGCAATGGGTAAGAGGTCAAGAACTGGTACTATCGGAACTTTCAGAATTTTTGGTGGTAAAAAATTAGCATGGATGGGTCTTTGGACAGCCTGGATTTCCACTGCAATTGGTTTCTACTATGCGGTTGTGGCTGGTTGGACAGTCAAGTACTTCCAACTTGGGCTGACTGGTGGCCTTGTCGGAGATGTTGACACAACCGAGGTATGGAATGCTTTCTTGAATTCATCAGGTCAAGTTATTTTCTACCAATTCTTAGTAGTCGTTCTTACTCTAGGAACAATTGGATTTGGAGCAAAAATGATTGAAAAGGTCAACGTTGCTTTGATGACATCTCTCTTCGTTTTGCTCTTCATGACTCTATTCATGGCTATTTTCATGGATTTCAAAGACGGATCTCTAGACGGTGCTTTGTTCATGTTCAGCGTCAATCCTAGTATGCTTGCTGAGCCAAGTGTTTGGATCAATGCCCTGAGCCAATCTGCATGGTCCTGTTCTGCGGGTATGGGTATGGCAATCACCTACTCGGTATACATGAGAAAAGATGAGGACGTAGCACTGAACTCCTTTGTTATGGGTCTTGCAAATAACTCAATTTCAATCATTGCAGGTTTGACTGTTCTGTGTGCAATCTTTGCCGTGTCCAACGACCCGCTAGGCACTGTAACAGGTGGTTCATCTGCTATCACCTTCCTTGCTCTACCGGAAGTCTTTGCACAAGCACCGGGTGGGAAAATCGGTTCTTTCATCATGATGGCTGGTTTCTTTTTGGCACTATCTTTTGCCGCATTAACCTCTATGATATCAACAGTTGAGTTGTGTGTTAGAAACTTCGTAGACCACGGTTTTGAAAGAACTAAGGCAGTAATCATCACTGGTATTGCAATCTTCATGTTCGGTCTTCCAAGTGCAGTAATGTGGATAAAACTCGATGCAACAGGAGTAGCATTCCCTCAATTCTTGGAAGTGCAAGACCACATTTGGGGCTATGGGTTAATGTTCTCAGGTCTATTTATTGCGATTACAATTTGGAAATTTGGTTACCAAACATGGAGAAGGAACGTCGAAGAAGGGACTGCTGACCCAGGTCTAGCAGGCTATCTCTCAGTGGGTGTTCCTGCTTTCAGAGAGGAATTCATCAACACCGGAGACAATGACATCCATGTCGGAAAATGGTGGGACATGAGCCTATACATTTTCTTCCCAATCGGTTTCACAATTTTGATCGTATCTTACTTTGCAGATATGATTCGAAATACTCCGGATGTTTGGTCATTGAGCAATCCATACGGATTGACAATCATCCTGGTCTTCTGGGGCGTTGTTGCAAGTATTTTCATTGGTTTCAACAAGTTACTAACCTCTCTACCATTATACAGAAATGTACCGGAGGGCGCAGACTGCGACATCACGATGCTGCCCGGTGGAGATGATGATTTGGTCAGCCTAGCATCAGAAAAGGACTCTGGTTCAGAAATGGACACAATTTTTGAGGCAGAAATTGTAGAAGCAACTGCATGAGGTGGTAATCCTGAACGACCTCGTTGAGGCACTGGTTACTGGTTTAGTGATAGCCATAATTCTAATTCCAATAGTTTGGTGGTTTTGGAAAAAATTCGATAGACCAAGTGATGAACAGATAGAATTCGAAGAGACGAAGGCTAAGCAAAAGGAAGAAGCTCAGATGTGGGCTCAGATAGAAAAAGAAATGCGCGACCAAGAGAAGGTAGCCAAAGAAGCAGCGTCAAAAGCACTTGCAAAAATAGATGCTAGAAAAAGGGCAGAAGCAGTCAATTCAGTTGATGTTGCAAATGCATGGTCAAGTCTAGGGATGTCAGAAATAGAAGTATCCAAAACCGAGGTAAAATCTGTGCGCCAAGAATCAGAGCAAAGTTCAGCTGATTTGTCAAAAGTAGTTGTAAAGGATGATGTTGATGAGCAAATGAATGTTGATGATTTACTTGCAGCCTCTGACGTGACAAAGGTAAGAAGTGATGCACCAGAAATCGAGACTGGTAAAGCAGATGCTGAGATACAATTTAACACCGTGGAGCCTGATTGGGAGTTGATTGAAAAGATTCAATCCATTGCTAAAGGAGAAGCACCAAATGTCGAGCAAGACATACCTGAAGCACCCAATTTGGAATTACTTGAACATGAGAATAAGTCAAATAATTCAGATGAAGATAAAATTGATGAGCCTGAAGAAGAGATTGAAGAAACAGGTGAAGTTAAAGAGGATAAAGATGGGAAAATTCCACCCCTTGAAGTTACTGAATACGAGAGTCAGGGTGATCCTTTTTCTAGTGTTGAGAATGAGTGGTCAGAAGAAAACTCCAAAACAACTGATGAGGATGAATGGGGCGTTCCTTGGGAATAATTCGTGGTAACTATTTTGTCATGCCTCGTCAACCCACGGGTATGAGCACAGAGGATATGAGCACCAGAGAGATTATGGCTGAACTAAAGAAAATTATCGATGCAAAAGGCATGAGCGTCGAAGAATTCTTTGGTAAAATAGATGCCGATGGTGATGGGAAAGTCGATGGACCAGAACTTAGCAAGGCTATGAGAGAAGCAATGGAAGGATTGACTTTCATACAGGTTTCTAACATAATCAAGGACTTGGATTCTAACCAAGATTATAGAATAGATGTTCAAGAATTAAAAGATGCACTTGAAGAATGAGAATGAAGTGGGTTTAGTAATGAAGACTCCATCATTTCGAGTGTGTGTCAATTGTGGAAGCATCCGCGTATACCCGTACATGGGATTCATGGTAGGGCAAAGATATCAGTGTCAAGACTGTGATGAAATAATGGTAATTCCACTAGAATTTGACAATAATGAGGATTATCAAGCATTCCTAGATGATATGGGATTCAAACCAAATGAGTGAAATCTAGGTATTTTGGTCTTTGTACAATTTTCCGCAATGGAATTTTAATTGTTAATCAAATAGTGTTTAATATTTATATATCCATGGCGGTACTGACATATGTCTTCGGAAGTGAACCAGCATGACCACGAGTGCCTACAACAAGAAATTCCTGCGCCGGAAAATAGCGTGAATAAGGGGTAGCAGATTAGCAACACAGTGGTCTTGCACACCCCGATTTTTGGGGGTATGGTGTAATGGATAGCATAGGGGCCTTCGAAGCCTTTGATCTCGGTTCGACTCCGGGTACCCTCGCCATTTTCTGTGTACGAGGTATTAATATGATAGAACAACAAAAGCAGCAAAACAAGTCTAAACAAAGAGTGTTAATGATTCCATATACTGGTGTTAACGCTGATTCAGGCAAGTGGTTTGTAATCTCAAATTTCATGCCACAAGCTAGATGTATGATAATCACGCATGATGATTTCTTATCCATAGAAATCCACGCATTCCAAATTTTTGAGTATGGAAACAGAAGAAAAGGTATGGGAACACAAATGATGAAAATGATTAGAGAGAATTTCCCTAATTCATTCATTTGGGTTGATACATGGGACCATTCAAGACCATTCTGGCAAAAAATGGTCGATACTGGATATGTCGATCAAATCGGTAATGACTACTCTTGGCCGTGTTTTGATTCTAGGTGTAAGGTATGTCATCCAAATAGAAATCATGGAATTAGAAGAGGTTTCAAAATGAGCCAAATTATTTCGCAAGGAGGTGAACAAAATGAGTAAAGAAGAAAGATATGAGAAAATAAAAGCAGACGTAAGAAAGACAGATGGAAGATACAAGAAAGGTTCATTCCTAATTTTTGGAAATAATGGAACCGTTTGGGGATTCAATGTTGATGAAAAGAAATTATTCGATAATTCAGACAAGCATCACACTACTGTTTCTCAGGTTATAGGGACAGGTGCTAACTTGTTACCTGTGCCAAATGTACCTGATATTTCCATGAAGGAAATCGCAGGTTATGAATTTCAAAGTGGCATAGATAATCCAGGCTGTATAGTTACAGGAATTGGAGGTAAGGATAAGTTTGAGAAATTCGAGAAATTGATTCAATTATTGATTGAAGATGATTCAATCTGGGTTGACTTATACATGAATGCTAGAATGGAGGAGCATTGGAATGAGTATGAATTCAGTAAACATAGAACATTTCAATCAATGTTTGAAGAGTGGAAATTATATGAAATAATGAATAAAATCAGGGCTGAAAATGGATTATTTAGTTCCGAAAAAGCTCCATTCATGTTCTATCATGATAATATCGAGACAGATAAATCTGCTTCTGCGTGGGAGTCTATGTTCAATGAAATCAGCAAAAATAATTTCAAGATTGATGGAAATGAAATAACTATTCAAAACAACGGTATAGAGATAACATTTGAAATCAAGATGATGCCTGATGAGGGAAATATGGAGTATGAGAATAAACAAATCTCTTGCTCGATAATCAGTTGTGATTTTGCTAAGAACATAGCGATTAACTCATTTTATCCATCCAATAAATGGTTTGAGAAAAATGGCTATTGTTCCAAAGATAGATGGGAATCTTGGATTCCTTTTGGATTTGAAGAATACATTGTCAATGAATTCACATGGGAAATCAATCCAACAACTGGTGAAGAATTCAAGGCAGGAATTGAGAGAATTATCTCCATGATTCAAACGATCATGTCTGAAGGTTTTGCAAGGAGGGCAGCGATTGAATCGACAATCAGTATTGCTATGAGATTCTGGCAAGAAAAAGAATGGCCAGACCCACACTATGAGGACTCATACACAATGCAGGATTACAGGGCAGAAAGGCAAGCCTACGAAAAGAAAATCAGGGCCATGATTGCGGAGGAGATGAAGTGACTGTATTCTTCAAGGAGACCACAGATGGAACTCTTGCCACAATCGGTTTAGATGTAAATGTGAGAAAGGATAGACCGCTATTGCTTTTCCATCCAGCATGTGATAGAAATTATGCATCTTCATGGCAGTTACTGTTGGATATAGGCGCTGAATTCATTCACATTTGCAATGATATCGGGCCTGCTTATCCAGAGATGTTCAGGTATGAATCCGGATATCAATATTTCACAAGATTTGGTGACATGAATAGATATGAAGGTCAAGTATATCACAACTCACAACTCGAGGTTAACCACAGGCAAATTCACATAGAGGGTGATGCAAGACAGACCTTGGATACTCTACCCTTGGTCGATATTTACTACGATGATTACCCCTATGCGCTATTCCACGAAGGCAGGATGGATGTCAAATCCTATCTGGAAAAGATATCTGAAAACGTTGTAGACGGAGGTCTTCTAATCTTTGATTTGAAGAATTTCAATCATTCCAATGAGGTGGAGAATTGGTCTCATAAATTAAAACAGGAAAGCCTTGGGGGTAAAGTGGAATATCTTGGAAGAGCTGAGTGGCTTAACCTAACTGATATTGCACTTCACAAATCCTCAACTGCCTTTGTATTCAAAATTCACAATGAAATGGACAAATCTGTACAATTTTCTGAATGGGTGAAAGGAGTTATTCCCGAGTACTCTTGCAGAAATTGGTTATTCAGCAACATTCTTTCAAAGGGCAGACAAAAGTTCTCTCATATACACTCCATAAGTCCAGATCACTACCATGAAATGTGGAGGAATCATATCGAGTTCGGCTCTCCTATGTGGTCTGATTATCCAGCGGTCGAAACCTCAGTCCTTGATTATGTAGAATATGGCAAATCAATCAAGAGAGGAGATCAAACATATCTAGATGACTCAATTAAAAAATATGAGAAAAAACCTGGGATAAGAACAGTCAAAGCAAATATATTTGACCATCTTCATTGGTTGTGGTTGAATAATTACACGGTCATATTGAGGGATAAACATGAGAAAAAGGCAAGAAGAATTTGTCCCATGCTGGGTCAAAAATTGATTTCAGTGTCAAGTAATCAGAATCCGAATAGTAAAATCAGATGGTCTGGAGATAAATCTAATGCCTTTGAAGCCATAGAAAGTAAGTTGGAAACGAATGACTGCTCAAGAGTTGCATCCATCATTTATGGAAATGGAGAGTTACCGACTAAAACCCAATCTAGTAAGTTTGACGAACTTCTGATTTTCCATATCGATGATGAAATCAAAGTTTGATTTATTCCGCTTCACTGTAGCCCCTAGTCACGCTTCTCTCGAATGAAATACCTGAGAATAGAACGATTGATCCTAAGAATCCAGCAAGGATGAACATTATCGCTCCAGATACACCGGGTGAAGCAATCGCTACTCTAAGAATCACTGTTGAGAGAATGAACCCAGTATTCCTTGCTAGATTAGAGAATTCAGTGATATATTGATACGAAATTAGCAGAATCAGAATATCTGCAAGAATTAATGCGGTGAAGAAATCTAAGAAGAAAATGGTTCTATTTGTACTGCCGTTGCCGTTGAATACGCCATATGACCATGACGATATTGAGTATAGTGCTATTGCTAAATATACGAATAACAGAATAATCGCTAATTGCTTTTTTCTTAGAATAAACCTGTGTAATTCCTCATTTTCATGTTCGCCGTCGTTAACATCTCGCTTAGACCTGTTAAAGAAAAGTGCAGTTGCAAATAATACAACGAAGGCAAGGCACTCAATAGCCAGAATGCCAATGCTCTCATCGATTGTTGAAATCGCTGAAGCGTCAATGTCTGAGAGTCTTTTGAGAATATCTCGCACTACAAGCAATGTGATTATTTCAAATTGTTTTCCAATCGCATTAGAAAATGACTCTGGTATAGTTCTGATTAATTCATACACTTCATAGGCTAAGAATATGGAAAATGGAGTGTATAGAGAATCGAGATAAGAGTCAAACAATTTACTCGTTTCTGAATTTAGGTCAATCAAGTCGAGTTGGAATAGCAGACAAATCAAAAGGTGCATGATGAAACCGAAAATTGCAGAATTAATCGATAGCCTACGAACCTTTTTATCCGCTTTTTCGCCTAGGTAGGCATCGAAAATAGAACCTACATTCACGATTAATCTACTGACCATTGATTGAAATAGATGCGTTTGTAATTTTATGAACAAATTCTCCTTTATATTCAGGAATTCAATTGTTTGTACTTCCTTTCCTTTAGATCATTTTGATATCTTTTACCAAAGGATGAACCATGCTCAGCAATCCAATCACTGAACTTACGCTCTCCATTATGTGGAGCATTAGAAGCCATGAGGCCTTGACGTAAACCCTTGATCTCTGCCATTGTGATAACATGGTCCTGAAGCACCCATCCAAGGACTCTTCCAAAAGCCCAAGTTAAGACAGGTGGCATAGGAAGAATTAGCCTTCTTATTCCCATTGAATCAACTAGTAGTCTGATGTATTGCTTGTAGGTAAAAGTCTCAGGTCCTGTAACATCTACTACGGTGTTTTCACTACCTTGCCCCTCTTCTATTGCAACTTTAGCAACGTCCTTTACATGAACTGGCTGAATTGGATAATTACCCATTCCAAATACTCCAAACACCGGGAATCTTCGAAGCATCCAGGCAATGTTGTTAATCAACACATTTCGATGCCCCCCGAATAGAACGGTTGGTCTGAGAATTGAGTATGAAAGTCCAGATTCCTCGAGCAGTCTTTCCACCTTTACTTTACCTTCAAAATATGTCCAATTTGGCGCCTTAGTTGGATTTGCAACCGAGAAATGTACTACGCGTTTAACGCCTGCTTCTTTGGCTGCGTCAAACAGAATTTTTGTATTCTCAACCGCTAAGCTGTGTGCAAATTGCTTGTGTTTTTTGTTATACCTAACCCAGTAGGTATTGTAAAGCACTTCAGCACCTCTTAGTGATTCAACTAAAGAATCATAATCGTTGAAATCTAATTTGTGAACCTCTACTGAACCATCAAAAGGGTCGTCTCTGCCAAGTGCATTTGTTAAGGTTCTAACTTTCATTCCTATATCCAGAAGTTGATGGGCAACCCAACGTCCAGAATAACCAAAAGCACCAGTGACTACGTGCAACCTCTGGTCCATGGACCTGTTACAAATAGGAAGAACATAAACCAATACCGTTAGTTTCTTTGAAGATGAGAAAGAGTAATACATTGAATTGTTTAGGTAAGAATCATGGGTAAAACTGTATTTGTGAAGATTGTAACCGACCCAGATGTTGATTTGGCAAAGTGTGTAGTTGGCTTGGCATGTGCTGCTCAGGCAATTGATGATGGACATGATGTAAGCGTATTTTTTGCTGCGAATGGAGTAAAGATGTTACAGAAATCATATTTCAAAATGTTAGAGGATACTCTGCCAATGCCTGCAGGTATGCTTTCTAGTATGATGAATAAGGTAACTTCTGGTTCTAGCGAACTATATGTCTCAACAGGAAGCCATGCAGCCAATGGAGTGACAAAGGAGAATGCAGACGAAATGCTGCTTGAGGGATATTCAGATTGGATGACATGGAGTGGACCCCCTGGTGTAATCCAGCTTTCAGTTGCAAGTGATGTTCAACTTGTGTACTGATTAGAACCGTCATTTATTGCCAGCCTCTTGCGAAGGAGTCATGAATTGCTTAGGTTTGGGAGATTTATGGTCAGCAGAGCGCGTGGGGTACGAGACTTCCCACCAGAGGCTATGCGAAGGCGTATGGTTTTGGAGAATCTTCTCGAATCAAAAGCCTCTGCTCATGGCTTTAATCGCGTTCAAACACCTATCTTTGAGACCCTAGACTTGTTCACGGCAAAATCTGGCCCTGGAGTTATTTCACAACTTTATGCTTTCAAAGACAAAGGGGAGAGGGACCTAACACTTCGTCCAGAACTGACTGCTCCTGTGATGAGAATGATCGCTGATGAGTTGAGGATGGAAACCAAGCCATTGCGTCTTTCTTATTTTGGACAATGCTTCAGATATGAGGAATTTAAGACCGGTCGCTATAGAGAATTTTTCCAATACGGAGTAGAGTTAATTGGTGCTACTGGACCATTGGCTGAGGCTGAGGTAATCGCTCTTTCAATGGATATGATCGATGCTTGTGGCTTAGAAAATTGGTATGTGAAAATCGGTCACGTAGGTGTACTCAAAGACATCCTAACCGGCTTAGGACTAAGCGATGAGTTGCTTGAAGGTCAAAGCGAGCCAGCAACTGCAACCGCTATGAGATTCTTAGACAAGGCAGATTGGGATGGTTTGTCTGACTTCTTTTCAAAGAACCAAATCTCGAAAGATTCGCTGGACCTTTTGATAAAGTTGGCAGAACTTGAAGGTGGTAAAGAAACGCTATCCTCAGCAAGAGAGATTCTTTCCAAATTGGGGATTGAGAGCACAAATGCGCTTGATGAGTTGGAATCTTGTGTCAATTATGTTGAACTTCTATCCCCTGCAATCCCCGAATTGCAGATTAATCTCTGCGTAGCAAGAGGACTTGATTATTACACTGGTATGGTATTCGAAGTCCATGTACCTGCATTAGGAGGAGAAGGACAAGTATTGGGCGGAGGCTCCTACAAATTGCTTCACTTATTTGGACTACCAGATTTAGACCCATCCTGTGGTTTTGGTTTAGGATTTGATAGGATAATGTTAGCCTTGGAGGCTCAAGCAGAAGCAAGTGGAAGAGCAGAGGTTGTGCCTGGAGAATTGGCAAGACCCAGCCTATTGGCAGTGGTTCCATTCAATGTCGATCCCTCAAGTGTGCTTTCGATGGTTGCTGAGTTGAGGAATGCTGGGCAAAGAGTAGAACTTGAATTAAAGGGCAGGAAAATCGGTAAGGCATTTTCTTGGGCTGATGGCATAGGTGCAGATTATGTTGTGATTATTGGACCTAAAGACCTTGAAAGCGGTCAGGCTAGTGTAAAGAGGCTATCTGATGGTGAACAATTTAGTGTTTCACTAGACTCCAAATCAATACTGGAGATTCTTTGAATCATTCTTCGTCTTCGAATCTTGTAGGCTTGTTGAGTGCGATTGCAGCCATTGCTACAGATGTTCCAACGATGATTAGACCGAATCCAGGTGAATCCTCTCCTGTAATGATCGGCTCATTTGCTTGGAATTCTTCGGACCATGAGGACTCATCTATCGGGAATTCAACTTTTGATTCCTCTCCAAGTTTAATAGCAAAGTGTGCTGGATTACCAGTTACTGTTCCAGGTATTACTCCGTTTTGCCTATCTCCTTTTATTTTCATTTGGACCCAAACCTCAGGGTTGGCATTCTGTCCATCCCATGTTGACTGTTCCTCAGTAATGGTGTGTGCGAATTGTACAGTTTGTAGTCCTTGGTTCAAATTTCTTGCATGATATTGGACTAATTCATTTGCCCCGTACTTTATTGTGATATTCAGTTCATCACAGTCACTGTTACAAGGACCGTTGTTATCTCCATTCGTATAATCTCCAGCAATGTCGATTGTAATCGATGCATAAACCTGTTCACCTACAGTCATGTTGAGTCTTTTGTCAAGGGTAGGGTTCATCCTGAACCTCAGGTCTACATTTATGACATTTCTATCGCTCTCTTCGCGATACTCTCCTTCCATTGCGTCCTTATCATCGGTCGCGTTAAAGTGAGACCAAGCAGTTGCTATTCCATCGTGATGCATGTATAGAGTAGTACTCTCGTTATTTGGTTGCCTTGGGTCTTCTTGTTGCTCACTTTGCATAGTAGATG
>PBDU01000009.1 GCA_002718195.1 Methanobacteriota archaeon | reverse complement strand
CTATGGAATTCTACTTCTGGGCCGGCAGCCGAACCAGCAGTTGTACTTGTTAAACTTGCGCCGTCGGTAGTTGAAGTAAATGCTCCACCGCCACCACTGCCTCCAGTTGCATCAGTATCTGGTGCCCATTGAGTACCACTCCACTTAAGTACTTGGCCCGTGGCTGGTGCAGCCGAAGAAACATCATTTAGTGCACCAAGAGTTGTAGCACCACTTCCACCTGACTGAGTACCAAGAGGTCTTTCAGTCATGACACGAACTCTTACATCATCATTCACTGAAAGAGCAGAAGTAAATGTCAATGTAGTACCAGCCACTGTATAATCTACAGTAGGTTGTTGAATAACATCATTGACGTGTACAAGAAGTGAGTTAACAGCTGCAGCCCTAGTTAAAGTAAATGCCGTTTGACCGGCTGTGGCTGTATAATTATCAACGATCATATCGTCGTTGCTAAAGGCCCGTTGTGGAATCTTATTGATTGGCATTATGCTTTCACTCCAGTCCGTGTAATTTTTATTGTTGTAGCATTATTAACTGGATCAACTAAAAGCCTTACATTGTTTGAACTAATATCT
The DNA here is from genome assembly GCA_002718195.1 of Methanobacteriota archaeon. GTDB lineage: Archaea > Thermoplasmatota > Poseidoniia > Poseidoniales > Poseidoniaceae > MGIIa-L4. The sequence continues at coordinate 44,515 of PBDU01000009.1, read as the reverse complement.
GAATCAAAGGTTGCTAACTCTGCATTAGTTGCAATTGAGGCATATTCTGTAAGATAAACTGTGGTACCATCGTGAACTGATAAAATTTCAGACACCTGGAAATCAGTACCAGATGTTACTTGAATAAGATATTTGACACATCGGAATGTAGCTGCCGCGAATGAATCGACAACTTGGTTTGCATTATTGTTTGTAGTCGTAAGAGTGGCTGTGGTAATAACCGAATCATCAAGGATAAGTTCATTGTCACCAAATGCAATTTCGACTACCGAGCCATTATCCTTTTCAAGGAACAATTTACCATCATTAGTGTTTATGGCAATTTCACCGGCCGTTAAATCACTGGCTTGTGGTTTCGCATTTGCCGTAGTCGATCTCTTAAACTGAACTACAGTTCCCATTTATCATTCTTCCTTATCTTGTTCTGGCTCATCTTCTGGGCCAAATGTTCCTGCGTCCATAACCTCTTCATCATCACCGACAAGATCTATAATTTTCTTCTCGGCCATTGCAAGGCGAGTTTCAAGCATAATATTCTGGCTTTGTAACTCGCTAATCTTTCGATTTTGTCTTGCAATGTATTCATTCAGCAATTCTTGCTGATCATATTCTATTGACATAATATATCCTTATAATATTAGTAAGTCCCGCAATCAATGTGTCCAAAGAAAGGTACGCCAGAAGCATTTACCTGAAGTACATGACCATCAGTTGAAGATGTCTTGTAAACAACATCGTCATTTGAATCAGTAACCAGGACACCATTTTGTGCGTAACCAGTACCTGTTGCATCCATCGTAATGCTAGTAAGTTTTGCGTTACCAAATTGAACGCCAGAAACTGTACCAGAATATGTACCACCAGACTCGGTAGCATCTTCGATCATCTTAAATCTGTTATCAGAAAGATCGTAACCAAAGAAGCCCATCTTTGCAGCACTATCATACCAACGGAATTCAATACCCTTATCCAAGCCATCATTTGTGGTTGGTGCAGTATCACCAGCCAGTGTGAAGACTGGATCATCAATTGTTACTGTGGTAGAATTAACTGTGGTTTGAGTACCATTAACAGTTAAGTCACCTTCAATAACAACCGAACCAGCTGAACCAGCAGGGTTTGGATCAAGATACATTGTACCACCAGAGGTAGTTGAAATTGTATCATCATCGATTTTAATTTTGCCAACCTGGAAGGTCATAGCAGTGTCGTTGAATGTCATCGCTGTGGTAGACATTGTAGCACGCTTTGTACCACCAGTGTGGAATTCTAATTCGTCGTTATCAACAGTTGGTGAAGTTTCTGCTTTAATGAAAGTATCCTGGTCAACGTCAACCACGCCACCAAGACCTGCCCAAGCATTACCGTCGTAACCTTCAAATCTACCGTCCGTGTTATTAAAACGAATTTGACCAGTAGCGGCTGTAGGTCTTTGAGCAGTTGAACCAACTGGAATTTTTAACGAAGATGTTGCATTGGTAATAATCTCACCAGAACCATTTGGCGCCAGTGTCATATCGCCATTTGTATCAGTTGTTGAAATGGTGTTACCATCAAGGCGAAGATTATCAACATTCAACAGACCAGTAACACTTGAGTTACCAGTTTGTGCAAGAGCACCGTTAATAGATACTGCACCAATAAGCGAAACAGTACCAGAAGCGGTAGCATCCAGTGTAATATTACCAGCAGTGTTTGTGGTAGCGCTAAAATCGCCAGCGGTATGAACTACTGGACCGGTAAGGTTAATGTTACCAGTACCATTTGGATCCAGAGTAATATCACCATTTGTATCTGTACTCGTAATCGAGTTACCATCCATGGTAAGGTTATCAACGTTCCATACATCAATCTTTTGGTTTGCATCCAAGATTGCGGCCGAAGACGCAGTGTTTGTACCATGAACGTGGTCAAGCATTCCTGTGAAATACTTACCACCAATGACTTCGATATTTGCAGCAGCACCGTTTGTTTCAGTACCAGTACCAATATAAAGTCTATCACCTCCGTTTGCTTGCGAACCCGCCTGATACGAGTAAGCGAATTCACCGGTAGCTACAGCGGAGGGAGCGCCGGAAGTACCGGAATTTTTAATCTTAATTATAGTAGCCATTAGTAATGTCCTCCAATGATCTTGGTTGTGGCTTTATCCATTTCATTTTTGACTAGGAATTGTTGAGTTGCTGCATCATATAATAGTACCGCCCCGTCGGCCAATCCCGAGGGGTTAACATCAGTTAAGTCTAATAGACTTTGACGAGGGGCAATAGCAACTGTTTTAGCTCTTAGGTTGGTACCCGAAGAAACAACTGCTTTAATATTAGTAGCTGGCATCTAACTCTCCTAGTAAGTAACGCCTGGATTAACCTCAAGCTGGCCTTCGACCACTCTTGAAACTGCACCACCCGATGAAGTAATTTCTACATCATACACATAACGCCCAGCTTTCATGCCAGATGTCGTAGAAGCATCCAATTGAATCTTAATCTCTCCAGATGTTGGATCTGGAATAGAGGTTGTGAAACTAATTGATGTTGAAGACTTATAAGTTCTTCTGACCATACCAGCAGCTGTGTAACCTGTAAGGTCAACAACCGCACCAGACGTATCTTCAAGCGTGATAAACGACGAGAAGTCTGTCCCTTGGTCAACTACTAGATTAGCATAAATAGCCATTTACATTTCCTGCGATATGATATATAATATTACTGAGTTATTTATATAGATTGGAAATTAGAATTGCTCGATATTTTGCATAAAGGTTCAAAAGCTTGTTTTATTGATAGTGCTGGGCGCGATCACGTAATCCCTGTACTTTCTATCGGCAGACATATCGCTGAGGAGCGAAACGTCGTCAAGGTAGAAGGGCTTGAACATGAGTTTGAACATATTGTGCAAAAGCTCGGCATAACGGATAAACATACGGTTCATTGTTATATCTCACCTCCTTTCGGCATTTCGTTTCCGGATCATACAGATCCTATAGATGTATTTATATACGTTTTAGAAGGATCCAAAACTATGATGATTGATGGTGAGATAACTATTATTGAAGAAGGTAGTTATATTAAGATCCCAGCAAATACACCTCACCATGCTATGAATATTGAACCATCTATTATGTTATCAATAGGAATTGAATGATTAAAAATGACACTATGATCTACGTCAAAACGACGGAGACATGTAATCTAAACTGTGACCACTGCTTTACAAATGGTATCAATGGAGCCAAGATTTATTTTAATCCTGATGCTGTAGCCAAGTGGTGTAATGAATTAAAAGAACTTCATCCAACAATGACCACTCATTTTGAGTATCACGGTGGTGAGCCTTTTCTTGCGCCTGTTAATGATATGATGAGATTCTATGAATTAACGCAGGAAAAGTGGGGTGATGATGCTACTTATGGTATCACCACTAACCTGGTTCTTAAACTTACCGAAAAACGATTAGACTTTTTAGATAGTGTATGCAACAAACGTATTGGTACCTCATGGGATCCAACCATTCGATTTGATAATGAGAAACAAAGAGATCTATTTGAATCAAATGTCAAATTATTATTACAAAGAGGTTATACTATTAAGTTGTTTGTATCACTTACAAGTGATACTATTCAAATGGGTCCTGAAAAGCTATTAAGATATGTCAGAGATTTAGGTGTACAAGAAATGGCCCTTGAACGTATTACTCATGATGGTAATGCCACTCGCAATCCAGTCTTTCCATCTAACCTAGACCTACAAAACTATTTCTTAGATATGCATCACTTTATGGAATCAACTGGAGCTCGCAGTTGGTTTGATAATGAGTTTATGGAAAACATATACACCAAATTTGAAACTGGCTATACCGGCGCCGGTACATTTTGCCGTGACTGTGAACAAAAGCTATTCACTATAAATGCTGACGGTGGGATAGCCGGATGTCCAAATTCGGCTCCAACAAGTGCTTTTGGACATATTATGGAACCGCCAGAATTGGTTATCAATTCGCCAAAACGCTGTAATGTTATCATGGAAGAATTGCAAAGAGATCCACGATGTTACGAGTGCAAAGTGTATAAATACTGTAAAGGCGACTGCCACCAATTGGCTTGGGAAGATGATATATGTGGCGCGCCAAGATTTTTAATGAAAGAATTGGACGAGAAATATGGCAACACTAACTAATCCGGTCGAAGACCAAAACATTGTAAATCGATTTGCTGACTATGTGCCACCAGCTGCAAACACTGGTATTTCATGGGGATCTAATGCTCACCCATTTTCACATGGCGACTGGCCTAGCTATTTTGGCGGAACCACAGGCGGCAGATCACTTGGAATTACAGGTGCATCTTTAAAAAATAGCGGTGAGTTAATTACTGGCGGTGGACTAGAAACAGCAATTGAAAACGAAACATTTAATTATAGCTCAATTCGTAGTTTAAGAGCTCGTCATAATATTACTGGCGGTGGAGGTAACACTGGTTCACAACCATCACCTGGTATTATTTACGATAATACTGCAATTGCATATATGAGTACTTCATATCGTCAAAACTCTGTATATAACGGTTCTATTGTATTGGGAAGTGGATCATATACAATGATCGATGATTCTCATTTAGAACAAAAATTTGCTCAATTGAGAGACTTATATAATGCAGCAAGAGGAACGACTACAACAGTTACTCTAAACACTTGCCATGCATCATGTCATAGCTCTTGTCATAGTTCCAGAGGAAGAAGATAATGAATGTTATTGAGACGACCGCTCCTATCGAATTGGAGGAGCTTAAATTATTCTTTAATGATAAAGACACATTTTACCTGATTCATTACGAAGAGTCTACCCTTCAAGGATCAAAGCTACTCACCTATCTAGGGAACTTAGAAATTCCATGTGATATTGGGTTTACCACTCAAGAAGCCTTTGATGAAATGACCAAGCATTATCTTGAAGCAAACTTTATCGTAAACATTCCAATTCTAAAAGATCGTGTTATTAATTTGCTTCTTCAGATGAAAGGCTTGGCTGAACTAACCGAAAAAGAGTTTATTGATGCTAATGTCGACATTCTAAAAGAGTGGACTAAAAAATTAGATGCACTTACACTATATAATCTTTACACCGTGGATTCACCTACCATAAAAGATTATGTTATGTCATATCCAGAAGATGATACTAAAGATTTAACGGGTGTCAATTTTGTATCTCTTTTAGACCAGGAGAAATTCTTTATGTTCTATGGAAGAGTTATTCCAGAGCACAAAGTATATTATAAGTCATATTTTAATGACTATATGTTTAAAGGAAATAATCTATATAGTTACTGGGCAAATGAAAACAATCCCATGTTTCTATTAACGAGTGGTATTGCCACTGGTAAATTACAGGAGAAAGAAAATGCTACATCTGTTTAAGAAGGTTTACGTAGCAACAGACCATATTATTGATGTATCATTTGACCGTGTTGTTATTTCGGCTGAACATGGCTATGAGTTTTATGAACCAGCTGCACAAGATATGCAGCCAGGTACGTTATTAGCACATGCAAAAGAAGTCAAAAACCTAATTGGTTCTAAAGAATTACCTTACATGGACACCATGGACATGTTTGATAAGCTTGGAGATCATACCGATGCTACCGGTAAACGAGTAGTTGTTTATTGTGATAGCAAAGCATTCAAAGTCATAATGGCTCTTTGGTTTAAACTTATCTTTGCCAAGCCAAATGCCGATGCTTGTGTTGACTTACTTGAGTCAATGGTATTCAAATATGAGGTATTCAACCAAGGTCGATTCTCTGGTAATGCTGGTCTTGGTCAGCACTCAATCGATATTAGTGGATTCAAAAAGATCTTTAATGGCGCCAATAAACCAACGGCTGCCAGACGCAAACAATTCATTACCGAAAACAAAGCTGCTCTGAGCTTTGAATATCTTTTGGCTACCTATCTTACAAATGGTAAGATGAAAAAAGAGCTGAAAAATGTAATGAAGATCCTATTGAAGAAAGATTTAGAAAAGTATCTGTATGAATTAAAAGAAATCTTCTTTGCTCATTTACTTACTCAAAGGTTTACCGAAACTCTGGGTCTGGAAAAGACATATGACTTTACCAACTATAATGAGATTTTAGAAGACAAGTCTGAGTTTCCAAAGCTGTTCTTAGATAAGAATATTTGGAAGTCACCGTATATGAATATTGCATCCTCTGGTAAGAATGTAAACTTTGATGCAATCACCGACAAACATATCAAGTCATTCCAAAAATTTACTAAGTTGGCTGGTGCATGTTGGCAAGAGGAAAGCGTATACGAATTTGTAAAGTCTGATGTCTCAAAGCTAGACTTTGTAAAAGCTGTATCGGCCGGTGAGATTACCGATAAGGAATTGGATACTATCCTAGAGGTAGAAGCTACCTATGAACATGCCGCTGGTTCTTTCTTCTCAATTGACCTTGAGACAGTAAATAACTATTTCGTACAAGGATTACTTGACGGCAAAAAGGAATTTAGAGAGCAATACGCAGTGATGTAATGAATATCTATGACTTGATTGATACTAAAGTAGTTCGTTATGGTGAGATAGTTGTTTGCTTATTTGAACATTGTAATCTAAAATGCGCATTCTGCCCACAAGACCATAACTCTATTCTTGGCGCCTCCTATGATGAAATCATGGAGAAGGTAAGTCCAATTGTAAATTGGATTAATAATAACCCGCGTCAACAGGCCTATAAGATTCATCTTATGGGTGGTGAGCTATTTCAAGATCGGTGGATTGACCAAGGTTTTCTTAAACACTATGAAGACCTTATATCTCTTATTGACATCCAAACAAAGTCAGACATTCACTTTAATTTTATTACAAATCTGGTATTTGAAAACCGTAAACCAGTAATGGACTTCCTAGATCGTAATGATTTGAAAGTTTCGATTAGCTATGATCCCGCCGGCCGGTTTAGTAAATCAGATTTAGAAATATTTACACGCAATATAATCTATTTCCAAGATCATATTGAAATGGTTTCTATTGTAGCAACCAAACAAAACATAGATCGTATTATTGCTAATGATCAGCTCTTTGAAGATCTATACACTAACTATACTTGTGACTTTGATCACTTCCTACCAAGTGTAGCTACCTCAAGAATTTTAATGCCAAGTGAAAAAGAATTATTTGAATTCTATAAGGTGTTGGTGAATAAATATCCTAGATGTTTGAATATTGATCATTTCGTAAATGACAAACCAGCAAACAAAATGATATGTACAAGGGGCAACTCGTTAACTATCATGCCCGATGGTGCTAAACCTCAGGGTTGTTCTGGTTCTGTGTTCTTGAAAGATGCTCAAACTGAAGAACTAGGTGGTCCACAAATCGTTGAGAATTTTCTCGGCAAATATAACTGTTTTGAATGTGAATACTTTCAACGCTGCCCGCTATCTTGTTTTATTAAAGAGGACTATAAACATATAGAACAAGATATGGATGAATGCGTTTTTAAGGCGACTTTTAGATATGCGGATAGCATTTATAAACCCACCACACGCTGACTGGTCACTAGCGAACAATGTGACCTATTTGTTAATTCAAAGTCACTATAAGCACCGAGGCCGCTATGCAGACCAAGTCGAATTTATCCCGGCTCCATACAAATGGAACCAATACGAGTCATACGATGACGTCATCGCAGAAATTAAATCTGCTGATGTCATCATGTTCAGTTCCTATGCCTGGAACTATACAATTGTGGATGGCATCGCAAAACATATCAAGTCACAATATCCCGAAAAGATCCTAGTACTTGGTGGACCTCATATTGGTACAAATGATCCAGACCTTTTAAGAGGTCGAAAATATTACGATTATATTTGTGAGCCTACAAAACCAGGTGAGCCTTTTATGGAAGACCTAATCGATTGTTATATTGAGAATCGACTAGATCCAAAAAGTATTGCATGGGAACTTCGTAATGGTACTGGACGCATCCATGACCTGTCTACCGAAGATTATTCTATATACGAAGAACACCAGGATTATCTAAAAGAATCAGTTGACTATGCTAGACAAAACAATATGGAACCTTTTATTGTTATCGAAACAACAAGAGGCTGTCCATACAAATGTGTATTCTGCGAGTGGGGTGGTGGTATTAATACCAAGATCTATAAAAAGGATATTGAGATCGTTAAACGTGATATTCTAGCTATGAAAGCCGCTGGATACCGTGATGCATATTTAACTGATGCTAACTTTGGAGCCTTTGAAGACCGTGACCTAGAGATCTTCGCCTTTGGTTGGGAAAATGGTTTCAATCTTACCGATATCTCTACCATGAAGTCTAAAGATATTAAAAGACGTAAACGACTAATTGACCGTTGGTTTGATATTGTTGGTAAAGATGCAAGGGCACCTAAGTCTGGTGAAGGTAAAGGTGGCTTAGATATGTGGGGCGAAACTGAATATGTATCGGTAGTTCCAACGGTTTCCATTCAAAGTATTAGTGAAGAAGCTATGAAACTGGCTGATAGAGTGGATCTATCAACTGAAAACAAACTGGAACTGAGTAGGTATATCAATCAACGATGTAAAGAACATGGCTTTCCGATCCCAGCTCTTGAACTTATCCTAGCCATGCCAGGTTCTACCTTGGAAGATTTCTATAATGAAATGGAGATCATTAACAACTTCAAAGCATGGGGATCATTTAGACACGACTATATGTTCTTACCCGATTCACGGCTAAATTCAGCTGACTATAAAATGTTACACAACATTGAAACAGTCGAAGTCTATTCTGATATCGTAGATGAAGACGGCACAGACAATTGGAATAGCCTATATAAAAATAAGAAGACTTATTTCCATACCATTAGGTCTTGCAACTCTTTTACTCACCATGAGATGCACCAGATGTATTTTATGAACAACGCGGCTAATTATTTGTTAAAGAACATTTATCCAATTTTTGATGAAATAATTTCACCTCAGGGGTTTACAAAAGAGTGTTTTTGTGTTATAATTAATCTAGATGGTTGGGAGGGGATATATACTGAGATCGAAGATATATTCTGTCCATCCACTCCACCTAGGTCTATTAGGCAGCTTGGTGGTAAATTTAGAGTTGACACAATTGAGGAGTTCTTAGAAAAGAACCGCCCAATACTGATCAGTGAATTATTTAGGAGACTTGCATGACGTTAAAAGAGAAACTGAAAGAGGTAGGATATGCCTATATCGGTAATGTTCCTGCAGGCTTAGACTTAGTAAGATTAGATGATCACCGTTTATTAAACACAGAAGAAAGAGCAAGAGATAACGGTGAAAAGGATGTTGATGTTCAATTAACCAATAAGATGAGACTCTTTGGTTATTATTTAGAACAGGAATATGTTAAGCCAAATTGGCCAGAGGCTAGCTTTAATAAGTTCTTAGTATGGGATGGAGTTGATAAAGATAATCAGGGTTGGCATACCGATACTTTTGAAGACTATGATATTTTCTTCCTATACTATTTTGATGATACTGCCGAAGAGACTGGTGGGTCTATCAATTTCAAATGGGATGGTGACTGTGAAGCAAGTTATCAGCCAAAGAAAGGTGACCTATTTCTAATCTCTAATGAACGTGGATTCTGGCATAGAGCCGAAGATACAAAGATTCAAAGGAGGGTAGCAAGTTTTGACTACAATATCTGAGGTCGTTGAAAGAAAAAAGACTCTTTGTAAAGAAAGAGATTTGACCGCTGAATTATATAACCTTTGGATTACTAAGATGCATGACCATCAAGGCGATGAGTTCAAGTATAATCAATATGCCGATATGATCCAAAACTTAGAGCCATACTCAAATATGGTTAAGGAAGAAATACGAGAGTGTAATAGACTCATATGCGAAATTGAAGGAGTGGAAGCAATTGGAGACACAGAATATACAGAAGATTGTACGTATAGATACGGATACTCAAGACCAAATGACTCCTGAACAAACATTCTTTGTCGATGGTTATTGGTTAGGTACTTTGCCTGATGACCTCGACATCGAAATGTTTGAATCATTCGATTTCAAAGATTGTAATCAACCAGAAGAGATATGGTTAGATCCTAAGGCAAAGTCTGATCTTAGCCGAATCCATCAATGGTTTGCTGATAACTACGTATCAAAAATGTTTGATGACTTTGAAATGAAAGACTGTGCCATGTGGTCTGGTGTAGACGAAGGATCAAGGAATTGGCATAATGATTTTGAAGATGGTGACGCATTCAATTCTAATATTTTAGTCTATATGGATGATAATACCGAAGAAAATGGTAATAATATTCAGGTAGCAAGTAACGATTATATTAATATTCTCTATCCGTCACGTAGAGATTTTGTATGGTTAAATCAAAAGAAGTGTTTCCAACATCGGGCAACACATAAAAGTGGAGTGAGACGAGTATTAAGCTTTGAGTACTTAGTACCTGCATTATTTTAATGGACCTAATAATTAAGCCGACAGAGTTGTGCAATTTCAAATGCACCTTTTGTTCGTCAACTAAGTTAGTTGAGGATAAAGCGGCTAAGCTCGACCTTATGAAGATCTTTCAGTTTTTGGATAGGTATCCAGAGACAAAGACCATTATTGTAAATGGTGGTGATCCGTTAATGATGGACCCACAATACTATTGGGAAATTATTAAGTACCTTGATGATAATGATTTGCCTGCCACAATATCTCTTACAACTAACCTTTGGCCATTCTATAAAAATCCACAGAAATGGATAAAGCTTTTTAGACATCGCCGTGTTGGTGTGGCCACATCATTTCAGTATGGTGAAGGCCGATTAAAAGGCGACTATTCAGTATTTACTGAACAGGACTTTACAGTTTGTTCTGACTATATGTTATACTATGTTGGATATAGACCTTCCTTTATTGCAGTAATCACTGAGGAAAATGAGTGGAGTGTAATTAAAACAGTTGAACTTGCAAAAGAAATGGATGTGGTTTGTAAGGTAAACTATGCTATGGCATCTGGTGAACAGGATGCTCCGTATAGACTATCCAAGATATACGAACAATATATTAAAATCTGGGAAGCTGGTTTAGCTCCTTGGGAACATAACACTCAGCAAATGATGAAACGTATTCGTGGTGAGAATACTATCTGCCCGCTTACGCGTACGTGTGACAGTAATATTAGAACCATACAACCAGAAGGTGATTATTATTCTTGTGGAGCCTTTGGTGATGATAAAGATAAGGCTATTGACTTTGACTTTGAAATGAAAGGTGGCTTTGTTACACCATTGGCTGATTCTCCTGAACTAAATAGTTTAAAGATGGGATGCTATTCCTGTCCTATGTTTAGTATTTGTAATGGCTGTAAGAAAACAATTAAAGACCTAAAAGAACATGATATGGTAGAAGATCATTGCTATCATATGAAACAACTTGGCCCAAAGATCTTAGAGGCGAACGGTTTAGACATGCAAATGACACCGTACGTAAATGAATCAATATGAACATATCAATCAATCCATCATACTTCTGTAACTTTCGTTGTGACTTCTGCTATCTTACACCAGAACAATTAGGTGATCAGAAAAAGATTTCTCCTGAAAGGTTGGATTTCTTATTAAGTGAAGTACCAAAGATTGACCATGTAGATCTATATGGTGGAGAGATTGGTGCACTGAAAAAGGATTATTATAATGAAATTATCGAAGTTATTCGCCGCTGGTATAGTGGTCCTATCAACATTAATACTAATTTCTCTATGCTTGACGAGCGATTCTTCGACGATGGAATCACTCTTTCCGTCTCATATGATTTTTCAGCAAGAGAAAAGTCCGACCTAGTATTCAATAATATGTTAATGAGTCCTAAGCCTATTGCCGTACTTATCTTGGCATCTAAGAAAGTATTGGAAATGAATGTGGACGAAATGATTCAACAACTCAATATGTGTAACCAGGTAATGTCTGTTGAGATTAAACCATACTCAATTAACCAGGCAAATGCCGATAATGTAACACATAAGGACTTTGAAGAGTTTGTTATTAAATGGATTACAAGTCCAGTCAAAAAGAACTTTCAATTTCAAAATATAGAACGTCTTATCGATTCTTATTATGGTCAATATAATGCTTTTTCTGATGATCACATTTATATTACACCCAATGGTAACTTTGCTGTATTAGAATTTGATAATTGGGATAAAGAATATTTCTTAGAACTAGACGACTATGATAAGTATATTGATTGGTGCCGAGCTGAAAAAGATGCGTTATCTGAAATTTGTCTTGAATGTCCTTGGTATGGAAGTTGCCTGACAGAACATTATAGATATGTAGAAGATCTAAAAAATTCATGCAACGGGTATAGAGGACTATTGGAGTGGTATGCAAGAGTGGAAAGTTAAACAACAACTATATCACAAACTAAATCGCAATCACTCTGATGATTTGAAATGGGTTACCATTGAAGAATCGGACGATATTGTTAACAATGCAATAAGATATTTTAGAGAAAAAGATGTTGGTTGGATCTATCCAGCCAAATCGTATATGGTAGCAATTTGCTATGCATTTTGGATTATGGAAGACTATGATGAAAATTTTTATGATGTTCTAAATGATTCCGAGCTTCTTCCATTGGATAATTACTTTGTTCCATATAGGAAAGATAGTAATACGTATAATGAAATAATTGGAGTTGTGTGCGCTAATAATGGCGGCAAACTCGCTATGAAAGGGATGGTACCAGATGTTAGAAGATACTATGACGCTGAACTGGGGAACGAATTTTCTGTTTCCGACTTTAGTGACTAAATCAAATATTGAAATTACAGATGATATTGTTCACCAGGCTATGGGGTTCAATGAAATTACAGATGATTTGTATGAACAAGTCCTTGAGGGATTTGAACATCACCTAGAACAAAGTCTTGATAAGGAAACGTCTGATTGGCATCACTATCAAGTCAAGTCATGGATTAACAAATATGACAAAGAGCACGTTGGTATGGAAATGCACACACATGCAGGTTCTCATTTAAGTGCAATTGCCATTATTGAAAGCGGCTTGGGTGGAGAGATCGTATTTCAAGATCCAAGAAACTTTGCATCCCGTGGATATGATATGAAATTTAGACCTTTGTTTGATAACCTGGTTTATCAGCCAGAACAGGGTGACCTATTAGTATTCCCTAGTTTCTTATACCACAGTGTAAGACCCGTTAATATGCTCCGGGTATCAGCAGCATTTGACATGTATCTTTATAGTGATGAATAATTTATCAGAGCACTACGGCTTCTACTACGCCGTATCTACCTTGGCCAGATTTCTTCGCAACAAAGTCTTCAAGCGCAATCGCAAATCCGTGAGGTGAATCGTTATCAGCGATTCCGTGCCCTTCTGGCCCACCCACTAAGCGATCACCCTTATTGACTGAACCTTTTACCTTTACAGGTACTCGGCCTTTCAGTGCGATTGGCAAACCGTTTTCCAACTGATTGTTCATAAGATATGCAGGATAAGCCGATACTACTCCAAGTACTGAGTGGTTATGTTCACCATCAGTAGCTGTTACCTCGAACTCACCACCGACTCTTACCACTGTACCAGCTTCATATGCAAAATCAGAAAGATAAAGCTCAGCCAAGTCAGCATAGTTTGCGGTAGTTGCTGTACCCGAGAAGGTAACACCGTGAACAGTTGACCACCTTAAAGATGAAGTACCAAGTGTACGTGAATTATCAGAATCTGGATTCAATGCACTATTTACTCTTGCATTAAATGTTACATTGTCGCTGGTTGCGTCACCAAGTGTGGTATTATTATTAACTGATAGAGTTCCCACATTTGCATTAGTAATTCCAAGAGTACCAACGCTATTGATATTATTATTTTGCATATCAAGTGTACTATTTAGAGTAGTAGTACCTGTCACAGTAAGTGTTCCACCTACCGTGGTATTACCAGTTACCGCAAGTGTATCAGCCAAACTTGTGGCACCACTTACGTCTAGTGTACCTGATACATCGGCATTGCCATTACAATCCAGGCCGCCGTTTGTGGTAAGTAACTGCTGAGAAATAGTAGTACCACCAATGATGGTATTACCAGTAACGTTTAATTGTGTACCAACATTAGCCACTCCACCAGTAGTCAAATCGGCATGTACACTAAGGTCACCAGTTTGATTCATGGTGAGAACTGTTTGAGCACCAGTACTAATAATCATACTAGCTGCATTACCAGCTAATTCGGTAGTTCCATCAGTTGCTTGGTCGTTAATTGTTATAACATTATCAAATGTGGCAGTACTTTTAATTTCGTTAAGTACACCAATGATGTTATTAGCCGTATATGCATTTGAAAGTTGGCCACCGTCACCTACCAACGTCGAAATGTCATTGGTTTTGGTTCTCCAGTTTTCGAAAGTATCAGTTACAGGTACATTAATAGCAGCCATTAGTTAAGCCTCTCAATAATCGTTTGCATAAGTTGTTTCAACTCTTTTACATCTTGTTTGAGATCTTCGATCTCATTTTGTTTTGCCTTTGCCAGTTCCTGAGCTTTTAAAGCCTTTGCATAAGCGGTATTATCAGTATTTATTACAGCACCACTGGAAATATCTCTTTGAAGTCCTGGTCTGTCTTGTATATTCACTCTTTTCATTATGTACCTAATGCAATTACTCTAAAGTCCTTAATTCTAGGAACGGAAGTCGAAGACTGTGATTTGAATACAACTTTAACCGCTACCGATTGGAACGGTGTAGATGAAAGATCTACTGTATATTCATAATCATTAAACTTTGTTGGGTCATCTGTACTTGACACTGCGTTATCAATAGTGGCCAAGGTCCAGTTCAAGGATGCGAATGGAGCTTCTGCACCAGCTTCTTGTGTCTTAGTATAGACTTCAATTGCAGAACCATCTGGTCTATTACCAGCAAAAATAATTCTAAGACCAACCGAGCTTTGAGCCAGTGATACTTTACGAGTGATATACTTGGAAAGCGCAGATCCACCAGTTGGAGCAGTTTCAGCTAAGAAGTCAGCCACTTCGTTTTTACCACTATCAGTTCCACCAATTGCCATTGGGTTATCAATTCTATTTGAAATGGTATGAACCGAAGTTCTTTCCAAGTCAATCATTGGACTAATCCATTCAGTTGTAGAACTCATAGTAGCTCTTAGATCCAATGATTTCGCCCCAGCCATAGAAGTAGTTTCGTTAATTGCTGAAGCTACTTGTTGTGGGTTATCAGGGTAATAGTTCTGATTTGAAATAATCGAAGTATAGCTTGTTGGCTTTTGATAAGTATTTTCAGATCCAGCCAGCGACTTAGATGAAGTAGTACGAATTGCATACGAAATTGCAGTACCAGGCAGGATAACTTCTTGCATGGTAGGATACAGAATATCGATATGTTTGTTTTCAGTAGCCGTAATCGCTGTGCCACCACCATTTGTGGTTGAGGCAGCATTTGACGATGTGGTAATTGCATACTGATCTTGTTCAACTTGGCTAATCACATGATTTGCGTTAAACTGAGACTGAGCAATTCCACCAATATCAGCCGAGACACCAGCAATAGTAACAGTTGAACCAGCTGGCATACCGTGGTTTTTATGTTTTACAATTGCTTTGTTAGTATTGATAGTCACATAGATTGAGTTAGCACCCAGTGGTTTAGCTGGAATAGCATGGTTAACAAAATCAACTACACCAGAAGCTGTGGTATCAAACTGTGCTCTTTTAATCTTAAACTTAAGGTCTTTGGTCTGATCAGCTGACCAGGTTGAACCGTTTTGTGACTTAAAGAATACACCAGCATATGGCTGAGTCGAAATACGTCTTGTAGTTCCAAGCGAGTTCTGACCAATTTCAGCTGTATAAACTTCATATTGGTTAGAGTTAGCCAAGAGACAAAGTGCATATTCCTGATTCGGTCTCAGATATATAGGAGCTGGGAAAGTAAACGTTGTTGCCGTCGTAGCATCAGTGGAAGTATTAACATTGACTGCCTCTTTTACAACTTCACCAAATGCTAAGATTTCAGGTGAAGGATAACCATTTACCACGCCACGAATTTGCAGGGTTACTGGAATATTATTGTCTTTTGCTTTAAAGAAGATATCGGCACTTGTAATAAATGCGCCATCTGGATTATCAACCAAGAAGGTTTGAGCAAGTGGGTCAACCCAACCAACTGTACGTGTAGACTGACGTGTGAGGATAGTATCTCTTTGGCCAGTCACAGTTTCCTGTGCCAGAGTTGGTGAACGTAAACTTACCTCTTGAGTAGAGTTGATAATACCTGTTGCGGCATAGGTTGCTCTACCAGATGTGGTAATGTTTGAGTTTACGTTATTCGGGTCATCCACGAGTGTAAAGAGTCTCTCACCCGTTCTAAATCTAATATTAGCGGTATTTGGAATATAAAATTCACCATGAGCAGTACCAGTAGCATCGGTAATAATAGCATTAGTGCCATTGGTAATATCACTAGCCGAAAGGTCAGGGTGACGAACTGCAGAAGTGTCAGGCTCAGGGTCAACAGGCGTCGTAGTATGACGAATGAACTGAGCTGCTGTAATGTCTTTTGTAAAATCACTTACACTAATATCCTCAAAGAACGGATAAAGCCGAGTGTTCGGCTTAAACCGTGTTGCCTTAAACTTCACTCTTCTTGAGCGAATAAATGGTACCATTCTAACATCTACCACTCTTTCACCAAGTGAGGTTTGAACAGTATCAGGCGCAACCGAAGTACGAACACCAGTTCTTGTTTGAGTAGCCTGTTGGGCAAGCAATGTTTCCTGGAAAAGTCTACGACCGGATCTTAAAGTTCCGGAAGTACCAATTTCCATTTCACGGCCTTCCCACTGAGTTTCCCACTCATTCCAAACTGTACCAAGAACACCATCAGCATCTGCCAAGGTATTCACCACATCAAATAGACCTTCGTTATCGATAATTAGATCTGGTCTTACTTCAGTTTCTTTCCATTCATCACTTGTTGGCGTCAGGTCAATTTGACCAATGAAGGCAAAGATGTCATATGGGTTAACGTTTTCAGAGCCAGAAGCAAATGGCTGATCGATTACCGTTTGTTCGGTATATGGCAGTGAAATAATATCACCAGTTTGCTGATAAGTATTTGAAGCACCAGAACCACTTTGTTGGATTCTTACGTTACCCTCATAATACTGAGGTCTTGCTTCACCTTTATCGGCATCAATCGATACATGATAGTCTGGATCTTTTGGATTACCTACATTATGACCATAGAAAGGATCAACAATAAAGCCAGACTTAAATCTATCTACGTTATTGCTATCTAGAATCTGAGCATCGGCTGTTTCTTTTTCAAGAAGCGAAAGCGATGTATAGTATTCAAGGTTGTTAATACGATGTTCTAATCTACCGATATCACGCATCGTAAAGCGCTTGTTATCTTTCATGGTAGCAATCACATCGGTAACACCGAATGTATATGGTCTAATGTCTAATTCGTAAAGTACCATGCCATCATCTGGATCACTAGGAATAGCTGGTACAGCAGCAGAAACACCAGTTAAAACTTTAAAGTTACCTTTATTGTCTACGTAAATCTTATCTCTACGTGGCAGGTAATATCTAAAGTCCATAATCATATTTGATGCAACCTTACCAATTTCGGTAAGAGCGGCACCTGACTGATTAGAGCCACCAGCGTTTACAAAGGATGTTCCATCATCTCTGACTCTTGGACGGAAGTCAAGAACATCTCTTAATTCGTATGTTGTAGTGGTAGAAGAATAGGTTGGAATGTCAGCATAATCAACCTGACCACTATATGAGTCTACCGAGAAGTAATCACCAGCACCATGTGTAAAGTAATCAAAGACCACTAGGATACGACCAGTAGGTGATGGCATTCCAGGCTTAAGTTTGATTTGACCTACATCATAAAAGTTATCTCTTTGACCGTTATCTAATTCGTAACGAGATGTAATGTCAAGATCAGAAGTAGTAGCGTTTGTACCAGACTGAAGTGAATCATGAATTGAAACAATTCGATAAATGTCAGCCTTAAAGAGAGAATCAAATCCATTTGCTGTTGTATTTGGAGTAGAAATGTTTAGGTTATGGTTAGTAACCAGTGTTTTCTGTTTTTCTTGAGCTACTCTTTTTACTACTGTTGCAATAATGGTAAGTGTTTCGTTAGTTAAGCTAGCACCAGTAAGGTCAATATTAAGGTTAACATTGTTTGTACCAGAGATAGACAGACGATTTGCACCACTCGTACCATCAGCCGTAGACATATCATAAACTGTACCAGTGTTGGCATTAGCCACTACAAAGTCGATACCAGAATATGGCGTTTGGAATGATTCATCAGAACCAGCAGTAATCGTAGCCAAACCAGACGAAAGCGTCTGAGTATAAACTCGTCTAACTGTAATAGTTGTATCAATCGAGTTATCAGCAGCTCTGATAGTTTCTACAGTTTGATATGGAAGTGGGAATAAAAGATCATTACTATCCACTGCATAAAGTTTGGCCAATCCACCAGTTTTTACTGTGGTTGAAGCAAACTGTCCACTGGTAGAACCTACAACATTGATTGTGTTAACTGAACCAAATGTATTGGAACCTGTCATCTCAATATCAAACAGGAATAATTTATAGACTGCACCAGGTGTACCAGGTGTGCCTGAATGTAATTCATATGCTCTTGCTCTTGCGGTACCAATAATGGTATTACCCGAGCTTTTCAGATCTAATTTTTCGTATGTACTAATATCCGGCGCGTTGGTTGTAGTATTGACTAGAGTATAGTTACCCATGTCAAATGAAACCACAGAGTTTACAATCTGCTCTGTATCTCTTGCTTTATCAACATCGATAAAGTTTGTGGTAAGTGTTTCAATTTCATAACCACGGACATAAGCTTTACCAGCTTCCAGACCTATAGCAAGTTTTGCTTCACTGCCGCTATTGCCGGAAGTATAGATACCACGATTGTCACCAGACTTTAAATGTTCTCTTACATCGATACCAAATGGACGAACTGTATAGTCACCAGATTCATCATAGGTTCTTCTTGCAAAGGTATCCTCAAGGACCGAATATTCAGTTGCTCTAATTTGATTTGCAATGACACCATCTTCAACACGAATCAGTTCAATAAAGTTCTGATCATCTGTGGCAGTCAAAGCTTTCTTGGCAAGTGTAAGTTCGATCTTATATCTGTTTGCACCAGGAGCCGCAAAGTTTGGAGAGCCCGTTGCGTTATCAGTAAGGTTAGCATCATCGGTAGACGTAACAATAGTCTCACTGACAGTCAAACCAACTCTATATGATGGAGTGTTTGTATACTTATCAAGAACCAGTGTTTGACTTGTGACAAAGGCAAAGGTTCCATTCACATAATAGATACCTGGCTGGATATTTGCAGCCGATCCAAATCCAACTGAGCCAGATACATTTTCGATCTGAGCCGATCTTGGAGTTGCTGCATTAGATGTAATAACTTCGTTTTGTGCGAATTCTTTGGTAGTCTTATTTGTACCAGAACCGGTATACTTGACAAATAAGGTAATTGGATCAGAGCCAGATACCGGTACAGTTCCAACAACCTTGGCAGTCACACCAGTTGTTCCACCCGTAATGGTAGTGTTTAGAAACTCAGCTCTGTATAATTCAACGTCAGCTGAGTTATAGGTAGAACCAATTTTAATGAATCCATATTCTTTATCGATAGCTGTTGCGCCAGGGATAACCATGGCACCATCTTCAAAAGTATGATCAGCAAAAGACTTGATCTGATTTTGAAGAGTTGATTGGAGTTGTGTTAACTCTCTTGCTTGAAGAGCGACTGAAGGACGAAAGAGAATGCGATAATACTGAGTCTTCGCATTGGTCTCAAAGTCGTCGTAATATGGGGATACATTAAAATCGAGTGTCATTATTTTTTACCTTAAAACTCTAATACAAGTTTAATATCTTCAATTTGCGAATTTGCTCTTGCCACCGCACTTCTGTTCTCGATGTAAATTACTTCACCCGAAAATTTCTCAACTTCTGGATCACCAAGGGAACTAATTGTAGCCGAGGTTCCACCGGTGTTTGTAATAGTTTCAGAAGCTTGGAATGTTCCATACCCTGTGGTTGCATCTTGATGATATCGAATAACATTGCCTGTTGAATCGTATGATGTTATATAGGCTTGTGCTCCGGACGTACCGCCAGTGATAATCTCATCAACCGCAAAAGTTCCACCAGTTGGAGCGGCTGTAGTTAATGACCGTGTAGCCTGAAGAGTGGATGCCGAAGATACAGTAGTTGTACCGTGGTTAAATGGATTACGAAGTAGACCCAATTGGCGATAATCGTTATCGATTGGGAAGTCACCGGAACCTTCATCCGAGTCTAGGTTAACGTTCGTCATCACAAAGAAACCACCCAGTTCATCAGCAGCATTTGCGCCATGTCCACCTGGAGGAGAAATTACGGCACGGGCTGTAGCACCATTACCCCCTCCACCACTGATTTCTACTAAGGCTTCATCATAGCCCGAGCCAATATTGCTCATTGAAATACCAGTAACCACTCCACCTACGACTGTAGCCGAAGCCGTGGCACTAGATCCGTTACCAGTAATTGTAACTGTTGGGTTTGATGTATAACCCGAACCGCCAGCTGTCAGTACAATTCTATGAATTGAACCGTTCTGTGCGTTTGTTTGAACTTGGTACTGCAATGACCCATCATCGGAGGTAAGAACGTTGACAGGGATAAACGAACTAGTTAAGAACTTAGTTGCCTGAGTACCAGAAAGCGAATACATAAATTTCCAAACATAACCATCCGATTCTACGGCATTGGCTGCGTTTGTAGTTTGCCCAGTAGGTTTAACAACCGAAGCACCCGTACCAGCCTGGAGACATTTATAAACGTTAAGGTCATCAGTAATAACATAATATTGAGATGTTCCTAGCGTAGTCAACTGGTCGTCATACGCAGTGTATGTAGTACCAGAAAGCCAGTTGTATCGAGTAATGCAATGGGATACATCAGATTGTGCTACCTTTTTCAATGCAATCATATTTTGATGTACATTATTTTTGGCTGCAACTGTATCTACTGGTGTTGCGATATCAGTATCTGAATTGGGCCATGGATGTGACCGACCAATATACAGATATGTACTGTTAGTGCCAATATCATCACGGAAGTTTACCGCGTTATTGACCCTGATTTGTTTTGAAATTATGGCTACCATTTTATAACCTTACCTCATTAAATTAGATTTAAACTATTTATAACACTTTATGGAGTGATATCGATAACTGATTCAAATGAAACATCGATTTTTGCACCCGCGTTTGCCTGCGCTATTGTAAAGTCCGCATAGTTACTTATAGGACCAATTTCAGGCAGGAATTTATATTTGTCAACATGAAGGAACGTAGGTCCAACAGCATGCTGAGCTTGTGGTTGAAGAATAAATGTCAGATTCAGATTTACTTGTTGCCCACCAATAACTGGAATCTCAACAGTAACTTCTACCGTTGGAGCAATAACTGGTGTACCCGTATCCTGAGACGAGAAGTCAGCAGGAAACGCTCTTTGTACTTTTGCTGCATTTGCTCCAGTGGCCTGAGAGAAAATAGCAACCTCACCAAAAAATGCAAATCCAGCTGGGTGAAGTAGCTTTTTAACTGCGTCTCTCCAGTTGTCAACTGTCTGACCAGTACGAATAACATATGAGAATGACTGATAAAACCGTGAGTCCTGAATAAATTTCTTTACCGAAAGTTTACCATCATCACTTAGCCATCTTTGGTTTATGGCATCCCATTTAGCATCTGATGGTTTGAGAATGTCTACCCTTGGAAAGTACAATTCAATCTCATCATTAAAGATCAGTCTAAACAAAGCTTCAAATGAAGGTTGCGCACCCTTTGACAAATAAATGTCAGTAATATTTTTATAGAGCTTACGTTTGTCAGCAACAACAGTCTCAGGAATTGGAACAGCCAATTCTCTTTGAAGCATCTCCAAAAAGACAGTAGCGGTTTGATCAAGATCTCTATGGACCGTTAAATTATTTAAGAAAGCACCAGGTTGATCGTCTTGGTCCAGGAAGTCATAGTATGCTTCCATGAACTTCATCAATTGAGGACGTTCAAGCTGAATATGCTCTGGTACTATGGACGCTACTTTATGAGACATTATGAACTATTCGCTGTTGTTGTGTAACCGATACCAGCAATAACCGCACCAGTTGCGATCTCATCGATTTGCGGAGTAACGGTTGTTTGAAGCAAGTCGATTTGAAGAAGCTGATTTCTTTTAGGCGCCAAGTCATTTGAGCTTGGTGTACCTGTAACTGTAATATATGAACTACCGTTCGTAATCGATGCTGGGTTAAAGTTGGTAAGTGTTACTTTACCAGCCGCAATATCAACAGTACCAGCATTTTCAGTGGTAATAATCTTTTGATTGTTTGTAATACGATAGAACTGAACCTGGCGGATATTTGGATCATCAGTTTTAATATCCTGCATCTTATGGTTAAACCCATTCAGGACAAATTCCGATGAATCGATAACCGAAGCATTTTCAGCAATATTTGTAGAGAAAGGAGATGAGAACTCAAGTTCGTATTTTTTAGCAGTACCAATTGTTGGATAAAGTCTTTTCTGAACATTGACTCGCATAATAGTATTCAGAATAGCAGGATTGGTAGCATCGATTTGAGTTGTTACTTGTGACGCTCTAAACACACCATCAAACTTTTTAAGGTTAGTATTATTGTAACTTGTAATTGTAGCAATCACAGCATTCTTTAACTCACCGGCTGTTAAAGAGGTAAGGTTTGGATCATACTTAAAGAACACTTCCAATTTAATAAAGGTATAATCAGGGTCCACAATCTCTGGTGTAATCGAAACCAGGTTCTTTGTTTTCAAAATCGAGTCTTTAATAAACTGCTTTTGAGTAGCCGTTAAAGTATCGGCATTGGCTGGTTTAATCGATAAGAACACCTTACCATATTCAGGAACTGCCTGTTCCTCACCACCCCAAACTGAAATAGTCTCGGTGTTGGTATAGTTATTTTTTACAATAGCTTTATAATCGTCAGCCGTTACCACTCGGTTCTGAGAGAGGAATGATAGTGGTGCGTTAAATTTAATAGAATCTATTTCTTCTCTGTCGGCACCACCACCTGATTTATCGACCAAGGTGACCGATGCATTTGTATTACCAGAGACGTTACCAGTCATTTTGAATACAGTTGCGTTATTTGCTGCAACACCTTCGGTAACTAGGTATTCAATTTCAACTACATTACCAGCATCTAATTTTTTACCGAAGACGTCATCACCAAAATAAATTTCGAACTGACCATCAATACCTTCCTGGAGGAAGTATGCCTGAGTATCGCCTTTCACATCTACGATATTTGTAACAAGTGTATATACATCAAAATCAGATGAAGTGCTATTTGTTTTTACCTTGACAACCAATGTGGCCGTATCGACATTGGTATCGGGGATAGCATATTTCTGAGCGGTTGAAGTATCATCAACAACATATGACTGAGTTCTAAGTGTACCCTGATTAACCTTTAGATTGCTAAATGTGTATACCCCGCCAACTGGCTGAATAGTTTGAGCCTCAAGGTTAAGGAATGTATAGTTAGTTCCATCAATAGTAGTCTGGAATGTAGTACCTCGAGACATAGAAAGTGAGGATGGAGCTCCAGCAGGGTTATTGATTGTTACGTTAATACTGGCAAACGGGCTAGTAGCCGATCTTGGAACATATCCAAGTGACTTAGCGTGTGCTACCACATTATTTCGAATTTGTGAGGTATCCAAAAAGATTTCATTCATATTTACATTGGCATTGAATGAATTATAGAAGGTATTATATGCCAGCACATCAATAATAGTACTTAAGGCAGATCCTTCAAAATCATAATCAGCCAAGTCTGGCTGTGCCTGAAGAAATGTTTTTAGATTTGTTTTAATTTGATCGAAGTCAAGATCAGTGACTGTCAATCTTTCTTTTGATACGGTTACGGCCATTATCGAATTCTCTCTAAGTAAAATGAAGCAGTGCCAGTTTGAAGATTAGTAATCATTTGAAAGTCAATTGAAAGTCTAAATCGATTATTATCGGGTTCAGATACGACATCAATGTTCAAAATTCTTGCTCTTGGCTCGAAGTTTTGTAAAGTAATCGCAACTTCTTCTTTAATATCAAACGCAGTAAAATCATCTACTGGTTCAAAAAGAAGTGTTCTAATATTTGATCCAAGCAGTGGTTCAAAAGGTCTTTCACCTCGTGCAGTAAGTACTAAATTTTTTACTGACTGCTTGACTGCATCAATATCTTTTAAGATGGTAACATCTTTTGTATTGGGATGCTTGAGGAAAGACAGATCAAAATCAGAATAGAGAACATCTCTACTGGTAATAATCGCCTTTTTATTAGCGTCTGATTTTGTCTGTGTCCGTGCCATATTATCCTAAATACTCATCGATCATGTTAATTACATCATCCCACTCAGCCATTTTTTTCAGCTGCTCTGTCAGCTCTTCCATCACCTGTGGATGTTCACCGATACCAGCTGGTCTATTCAGATAGACTTCCACGTTGGCTTTATGCATTGCAATGTTACCTTCGGCATATTTTCTTAATGCCTCAATCATTTGTTCTCTCATGATTCACTCCATGGTTTGTTTTAACTATTTATACGGGTTACGCCCTAGCATCTCTATAGGCCTTCCACTCTTTTCCACCCTGAACATTTGCATCTAAGTTTGCAGCTAACTCATTAAACTTATCGATATCGGCTTGAGGAATTGCTCCATCTTTACCGCCATTTAGATATCCTTGTGGATTTTTTGCTTCAGAGTCATATGTTTCTTGTGGCATCTCTCCAGTAATCAAAAATTCATAAGCTATTAATTGTCTAGACATTAACGCATCTCTTGCTTCAATAATATCTACCTCATCAACTGCAGCATTCCATTTATCACGTACTTTCATTTCACCTTCAGTAAGTCTACCTTCTTTAATTAATTGAGATGATTTTTTTCCTGAAGATTCTATTTTTTTATCAAGTGAGATAAAGTCTGGATCTTGTTCCATTTCAGCAAATTTGTCGGCATATGGTTTATACACTGTCTCAAAATACTGCGATTGATTATCCATATTATCTCGTCTTGCTTGAGTCCATGCAGTCATTTCTGGCGTAATTTTAGATTCATAAGTCGTAGAAGTAGGAGATGCATCACCAGTAGGTGTTCCTAGAAACTCACTAAAATCTACACTTGTATTTGGTGTTGTACCCTTTTTAGCTTTTTGCTCTACTACTCCAGTACTTGGATTTAATTCTTTATTGGGAAACGCTTTACACGGATCAAAAGTTAATAAAGAGGCTGGGTCACTTGCAATAGAGGTAATTGTATCAAGATATTCCTGAATTTCTGCCTCAGGAATTGCATCACCCCATTTTTCTCTAAAGGTAGCAAATGCCGCCGACGCGTCAGTTGTAGCTTGAGAAAGTGCAGTATTTAGATCAGCTTGCAATGAGTTAAATGTAGGAATTTCAGCTGCAAAATCATTTAACGCCGAAGTAATTTCTCCAGCTTTTGACTCAAGATCACCAAGTGCAGCCATACCTTCAGCCAGTTTAGCTTTAATTTCATCAGCCTTACCAGTTAAATCATCAAGTGCTGTATTATTTCCGCAATTTAACATTGTATTCTCCTATGATGTCGCATATCCAAAAGGACTAAGTGCGGATTGCGCCCACGGATATCTTGGTAATGATGTCCGAGAACCTGTATTACCCCAAGCTCTTTTATTACCAATGTCAACGTGTGTAAAGCCATTATATACACCAAATCCACGAATTCCAGCATTATAGCATGTAGTAATAAAGTTTGCTCTTTGAGAATCT
Source organism: Methanobacteriota archaeon (assembly GCA_002718195.1). GTDB lineage: Archaea > Thermoplasmatota > Poseidoniia > Poseidoniales > Poseidoniaceae > MGIIa-L4. Next base: position 18,551 of record PBDU01000009.1, on the reverse strand, counting down.
GACCAACCTGTTTGAACAATATCACATGCATTACCTAACATATGCTGACTTGTTTTGGCTCCACCAACAGAAGCGTTATATGCTGGTGAACGATATGCTGACGTAATATCAAGGGTAACACCTAATGTTGATGCTACGCTTTGTAAAATATTTTTTAGCTGTGTTTTAATTCTTGGATCGGTATGCGGTAAAAAATTTAATCCAGGTGTTCCACTTGCATCAGGGTCAGGACTATCCGATTGACCAGTTGTAACAGCCGGTGTATCTTGTGCGCCACTTACATTATTTACTGGGCTAGTATTATTATACCTTGCACTTGAAATACCGCCATCTCCATATTCAATAGCTTCAAAAGTTTCTGGATCTTCTCCAGCAGCCTCTTCAGTTTCTCTTCCTTCAATTACCTCTGTGGCAAAAGCTTCAATCGTTGGAAATACTGTTGTGTCGATAACTGGTTCAAACACTTCAATATTTAATAAAAGGGCTACAGCTTCAGCATTTGTTGCAACTCGAACTGTACCATTTGCACTTATCATAGATCCTGCATCTGCTGGGCCAGTAATATATCCAACTTTTTGACCATGCACATAAACATTTGGCGATCCATGTCCAACTGATGCGACATGAGGAAGACAAGCTGGAACCGGAGGAAATGGATGCGATACTGTCGGATCACCTCTTCTTGATACTAAGGCTCCTTCAATATAAACATCGCCTTGACCTGGTGGAGCAAGCGTAGTTGTTGTGGCACAAAGATGTCCTGTAGTTAATGAATCACCTTGTCTTATTGCTAACTTACCCATTAGTTTAGATCAATCCTTGTCGCATTAACATCAACATTGCCTACAACATTATCAGTTAAGTTGCCTTCAACATTTGTAGTCACATCAGTTTCTACATTCGTGGTCATACTTGCTGGTGTTTCGACTGTAATATTACCTTTTGATGTTATTTTAAGTTGGCCAGCCGTGGTAGTTGAATAATCTTTTAACGCAAAAATATTTAACTTATCCATAAGAATAAAACTAGTTTCTTGTTTTACTGTAAGATCTTCGGTTTGACCAATTGTGGTATTTCTTTTAAGGTCAACAATTCTTGTTTCGTCTCCACCAATCCTTTGTACATAATTTTCGTTTACATTAGAGCCAAAGTCTTGTCCAATTTCGATATGTTCAGAATTTTTAATTTTACTTTGACGAGATCCGTGAACAGCTTCCGTTTTATTTCCTTCAACTTCTAAATGATAGTTACCTTTTACAAGCTGTCTCATATCTCCATCAACTGTAATATTAGCACTACCTTTAATATAAACATAGTCACTGCCATAAATGGCTTTATAGGTAGAACCTACAACCGTAACTGTTTTATCACCATTAGCCATATATTCTTCATTTGTACCAGAAGTATGATATGTGCTTACTCTTTCATTACCTGGTGTATCATCAACCTCAAAGACATGACCACCTTCTGTTTCAATTACTTTATTATACGGATACTTTGGTCTTATATCTTTAAAAGGCTTGGGCATATCCCAAGTAGTTCTTTCATAATAAGAGTCTGCCTCGTTTTCTACTACACTTGAAACTTTTTGTGGAATAGCAACTTCAACACCTTCTTTTCTTAAATTAACTTTATCTTTTGTTGAAGCGTGTTCTTTATAATATCTTGCTGTAGCGTTGTAAGGTGTATCAGGGCCTTCTGTTCTTACTGGGTTAATACCAGCTGGATCAGCAAAACCAGCATCAGGTCTTCCACTTGGACCTGCTTCACCTGGCAGTGTTCCCATAATCATAGGATTCTGCTTTGATTCTCCGTCCATATAGAAACCAACAACCCATGATCCCTCAACAATACCTGTTGCTGATTGACCAATACCAGCGCAAGAAGCTGAAGTAACTGGCATCATAACTTGCGACCAAGGCAAAGATTCAGTTGGAATTTTTACTTTATCGGCATCATGATCTCCATAGATACGTACACGAAGACGACCTTGGCTTTTAGGATCTTTACGATCCTCAACCACACCAATAAAAAATATCATATTGTTAAGACTCATATTCTTCTCCAAACCCATCACTTGCAACTTCAAGAATACAGTGGTAAGAATCTTTTTTGAAGTGGTGATGACATGCTAAAATCAAATGCTTACCTGATCTTTTATTATCTATATTTGCTTCAGGTTCTTTTTCGTTTTGAAGTCTATTCGAAGGAAACGTAATATTAACCAATCGACCCGGTTCTAAATCAAATCTACCAGGTACAGTAATTTCATACATATATGTTCCGAGCATTCCATTATAGTTTTGTCTAATGGTGTCAATATCATGGGTTTCACTATTATAATTTAAGAATTGATTACCAAAGTTTGATCCTTGATGATAAGAAATAGACTGTTTTGATCTTGAAAGCTCAGTAATTTTCTGATCCTGTGGACCATATTTTGCCTTTATCGATACTGGAAGATACTCATTCAATCGTGGATTATTTGTAAAAACATCCTCTCCAGAAAAATCTTTAACAATTGCAGTCTTACCTTGAGTATCGACATTAATATATGTTTGCGCGTATGTTCCATCACGAATCTGATCTAATGCATTTCCATGCTGTAAAGTTCGAAAGTTAATTATTTTTCTTGCAATGTTTTGATAGTCGTATTGATTTGATGAAACTGAAGCCTGTGGATCGGTAGACATATTAATAAAATACTCACAAACAATATTATCATCAGCTGTCATAGTTTCAAATGATAAAAGTTTTGGTCCACGTCTAAAAGTTTTAAGATATACTAATGGCACACCATTTGAGTCTATAGCTTTTCTACTTAGCCATTCTAAAGTTTGTAGTGGTTTCCAATTTGGAATTACAAACCTATAAGTTCCAGTACAAGCATCGGCTTCTTCAATTTCTGTTTCAAAGGCATTGAGATGAATGTCTTTCATAATAGAGTCAATAGTACCTTCATATGCCTGAGAAACTAAAGACATCGAATCAAGTACATATTCTCTGTCAATAAAGGTAAGAGTATACTGAGAAACAGTTTCGTTAACAATGCTAACCTGTTCAATTTTCATCACATGGAAAATATGTTCATCATTAGTATCAAACTTAGAAAATGTAAAAGTAACTATTTCTTGACCAGAAATATTTGCTTGTGATAACACATTAGTACCATCAACAATAAACATACGGCCATAAACAGCAGTTTGTCCTATTGCTTCATAAATAGAGATCTCATGGATAAGATCTGTTATATCGACAATTTTGCCATCGCCAGTAGTAAGATCAACTTTTAAAAGTTTAATATCGGACGGCAGCTGTACTTGTTCAGCCACGTACTATTCTCCTAAATTGCTTGGCCACATCACTAATTAGCTCAGGGCGAATCACTTTAATTTTTTTCTTGGCATCATTTTTACCCTGCTCATACTGAAGATTAGTAACTTCTGAAGAGCCAGCTGTTCCTCTTGGCACTTGGAAACCATCCTTTTCATAATGATGAGGAGCTTGGATCTCATTAACTTGTGTACCAATAGTTGCAGTATCACCAGAGGTTTGACCTTGAATGATCTCACCATTTGTAAATGTACCAGTCACATTCTTAATAGTAACAAATCCCTTATTACTATCTTTACCAATATATGTGGCAGTGGCACCAGAGATCAGTCCATTAATCTGCTCGTTAACATCAAACTTACTATGGAAATCATTTGTATTGATGGTCAATACTTTGTTTGGATACTTGTGTTTTAATTTATCTTCTAGTTCATTTACTTCTACTGGCCAATCATTTTCTAAACTTTTTAGTTCAGGATTACATAAAAAGAATGTCCAATAATAATTTGGTGTATTGTATAATTTTTCTGATACGTGGTCAGGTCTTTCGCCTTCTTGAATATCATAAAATCTATAAAAGGTAATATCATCCTTATAGTCATTTACGATTTTAGCAAAACGAAATGTATCAACAATAGTTCTTGTCTGCCCATTGGCATCTAAATCATATTCAATTTGAGGAAAGTATCTAAAGTACTGCATTAGTAACCGCCTTCTTTAATAGTTTCGCGAGTTTGAACTACTGTTTCTTGGAATGTCATAGTAAGGTCAATCTCAACGGGTTTACCACCAGGAAAGAATGCTGGTCCTGAAGGGCCGTAATTTGTAGTAACTGATGTGCAATATGCTTTTGAGAATCGAATCATCTGAGCGGCACCACCAGTTCTTGTAATAAAATCGATTTGAAAAATGTCTGGAAATGTAAATGTTACTTCATTTCCAGCAGTAGCTGGATACGCATGAGCTCTCATAAACTGAATCATATTATAAATTTCATCTGATTCTTGTTGATTAGTTGGCATCAATTTCCAATTAAGAGATAATTGTCTTAATGATGGAGCCTTAAATAACATTTCCGTTCTTGGATTTCTAGCAATACCTAATGCTTGTCTTCCAAGCTGTTTAAGACCAGAGGCCTTTGCTCCTTCGGTAACTCCTGCCATTACAGCTCCGCCGGCGATTCCACCCATAACTGCCAGCCCTTGTTCTATACTACTAGCATTTTGTTCAATTGCGTCATCAGCCGCCGATAAAACAGAAGAAGCAATAATACCAATTTCAGAATTATCGTATTGCAATGCGTCATTAATTGAAACAGATGAAGGAACATACAAATAAATGTTAGCTAATGCGGTCTCAACTGTGTCGGTAGTTCTATTTTGATTAGCCGCATTTTGAGTAAAGTCTTGAAGATCACCTAGGATTTGCGTGCTTGGCGAATTCCCTGAAGCTAAAAGCTCTGCCAATTGTGTATTTCTTCGAAGAATAGATATTCTTGTCTGAACAGGATGTTTCGAAGCTAAGTCACCCGGATATACAAATTTCTTTTTAGATGCGATTTTGCTAGCACGTTCTTTTGCCGCTGCATTAGCTTGCTCTCTTGGAGAAGCAATAGGTGCCACTGCTTGACGGGGATCTCCAAATGCCTCTGTATGGTAATCTGACATGAATAAATATCTCGCTAGTGTTAAAATTATCTAATGTTATTTATATGACTTATAAAGGCCGATACAAGGTAAAAAATATTGCAAAGTACAAGGGTAACCACAAAGAAGTGGTTTATCGATCGTCATGGGAAAGAGCCGTTTTTAGGTTCCTCGACGGTCATAATAATATAACCGAGTGGTCATCTGAGGAATATGTTATCCCATATCGTTGTGCGACTGATAAAAAAGTACACAGATACTTCGTTGATATTTATTTCAAGGATTCTAATGGACAGAAGTGGTTAGTGGAGATAAAACCCAAGAAACAAACAGTTCCACCCGCTAAACCAAAGCGTAAGACTAAACGGTATTTGAATGAGGTGTTGACCTATATGAAGAATGAATCCAAATGGAAAGCAGCAAACGCTTGGTGTTTGGACCGTGGATATAAATTTGCTATCTGGCATGAGGATACTTTGAAGGGATTAGGCATCAAAATCCTCAAAGGATGATGTATAAATAACGGTATGGCTGAAAGTTATTTTGACAGATTACAAATTCAAGCATTTAGAGCGGGTATCCAGCCACGGACGAAAGACTCTCAAGACTGGTTCCGCAATAAGCTTAAGAATATAAGAAACATCAATAGGCAAACCCTATTGAGAGATAGCGCATTGGAGCGTGTTACTCGTCCACGTATGGGTGACATGTATATGTTTTTCTATGACCCAAAGCATAAAGAAACGCTTCCATACTATGATACGTTTCCCCTTATCATTATGGTTGAAAGAGCACCTGGTGGGTTTTACGGTTTGAACCTACACTATTTGCCTCCTGTACTTCGTGCTAAATTATTTGATGCGCTTACACTGACAAATAACAAATACGATGAAACTACACGGTTTAGAGCTCGGTATAGAATCCTACAAAGTGTACGGAAGTTACGTTTTTATAAGCCATGCTTTAAACATTATTTGACTGAACATGTCGAGTCAAGAATTGTAAAGGTCCAACCTACTGAGTGGGAAATTGCTATGTTCATGCAAACTCAGCGGTTTAAGAAATCTACAGCCACTAATGTTTATCGCCAATCTAGACAGGCAGTGAGGGCAGTTTAATGGTATTACCAGCCAGTATTGATACACTTAAAAGTACTTTAAACAAAAGACAAGGTGTTGCAAAGGCAAATAAGTTTTCAATTTATATGTCACTGCCACTTATTTCTATTAACCCAAGTGCTATCTTAACTAACTTAGCATCGGGCGGTGGATTTAATCCTATGTCTTTAATTAATGATCCAAGAGATATTTCGCTACTATGCGAATCGTGTAGTCTACCAGGACGGCAAATTGCAACTGCCGAACATATGACTCGCCTTAAGGCAATTAAAAAGCCGTATGGATATATTAATGATGATGTTTCCTTTACGTTTCTTTTGACTGGTGATTATTATTTGAAACAGGTTTTTCAAGATTGGCAAGAGCAAATAATTAATTACGATAGAGGTGAAGTTAATTATAAAGATAGTTTTGTCTCTGATGTACAAATTCAGCAATTGGGAGCTGACAATATTCCCATTTACACATGTACGCTTAGAAATGCGTTTCCAGTAACTGTATCTTCTGTAGAACTTGCAAATACATCTGAAAACGCAATTGCCAGAATTACTGTAACAATGGCATATGACGAGTGGGGTGATGGTGCAAGTCTTGCAGGTACGATACTTGGCACTGTTGCAAATAAATTATTAGGTTAATATAAGGAGTGAATGATGGCGCTGCCACAGCTTAATACTGTAAAATATGATATGGTTATCCCTTCAACGGGTCAACAAATCAAATATAGACCCTTTGTTGTAAGGGAAGAAAAGGTTTTGCTTACCAGCTTAGAATCTGGTGATGCACAACAAATTACAAACGCAATGAGAGATATTGTTGAGGTTTGCACGTTTAAAGAAGTAAGTGTTAAGTCTTTAGCAATGTTTGATCTTGAATATATTTTTCTAAAACTTAGATCTAAGTCAGTCGGCGAAAACGCTGAAATTGGAATTAAATGTTCTAATGAAGAATGTGGGCATATGAATCCAGTTACCATAAACTTAGATGCTGTTGAATTGCAAGGTGATCCAATGGCCAAGGCAACTGTTGCTTTGACCGATGAAGTTGGTGTTACTCTTAATTATCCAACAGTTCAAAGATTAGAAGATGTTATGAAAGGTAGTACAACGGAAAATCAAATTGATCTTGTAATTGGTATGATTGCAGCTTCGATCGAATCGATCTATGATGCATCTTCTGTATATCCAGCAGTTGACTCAACTCCACAAGAGTTGATTGACTTTATTGATTCCTTAAATAAGGAACAATTCTCTAAATTACAGGATTTCTTTAATAATTTTCCAAAACTAAAAGAGGAAATTAACTTTACTTGTGAAAAATGTGGAACAGAAAATAATCAGGTCTTGGAGGGCTTAAACGATTTTTTCGGGTAGCTCTTTCTCATAATACATTGGAAGCAATGTTTAGGACCAACTTCGCTATGATGCAACATCATAATTATTCTTTAACTGAAATCGAAAATATGGTCCCGTGGGAAAGAGAAATCTATGTGGCCTTATTAACACAGTTCGTTGAAGAGCAAAATGATCAAATAAAGAAACAGCAAGCACAAGCGAGACGTAGATAGATGGCACAAAAGAAATTAGAACCAGAATCAGAATATAATAAGTATGATATTGATGGTGATGGAATCGTTACTGACGAGGAATTAGATATGGACGAAAGAATGTTAAGGCTTCAGGATATGAAGTCTGATATGGAAAACGAAGATAAGAAACAAGATGCCCAACGCAATATGGCTTGGTTCGCCTTATTTGGCATGTTGTTATATCCTGCCCTTGTGGTGTTTTCTATATGGTATGAACTAGCTCAAGCAGCCGAGGTCTTAGGTGATATGGCACCTACATACTTTGTTTCAGTTGCGGCTATTGTGGCTGCATTCTATGGCAAAGAAGCTTTATCAGCACGCAAAGGCGATTCGGTTAAAGTAAGTCAATCAAAAAGGTAATAAAAAATGGCTGAGTTACAGGATCTCATAGATCAGTTTAAAGAAGGTAATGATAGAAATCGTGATCATCTTCGCGAAATTGAACGTCATTCCCGAAATTCGAGACGACATCTTCTTGAAACAAAGAAAGAGATCTTTACCTTAGCAACAAATATTGCTAAAATGGCAGATATCCCACCGCCACCAAGTGAGGGAGAACAGACAGAGCAAAGAAGAGAAGATCAAAGAGAACAAGCAAAACAAACAGCGGCACTTGAAAAGATAGCAGCTGGTCTTGCTGGCATGAAGTTTGATCCAAGCTCAGCTAAAAGTAGCAGAAACTTATTAGGTATGCTTGGACTTGGTGGCGCAGCTGCTGGCCTTGGTGCTATGGCAACAGGTCTACTTAAAAGTGCTGGCGGTATTGTGGCAATGGGTGTTGCTATTCCAGCTTTCTTTGCTGGCCTTTTGGCTGGTGACGCTGCTCTTTCTTGGTTAGGTGATATTGGAGCTGATTTTAATTATACAGCTCTAAAATCAGCTGCTCTTGGATTTAGTGATATGATTATGTCTATGGATGTAAAAGCATTTGCAGTACTTGCCTCAATCATGGGAATAAGCGCTGTTGGTGGTACAAAAGCTGCTTTAGGTCTAGGTGCTATGGGTGCTGCAATCTCGGCATTCTTTGCTGGATTACTACTTGGTGATGCCGCAATTAGTACCGCAGCCGATATGGGTTGGATAGACACTAACTTTACTGCACTTGGTGCGGCTATGGCTGGAATATCTAAGGCCATTGAGAATTTGAGTACGGAAGCTGCTATTACTCTTGCTGCAATTATTGGCGCAACTGGAGTAGCTACGTTATTTAGTAAAAAACCAACTGATGTTGCTACTGGAATAGCGGCTGTCGGTGCTGGTATCTCGGGCTTCTTTGTAGGTTTAGCTCTTGGCGATGCTGCTATGAGTTGGCTTGGCTCAGATTATACAGCAATTGCTGCAGCGACTGAAGGATTTGATTTAGCTATTGGTAAATTAACTCCAGCATCTGCTACCGCTCTTGCCGCGCTTCTTGGTGCTGGTGCTATTTTTGGAGCAATAACATCTAAAGAAAAGCAAGGCAAAATGGTACTTGGCATTGGCGCTCTTTCTCTTGGCATCGCGGCCTTCTTTAGTGGATTTGCCGCAGCTGACTTTGTGGCAGCCAATGTCGGTGATGGTAGTACTATTGTAACTCTTGTTAAAAACTTTGCCGAAGCTATTGGTGCACTTGATACTACCTCACTGACAGCTCTTAGCGCATTACTTGGTGCCGGTGCTATCTTTGGCGCTGCTCCTGGTGGACTTATGATTGCTGGTAAAGCTGCAATTGGTATGGGTGTTATCGGAGCTGGTATTGCTGCATTCTTCGTAGCATTTGAAGGCGTTACCAAACTTGCTGGTGTATTAGGTGCTGATGGATCGGGTACCAAAAAACTAGTTACTAATCTAGTTGAAGGTATTAAACCACTTAATGATCTTGATGGAGAAAAACTAGCGGCCGCTGCTAAAGTTTTACCAGATATTGGTGATGGTATTTCTTCTTTCTTTGGCGGTGAGATGATGGGTAAGTTATCTGAAACAGCTACAGATATTGCTGGATTCGTAAAGAATATCTTTGGCTTTGGAGATGACGGAGCCACTAAAGAAAAAAGCAGAATCCAAAAGATGGTAGATGCATTAGAGCCATTAAAGGATATTGATGCTGAATCCATGAAAGGTTTAAACCTAGTTTTAGATGACCTTGAAAGACTTGGTAAATTAAGAGTGGATTCAAACTTAGGTAGGAATATTGACAAATTTGCTGAAGGACTTGCAGATGGTATAGGTGATTTAGAGTTTGCTCTTTATGGTGGTAAGCGCGGTAAAGGTAAACATAGAATAGAAGTTAGAGGATTAGCTAATGGTGGACAAGATCTTGAATTAGCTATTCAAGCACTAAATGATATTCAAGCCGCTGCAACTGCCGGGATGGTAAATAGTGGTACTGGTGGAACAACTGTAATTAATCAAACAACTAATCAGGGTGGTTCTCCAACAACTATTGTAAGTCCAGCAGCTGGAGCAAGATCTGGCAGAAATGTGGCAAGAGGTATTGGGCTTATGGCCCAATAAAAAAAGGGAGGGCCGAAACCCTCCCTTTCAAGTTTAGCTCTGTTGAGCTAATTTCGCGAAATAGCTCATGGTATCATCTTCTTCGGATGAATTATCCACTGGCTCTCGCTCCTGGATCGCCGGTTGTTCCCGCTCAGGAAAGGAAGGACTAGGAGCAGTCTCATCCAACGATACAGATTCAGCGGTACTCATAGGAGCACCTTCCTCACCGAGAACTCTTGCGAGTTTGGTTTTCAGCTCGGCATAGGATTTATAGTTTTTAGGATCGAGGAATTCCTGCAAACTGTGAAGGCGGTTATAGACCGACTCCAACTGGGTATCATCACCTTCATGAAGTGCACTTGGTGATGCAAACTCCGATTTATCATAGTTGCGATAACCCTCAACTTGACGAATCTTGAGTTTGAAGTCCGCACCTTCCCAGAAATCAAACGGATTAACCGGTTTCTCGTCTTGGAACTGAGGCTGCATCACGTCCATAATCTTATCAAAGATCTTCTTACCAAACTTATAAAGGAATACCTTACCTTCATTGGCTGGGTTAGAAGGATCAGAGACCACCATAACGTTTACAACATAATGAAGTCGACGTTTACGATCACGAGCAATCGCCTTGTCTTCATCTCGACCAGAGTTCCACAACACTGAGTTCATTTCACCGACTGGATCAGGCTGACCAATAGAAGTCAGACTGTTTTCGATGTACCAAAGACCGGTTGGGCCTTTGAAGCCATGATCCCAATAACGAACCCACGGCAATTCCTCGCCCGCGGGTGCTGGTAGGAAGCGGAGTACTGCGTAGCCGTTACCTGCCTTATCGACAGTCGGCTTCCAGAACCGCTCATCAGCATACGATTTCTTTTCACCGCCACCGCCGATAGATTCGGCAGCTGAAACGAGTGAGGCGATATCGTTTGCACGATTTTGTTTAAGAGCGCTAAAAGACATATATGTTTTCTCCTTGTATTTTGTATTAGCTGAATTATCCACTGTTTTCATCATATAGTATATTATAACACATAAGCACTAGTTTGTAAATACCTTTGTTACAATATTTGCAAACTTTTTTCGATCAAAGTTAACAAACGTCGAGTACTTACGTATTTTGCGTGATATATCCGGCCATAGGATAGTCTCACTAATTGCTCGGTCCGCGTGCCTCATAAAGCCCGTAAGCTTATCGAGTATGACCACGGTTTCCAAACAAATACTTCCATTCAAATATTGGCTTACAATATATGGATGTGTATCGATACCAAACAGATCTTCAAAAGAGTCTACCTGCTCGGCAAGTTTATTTATATCCTGTTCAAAGGTGTATGACATACTTTGATTTCTTTTCTGCCAGTCAGCATAGTTGTCTTCATCTGTCATCATATCACCAACCCACTTACGATCTTCGATAAACTGAGATACGTAATAGTTAATTAGCTCAGGGGCCTTATCATATTTACGACCCAGCTTGGCAAAGTGATATTTGTCTTTCCTCTTCCAGAATGATGATGGTTTGGCTGAGGTCTTAAAGTTATACTTGACAGCATCATACCCGTCACTCTCAAAGTGGAGTTTGATTGCAAGATAATAGCTATAGGCCTCAAATGGTTCCATATTCATTTAGTAATCCTTGATCTGATTGAGCTCGTTTAGACGGGTAGGGTATTCCCATTATCACTTTCAATCAGATTGAGATCAATAGCCTCCATTTCAATCTTTTCTTTTAACACTGGGCCAATAAGGTTACCAATGTCACCTGGATCAAGGTCACGTTCTTCACAAATGGCGATTACCGCATCCATATAAGGCATTCGAGTTTCAGTGACTTTGTCCTCTACAAGTTTACCAAAGCGTTTCTTGGTTAGAATAATCTGTTCAATCATTGATTGTGTTCCCATCTATAGAAAATGTGATCGCCAATTTCGACGGTCTTTGTTTTAGTTGCAGCCCATTCTGGACTTACATAATGCGCATGGTAGTGTGTAGCACCTTCGGTAAAGTCATTGCCGTCACCTGAAAAGTAGATTTTGAACGCCATTGCCTTGATGAGTGTATAAAGCTCAGTATCAGCAGTTGGTATATCATCACCTTTGCCATCACAATACCAAGAGAACTGGCAACGATGTCGAATAGGATAGAACTCTCCATTCTTCTTCCAGCTCTCTCTAACAGGTCCCTGTTCAACTACTTCACAAACCTTGAAAGGATATCGATCATCAGATACACGGTTCATAGTAACATATCCAACCGCTAGCATTCCTTTAATAGACTGATTCCTAGCTTCCCAATACATATTGTCAGCCAAGCAGGTAATCTCATGGTCCATATCAGAAAGATCAAGGTTAAGAGGGATGGACACTTCAGCGCTTGCTTCACTACTAAATAGAATGCCCATTGCTGTCATAATTTCTTTTATCATTTTGCACTCACTTTCAAGAGGATGGTATCCTTGTTGATCCTAGCATTAGGTGTAGATGTCTTAGTGGTCAGCGATTTCCAAGCCGTATCGACCTGTTTCACTGTACCACTAAGCACCTTCGGAAGGAACTCATCAGGCTTACGCAATTTCACTTTCCTAGAAGACTCAAGGTCGACTTTCTTAAGTGTAGAACCACTCACCTCAAATCCATTAGGTGACTCAGAGACTAGCTCAACGAAGTCTTTGGACTTGGTGTTGAAGGTGTACAATCGAATCGAACCAGGAATAGAGGTTGGATCGACTGATGTAAGCTTATAGGTCTTATCCTCTTTGAGGTAATTAAGCTTTGCAACCTGCTTATCAGCGGTCTTGACTTTAGGCTTACGGGTTTTACGAACAGCCTTGGCTGAGGCTTTGACCTTATCAAGATCGGCAAGCATCTCTTCGATAACTTTCATACGCCTTTTGATTTCAGGACGCTTAAGGTGTGAGTAACCCTCAACAGCCTGTTCACAACGCTTATGGTAAGCATCTGAATAATCAAGGTGCCAACCTTCAAGTCTACTACGAACCATATCGGCAGCAGAACCACTAAGGCCATGCTTCTTAAACTGATTGTAGAGATCCAAGGTAGTCTTTTCGCCTTCAATCCACTGATCTTCTAGATCATCAAGATCGGTCATGATGGTTTTACCAACTTTACGGAAAAGCTTTTGCTGAGGTGTAAGTACGATAACGTTAGACTTAGCTACATCAGCTTCTTTCTTTTCTTTGATGATTTGATTACCAGACTCGATGAGTGGATCCATTTTTCTTTTGACACATGTGGCATAGCCAGCATATGATGGACCTAGGTCATCCCAGTTCTTACCAGCATCAGACCATACGATAGATGCTGCAATATAAGAATGAGATGTGAAGTTCCATTCAGGGTTAGCCAAGATAGCCTTGGCATCAGCCTTTGAATAGTTCTTCTTCACCCATGCTTTNGTGATGGTAGCAAATTCTTTTTTATCTACTTCCATATGAAAGTAAGATGAGAAGCCAAGCCAGTTCTCCATTGGAGCTCCGGCGGCGCCTGTCCTTGCTCTTGCACGAACAGTCTTTTTACGAGTTTTCTTAGGTATTGGCATATTCATTCCTTCCTTTTCCATTTGATAGATCTATTCTATCACANTTTTGNNNNATTGTAAAGGACTTTTTTCAAATACTTTCCCAAATTTTATGATCCAGGTAAAGCGTTGAGGCTACCATAGTATAAGCACTATGGTTCCAGCCACCGATAGACCAGAAACGATTCTCATCAAGTGGCTCATCATTACAATAGTCATAAACGGTAGCTTTGACAGTTTCACCGTCTTCAAGATCGAATGTAAGGTTCCATTCTACACGAGTCTTGTCGCAAGGACCGTCTACGATTGTAGGNTCACCAAACGAATGAACTAACTCATCGTATGTGTGATCGATAATGTTACCTTGAAGGTGTGAACCACAGGCATCGAAGACTTTGTTTTCCATAGACTTAATCATACCGGCATCTCCAACTGATGACCACCATTATAAATGTTACGCTGAATTTCAGCTTCACGGGGAGAGCAGAACCCTACACCGTTCAGACCACACCAGACGTTTCCAAGCATTTCACGGTGGTATGTTTCCCAAGCTTCGGTAACACGCATTGTTTCGTCAAAGCCATTGTCCATTTCATCGATCAACCAAGCTACAGGCTGGCCATAGAAATTTTCAGCGCGGTCTCTAAGGACCTTCATTGCAGTATCGAGTTTCATTAGTTAACCTCCCAACCAAGTGTTGCTGTAAACTCTGCGCCTTTGTCGGCGTAGATAGCCATTACGATTCTTTCCCGAATGCATGTGTCCAGGTAAGCGATGTGAGTAGCTGCTGCCTCAATCCAATCTTTGCTAAGAAGGTTAAGAGCATTTTCAGCATCTTTAGCATCCTGCTCATACATATCAGCCATATCTTCGGCAATAGCCCACTCAGACTTAGCTTCGTTTTTCAGATCTTCGATGAGGTTCTTAAGATTTTTCATTTGGACTTTCCTTCCTTTTCCATTTTATAGATATATTATATCACAAAAAATTCACTTTGTAAAGGAAAAAGTGAAAAAAAGTTTTCAATGATTTCAATGGCTTGTAATTTTTTTTGAAAAAAGTTCAGCCGGGATGGCTGAACTTCAATACGTTATCTACAAGGAATGATCGCCACTCGCCTTTTTCGGTGTCTACACAACGAATGGCACTAATGGTTTGGTCTACACCATTCCAATCATCCTTAGGCTTAATCGCATCTGGGATCAAGTCNTCTTTCAAAGTGGCTGACATAATTCTTTCTTCGCCACTCTTCTTAATGAATTTTACCTGGCAAATACCATTCTGTAAAAATTCAATCATTTCACCACGCGTATAACTCATTGTGCCTCCTATAGATATTCAACTGTAGTTGATGTGGTTGGATTATGCCGTGGGCTATTACTTTTTGGAAAATGCACGGCGGTCTTGGTAGTCACACGAATTCTACGTTCGCCCTGACTATCAATTTCGGCTTCATAGGTCGTAACGACCTCTTTTAGAAGTTCCCTTGTAGGATCTTCATCATATTCATATGGCATTAGCTTCTCCTCATTTGCGCATATTCTTTCGGATCAGTTCCGCGGCCGACTGGGACGATGTTGGACTTATGCATTGTCGCCAATCCGGTGACGTAGTCTCCTGAGTAGACGTTTCGCTTTGCTTTTGGAGCGATGGTGCAGATGCGGTCCGACGTTGGGACTGAGCGATGCACTTTGTAATTAGGGATCTCATTGCCACTTGACTTCTCCTTGTTTTTGAGCTGAGAAGGATGCACACCCATCTTCATAAGATAGGCATCATGCTCTGCTTGAGCCTTTTCCCAACCGGGTTGACGATTAGCTTTACGCTTTTTAGTATTGAGGGATGACATCCCTCTCACAAGATGCATAGTCATATTAGTTCCAATCGTTATCGAAATCACGTTGAGCAGCTGCACGGTCACCGTAGTGCTCTTGAAGATATTGAGGACCATCTGTCCAATGGTTATGGTTTTCGTCCATACGAGAAATTTGAGCGTCAATCTTGGACTTAGATGGTTTGCGAGTACGCTCGGTGGTATTAGACCAACGCCTTGCTTCAACGGCGGCTTTGTTGGCGCGCTTTTCAGCGACTTGTTTGATAAGCTTGGCACGCTTTGTATATTGAAGATCGGTCATGCCAGCAACTTTAGATTTGAGAATTTTCATAGTGTATAGTCCTTCCTAATTATTTAATGTAAACATTATATCACACTTTTGCGTGATTGTAAAGGACTTTTTTCACTTTTTTTGATTTTTTTTCAGCTGTTCGTTTTCAGCCATGAGTTCGGCGACTCGTTTCATATAGTAATGTTTTTCTTTTTCAAGTTCAGCGATATTGTGCTTAAACATTTCTTCTGTTGTCATACTAAAATACGCCTTATTATCTGGGGAGTTCATTAGAGAAGATGGTATATCTGTCATTAATCCTCCTGTGTTAAAGAGCCTTTTTGCCTCTTGCTCAGGAGGGTTCCCTTTCAGTTAGTGGTAGGATCGTAGCAAGTCTTACTACCTCTATCCGTGTGGCTCCTACCGGCGCACGAATCAGAATCCGGCCTGGGCTAACCGTGGCCCAGGATGCACTTATTAGGTAGTGACCCCTTATTAAGCAGAGCCGGTGTATAAGTTCCGGGTGCAATGCAGCTTTTTACGACATTGAAGGCTGAGCTGCGTTCGCCTAACTGGTGCCCTCGGGGAGACTCGAACTCCCACGGCTNAANGCCTACGGATTTTAAGTCCGCTATGTCTACCAATTCCATCACAAGGGCTTTTTTCATTATGCATATATTATATCACGTTTTTGTGGAATTGTAAACACTTTTTTTTACATACAAAGATCTTCGTATTTCGTTGTATGTGCTCTATGGGCAGAAAGGTCCTTTGTATACTGAATAGAACCAAAAATCATTTGTAGCCATTTGAACATTATATCCTCCGTTGTAAGTGCCACTTTTCTGTTCCAAGGTAAGTGGCCAACCCGTTGGCTTACGCTGCGGCAGCCAAAGGTGCAAAGTTATCGTTTGCAGTTACTAAGTCGGTCTATACGCGACCACCCGGCAATCTCCACTTTCCTATTCAGCACCTGTCGATCCTAGTTCGCCCCCATCATAAACACATTATTCGAACCAAAGTAAGAAGTCCATGCTTCCCGTAATTTTGTATAAGATGAATAGTACCATACAAAACCACAATAACCAAAATAGATAAAAGCCTAAAAATCTATATACCTTTTCCATAGGTAAATATTTTTCGAGCAGTGTAGTAATATCCCACACATATCTAAATTGTAAGAACCAAACAAACCATCTTACGTATTTGTTAGGCGTGTTTTCTTTTGTTATCTTCATCTCACCTAATGTGTTTATGGTGGAGGCGGCGGGTACTGCCCCCGCGTCCAGCGAACCTTTGAGTCTGCTTCATCAATTGCAAAACTATTTATACTCAGTCGATCTTGACTTGTTCTACTGTCTTAATTAACCGACTGGTAAGTGTTTCAAGGTTTGTACAACTTTCCTCTTCATATGTTGTTACCACAAATTTTTCTTCCAATGGAGGAAGGATTGGTTCGTACACCGGAATTTGCGGCCATAAAACAACAGCAATATAAATCCAAGTAGCTACGAACGCAAACCATCCCATTAGAAGTTCTCCAACGCCTTGTCAGCCTCTGACTCATCGTTATTAGAGAAGGAGCTTACTTGCTGGTCTCTATTCGTCGGGTCAACCGACATCTGAATAAAAGTCCTGTAATATGATCCGTCCATAATAACCATGCGATGCTTCACAACGTAATCTGATACGTCAACATTGGAAAAACCAGACTTAGCAAGTTTTGTTGCCTTGCTTGCTGATACGCCTTGTCCACCTTTAGCACTGTCTGTGGTATAGGTTTTGACTTCGGCGGTAGTCCTAGCTGAGATCTTATCGGCCAGTCCAACCTTAGCTTCATGCATAGCTTTGTCTATGGAGAACTGCAAGTCGTCTGAATATCCTGTTCCGACAGCGTAGATGCTATCCGATGTATCTTCAGGCACAGTGAGAAACCAACTAGGGACATCCATACCTCCTACCTGAATAGGTGGTTGTTTGTCTTTATTGCCAAACGGCATAGAGCTACAGGCACTTAGAGTAAGTGCCACAGCTACAATGGGGATATAAGGTTTCATAATCATCCTCTTAAAAGTTGAAATCGTAAAACTTGACTGGCTCATCAGCCAGCTTATAACGATTTCCATAAGCGTCTCTCCAACCTTTGTTCTTTGAAAGGCGAATGCGAAAGACTGGGTTTTCAGGGTTCGAAGTGATCTTCCACTTCTGGTCTCGTTGGTTCGAAGTATGACCAAAGAAACCACCAGGATGAAATTCGCGTTCCCAAGGCAGAGCTTCGGTATCCATGTAGCGAATTTCAATAGTTTTCTCAGAGATAACCTTTACGACTTCACAAGGTGAGATGTCTGAGTAACCAAGCTGATTAGCGTAATTCATAATATGTCCTTCCTTTTCCATTTTGTACTTATATTATAACATGTTTTTTTGCGATTGTAAACACTTTTTTTCACTTTTTTTTAATTTTTTTTCCGTATAAATAGTATTGACGAAGTGGATCGTCACTTTAGCGAGGAAAATCGACATGTATAAAAAACTCGCGGCCGCCTTCATTATGATTTTCTTGACACTACCAGCTGCCGCCCAAACGACAAGTAACGTGAATACAAATTCCACGTCTAGTTCTAACGTAGAAACGGACGCAAATTCGCGCACAATAGTTATTTCGCCACCGCCTAGTGCAATCTCACCCAGCGTTGGCTCCTCATCATCTGATCTCTGTACAGTTGGAGTATCAGGTGCTGTG
>PBDU01000008.1 GCA_002718195.1 Methanobacteriota archaeon | reverse complement strand
TGTTCTCTGGGTCGTACTGGAACTGGCCTGGTGCTTCATCGTTGATTGTTATGACCAAGATTGTGGAAGTTGAACCACCCGAGTTATTGGCATAGATTGTGAAATTGGTTTGCCCTAGAGGAGCGGTTGGCGTGCCGTACAGAGTTCCATTAGTTGAATCAAAGGTAAGTCCTGATGGAGGTGATGGGTGAATTGACCATGAGGCAATCTCTCCATATGCCATCACTGGATTTGTACCCGAGAAGTGACTTGTTTTTCCAGGAACTCCATTGAGATTTGTAGAACCATCACCTTGCTTCCCACTTGCACCATCACCCCAACAATAAATCTCATTGGTTTTGCTTGCAATGCAGGTGTGCCAGTGTCCAGAAATCATGTTTTGAAGTCCTAAGTTAGATGAGAATGTGGTGCTGAAAGGTGCGTTCTTGCTCCCTTGGCCTGCGCCATTGCCCAATTGTCCGTATGAATCATCTCCCCAACATTTCACAGAGTCGTCATCAAGCAGGACGCAACGGTGCTTGCGTCCCATTTCAATCTGAACAGCTGTCCGACCCGACCCCAAATTAGGCCATATTACGCCAGGGTTGGCTGATTGAGATTCGCCACCGGTTCCAAGCCATCCTGTTCCCCAACATGTAACGCTACCGTTTTCTAAGAGCCCACAACCAGCATAGCGACCAGTGGAGACATCTATCGCAGGATTAGAGGAATTGAAGAAGGTCTGCAGAGTTGGAGTGTTTCCTCCTCCGTATTGACCCCAGCATGCTATTCCTCCATTCCCGAGAACTCCACATACCATGTAGTGGCTGATGTCGAGTGCAACAACTGGCTGTCCTCCTGGCATAGAGAGTGTGAGTGCCGGTGTTCTCTGCGATAGGTCTACAGTTGAGTTTGTGAAACCTCTACCCAACTGTCCCTTGTGGTTTCTTCCCCAACAGGAAACAGATCCGTTATCGAGAAGTGCACATGTGGAGAAATGACTTCCTGCTTCGACTGCAACGGCTGGTCTTCCAAGAGATATCGTTTGCGTAGGAGTCATGCGGTTTGTAGTTGTACCATCTCCCAGTTGTCCGTAGTTGTTAGCCCCCCAGCAGACCACAGAACCGTTGTCGAGAACGGCACAAGTGTGGGTGCTTCCTGCTGTAATGTCTATTGCCGTACGTCCAGCGCCCAATGAGGATGTTGCGGTAGGTGTATTCTTATCGCCGGTTCCTCCGTGACCAAGACGTCCAAAACTCCCTTCTCCCCAGCAACGTACAGAGCCGTCAGATTGAATGGCGCAAGTGTGATCTTCGCCAGCAGCAATTATGTCAGGTTTGACTTCCAGACGGTCTATTGGCGTAATGGTTTGATTGTAATCAAGAGTAATATTGTCTCCAAAATAATTGATTAGAGCAGGAGAGTGGTCGATGATTGTGATATTAATCTGGTCGGAGAAAGAGCCACCGCTATTGTTAGCCCAGATAGTGTATGTAACAGTTGTAGTTTGAAGAGTTTCAGGTGTTCCAGAGATCGCCCCAGTTGCTGTGTTGAAAGTGAGGCCAGAAGGCAAACTTGGACTAATTGCCCAAGAGGTTGCACTTCCCCCTGTCGTGGTCGGAGTGGAGGTGGTCATCGTGTGATAATAAGACAGAGTAATATTTTCTGAAGAATAAGTGATGCTGGATACGCTCAAATCGTCGATTGTGATGTTAATCGTAGTTGATTTCGAACCGGCTGAGTTATTTGCCCAAATCGTATATACAGCACCATTGATAACCTGGGTTGGCGTTCCCCAAATTGTACCATTACTTGTCTCGAACGTTAATCCGGTTGGCAGTGTTGCATTAATCTCCCAAGTTGTGACGCTGCCAGTTGTTCCATTTGTGGAAACTGTTGGTACAACTGGAGTAATTGTATTTCCATTTGTTCCCAAGATATCATTGTAGGAAATGTCTCCAGGTGAACCAGTCACATGAAGTGTGAACGTGGCGGTTGTAGTCGCACCAAGAGCGACTGCGGTTAGAGTGTATGTCGTGTTAGCACTGGCTGCTTTTGGAGTACCAGTGATATCTCCGGTCTTCCAATTCAAAATGATGCCATCGGGTAGGGCAGGTGAAACAGAGAATACAGGATTTACAGCTAAACCTTTCCCTGAGCCTTTAGCTGTCGCATACTGTAAATCGTTAGCGCCTATGGTGTCAGCATGGGCAATGTGTAGGTCATCATTGTAATCCACAACCATCGAGCCAAACATTCCTCCAACACCAGAGTCTAGAGTTGTTCTTACCCAACTGCCGCTTGAATTTGTGAAATATTCCAAGTCTTTACTGCTGCCTCCGTTATTGTGACTACTTATGTGCACATCGTCATTTGAATCGATTGCTACAGCCAAATATATAGCATTGCGGTTACTTGCTACTTGGGAAGAAGTCCAACTTCCACGATTTCCTACTGAGATGTAAATATCGTCATTGTTATCATCTCGACGGTAAACTATCACAACCTCGTCTTTTGAGTTGAGTGCAATAACGGAATCCTTTCCGAAATTGCTACCGGTGCGAACGGTTTCATTGGTCCATACTCCAGACTCATCGGTGTAATAGCGCAGGTCACTACCACCGTTATCACGATAGACGGATATGTGGAGTGAGCCATTACCTGCTATCCCTAATGAGGCATACTTGCCATCGTCTTTTGTGGTATCAGTTATCGTTGTGCTGACGAAAGTGCCCGAAACATTCGTTGTGTGATTGAGTACCCAGACTCCAGAACCTTGGACGGGGTGAATTATGTGAACGTGCCCTTTGCTATCAATCGCTATGCCAGTTTTTGCCGCAGCGTTATTTGGGTTTACTGCCGAATTATCTAGCGTTGAAAGAACCCAAGTTCCTGAGGCATTTGTAGCATACCGGAGATTTGTATTATCTCGGTCTAGGTATGCTATGTGTAAAGCACCCTGGTTATCGATTGCTATTGATGGACGATAACCTGTTCTAGATGCGGTATCGATATCTTGTGTCGTCCATGAACTTCCATCGTAAACTGAGATCGCCAATACATGCTGAGTAGTGCTCCCGTAAATCGGACGAGTCCAAGCAATAACCAAGTTACCATTGTCCCAAGCTGCTATGGCTGTACCGGCTACGGAACCTGAATCATTTATCTTAACAGATGTGTTTGTTACGCCCGAAGTCCATGAAGGAATTGTTAGTGAATGGGTGTAACTGGAAGCAATACTTGCCAATGTGGCGTTGACGTTCCCTGTACTGTGCGTAGGCGTTACAGTCAATGTTCCACCAGAATTCAAAACTTCGATGTAGATAGATGCTGATCCGCTACCGCCGGTGTTAGTTGCAGTAATGGTGTATGATGTGTTGGTTGCAGCAACAGTTGGAGTTCCAGATAGCTCACAAGTGCTCGATAGTGACATTCCATTTGGTAGACTCGGAGATACGCTACAAGAAACGATTGTGCCGCCGCTATTTGTCACAACCAGTGCAGACATTTGAGTACCCTTTAGTAAAGACAGACTAGATAGGCTGTAGGAGATTGATGGTGCTATGTCATTCACAGTGAATGTGATGGTAGTTGAGGCGGACCCCGCGGAGTTATTTGCCCAAATTGTGTAAGTTGTGGTTGAAGTTATAGTATCTGGAGTTCCCCAAATTGTACCATTTGAAGAACCAAAATTGAGTCCTGATGGTAATGTAGTGTCAAGTTCCCATGTAGTGACTTCGCCACCAGTGTTTGTAGCGGTAATTGGCGTGATTGCAGTGCCCTTGGTGTAAGTGTAAGAGTTAGGAGAGTAGGAAGGGATTGGTGCATTCAAACCAACCTCAAGCCACACCTGACCGCTAAAGGACTGTCCGGAGATATTGGCCCAAACCGTGTATGTTGCATTCAATGCAGTCACGGTTGGAGTTCCAGAAATGGCACAGGTTCCGCTGGTTAGACTCATGCCTGTTGGTAGAGCGGGTGAAATGCCACAGGTTGCCCCGCTCACATCTGGCGAAGTTAGGAAGTCACCTTCTTGCCAAACACGCGTACCGTGAACAAAAACAGGGGTCGTTTGATCGCTTGAAGCGAAGTTCGAATCGTCGCCAAGTTGACCACTACCTCGCGCACCCCAGCATTTCATGTCACCATCTTGGAGCATGGCACAGGTATGGCCTCCACCAGAACTTATGCCGATAGCGGTGTAACCTGAACCGAGGTTAACATCAGTGGATGGTGGTGAGGAGCGATCGGTCGATGTTCCATCACCAAGTTGTCCGTTGTTGTTGCTTCCCCAGCAACGCACACCACCATCAGTAAGCAGAGCGCAGACATGGTCGTAACCGGCTGAAACGTAAGAAACGGTATTTCCAGAACCGAACGACGAGGTGGTAACTGGGGAAGTGCGATGCGAGGTTGTACCGTCGCCTAATTGTCCTTCTGTGTTCTTGCCCCAGCAAACAACAGAAGCGTCATCGAGGAGAGCGCAGACATGGAATTCCCCTGCGGAAATTTGTGTTGCAGTTCGGCCAGCAGGGAGAGAAATGACTGAACTTGGCGGTGAACGGATATCGCTGCCGTATCCACCACCATCGCCGCGTTGACCAAAGTTGTCTTGACCCCAACATTTGATCGAGCCATCATCAAGGAGTGCACAAGTGAATCCCTGCCCCAGCGCAAGCGAGATTGCGTGACGATTTGTTCCGATAGAAGCAATACTTTGTGGTGTGTTGAAACTATTCGTTGTCGAACCAACTCCAAGTTCTCCATCCTGATTTCGACCCCAGCATTTGACAGATTGGTCATCAAGGATGGCACAGGTGTGATGGTAACCCAAGTAGACAGAAGTTGTCGTTCTACCTGAACCCACATTGACAGTTTGTGGTGAATCCTTGTCTCCGCCCGATC
Organism: Methanobacteriota archaeon; assembly: GCA_002718195.1. Lineage (GTDB taxonomy): Archaea > Thermoplasmatota > Poseidoniia > Poseidoniales > Poseidoniaceae > MGIIa-L4. The sequence goes on along the minus strand of PBDU01000008.1, from coordinate 49,548 downwards.
CTACACCGACTTGTCCGTGATTGTTGCGGCCCCAGCATTTCAGAGCACCGGTATCAAGCACTGCACAGGTGTGTTGTTCACCCATTGAAACAGATACGGTATCGGAACCGAGATTGTTGGTTTTAGTTGGCCTGTCCTTCCAGTGGTTGTTACCCATTGAACCGATACCGAGTTGACCATTACCGTTTCGACCCCAACAATAGACATCTCCGTCATCACGGATAGCGCAAGTGTTGCGCCATGTGGCATACATGGTCAAGTTGCCTGTTTCGAGTGGGTCATAATCCCACTCCCAGGTGATGTCGGTGCCAATCGAGGAATTTCGAGTGATGTAAGCACCATCAACGCTTGGCGTCAAAGTCCAATTCATGTTGAGTGTGAGCGTTGCTGAAGCGGAACCACCCGAGTTGTTGGCATAAATCGTGTAGGTTGCATTGCTCGTCACATTCTCGGGTGTACCCCAAATGCTTCCATTTGTTGAGCCAAACGACAGACCGGTTGGCAGGCTTGGAGATATTTCCCAAGATGTTACTGCTCCTCCAGAATTGGTTGGGGTTACGGTTGTCATTTCTCGGTTGTTTGAAATTTCAACGGGAGATGTGTAAGAAATTACAGGGACTTGGTCGTTGATTGTTATTGAAACGGAAGTTGTAGCTGAACCTTGGCCATTGGTTGCAGTGACCGTGTAAGATTGTGACGAGGTCTGCAGAACTGATGGCGTACCACTGATTGCACCAGTCGATGTATCAAAGTTGAGACCGGATGGTAATGCTGGACTAACTGACCAAGATGTTACCGTACTACCGCTATATGTAGGCGTATTCGTTGTCATCGCAGTACCTTTCTCGAGAGTCATGCTTGAAGGAGAATAAGAAACTCCGCTTGGTGCTGACATTATTTGCATAGTGAAAGTTGTTGAGAATGAACCGGCTGAATTGTTTGCAGTCACTATGTAGTTAGTGCTGCTCATATCAGTTGTAGGGGTTCCCCAAATTGTTCCATTATCAGAGCCAAAAGACATCCCAGACGGGAGAGAACCAATCAATGTGTATGAAGTCGTCAAATCACCATTACTTACGCTAAGTGGCAAGTTGTATGCTTGCCCTTTAACAAATGTGTAAGAAGAATCTGAGTAATATAAGCTAGTAGTATTGCTGTAGGTGCCTTTGCTTGCGTTGTACATTTGATTGATTGTGGTAGAGTTGAGTGCATCAGCGAAAATCATTACTTCCCCGATATTTCCATCGAACGGTTGGTTGTATTCACCTGCATTGTAAGAGCCAATGCTGATTCCGCTGGTCGTATTGCGAACAGATCCACTACCAGAAAGGCTAGCATTGGCGACATTAACGCCATCAGCATAGAGTCTGAGCATGTTACCTGCATCGGCAACCATGACCAAGTGATACCAGCGGTCCTCATCAATGGAAATTCTCGAAGTGCTTACTGCGGATGAGCCGGAAGTTGTTCCCACAGAAGTGTAGAGTTTGTTATCTGAACCAATACGGATGATGTATCCTAAATCTGAAGCACTTCCACCACCATTCCATTTTCCGATTATGACTGAATGTTGGACGGTTGTTGCGTTTATCCAAACTGAAACAGACCAATCGCCGTTTGCATCGGGGTCGTGGTCGTTGGTTTCTGCAAAGGTGACTTCGTCGCAGACATAGCTTCCGGCTTGATTGGCGGGCGCTGTAGCGCCAGAACAAGAACCATCGTAGTAAAATCGATTTCGATTCGCTTCCCATTCTGCTCCGTCGATGGTCCCATCATTGCCATAGGTTGACAAATCGACAAGGTCAGTTCCACTGCCGCTGTACGAACTGCTGTTGGTTGGGTCAAGATGGAGACGCAGGTCAAGCGTTGAAGGTGGTGAGTAAGATGCGAAGAGGCAGGAACCATCCGAGAGCGTTGCGTCTGCATCGTAGTTGTCTGCATAATCGAGCATACAACCTGCAACGGGTGCATTTGGCGTGGTGTAAGTCCACGAAATACCTGCAGTCCACGGATCGGCATCGTCAGCAGCATACGCACCTGCGTTGAGGACGTGAAGATGCGAGCCCCACTTAGGACGGAAGTCGTTGTTGGCAGGGTCAACCAGCATCTCATTGACGCTTGTCGTCGATAAATCGTCAAGACCCGTCAAGACAACAGGCTGATATTGGTTGGTGGTGTTTCCAAGCCCGAGTTGGCCTGCGTTATTGCGCCCCCAGCATGCGACAGACCCATCATCAAGAACGATGCACGCATGTTCTCCAGACATCGACATGTCGACAATAAAGCGCCCGGACGGTGTGATGACGAGATCATCCGGATATGCATTGTTGCCAGTGGTTCCATCGCCCATTTGTCCAACGGCACCCCCGCCCCAACACTGCGCAGTACCGTTGGCCAGCAAGGCACAACTGGTGTATTTTCCTGTTAAAGCGATAATCGAGAGATTCGCCAAGGCGTTCGTGTAACTGAAGGTCAGATCATTGACATCGCCTGGAGAATTACGTCCTTGCTGACCTACGTTGTCTCTTCCTGTGCACACCACTGAACCGTTGTCGAAGCCGATGCACCCGTGGTGTTTGCCGCCACTCATCGAAACAACTTGACGTTGTGAATCCAATGAAATAACGGTTGGACTGTACATCGTTGTTGTGTTGCCTGTTCCAAGATAACCCGCATGGTTATAGCCCCAAGAAACAACATCACCGTTATCCAGTAAAGCATAACCAAAATGACGTCCTAATTGTACATCAACAGCCTTTCGGTTTATCGGGAGGTTTACTGTTTGTGGTGTCGAGTATGTTCCCGAACTTGTGTTCCCTATCCCAAGACGGCCCTCGGCGTTGGTACCCCAACACATGAGTGCCCCTGCATCGGTCACTGCACATGTGAAACCATCACCTACACTCACATCGACGGCTTTCACGCCAGACCCAAGATTCACGAGTTGCGGTGTGGTCTGTTGTGTTGTCGAGCCAATTCCCAGTTCACCATAGGAATTCTTACCCCAACAGTAGAGCGACCCATTGGTCATAATGGCACAATTTTGCTGGGGCATTCCTCCGGATTCAGCCACCTTTTCGACTGTTCCAGCGTTGGGGAAAGCTACAGCCACTGGAGAAGATTGGTGCGTGGTGTTGCCAAGACCGAGTTGACCGTTAGCGTTGTAGCCCCAACAAAGCAGCGACTTTGTGCTGTTGATGATGCATGTGTAGCCGGTTTGAACCGAACCTCCGCTATTGATTTCACCATTGAGAGTGGTCACAGCATCTTGTTTGCCCTGAATGTAGCCGTTCCAATTCATCCAATCCGTGCCGTAGGGAATTGGGTTCGCGAAGATGTCATCTGAGCGATGGTCAGCCATGGCGTCAACCGCATTGTAGTGAAGCGTTGAATTCTTGTTGTTGATGCCGCCATCGGTCAGGAAGATGATGTCATTCTTGCCGGTTGAATTGAATACCGTGTTGTTGTGAATATCGTGGTAGTCACCTTTGACCATCAATCCACCAGCAGCGTTCCAAATCACATTGTGGTGCATGGTACCGTTCATGCCCTCTCCAACTTCGTTGATTGGTGCGTCAAAGCGAGCACCGTATTTGATGATGTCATGTATCCAATTGTAGGCAATTTCCGCACCTGGTGCTTCAGCTTGCATGACTTGGACAACGGCACCATCGGTTTGCAGATGACCAACGTCCCAAACTTCGTTGTAGAAGACCTTGGGCGCATCACCAATGGACAGCACCGACGAGGCGCCCGTAAGGTGAACGCTGTTGTTGGTGAAGTACATGTCTCGGCCACCTTCGTAAATCGTGACCATCAGTCCCTTCTGGTCAGCCGCTGACCAGTCGATGGCATGGAAGTAAGAATTGTTCACCGTGTTATTGTGCGATTGACCCGGCGAGCCTTGGAATTCAATCGCTCCGCCATCGGTGTTGGTGATTGAGATGTTATCAACAAAGGAGTTCTTTGAACGGTAGAAACGAGTCATCCAGCGGTCGTCTTCAGATTCTCCAGCAATCCCCAGTCCACGCTTAGAGGTGCTTGGATACTCGAGTGTTGCATTGGTCAGAGAACAACCATCACAGTTGTTGAAATTCACAGTTGTTCCAAAGAAATCGATGCCCTGAATTGTTACACCGTCCGAGCCATCAACGCTGATTGCGAACGGTTGCACTTTGACACGGAGGTCGAGATTGTTAGCATCTTGACCGGATGGCGTCTTGTAGTGAAGACGATTGTTGGCGTTGTTGAACCACCATTCCCCATCAACATCGATGAGTTCTCGCTTGCCCTCCAAGAAGTAGGCGTGATGCTTGGTCTTCCAACCAACGCCATCGCCATCGTAAGCAAAGGTCCCATTGTTTGGATTCCAATCGGTAATGACTCGACTGTTGCTTCGGAACGAGCCCAGATTCATTACGGCAATTGCACCGACTGGGTCGAGTCCCGATGCATTCACCGTTTCATTCAGACCGGTGTGAACGCCTGCCTCAGGACCAGCGTCGGTTAGCCAACCTTTGGTGTAGGCATTGTTTGAACCGGTCAAGATTCCCTCGGCCCAATAGGAGCGGTTGAATACAGTTTCATCATCAAATCCAGCGTTTGGCCAGCGAGCTGGCACCTGTTCTTCGTGGGCAAGGAACAACTGCCAGCCGTCCTGGCTCAAGGTCACTTCTTGTATGCCATCGCTGTCTGTTGAACCCCAAACACCGCCAAGATCGTCAGTGATGCTGCGTGTTCCGTCAAAGACTACGTGCTCACCATCAGCAGCCCTGATGAGTAAATTGTCGATGTTATTGATGCTTACATTTTCATGATATAGTCCAGCATGCAAAATGATTTCTGGATTACTTGCGGATTCGGAGCCAGCAATCGTAATCGCTTGCTCCAGAGAAGATAGTGGGCAAGAATTTGTTCCGGGATAGTCATTGCTACCTTCTACTACATCCACGTAAATTGAGTCTCCAGAACTTCGAGATGCTGAGGCACAGACTGCTGGAGAACTTACCCTTGCAGGTTCAGTCAAAGTCTCTTCCAATTGCGGTGTTGTCCAACCACGATATGATTCGATATAGGCAGTCTGTGCAAGCATGAACATCAGCAAGGACAATAACAGTGCTTTGCGCTGTTGATTACCTTGCATGGCGTAGCCTCACCCTTTGGCAAAAAATGGTGTATGAAAGGGTTTTCCCGTTGATAATAGGTAAACAATCAAATTTAGGATTGAATAATAAAATTGCAGTCTTTTTTTATTACAGATTTTTTTAATTATTACCGCACTAAAGCACCTACGATGTCAATCATAGAAGCATACAACAAAGCCTGGGAAAACGCAGACGTAGAGGCACTAGCAGAAATCATTCATGACGACTGTGTTTTCAATCCGCATGTCGGAGGAATTACAATGAGCAAATCAGATATTCTTGGATTTGCTGGACAAGGTGCAGTAAGTAGTGAAAGTGAAAGAATTTTGTTTGAAAATGATGAAGTTGGTGTAGCACACTCAATCGTACACTTCGCAAATGGTTCAGATTCCGAAGCTGTCCTTTCATTCATGCGTTTCAAGGATGGTAAAATCATCTCCATGGAAACTGGCGCAACTCCTCTTAGCGACTCATACAGAGTTGTAGGGCAAGAGTGATTCGTCACTGCTTCAGTCAAGGGATGCAAGCCATTCCTTCAAACGTCTGCATCCTTCTTTGATGTTGTCGCTTGAATTTGCATAACTCATTCGCACTAATCCTTCTCCGCCTTCCATCAGAGAGCCTGGGATCAATTGTACTCTGGCTTCCTTTAGGGCTCTATTTGCGAATTCCATATCCGTCATTCCAGTTCCTGTTACATCGACTAAAGCATAAAATGCGCCTTCTGGTTCAGGGCAATTCAAACCTGGAATTTCCGATAATAAAGAGTGGATTAATCCTTTACGTTGTTCGAAAGAATCTCTCATCTTCTTGACCTCATCCATCTGATTAAATGCTTCAACAGCTGCTGGCATCAGGAAAGTGACTGCGTGCGTGGCTGCATTGGTTTGAATCGATTTTACTGAAGTCATGAATTCCTCTGGACCCGTGATCCAACCTAATCTCCAACCGGTCATAGCCCAAGTCTTCGACCATCCCCCGATGATCATTGTTCTATCTTTGCCATTTTCAAACTCAGCAGGAGAGGTATATGGCCAATCCATCCAAGTCATATTTGCATAGATCATGTCGTCCATAATCCACAAATCATTTTCCTCAGCAATGTCAACCAATGCTTGGATTTCGTCTCTTGTGTAGACTGCCCCTGTTGGATTGTTCGGAGAGTTTAGAATTATCATCTTGGTTTTTTCATTCACTGCGGCTCTTGTTGCCTCGATGTCAGGATGGTAATTCTCTCGATGAACTGGAACATGTATTGGTACTCCACCTAACATGCGAACCATCGGGTCATACGATGGCCATGCTGGGGCAAAAAGGATTACTTCATCACCCGGCTCGATGGTTGCCATTAGCCCATACAGAATTGCTTGTTTGCATCCAGGTGTGATGACAACATCGATTCCAGGATAATCTATTTTGTAACGTTGTAAATGCTTTGAAACTGCTTCACATAACTCTTCTGAGCCTTGAGAACGAGTGTAAGTTGTTTCTCCTCTATCCATCGAAGCCTTTGCAGCGTCAACAACACCTTTTGGCGTATCAAAATCTGGTTGCCCAACAGTGAAGCGGATTACATCCGGTTCAGGGGGACTTAAGAAAGCCGCAAAGCCACGGCTCAAGTTCTGCGTTCGAGGATTCAAATTTGGCATATATCCCACCTTTTTTACTACCAAATCTCAAAGATTGATATTGGGCGGAAGGGCTGACATTCTTCAAACCTATGGCTGAAAAGTCGCGCAACCCGTCAGTTTTTCAGGGGTAATTCCGATAATCACTTTCACTTTCAACAAGGGTAGACTGTTAGAAATCTAAGTGCTTCTAATTCGCTGACGACAATGGTATGGGCAGAAGCGTTCCGACATGGAGAGATAGAATTGAGAGACAACTGGAAGAGCTGGCGGCTTACCAAAGGGGGCTGAGAAGTGATGAAAGAAAGGCATTTGAGATGATGACAAAGGCTGTTCGAGAACGAAGAGCAGCAGGCGGAATGTTGCCTGGAGAAGATGTGTGGAACATCATGCTGATGTCAATGATATTGGGCGCCTGGTTGAAAATCGAAGCACTGGAGAAGGAAATTAAGGATGCAAAAGGAGTTGTAGATTCTGGATAAGCAGTTTGAAGCCTGGATATTAGATGCCCATTCAAATAATTCAAGCAATGGAATGGTGCTTTGGATTCATGATGGTAACAAAGTGATTCCCATCGAGTACAAATGGAGTCCTTGTATTCATGTATCGGGTGAAAAGAGTAGGCTACTTCGGTTGGAAGAATGGTTAGCGCAACCAGAAATTAAGAGCAAATTTTCAATCTCTGAAACATATTGGGAGAGAGCGAAATTATCCCTGTATTCAGATGATATAGCGGAGGTCTTGTGCATAGAAATCGCTCTGAACAACAATCTTCTAGCACTTTCTAAACATGTCGAAGAACGTGGCCAATTCATCCACTTCCAGATTTACTCAGTAGATGCTCACCTTTCCCAAAGATTCCTGCTTGAATTAGATACTGCGCCTATGCGAAAGGTACTCTGTACACAAGAAAATGGAAAGATAAGCATAACTTCAAACAGCGATTATCATACATCAAATGATCTTGATTTACCAGAGTTGTCAGTATGGGAATTTGAATTATGCTTTGTTAAAAATCAAGATTTCTTGAATTATAGAACACCTATTTTTTCATTCATCTTGCGCAAAAAATCACAGGATGGAAGAGAAGATTCCTCTAATGCAGAACATTACTTTGAGCTGGCTAAAAATCAATATTCTGATGATAGAGAATTCCTATCCGCAATTGAAAATCTAGTCAAGAAAATTGACCCGGATGTGATGATTTCACATGGAGGAGACACGCTGTTTCTCCCGGCATTAATTCGGCTCGCAAGAAAATGTGGAACCACTATAAAACTTGGAAGAAACAATACAGTTCTATATGCTAAATCAAAGGAAAGAGTGGTTTTTTCTTACGGCAGAACCCTAAGAAAAAATGCCTATCACCCACTACAGGGAAGGTTGCATATTGACATATCATCCAGTTTCATAGTAAGAGAGGGGGGATTGGTTGGTCTGTTTGAACTTGCTAGGCATTCAGGACAATCCGCTCAAGACATAAGTAGGCTCTCACCAGGGTCAGTAATCAGTGCTATTCAAATGCGTACAGCCATAGAAGATGGGGTGCTTGTACCGTGGAAGAAAAATCGACCTGAAGATACGAAAACTGCTTGGGACTTGTTACATGCCGATAGAGGTGGTTTGTACCTTGACAGTAAGCCTGGAGTTTATGCTAATGTGATCGAATTGGATTTTGCAAGCCTATTTCCGAGTATTATCGCAACAAGAAACATATCTCCTGAGACCCTTAACTGTGCTTGCTGTATAACTAAAAAAAGGGTTTTTGAGAATGATGATGTCGCTTCTGACAGAGGATTTATTCCGCTTCAGATAAATGAGGCCAGAAGTGAATTTAAGAGAAGAAATGCTAGAAGAGGATTCTCTGCAAATCTATTTCCACAGACGAGTGAAGTAGCATTACAGATTCCCGGATTAACTACGCACTCGTGTGCTAATCAACACGGCTTCCTTGGGAGAGTTGTTGCTCCTTTAATCGAAAGAAGGCAATTACTCAAAGACCAGAGGAAGGAAAAAGGAGATGTTTTTGACCAACAACAGAATGCTTTGAAATGGCTTCTTGTTACCTGTTTTGGATATACTGGATACAAAAATGCAAGATTCGGGAGGATAGAGGCTCACGAAGCGATATGTGCATGGGCAAGGGAAATACTGCTGGAGACCATTGACATGGCACAAGAGATGGGATATGATGTTCTGCACGCAATCGTAGACTGTGTGTGGATAATCGATAGATTGGGGCGTAGTGATGAGCAAAGAATTGCTGATGCTCACAAGTTAGCTGAAAGAGCAACAAGGATTATTGGAATTCCTTTAGAATATGAAGACGATTATTCTGTAATCGCTTTTTTGCCCAGTAGAGTCACAAATGCTGGGACCTTGACGAAATATTGGGCGCATGGAGACAAGGGGTTCAAAATTCGTGGTATAGAAGAACGTCAGCACTCAACTTGCAAATGGATTGCTAAAGTGCAAAGACGGGCTCTGAAAGAAATAATGGAGGAACATCAACGAGGGGAAATCCCTGGATTAGAAAGGCAGTATAAGGCAATTAAACTACTAAAATCTGAAGTAAAGAAACTTGAATTGGGGCAAGTTGATTTGAGGGATTTAGTAGTAAAAAGGCGTATATCAAAACCACTAGATCAATTTAGAGTTGCAAGCCTGGCATATTGTGCAATGCTGCGAAATCATATGAATGGAAATACTTGTAATCCCGGCTCAAAAGTAAAATTTGTAGTTGTTAATGATGATGCTAAAATAGACCATGAAAGAGTCATTTTAGATGAAGAAATTGGGTTTGAGCAGAATAAGTACAAGCGTGGAGATTTCGATTATTATCGCACGCTTGCAATCCGAGCAATTTGGTCCGTATTAGCGCCTTTTGGTTGGGATGAGGAGGAGATTTCTCAGTATTCGAAAAGGAAGGCTTTGGTTGAATTTACGCATTCTTAACCTCTAATTTCTTAGCCTTAAGTCCCTTGTTGGGCGCTTCTAATTTTAATCGGAATAGCGATTCTTGCAAGGTTAACTGAGAGTGGTCTCGATTTTCTAAAACCATCTCCGAGCCAGATTTTTCAAACCTTAGCAATACACTTTGAGTTCTCGGTTTTCGAGAAATATTGACGCTTTCTAGACATCTTCTCTGAATATATTCCAGTGATTCGGTATGCCTTGTATCTCGAGATTTGTTTCTTTCAATAATCAAAATATTGACTCCCTGTTTGCTCAATGATTCCAGAATCTGGACGCTTCGATTAAGGATAGCTCTAGATTCTCTTTTACGAATTAATTCATCTGCGTGCATCTGCAATATTCCATCTATTACAACAAGAGAAGAATTTGTCAGAGCAACTTCATTAGGAAGTCTTTCGATTTGCTGCAAAAATTGGTGTAGAGTAAATCCACGGCTGACCAGCATTCGGCTTAAACATCCTCTAATGTCATCACTGCGCTTACTCAAGAGAGGAATTAGGCGGGATGGGTCGATACGGCAAGCTCCATCCACCCAATGAACAAATTCTTGCCTAGCAAGCATTTCTGATACACAAACTTCTGCAACCGACCTTGCTAACTGGCATCTACGCGAAGAGCCTTTGAACAGTGTCATCCCACTATTGGGTCCGAGTACCTGCATTATGTCCATTCTAACCAACTTCCTAGTTAGATAAGATAAGATGCACATTCTTTGCGTACAGAGGGGAAATGAATCTGAAACTAAGAGATGTGTCTTAATTGTCCATTTTGTCCAAATGTAGCGTAGTAAATTTCCCCACTTTCAGGATGAATCGCTATCGGGAGAGGTGTTCCAAGATCTTGTGCGAAAGAAGTTGTCTCGCTTTCCCATTCTTGAGTGGTTTCATTCAGTTTCAAATCGATTTGAATGATTTCATGCCCCACTGGAATGAGGGAATTCCAGGAACCGTAAACTGTGGCATAAAGTGTGACTTGAGTCTCTGATGGATCTAATCCAGGAAGACTAGAATTTGCTCTTCTGTAATCGATTCCATTTACACTTGAATGAGGTATCCAAGTAGCAACTGGTCCGATTGTGCCTTCTGGAACTGGAGTTTCAGGCTCATCATTCGGCCAGCCATAATTTTCCCCTTCTATCAGAATGTTGATCTCTTCTGGCGGATGGTCTCCATCCCAATCTCTTCCATTATCAGTCCAAAAATAACCTGCTGGAGTCAAAACACCATCAAAGGAATTTCTTGCACCACTGACATAGATTCCATGTTCACTTGTCTCAATATCAACCCAAAGAATTGCTGCATTTCTCTCGTCAGCCTCTTCACAGACATTACATGTGGAACCAACGTGCCACAGAAGTGTTCCATTTTCTAATGCATTTACTGCATTTGGTTGATGGTTTCCAGTTGGGACATTATCAACCAATGTTGTCTTGTTGGTGAAATCCCATCCAACCCTATTCCATCTTTCCAGTTCACCTTGCTGGCTTACAACGATGTAATCTTGTGTGATATGAAGTCCATGAGGATGGTTTAATCCATCAAGTATAACGGTATATTCGAAGTTTTTGTCAAATTTTAGAATCCTGCCTTCATCTCTATCGCACATCAGCAAAGTTTCGGAATCATACCACTCTAAACAAGTCGGTCCGCCGAATCCTTTTGCGATGATTTCATCTTCAAATCCTTCTGCTAATTCGGGAGTGTTATTTCCCACATAAGGCTCAGCAGCGGTAACCAAGAAACCGGCAATCAAGATTAGAATAATTGGAAAAACATGTTTCCCATAATCCATTTTGTACACCTCAAAATGGACTTACATATTCTGTAACATCTTCTGCAATTCTCAGTAATTGATTGTACTTAGCAACTCTATCGGAACGTGCGGGCGCTCCGGTTTTGATTTGTCCTGCCCTTGTTCCTACTGCTAAATCTGCAATGGTTGTATCTTCAGTTTCTCCACTTCTGTGAGACATTACATTGTTGTATCCGTTATCTCTTGCTAATTGCATAGCCTCAAGTGTTTCTGTAATCGTTCCTACCTGGTTTACTTTCACCAGCATTGCATTTGCTGCTCCGATTTCAATTCCCTGGGCAAGTCTTTCTTGTTGGGTTACGAATAGATCATCGCCTACAATTTGGACTCTATGTCCATCGTTTTTTGTGAAGGTTGTCCAACCATGCCAGTCATCTTCGTCAAATCCATCTTCGATCGATAAGATTGGATATTCATCTAACCAGCCAGAATATATGTCTGCTAATTCTTCGCTAGAATGTGCTTTTCCGTCCATGTGATATTTCCCATCCTTGTAGAATTCTGTGGAGGCTACATCAAGTGCGATGCCCATTTCTTCAGTGGAATATCCTGCTCCCTCGATAGCCCTCATTAGATACCTGAGACCTTCTTCGTTGCTCGGTAAATTTGGTGCAAATCCGCCTTCATCGCCAATCCCGCCAAGCAAACCATCTTGCTTCAGTTCCTTTTTGAGCTGATGATAAGTTTCCACGCCGGCCCTTAGTCCCTCTTCGAAGGAGTCAAATCCGTGTGGCATTACCATGAATTCTTGAACGTCAACATTGCTTGCAGCGTGTGCTCCACCATTGAGAATATTGAGCATTGGTACAGGCATCGAGCCGCCAGCAACCCCGCCGACATACTTCCACAGTGGAAGACTGTGTACTGCTGCTCCAGCGTGTAGGCATGCAAGAGATGCTCCAAGAATTGCATTAGCACCCAATTTGGTTTTCTTGTTGGTGCCATCAAGTTCAATCATGGTTTCATCGATTAGTTTTTGCTCATCAACCGGAAGTCCGACTAGTGCTTCTGAAATGATGTCGTTAATGTTTGAAACTGCTTGATTGACGCCTTTTCCGAGATACTTTGATCCGTCTCCATCCCTTAATTCCAATGCTTCGTGCTGACCTGTACTCGCTCCGCTTGGTACCGCTGCCCTTCCGGTCAGCACCCCATCCACAAAGCAATCAACCTCTATGGTTGGTTGACCTCTACTATCTAGAATCATTCTTGCGTGAAGTCCGGAAATATGACCAGCCATTTGCCTTCCTCAAATCATCCCAAGCAAACCAATACTTTGAATGAAACGATTGAATCACAAGATTTCAAAACAAATTGGTAACTCGCAGGTCTATGAGATTTGCAGAGCCATTTCAATTCAAGCGTGGCCCTGTTGCAAAGAATGGTTCTATCCTTGCAGCCCTGACTAATAAGCAATCAAATGCTGACGGGACTTTGAGCCAGGCTGAAATTGGTTTCTTAGAAAGAAGAGCAATGGGCGGATTTGGCATAATTACAACCGCAGCGACTCATGTTGCAGAAAATGGACAGGGCTGGCATGGAGAAATGGGAGTGTGGAGTGATTCTCATATTCCTGGCCTCAAAGAATTAGCTAAGCGTGTTTCAGAGCATGGATCATTGTGCCTTGCTCAAATTTTCCATGGGGGATTAAAGGCACCTCAAGCGGTTACAGGGGTTCAGCCTGTGAGTGCGAGTGTGAACGAAATTAAGGATGGAAAATTTACTCGCGAACTAAGCAATGACGAAGTCGAAGAGATGGTTGAAAAATTTGTTGAAGCTGCTCTAAGATGCGAAAAAGCAGGATTAGATGGTGTGGAAATACACGGTGCTCACGGATACTTAGTGTCTCAATTTTTAGGCAAGAAAAGTAATCGAAGAACAGACCAGTGGGGCGGGGAAACAATAGGGGACAGAGCGACCTTCCTGCTTGAAATAATAAGGAGAATTAGGGAACGAACAAATAAAAATTTCCTGGTTTTTGTAAGAATTTCTCCAGAGTTGAACGATATTGGGATAGAGATAGATGAGGCTTTACAGTTGAGCAGTATTCTGTCTGAAGAGGAAATTGATTCGCTTCATATCTCAGTTTGGGACATTTATGCTCAATCAAGATTTGATGATGATGATCGCAAAATGACTCAGAGATTTGCACAAGTGGTTGATGGCAGAGTTCCTTTAACCACATGTGGCAAAATTTGGGAGGGGAAAGACATAGAAGAAGCATATTCCCAAGGAGCGGATTTAATCGCAGTAGGAAAGGTTGGCATCGCACTGCCAGATTGGCCGAAGATGATAATTTCTGAAGACAGAATTGCTCGCCCTCCATTTACAAAACAGCATTTGAGAGATGTTGCTTTGAGCGAGGTATTTGTAGATTATATGTGCAATTACGATAATTTTGTTGCCCAATAATCATGAATTAAGCCACTTCAACCAAGAGGCTGCAGTTATCTGTAACTCTGAAATTTCATTGATATCCTTACTTTGCCTGATCCAGCATAGTTGCTCTTCAGCAGGAGTTATCGAAAATAATTCAGCTCTGAACACATGGTCTTTTTCTGGGTTGTCTCTCTTGTCCTCAATAAAGCAATGAAGCAGATTTTTTGGATAGTGGGAAATTTGTTTATTATCCGGTCTTATGTGTATGATTGATTTTTCCAAAAAGAGGATTGATTCATGGGATACCTCGTCTATTTCATACCTAACTATGCCGATGTCGTCGACTAAATTTGCCACATCGGTTTGAACCCAATCATTGATTCTTCTATCAATTTGCAACTGAGCAAATTCATCGAGATATGACTGGAGTTGCGCAAGACAAGTGTCTGATTGTCCCTGCATGTAACTAAAGAAATGGTCGGCATTATTCAACCCGTTGGAAAAATTACTGGATTATGAATGCGCGAATTATTTTATTTGTTTAAAATACGCGCATATTCTTTTCCTAAATTCAGCAATATGGGAAAAAATTAGGTAAATATTAGGTAAAGAGATTAAAATACCATCTTGAAAGCGGCAAAAATATGCCTAGAATCGCTGAAATCGACAGAGCAATCCTCTCGCACCTTAGAAAAAACGGCAGAATGTCTTACGTTGACCTGGCCAGAGAAGTAAACGCTAGTGAAAGGACGGTAAGAACGCACGTCAGAAAAATGGAAGAGGAAGGCACGATTAGAGGATATACAATTCGCGAAGGCGGCGTTGGTTTGACTGCATTGGTAAGAATCAAGGTACTGCCTGGAGCAGAAATCGGTTCCTTTGCCAGCGAGATTACTACATGGGATGGAATTGAAGTAGTGTACGAAGTGTCTGGTGAAGCAGATCTTGTTGCACTTGTTCACGTAGATGATACTATGGCACTGCGCTCCCTATTAGATAAAATGTGGATGGCTGCACCAAATGAAATTGGAAGTACTACTACTGAATTGGTCCTGGAGCAATATTGAGTTATTCCTCTTCATCATCTGGAATTGAATAATCCATTCCACAAGAACGACACACATCGTTCTCATCCCAATCACACTGTCTTATGCAAGTCATCATTCTGCCTCATTGTTTCCACTTGACAGAGCACCCAATTGACTCGGTTTGCGTAACATCTGGAGTGTTACCAGCAAGAATGGCTTCTACTGCATCCTTGAGCTCTGTCGTAGTTACATCGGATGGGTCCCTAGGAGAGTCATCCATTCTTCCTCTGTAAACGATAACGTCATCATTGTCTAAGAGATAGAATTCTGGAGTTCTTTTTGCCCCGTAAGCAGTTGCGATCTCTTGAGTTTCATCGTGCAAGTATGGGTAACCCATTCCTGCATCTGCTCTTTTCACCATGTGTTCAAAGTCGTCATTTGCATATACTATTGGGTCATTGGAATTTATGCCAATGAAACCAACATTGGATTGCTTTGCAAATACAGCCATATCTTCCATTCTACCGATTGAAGCGATTACATAAGGGCAGTGATTACATTCGAAAACCACGATTGTACCATTCTCGCCTCTGGCGTCATCAAGAGACATCGTTTCGCCCCCGTGTGCTTTGTTTGCGTTCCTTAGATTGAAATTTGGTGCCTTCTGTCCAACATTTGCCATAACTACTGCTTAAAGCCATAGTTCAAAGAAATTGGCTTTGAAAAATTCCACAATCAAGCTCTAATCGCTGACTCACATTCGGATAAGCGGACACGTGCTGCTTCATGGTCTGGATCGATTGCTAAGACCGCCATCCAGGCTGTGGCTGCTTGCTCAAAACGCCCGCCTTCATGGTGTAGGGCTGCGATGTGTAATCTTGCATCCATGTGATCTGCTCTGCATCTAATTGTCGATTCGAAGTCGCTTAATGCCGCATCCTCATTCTTCCAATCCAAGTACATTAGACCTCTTTGATGCCAAGCTTCTGCATGTTCTGGGTTGATTCTCAATGCCTCATTGAGCAATCCCTCTGCCCTCTCTGGTCTTTCAAGAGCCATGTGGCACGATGCTAGTTGTGTGAGAGCATGATAGTGGTTAGGGACCGTATCGATGATTTCTTTCAAATCTTCAACAGCATTACTCCATGAGGCTAGAGCCATATTCGCCTCCGCTCTTCTTAGTTTTGCAAGCAATAGATTAGGTGCGATTTCCAGTAAAATCTCGGCATCATCCAAAGCCTTGGGCGAGTTTTCCAACAACAAGTTGACGCTGCACCTATTCAAACGAGCGCGGATATGTCCTGGGTCCATTGTCAGTGTTTCCTCAAAGTGAACCAGGGCTTTCTCGAATTCTCCTCTCCTTGCTGCAATGTTGCCTCTAACATAGGAAATCAGTGGAGTTTCGCCGTTAATGTCTGCAAGGTCAATCGCTTGAGATGCAGCCACAAGGTCTCCGGATTCTAATGCAAGTAATGCCTGCTCACCGGCAACTGATGAGTCTGTGTCTTCTAATAGCCTTGAAGCCCTTCTAAGAGATTCTGAAGAGCCATCTGTGTCTTTTAACAAGCGCTTTGCTCTTGCAACACCAAGCCATGCTAATCCAGATTCTCTGTCCATCTCAATTGCTGTGTTGAATGCTTGTAGTGCATCTTGTAGGAGTTGTTCATCAGATTCTCCAGTACCATCTCTTACCCTATCTGCCTTTGCCAGCAGCAGTCTTCCTTCGACTACGTGAAGCAAAATATGATCGCAATTAGTTGGAGTTTCAGCAAGAAGTTGCTCGACTTCACCAAGCCTTCTACTCATTAGATATTGGTCAGCAACTCTTGCTCTTAATTCTCCATTCATTGGGTTGTCAGCAATTGCCTTGAGTAAGCTCTCTTCTGCTGCATTGGTTGAACCACTTGCTTCCAGTAAGTGAGATTTCAGCAATATGAGGTCTGTGCCTCCACCTTCTAGAGCGACCGCATGTGTGGCTGCCCTTAGGGAATCCTTGATAGGTGCATTTAGGACTGTTAATAATTTGGCTTTCAAAGCCCATGAAGGTCCGTCTTGTCTTTGTAATTCGATGCTTCTTTCTACTGAATCCAATGCTCTTCTCGGCTCACCCAACTCGAATAAAATCTCTGCATGAGAGTACCAATCTTGTCCTCTTGAAGGGTCTTGAGCAAGTGCCTGTTCAATCTTTTCTAGCGCTTCGTTTGATTCGCCTGCTCTAGCCATTAAGCCACTCAATAGCGACCTATCTGCTGCGGTGTCAACTCCTAAGGCTTCCAATCTCTTGATATCCTTCTTAGCTGCATCGTCTCCAATTTGTGCCAGCAAATGTGCATGAGAACGTAGAAGTTCCGGGTTATCTGGATCAAGTTGAATCCTTGCTTCCATCCACTGTCTTCTAGATTGCACATTGCCTTCTAATATGGCAATTTTTTCCAACCCAAGAAGAACCGAGTCGTCTCCGCTAAGGACCCTGTAGGCAATGCCGAAACATGATGTTGCTAATTCTAAGTCTGATTTTGCAAGAGCGAAAAATCCTAATTTTTTAGCAAGTTCAGGATTAGGATTTAGATGGGAAAATGATATTTCTGCTTCTTTGAGATTTGAGAGTATTGTGTTAAGCAGTGATTTCTTAACTTCGCTTAATTCAATCTCATGATTGTCAGAAGTTGGATTAATGCCGATGCACAGCCCATCGATTATCTCGAGTAAACGAGCATAATTCTCTTTGTAATCTTCGATTTTAATCGATGATAAAACCTGATGAGCATCAATTGCAGATGATAATTCAGGGTTTGTTGCTTTGAGAGCGCCCAATAATTCATTCAAATCTGATACCTCTTGACGAATATTCAGCATCTCAGAGTTTAAATTTGACAGTTTTAGAATATTCTCTGAATGCTCTACAGCGCCAGATTCCTGCATTTTTGTTAACTCATTTTGGAGGTTTTTCGCTGCCCAAATAGAGGCACCCAATCCGCCGCACAATCCCAACCCAAGACCAATCGTAATGATGTCCATTATCTCCCAAGCGACACTTTGCACCTTTATGGTCTGCGGAGAAAATCATGCTGATTCTTTCGATTTTAAGACCTAATTTAATTCGGCGAGAGGTTAATTGGTGAGAAAATTATACCCTTAAAATGATGAATTTGCTACTATCTTCCTTAAGATAATTCAAATGCTTGATGTGCTATAGGGTTGGTAAGGTGAGTCCTTGTCGGAAGTAAATGATGCTGATTCAGTGAGAAAGTTAGCACTTTCTCGGTTGAATGAGTGGTCTGGACAGGGCTGGAAAGTAGAAAAAATTCGAGATATTATCGAGACTGGAAATGAAAATCTTTCAAACAAAATAATTGAATTTGAAGTTGCAATTCAAAATTCTGCTGAACTCAAAAAGAGAATAAAATCGATTCAAAACAATGGGCTTATTCCAACAGATCTTGATTCGTGGGTGGAGGAGCTCAAAGATCCACTGAGTTTTGAAAGCATAAATGAAGAATATACAAAATGGGCGAAACAGAATAGGAGTTGGGAAATTTCGTTGTTTAACTCACTTGACTCTTGGCTGGATTTAGACCTTGAACAAGAATATGATGATGTGCTTGCGAGATTGGATGATCTAGATATATCGAGCCATGCTACGTTAAGACCTTATTATTCCAAACTAAACAATCCAAGTAAGTTAACTGAAATCGAGCAAATGCTCGAAATGGCTGAAACCTCTGAAAGAAAGCAAGTCAACACCATCACCACGGCTATTGAAAACTTAGAAAACATGGGCATTCAAACCCAATCGGTTGATGGTTTACCACTTATTGAGGCGATTGGGGTTGTTGAAAAATTACAAAGGTTTGCAGGAATTTCTGAAAATCTAAAGTTGACAATAATAGAACGAATTGAGCCATTTGACCCGAAAATCAGTCAATTATACCTCGACAAAAGGAAAGAATATCTTCAAAATGACCCAGAAAAAATGGAGAGCATGTATGAAGAAATTTATGCTGTTGTAGATAACTTTCATTCTCGTTTGGATAAGATGAATGCTCTGCTGAAAGAGTGGAGAGAGCGGGGGATATTTTTCCCTGATAAGCCAATTATCGAGCCTGGAGAATTATTACACTGGGAGTCAAATCTCGAGAAAACAAATGACATAATCGAAGAACAATTGATTTCCATTGAAAGAGGAGAATTATTCGAGAAATTATGGCCTGATGATTCTGCAAGATTGGCTGAGCTGAAAGGCAATCTGGATAGAGTTGAAGATTACAATTTAGAGCTCAAAAAGCTAGAGGAAAGTTGGAAAGAATTTGGGCTGAAAACCAATTCATTAATCCAAAAATGGGAATTTTACGGCATAGACATGTCCAGATGGTTAGAAAGATCTGAGCAGGAGCCTAGGCTTGCATTCAACTGGTTGACAAAGCAAGAACACATCTTGCAAAAAGTTGCAGATTTAATTAAACAATTAGAAGAGATGGATACTAGTTTTGAAGGAAAACAACTCGTAGACCAACGGCTGAATTTCATCAGAACTCAAGATGTTGATTTAGATGATTTGGATTTGTTGAGTGAGTGGGTGCATAGTCAAGCAAAACGTAGAGCAAGGCACCGTATTTTATTGGAAAAAGAATGGAGAAAAATTCTACGGAATGGCAGTGCGTCTGAAATTTTGGAAACAACTAATTGGACACTTTCTGAATTTGAAGACAACCTTGCTAGGGCTCAAAAGGGCGAGGAAATCCAAAACACCTCATACTCTAATTCAATTAAATCCACCAAAGAAGTTAGATTGAGACAAAATATGGATTCTCAAATTTTAACCTGGAAATCTCAAGGTTGGAATATATCTGAACTTGAAAAATTAGCAAATGAATCACCAAAGGAATTAGCCAAACAAATCATCAGAATTAGAGAGGATGTTGCAGATTATAGTAAACTAAGAAGGCGGTTATCCATGCTGCCTTGGAGCAAGAATACCGACCTTGCCCTAGAGATTGAACAGATGTCCAGCAGACCTGAAAAATTGTCAGAGATAAATAGTAAATTCTCCACTTATGTTAGATTATTAGCGACCTCTGCACCAACTACCGAAAGTTATGACATAAATTTGTTCAAACCAAAGCAAGGTAGAATGACATTGCTTCCTGTAAGTGATACAGGCTCGAAAGAANAAAAAGTCCCTGNAGTAATCGAAGTGCCGATTGTTGAAAATTCTGAAAATATTGATGTTGAAAAAATTGAAGCAGTAGAAGAAAATTCACTCGTAATTGAAGAAGAGGATTCAGTAGATGAAGAGGACGTTTATGTCACGGCTTTAGAGGAATTCAAAGATGAGCCAGTGCAAGACCTAGAAGAAGAAAGAGAGGAAAAGGCAGAAGTGAAAAATCTCGAAGTAAAAACCACCTCTAATGAAATCAGTAAAAAGAGCAAGGAATCTCTTGCAAGATTCTTAAAAAAGATTGGTCTCCAAGAAATATCCTCGAAAAAGGATGAGACTGATTTCCTAATGGCTGCTAGAAGAGGTATTGCAGGAATGGTTGGAATTGAGCCTAGAGACACCAGAGTAGACAGAATGTTGAGAGTAGCGTTGAGATTAATCCCTGCTGGAAATGCTGATGACGAGAAAAGAATCACATTATTGAACGCGTTAACTGCAGCAACCGAAAATCATCACAAGTGGACAAAGAAACGGTTACAAGCAAGAAGAGAGCAAGGCACAGACCATTACTTGGATGATTCGAAGAAATTGGGTGTTGCATTGGAACGCATTCCCGGACCGGGCTTATACGTTCCTTTGGAAAAAGACGAAGTTGAATTGCCTTCAATTGACGACCTAGCCAATCTATCAAAAATTACTCTAGAAGTTGCTCAAGCAATGTCCTTGCCTACTGCTGGCGGAATAAGATAACTAAAGCAGTTCTTTGAGTAACTCATCTTTTTGACCCTCATCCAAGGTTTCAACAACTGCTTCGCCTTGAACGACATATGTTTCAGGTTCCTTATTTTGCTCAAATTCCTTTCCTAGTGGATCTGAGAATCCGTCCATGCCAACATTGGTTGGTGGAGGCGGGAGGAATGAGGCATTAGTAGGCAAAGGTGCCGGTATAGATCCTGGTTGTGGAAGTGGAGCAGGTAATGGAGCAGGTAGACTCGGTTGAGGAATTTGTTGGGGCGGAGGCGGAAGATTTGGAGAGCCACCTACCGGAGGAGCCATCGGCGTCATTACGGGTGGGTTTGGGACTTGGTTAAGTCCAGGTATAACCGGTGTAATTGATGGATTTGGTATGGTTGGTGGAGAGGGGAGTTGAGCCCCATTTGGGGCAGCTGGAGGAGCTTTTGGATTGGATTCGGCTATTGGTGGACCTAATGGTTTGTTTGGCGTAGTGGGGACCTCGTCCATTGGAGTTAGCATACTCAAATTCTTGTTTTCATTACTACCTGAATCTGCTTGAGTTGTACTTTGTGGTACAGATTGTGGGATGGTTTGAGGTAAAGATTGCGGGGGGGTCTCGGGCATGGATTGCGGCATAGTTTGCGGCATTATTTGGGGTCCAGATAGCGGCATGGCTTGTGGAATAGTTTGGGGCACGGTTTGGTGCTGCGGTTGGATATTGCCCATAGGTGGAGAAATTGGGACCCCCGGTGCTTGGAGAGGTATTTGTGCAGGAGGGGGTGAAGGTTTTACTGGTTGCATAGCCTGTTTTGCTAGCAAATCTATTTCAGTGGTATCAATCACTTCTCCGTTTAAGATTTCAGGAAAAGAATTGGCAGCAAATTCGGAAAATTTGCTTAACAAATTTTTATCCGATGTTAAACCAAAGAAAAGAATCCTTTTAGTAAAGCCTGAAAAGGATAATTCTACCATCAGTGGATCAAAGAAAATGTATCCTAGACTGGCTAATCCGGCAATAAGTAGTGAGTAGGCCAAGAAATCAACACCAGGAATTATGGCTAAAATTAGACCTAGTGCTGAAAGTCCTGCAGAATATGGGATGATGCGCTTTAGTTCCTTTCTTGTGAAGGAATATCCCGTCAGCGCCTCTTTGGCATAAACAGAATCGATGATGGATTCTGCATCACCATTAGGAAGAACAGTAGTTGTTGCAATTCTTACTGTGCCTTCATCAATCAACATTGAAACAGTCTTCTTTCCGTCTTTAGTTTGAGACATTGGAATCTCGAAAGAAGATTCGGAGATTTGTATTGCCTGTCTTGCTCTAACTGGCAGGGTGACTACTCCAAAATCATCTGAAGGACTCTGTTTTTCCTGCTCATCAGCAGATTCGTTCTCCTCGTTCTCAACTGGTTCGTTTTCTTCTTCGTCATTAGATTCGGAAACAACTGACTCCTCCTCAGATGGATTATTTCCTGCGTGATCATCGCTGGATTGTGTGGAGTCGTTTTCAACTTCCAATTCAGTTTCAGGCTCATCTGCAGTTACCTCATCTGGCCACTCAGATTCCTCAGTCATAGTGAGGTTCAAACCCTACTATCAAATGAAGATAGTGGAGAATAAATTCAGGATTCTGTCATCCATGCGGTGACGTCATCTCTTTCAGAATATCCTTTGCCTTTCTTAGTACCAACAACTGTCTCAATTGCAGCTTCAGCCGCTATATCTAGTATTGAATCGCTCACAGGCCCATTGATTACAAGTGCAACTGCACCATCTGTCTCGTTAGCTTCTGTTCTCAAACTCTTAGGACCAAGTTCTTCGGTTACTGAACCATCTATTTTTACAAGAATTGCTTTGTTTTTAGCAAGCCCTGGTATGTGGTCCATGTATTCTTGAATTTCAGCAGGCGCTTCCTCGACTTCAAATTCTTCTGGTAATTCTTCAGCCCAGTCTTTGTCTTCAAACCCTGCTGCTTCGTCTTCCTCTTTCTGTTTCTTTGTCAATTTTGCAGCAAACTTTCCTGAGTCTTCTTTCATTGACAGGCATTTTGTAACTGTCTTCTGAGGCAATAATTCCCACTCTTGTCCAACTGGTGCTTGAGCGACGAATGTAATTTTCATCATGTCATTTAATTGACTGAAGAGCATTTCACCTCCTCTGTCTCCATCGATTGCTAGTATTACTGTGTCCTTAGAATTAGCAAGATCAATTAGTTCTTGTTTGATATTTCCTGCTCCATCTGCGCTGATTGCGTTCTTTACTCCACAATTAAGCAGGTTCTTGACATCATTTCTGCCCTCTACGATTATCAGAGAAGCAGAAGATTCTACATTGGGCCCAGCGGTTAATCCGTGGAAATTTCCAGCTTGGCCTGTGGTTAATACTGAGCGAACTTCCTCAACCACAGATTTGGTTGCTGATTCTCCGTTGGTGACTAAATCCAAAAGTAGTTCTTTGGCTCTGTCAACGACTACGGATCTCTTTGAAGCCCTGATGTCTTGGATTTCTAGTACTTTGATGATTGCGGTACATGGTCCGATTCTATCTATTGTTTCAAGTGCAGATGCGATAATTGCTGTCTCAACATTGTCTAGTGAAGAAGGGATTAGAATCAATCCGTGCACCTTTCCACCGACATCTGTCATTTCGACGTCGACGTGCCCGACCCTTGCAGTCCTCTGTAATTTCCTTAACTCGAGATCGTCTCCTAAGAGACCTTCTGTTTGCCCCATTATCGCACCAATGATGTCTTTTCTCTGAACCTTGCCGTTAACTTTGATGTCGGCACGGATCTGATATTTCATTGATGCTTGCTTTCCTGATTGGCGGGAGCCCCCGCCTGATTTCTTTTTGTGGTTATTTTGTCTTCTATTTTGTGACATTTTATTGCCTCCTTAGGCCCTATTATTCTCTGTTCTCCCGACTAGCAGGAGGTGTCTGCCTTCGATGATTCGATGGCAAGTGAATGTGATTGGACAACCCAGACCGGGTGCTCATTGTTTTTGAATACTCCCTAAAAATACTACAAAATCTAATGATTTAGCAATCGTTGAATTGATATGAGATACTAATATCGCTAACTTGTGCCGACTCCTGTGTTGAACAACATCGAGGTTTTCAAGACCACCGTTCAGGTGATGCTTGATGACGGTGTTTTAACCAGGGAAGAGAAGAGGCTTGTCATTAAGCTTTCAAGCGCCCTAGGGCTAACTGAAAATGAGCCTGGACTAGTTTACAAATCGATTAGAGAAGGCACTAAACTTCCTTCGGGAAGAGAAATTTCAGAGAATGAAGCAAGAGAGATTTTCATGAAAATTTTTGAGGTGGCTCTGGTTAATGCATCCCTTTCTTTAGATGAATTCAGAGTTCTGGACCACCTTAGAGAGACTTTTGGGATAGAAGAAGCCGATTTCAACAATATCAAGTCGGAGCTTGAGGGAATCATCAAAGAAAAATACGATGACCCGAATGTATTGGAAAAGGTGTATGAAATCCTTAAAGACGGTGTTAACAGCATAAACGACAGAATTGATAACCTCACTAAAAAGTCTCAAAGTAGCGGAGATGAATGAATTTGAGTGCTGCGCTTGAATCCTTCCTAGAAGAGAGGCAAAATCTCAAATTATCTCAAACAAATAAAATCTTGAAAATGTTGAGAGACGCTTACAGTGAAGGTTTGCCTGGTTTGATGGCAAGACCACAAATGGATCACTTAACCCAAACCGGTGCCTTTGAATTTCAAATTGGGACACCAGATCCGGAAATGAGAATTATTGCATCATGGTTATTGTCGAGAGACGGAAAATCCCCGAAAGCCCTCAAAAGGTTACTCAAGAAATTATGGAAAAGGGGTGGAAGAGAAGATAAGGTGCTTGCAGGCATTATATTAGCCAATGTTGGCATCAATGAATTAAAACAAGACCCATGGATTGTTTTAGTCAAACTTTTTTCAAGGAGGGAAAGCATAGAATTGCTTTTGGATATTGGTGAAGAAATGATTCGCGGAGGACATGAATTACCAAATCAGGAATGGTTTGTAGAGATGGCAAGGGTATCTCAGATATGGCACCAATACTCGGTTGTTTTCATTTCTTTAATGGAGCAATATCCTCCTCATTGTGTTGCTTTAGCGAGACTTGCAAAAGAAGGCGGAGAGATTTTTGAGCGCTTGCGGGCAAAGATACTGGCATCAACAGATTGATTCGATGCCTACATCTAACCCGCATCATGGGCGAGAGGTTTTTGCCGGCAGAAGACCCCGTCCTAGAATCTGCCATTAAGTGGACTTGTGAAAGAAATTCAAAGGATATCCGCCAACTATTGGTGTGGCTTCAAGAAGCAAGAAGTACGAAGGAGCAGAAAGCGATAATGGCTAGAGTTAGGGAATTGCTTGAAGAGCTCGAGCTAAGCCTAGAAAAATTGGAGCCGTGAAAGGGTGGAGTCCGAAGTCAATTCAACGTTGATTATTCTTGCAGGCGGAAAATCAGCAAGGATGGGTGAAGACAAGGCATTGATGTTTGATAATACTTCTAGAATTCAAAAAATCGCAGAAAATTTAGGAGTAAAGGATTGTATTATTCTTTGTGGTAATAAAAATAGGAAGGAGTTATTCCAAGGCAATGTTTGGGCGGACCCAATATCTGTTGACGGCATTCTCGATACTATCATTTGGATTTCAAAACAAATCAAGGGAAGGATTCAGTTAATTCCTTGTGATTGCTTTCAGATACAACAAAATGGGATTGAATATCTCTTGAGAATGAATGGTAGTTTGCCTGTCGATGAAAACGGCTTAAAACAGCCCCTGTTAGCCAATTTTTACCCTGAAAATATTAGCCTAGAAGGAGAAACTTTGAATGAAATATTCTCAGATTTGTCAGTGGATAATGGCTTTGGTGAGCCAAGCCAATTCAACAATTTTAACACTCAAGAAGAACTTAATCTAATCCGATCGGAAGAACAGAAATCTTGAATGATTTTTGGATAAAGAAGGTGTTCTTCCACTTTTACCCTTTGAGCAAGACTTTCTTCGGTATCGTTCTCAAAAACTGGGACTTTGGCTTGTGCAATAATTTGTCCTGTATCCATCCCAGCATCTACAAAATGAACGGTGCATCCTGATTGCGTATCTCCGCTGGAAATCACATCCCTATGGGCATGAGCACCTGGGTGTTTTGGCAAAAGTGAAGGATGTATATTCAATACCTTACCTTCCCAATCTGATACAAATTCTGCTGATAGCAATCTCATATAGCCACTCAAAATAATTGCCTCTATGTTGTATTTATCCAGTAATTTTTGAATGCGAATTTCATGCTCTCTTCTTCTTGTTTCTTTACTTTCATCTGATGAAACCAAGCAAAGTTCAGTAGCAAGATCGGCGCATTCTGCTTTGGCTAAACCCGTGGATTGCTTATCTGAGATAACTACACTTATTTCGAAGCATACCTGATTTTCTTGTGCATATTGCTCAAGTGCTAGCATCCCAGAGCCTGAACCTGAAATGAATACTGCAAGCCTGATAGGGTTGGTTTCTGACCCTACACGAAGGCTTGGCATGAACACGGGGCGAGTTTTTCAAAAATTATTACTTCGGTTAAGCATTCTGAATTACACAATAAATTGACGCTGGTTATTATCAAGTCGAATCTTTTGGGCGGAATCACCAGCATGTCCGTTAATGCGCATGAGTTGATCTCTGCAACTGAAAATATTGCAGATTTGCCTAAGAATGCGGATAGTGATGTTATGCTGGAAAAAATTGTGTCCGAACACAAACCATCTAAAAATCCCATAATCCGGTTATTATGGATTATTTTCGGATCTGCAGCCGTGGTCTTAGCAGCTATCGGCGTTTTCTTGCCGGGTTGGCCTACAGTTTCATGGCTTGTGTTTGCTGGTTTTGCATACGGCAGATCGAGTCAGAAATTGTTCAGATGGCTTCTAACAAATCGACTATTTGGAGATACATTACTAAATTATTACAAAAATGGAAAGTCTTTACCATTGCACTCAAAAATTGTAATTATTGGCCTTATCATCCTTGTTTCGATTGCATCAATTATCACAATTTCAAAGGCAGGAGACCCTGGCTACGGTCAAGCAACAATCGGATTAGTTGCCATTATAGGCATATGTTGGTTAATATGGAAAGTTCCAACAATGGAATGAGTTATTCTTCAAACTTTTTTCCGAGTAACTTTGCCGCTGTTATTCTTCCTGCAGCAACATCAACATTTGGGAACAAGCCATGAACTAAAAGCCTAATACTTCCAATTAGGCAAACAAAGGACAGTCTCAATGCCCTACGAAAATGGGTAAACCATGATTCCCCAATATCTTCTAAATGTCCCATAGACTTACCAGTGAACAATGGTGTTTGAATCTTGGGTATAATTATCAGTGCCTAAACAATCTATGTCCAGTGAATAGCATAGAAATACCAAGATTATCTGCAGCTTGGATGACTTCATCATCTCTAATTGAGCCTCCTGGCTGGACTATGGCTGATGCCCCTGCTTGGGCGGCTTGCTCAAGTCCGTCTGCGAATGGGAAAAATGCATCGCTTGCTAAAACACATCCTTCTGCTCTCTCGCCTGCTCTTCTCGACGCTATTCTCACTGCTTCAACTCTGCTAGTTTGCCCTGGGCCAATTCCAACAGTAGCAACTCCTTGAACCATTACAATAGCATTAGATTTCACCTGCTCGCAAACCCTGACTGCAAACTTCATTGCATCGAGCTCTTCTTGTGATGGTTCTGATTTAGTAACCACTTTGGCTTTCGACCAATCAATGATTGGAGGCTCTTCAGTTTGAACAATCCATCCGCCTTCGACTGGTTTTTGGATCAGATTACGTTCTAGTGGTGCTAGACGCTGGTTTGGGGAATCGATAGTTAGGATTCTTCGATTGGTTTTTTCCATCAATTTTGATTTTGCCTCTTTAGTGTAACCAGGGGCCATTACAACTTCGATAAATAGTGGAGTCATTGCCTCAGCAGTTTCTAAAGTAACCACTTCGTTGAAACATATGATTGAGCCAAATGCGCTTTCTGGATCACTGGCAAGTGCATCTTTGTATGCCTGAGCCTGGTTAGACCCAAGTGCTGCTCCACATGGATTCGCATGTTTGACAATTACACAAGCATGAGGAGTGTTAGGCCACTCATCTGTAGAAAGTGAACGGCACAGTCGCAAACATGCGTCTGCGTCTGCATAGTTATTGTAAGACATAGCCTTACCCCCTTCTACCTTGGCGGTTACAAGAGTGGAATGATGTCCAACCTGATCAGGATTAACATACAGAGCGGCGCCCTGATGTCCGTTCTCTCCATACCTAAGCACGCTTGCTAATTCTGCATTGACTGAAAGCGTGTTGTGGAATTTATCTTTCTGATTTTCTAAGCCTTTGAATTGCTCAGGTGACCCTATCCATCTTTTGTGGAATTCATTGACAATATTAGAATCATAAGCAGCCGTGTGTTCATATGCCGCAAGCGCTAGTTGTCTCCTGAAATCCATCGGCACTTTTGAAGCGGAGCTTGCTTGTTTTAGATGCTCAATTATCGACTGGTATTGATTTGGATTTGAGGCTATCAAGACATTTCTGTGATTTTTGGCCGAGGCTCGAACCATTGTTGGCCCGCCAATGTCTACCATCTCAAGTAAATCCGCATCATTCAATGGAGGTTGTTGATTACTTGCCTCAGCAAATGGGTATAGGTTGCAAGCAACGATTTCGATCATTGGATATCCCAACTCTCCAAGCATTTTTGCGTCTTTTTCCATCTCTAATCTAGCAAGCAAGGGCCCGTGGATTGCTGGGTGTAATGATTTAACTCGACCGTCGAAAATTTCTGGGTGCCCTGTTACATCACTAACTCCAATAACCTCAAGACCTGCTTCTCTGAGTTTTCTAGCAGTACCACCAGTGGACACTAACTCATAACCAAGATTGCTGAGTTCAGTAGCGAATTCTACAATGTTTGTTTTATTGTAAACGCTAAGTAGGGCTCTGGGGCGATTTGAAACGGGAGCAGACATAGTTCAACCCGTTAAGAGATTCACCTAGACACGGGTTATGAAATTATGTAGTCTAATCAATCGCCGCGAGAAGAGATGACTTGGTCAATTCTAAGCAATGTAGTTGCTGTTTCAAATGCTAAAATAATACCGCTTAGGACTGTTTCAGTACAAAGTCGCACAGTTGAAACATCGGAAATTTCTCCATCACTATCAACACCAAAACAGGAGTCTTTTGCATTATTTTTTGCTCTTAATTCAAGCAGCCCGTCTAACTTATCCTCGCCTGCATTTTCCAACAGTACACAGGGAATCAATTCAAGCGCCCTTGAATATGCATCCATTGCAAGCCTTTGCCTTCCTGCCTTAGCTTCACCAGCCATTCTAATTGTGGAGGCTGCATGAGAGTGGAAATTACCTCCACCGAGCATTGTTGATTTGTATTCTGTTGCAAGACAAACAGACCTAAGAGAATCAAATAATGCTCTGATGGCTTCTTCGCTGCTCAAACCATCTGTTCCATAGACATCCAAGGTTACAATACCTGCAGATTTTCCAACAACCAGATGTATTCTCTCTCTTTTGCCTTCACTACCTTCCATTACCTCAACATCGACGGAGTCAAAAGAACCTAAATTTGCCTGGTCTATGTCATCTAAGTGATCAATAACCCATGCGTTACAGGTATCTGCAATATCCTGTAATCCTGGCCCCTCCAAATCAGCCATTACTATGCAGCCTGCCTCTGCTAGAGCTTGTAGAATTGAATCATCAACCTCGTCTTTGCAAGCAATGAATGTAGCCTTAGTTGCTAGGATTTTGTCGACTTTTTCTTGTATAATTTTGTCCTCAGCCTGTAAAAATTCAGCAAATTTTTCAGCACTTTCAATCTCGATATCTGCATCCCTAGAAGAAGATTCGATCTTAAGTGGACAGGATAATGCGAGTAATTTTCCGGCACCCAGGTGCTTTGGCATCTTGTCCAGTTTCAATCTTTGATCTATAATTAATCCTTGAATTAATTTGGAATCCCTAATGTTGCCCTCTCCACGTTTAGACATTCTAACATTAGTATATGGAGCAAAGACCTCTTTTCCTTCAAGGAATCTAATCGTTTCTACAGCATCAACTACCATTTTTGCCAAGAAATCGTCTTCAAAATCCGCAATTGTCCCACTCAGACTAGTTTTTGCCACTTTCAATAATGCATCTCTGTCAAATCCTGTGAAATCTATCCTCTTTTCTTCGAGCAAATTTAGAGCAATTTCGTGAGCAGCGGTATATCCTTCTATCAATATCAAGGGATGGACGCCTCTGCTGAGCAATCTGCCGCCCTCTCTCATCAACTCACTTGCAAATAATAGGCAAGATGTCACTCCATCTCCGCACGCATTTTCCTGGGATTCAGCTAAAGAAACGAAGGCTTTTGCAGCAGGGTGTCGTACTAGTAGTTCTGCAACTATTTTTGCACCATCATTTGTAATCGATGCCTCTCCTGTAGTCTTGTACATCATTTTGTCAAGTCCATTTGGACCAAAGGTCCCCGAGAGTAGGTTACCGAATGCAACCGAGGCTTTCACTAATTTTTGTGTTACTGCTACTCCACTAGTGACGCTGGTCGATTGTTTGACTATTCTCACAGGACCCTTTCCGGCACCTGAATCACCAGTCATCAAACCTACGGAATACATCTCATTGATGAACCCTCGCGAGCGCAAGCCGCCTCATCTTCTGCCCTTTCTTGACTTTCTTCTTTGAGACTTTGAGCTTGGATTATGCCCTTCCCAAGCCCTTGCGCCTCTGCTTCTTCGGTCTTGAATATCAAAATCCGAATCCATATCATCCCTTGTCGATTTCCCTTCCCAAGCCGACATTGGCTCAACTTTCAAGGAGAGACCGCCTAATTCATTTTGTAGAGCCCTGATATTATCTCCACCCTTTCCGATAAGAGTGGAAACCATGCTCTTTGGCGCATAGATTGTTGCTGAGGTTTGTCCAGTGAATTTTACTTCGCATTTTACTCCCACCCAGCGCCTGATTTCTTGTATTATCTGCTCTTTGGCGAGGGCTTGTAAAGGCGACACGCGATTATCTGCATCTCCAACTGGAACCACTGCTAATTCTGAACCAAAAGCAAACATTTCATAGATGACTGTGCCCTTGGGAAACTCGACAACTTCGATGACTGGTCTTGCTAATTCCTCTTGCATACCAGTTGGAGGTTTTACCGTCATCCGCAACTCAAGAACTTGAGCAATTTGACCTTTTTCGACGTGGATTACGGTGTCAAGAACTTGGCTTACAAGACCAAGTTCAACCTTTCCGATCAATCTTTGAATAGCCTCTAGGGCAGAGTTAGCGTGAGTTACTCCCAGTAATCCTACTCCAGCAAGACGTACATCAGCAAAAATCTCGAAATCTCTTGCTCTGCGAACCTCATCAAATAAAACAAAGTCTGGTCTTACCAAGAATATGATTTCCGCTGTTTTTTCTAAATCTCCTTCAAGTGGAGCATATTGTGTTATCCTGTCTGGTAACTGAAGGTCCCTTGGCGCTTCCATTGTTTTCACTACTGCGCCGACCTGTTCATCCAAATATTCACCAATAGCCTGAGCCATGGTGGTCTTTCCAGATCCTGGTCTTCCTGAAATGAAAACTCCTCTGTGGTGATCGCTCAATCTATCGATTAATTTCTGATCGAAATCATAATCTGAAAGTGATAATTTTGCAACTGGCCTGACTATTGTCATTTCTCTTGTATCAGCAAATGGCGGCCATGCTATGGTTATTCTAAGGTCGCCTAATTGAACTACTTTGCAGCCATGTCTATCAATTTCTAAGAAACAATCCGACCTTTCGTTATTATCCTCTAGCACTTGCATTAATTCTTCCTCAAGTGATTCCAAGCGTAATTTATCCCATTGCCCATCGTTAACTTCATCCAACTCTACGAGTTTTAATTTGCCGATGGTGCCTCTTTTGACCCTAACAGGGCAGTCGGCTTTCAGAAAAACCGTGTGGACGTCTTCTTGAAGACAGTCTTCGAGAATTTGGGGTAATTCCGGGTGGTCGCCATGTTTAGCCATACGCCTCATCATACAACCAACAGCGAAAGCCTTTCACCCTTCGCATAAGAAAATGAAAATTATTCAGATTTTACAAAAGGCTCAGTTAGCAGGAATGTGTAATAGGTGGTTAGAACAAAGGTGAATCCAGTTATTGTGGATTCGACCAGAGGGAAGTTTAGTCCAGAGACCAACCAAAATGTGAACAAACCGCTAACTACTAATGCGCCTGCATGAGTTAACAGAACACCAGGCCTCATATCAAGCCCAGTTAGAGCATTTTCTGGGTTGCTCAATGCCCAAATTAATGATACAAGGGCGCTCAAAACAGCCCACGCAATCACTCCGCTCATTACGGAATCATCATTCATTCCGTACAGCAGACCTGTAACGCCTGCAACAGCGTACATGATTGCAACGGTCCTAATCTGTAGACCCATGAAACAACCCAAGTGCAATTCATTCTTCAAATCTCGCGCTGGGGATTGTCTAGTTTGCTAGATATTTCGACAATTCTTTCTTTGCTAAAGTGCTCCATTTCAAACCATTGATTATCCCGGTTTTGCTTGGAAAAATCTTTGCTGAAGAAGAGTCTGTGCAATTCTTTGCCATGTGAGTTAACTCCAACTCAAGAGGATATTTTTCGAAATCTGATATTGGTTTATGAATTACATTATCGATTATGGTTGTGATGCCAAATGATTTTGAAAAATCAATGCTTATAGCACCATTACTTCCTATGATGTGAATGATTCTGGATTCGTTTTCAAAGCCCCATCCGATTGAAAATTTAGCCTTAAATTCGAGTCCATAATCTAGTAAAAATTCACACTTTGTTACCTGTGAATTAGATGATTCGGCACTAAGTAATGAAATTAAATTTGGTTCGTTTTCATTATTCAGATTAAGTATAGTATCGATGGCATGAATTCCCATTGCATCGATTAAATCTGCTCCAATTGTGGGAGATCTTGATGAATGTCTTTCAAAATAAATTGACCTTACGTCTCCTATTTCATTATCTTCAAGCATTTGACCTGCATATTTTATTCCACTATGAAAACGCAAAAGAACTCCAACCGATAAAATACATTTCGATTCTTCTGCTTGTTGGATTAGTAATTCAGCATTACTTAAATTCGCAGCTATCGGTTTTTCCACCAACACGCTGATACCTTGTTTGAGTAAAATTTGAGCAATCTCAAAATGTGTCTCTGGAGGGGTTGCAACAACTGCAAAATCAGGCTTGTGATCAACTAATAATGCCTCTATTGATGTGAAGCATTTCAGTGATTCATCTTCCCATTGAATTAGTTTCTTGGAATCGACATCGCAGACATAAATATCCTCAATTCCCAGATTTTTGGCATTCTGATTTACAGTATTGATATGGTTTTTACCCCATCTGCCAGAACCAATGATTGCAACATCAATTCCCATGAATTTAGCCTCAGCGGTAAATAGAAGAAAGCCAATTACCTTCTTTATCTTTGTAAAGAACCGAGAAATCTTCGCTTTCTTCTTCTAATTCCCACTGCCAGTGACCTTGTTCATGAAAGCCCATCTCACGATATACTTCTGGAGTGCAATGAACTCCTGTGTCGCCAAAATAAAATGCTCTTGGAACCAATGTAGTTATCCTAACCAAGCCCGCATTGTGAAGTGCTAAGGAGGTGATAGCATCTTGGCTTGTAGGAGATCTTCTCCAATCAATTTTAGGAAATGGATGAGAAATTGCTTGTTTTGGGGGGTTCAGAAGGTTTCCAGATTGTCTCTGCTCACCTTTTTTTATCTGCCTTGACATGAAATATCTAATTCGATAATGCGGTCGTTTCAAATAATCCTTTTTCAAGAGGTATTTTTGTTCATACTCATAGATTACCGGCTTTATTTTATCCCATACTTTTTTGGTTAAACAATAGGTTACGAAGTGCCTGTTAGTCAATACTAATTCCCCCATTCGATTGAATAGGTCTTCTTTTGATCCTGATTGAACATTCCAAACTTGAACGGTTCCTACGTCTTCGTAATCCTGCGCCCAATCAGATAAAGAGAGTATAGCGGAAAAATATGTTTTTCCGACTTCGATGTCGTCCTCCATCATTATCATTCTATCATATCCGCGTTCATCAAGCAACTCTCTTCGAGCACTGATCAATTGCCTTCCAACACCATAGTTATCCTCTCTTGCTATGATTTCTTTATACGGAGTGCCAGATTTTTCAATAACTGATATCAAATCTTGCTGCATTGACCTTTCTCCACCATCGAGAAAATGAAAGACATCAATTTCTTGATTGATTATTTCATTGCAATTGCCCACAGATTTGAGCATTCGCTGATAGAACTCAGGCCTTCCGAATCCAAAGCATGCTAGTGCCGTCTTCATGATTCAGCCTCCTCTATTTTAGGTGCTCCGCGAGCCTCTCTCCATTTTTCCCCGCCTAATTTCTCCCATTGGGGCGCTTGGGGTTGTGCGGAGCGCGGATAATTGGTAAACTCTCCAAAAACAACTTCTGAATTAATGATGAATAGGTCAACCCTGACATACATTGTGTCTTTGCTTAATTGTTCTGAAACCTGAATTAATCTATCTACAATTTCAGTTCCAAGATGGTCTCTTAGGTTTCCAACGCTGGAATCATTGAACCACTTTGTTTGCTCCCCTTTCGTGTCGATAAGGCTCCCATCAGGTAAGTGAATATTCTGTAAAATTTCGCTGCCAAATCTCCCGTGTTCAAACTGTATGTAACCAACTTTACCGCCAAAACAATGCATTTTGATATCAATCGGTGGACCGCCGTCATCGCCCATCAAGAACTCCTCGATTATTATCCCCCTTGGACTAATATTGTATGCACCCCATTCCAAAGATACGGGGAAATCCTTCTCCAATACGCCGGATAATTTTGATTGAATTCTCCACTTTGGCCAAAACCGTCCATACTGGTCTCTGCCATTTCTGATAACGTAGTATCCATGTTGTTTCTTTGATCTTATCATAGGGAGTTTAGCCCTAGTTACATTTGGAATGGGATCAGGGGCATTATCGAGTATGAATAATGAGTCCCCGGACCAATGGTTTGCCTTCAAAACGCATCTTTCGGGAAGGTCATCCCAAGGTATTTTTTCGCTGCCCCGCTGTAAGAAATGATACAATTTAGGGAGTTTGCAATCTGAATTTTTTTCCACATATTCTCTGCTTGCAAATTTATCTTCAAGTTGAATTAGCAGTGGATTTCTATCATTGTGCATCTTGTGAACGAGATGCTCCGAAAGTGTAATTGGGTCATCGACCAAATTTTGGTGCCAAGGAAAAATCCAGTCCTTCTGTTTACCAAACAGCCTTTTCACCTGTTCAAAGGCTCCTTAGATGTTGCTTTAAAGGTGTTGTGAGACACAGTAACATGTCCGGCAAAGATGAGTTGTCAACTCCTCTTACTGCAGTAGCAGAGTTGTCGGATAAGGCTCTTGAAAATGCAAATTCTGTCCTTAAAAGCGGGCAGTTATTCAGGTATGGTGAAAACACGAGCGATGGGCAATTTGTTGCTAAATTAGAAACTGAATTTGCAAAATATCACAACACTAAATATTCGGTTGGAGTAAATTCTGGTGGGTCAGCAATGTATGTTGCACTAATTTCAGCAGGAGTAACAAAAGACGATGTTGTTCTTCTAAACTCATTCACTTTAGCACCTGTCCCAGGTGCTTTGGAGAACATTGGTTGTAAAATTAAATTAGTTGAGATAAATGAAAATTTAATCGTTGATGTTATCGATTTGGAAAGCAAAATCAAGTTGCATAAACCAAAGGCATTCCTTCTTTCCCATATGAGAGGGCATTTTGGAGATTTAGAGGAAATTCAAAAACTGTGTAAAGAGCATGGAGTCTTGTTAATCGAAGACTGTGCACACACGCTTGGTGGAGAGTGGAATGGAAAGAAAACCGGAACGTTCGGAATTGCCGGTTGCTTCTCTTTACAGACATACAAGCAAATCAATGCCGGAGAAGGTGGGATAATAATCACCGATGATGAGGACGTTGCCGCCAAAGCTATTCTGTACAGTGGCAGTTATGGACTTCATCACCAAAATGGAAATGCCCCAAGCAAAGAGGTATTTGCAAAATACGAGGGGATGATTCCAAATTACAGCCTTCGATTAAATGAATTAGCTGCTGCTGTATCACTGCCTCAATTGGATTCCTTGGAATCAATAAATAACAAATGGAATAACATCTATTCTACTATACAAAATCACCTACAGCATGAAAATATCCGTTTTCCGGACATTAACCCTAAAGTGAAACAGGCGCCGACTTCTATCCAATTTTTCCTTGATTACCCATCTGAAAGAATCGTTGAAATTCTCAAAAACTGTGAGCGTAATGGTTTGAAAATTAAGTGGTTTGGTGCTCCAAAAGCAATCGGTTTTACCAGCACCTACAAACATTGGACTTACTTGGACAACAAAGATTTGAGCCAGACTGATCAATTGTTAGCAAAATTGTGTGATATTAGATTGCCTAGTACACTGACCTCCAAGGATTGTAAGACAATTTCTTCAATTCTTTTGCAAGCAATAGATGACTAAATCATTTACCGCTGTCTTCTTCCTCGACATAATCATAATACGTGTAATAATCATATGTTGGCTTGTCTAATTCGATTGCAGCCGACTGCTCTAGGGATGTTAAGTTAGTGGCAGTGACTCCGCCTGAAGAAATAGCATAGATGTAGTCTCCCATGAAGATACTGCGCCTAATGCTGGTCTCTCCCCACCATCCCGAATCATCTCCATTGTAGAAAGCAGAGTGATTTACCTCTCCATAATACTCCAGGCTGCCTGATGTTTCATTAACAGAGGTAAGAATCAATTTTGATACAAAGGTGTAGCGTCCCCAGTATGAATTGGAATCATAATCATAAGAATAGGTGGCTTGAGGAATTGCAAGCAATCCTTTAGGAGCCCAATACTGGAATGCTTTATGCTCATAACTGGCTTCAGAGTATGCCCAAGACCAGCGTGAATCCTCTGGGTCATTTACCGGCGATACCGTTAGAGTTTGGGCAAGTTGTGGGTCACTGAAGTTAGAAACATCGAAGGTTGAAAGTCGAGTAGAGGACCAGTCTAATCCCAATCCAGTTTCTTCGTTTGCAGGCCCCATTCCAATAGTGAGAAGCATGTCATCACTCAACGGGTGGATGTAGGTAGAAACGCCAGGAACGTGTAATTCGCCCATGATTACAGGGTTTGTTGGGTCTGATAAATCGATGGTCCATAGAGGGTCCATGTTTTCGAAGGTGACGATGTATGCTCTGTCCTCAACGAATCTTGCACTCCATATCGTTTCGTTAGGTGCGATGTCCCCGACGCGTCCGATTTCGCTCAATATTTGGTTTCCAGAATCGTCTACCTGTCTTCCCAAAGTCACCACATGGCTTACCATTGGCTCAGGATCTTCCATCCACCATCTTGCCCATTGTCCAGTAGTTACTGCAACTCTAACAACACCCTCGAATTCGGAGATGGAAAATTGATTGAGAATTGTTCCTTCTACTCTACCTGAGCCTGTGTAAAGCGTTGTTCCTGGATTAGAGATGTCAAATGTGTGAATATTTGTCATTGTATCCAATTCGTCTGCTCCCCAGAACCACCACCAATCCCAAGCAGTATCTGTGATTACCATTACATCTTTTGATGCATACACAAGTGGGTTATTTCCAACGATGTGGTCTGCCTCAAAATCAAAGTCTTCACTTAGTAAATCAAGAGTGAAAATACTCGTGAATCCATGACTATATCCGTCTTCAGAAGCGCTGAAATCCCTACAATCATTATCACTCATTTCATGTGTTATTATGCCTGAATCAGTCTTTTCAAACACTCTTGGCAAGATATCTGATAATTCTAAATCTTCGAGTACCTCTGCGTTTTTCAGAATCGATTGATAGCCCGCTTCTTGTCTTAGAACTAGTCTCAGTGGGTCGTCTCTGTCTAAGTTCCAATACCCATCAGGAAGGTCAAACCAAGTGGTTAGTCCGTTGATATTCATCCAACTTTGTGTGACGGCTCTAACTGTGCCATCGACTTCCCTTGCAGTAGAATAACGCCCTTCAATGAATAATTCTCTTTGCTCAACAATATCGCTCTTGTTGGATATGTCAAAAGCAGTGAACTTAGTCAAGGTATTTACTCTCCAATTTGAATATCCATCATCCCAACCCATTGCTAGACCTATCTCGGATTCTCTAGGAATATTCCAAGAGTTCACCGATGAAATGACTACTAAGCTGTCCTCGGAAAGTAGCATAGCCATTGGTGTGCCCTCGATTCTTGTTTTACTGGTGAGAGAAAGTTCACCGAATTCTGGTACTGCAAATATATTCAAAATTTGACCATTCAGGTAGTAAATGTTGTAACCGTCTGTTTTGACAAAATCAGCCTCATCAACACCTTGTTCTTGGTTATTGGTTCCAGAATAATCCGTGCCTTCCTCTCTTGGTTGAGAATTGCTGCTTGGCATGTCAACCGAGGTCCCTCCATCGGTTGCCATCTCAGCACTATCCTCCATGAAAACATCTTCGCTCCTGAGAAAATTGTAGCGATAAATTTCTTCCACTGCTTGTAGAATTTGAGTCGTATACTCATTTTCAATAGCCAGTTTTAGACTCTGCTCAAGTTCTTCACAAGTCTGGAATTGAATCAGTTGTGGGCTTGCAATAGTCCTTTTTGCTCCATCATCCCAGCCATCCGGAAGTTCTCCTGTTGGCTCAGGAATTATTTCATCCACGCCACTCATGCAGCCGCTTAGTAACATGAGTGATACTAGCAAAATAGCAACTAGGGATTTTGTCCTCATGGCTCTTTAACGTACGACGATAGTATCTAAATCAAACGGTTATATGATGAAAAATTGGACAACCGACCTACCTCTTCATCAAGGACAACTGCTTCGGAGTATTGTTACCATGTCAAAAACCTCAATGAATGACAATATCATCAAAAAGTGGGTGATGAAGCAATATTGGCGTGTTCAACAATCCCAAGCATTCATTTCCATAGGATTCTGGGGGACGACCTTGACTCTTCTGATTTGGCCTTATGTTGGGTGGAGATTTCTGTCTGACTGTGATGTTAGAGGGTGTTTTCCTGATACGTTACTGGGACTTCCGGCAACCTACTTTGGTTTGGCTTTCATATTTATCATGGTCATGGCCGCAGTTCTCGTGGTCGGAATTATCTATGATGCCTTCCTTGGATTGTGGGTGGAATGGAGAAGCGTTGATATGGAAAGGAACCCATATGTGACATATGCTCTATCGCCAAATTGGATGATGACAACGGCTCTATTAGCTGAGACACTAAAGAGAGTCTCGACAGAAGATGAAAAAATGGAAGAGCAATGTGATTGGATTTTGAATTGGTGTAAAAGCCAGGCAAGAGAAGAAATGTTTGCCAGAACTGTACAAAAGTGGGACAAGATGTTTGATGAAAAGACTCCTACGTTTTGGTTCCTTGATGAAAAGTTAATGGAAAATGCAAGAAATTTGGAATTTGATGATGAGGATTAAACATGTCCTCGTGGTTTGAAATCGAAAGAAGATTCCTGATAGATGGGCGAAATGAGAAGCCTTGGCGAGATTGTGAAGAGAATTTTCACATCAGGCAAGTATACCTTGATAAGGACAAACTTACAACAAATTTAAGCAATAATAGCATAGCATACGACAGGATCATTTTAGTCACAGAAATTGATTCTAGTGCTTTCTTCGACATAGCAGAAAATAACGATTGGGTCGTAAGAATTAGGAAGAAAGGAATTGAATACTATTTGACTCTAAAAGGAAAAAGAGTAGGCGCATCTGCCAAAGAACATGAATTCTTGATCAGTGATGAGGTTTTTGAGAAAGTCGTAGGTGGTAAACAGTATCCTGAAATTTCCAAGACCCGCTACAATTGGATAGGCGAAGATGGAATGATTTGGGAGGTTGACGAATTTGAAGGATTGCTTGGCGGTCTTGTCATCGCAGAAGTTGAACTAACAAGAGAAGACGAGGCGGTAAAATTGCCCGATTGGTTAGGGCTAGAGATTACACATTTAGGCAACTGGTCTAATGCTGATTTAGCAAGGTCGATTAAATCGGCAACTGATAAGATCCCAGAGCAGTAGTTATTCTCTCAAGCTCAGCGTCAGTCATCTCGTGGAAAACTGGGATAGCAACCAAAGATTCTGTCATGGCTTCGGTTACGGGGAAAGTATCCTCGTATTGAGGGTGATTTGAAAAAATTGGTTGCCTATGACATGGGGTTGTGTAGTAAACACGTGTTGAGATCTGATTCTCATCCATGTGTTTCCTGAATGAGGCTGCATGCTCGCAAACTACGATGTATTGGTGAAAGGCATGAATTACGGTTTCTCGTCTAGCAGGGGGTTGTATGCCCTTGGTTTGATTAATGATCAAATCATAATTCTCGGCAATTTGGTTTCTTCTTTCTACCCATCCATCCAGAGATTTCAATTGTACTCTACCGATTGATGCAAGAACTTCCGGCATACGCAGGTTACTGCCAAGATGCATTGATTGCAAATCGCTGCCCCTTCCATGGTCAACAATAGTTCTAACCTTCTCAGATATATCCTCTCTTTTGCAGGTTAACATTCCTCCTTCTCCACCAACTGACATATTCTTGCTGGGAAAAAAGGAGAAACAGCCAACATCGCCAATGGCTCCAGCCAACATTTTCTTACCGTCTATTACTTGACTTGCCCCGTGGGCTTGTGCTGCATCTTCAATTAACGCAAGCCCATATTTCTGACATATTTCATACACTATTGGCGAGCACATTTGACCGTACAAATGTACTGCTATGACTGCCTTTGTATTTTCAGTAATCTTTGCTTCTAAATCCTTAGGGCATATGCACCAATAGTCATTTTCAACATCAACAAAAACTGGTTTTGCTCCAACTAAAGACACGGATGTAGCTGTAGAGATAAAGGTCATTGAAGGAACGATTACTTCGTCGCCCTCGCCTATGCCAAGTACACGCAAAGAAGCCCATAGAGAGGCAGTTCCACTCTGACAAGGGCTTGCAACAGGAACACCGATGTAATCTGCAAATTCCTGTCCAAAATTCTTGGAGTGCGGTCCTTTTACCCACCGACCAGAATCTAGAGTTTGAATCGCTGCTTCGCGCATCTCACCATTCCATGAAGGTCTAGCCATCGGAATTAGTGCCTGTTCCATAGCACGGCGATTCATCCTTACTCCTTGAGTCTAGTGTCTTTTGGCCAATACATCCGTTATTATCAATACTAACTACTTCTTTGGACGCTCGATGGAGGGATATGATATCGATTCAAATCCCGATGAAATTGAAGGTGAGTTTTCCAGCCTAGTTGGAGATTTATTCGACCAGGAAACACAAGATGGAAAAGAGATTTATGAAGACGAACAAAGAAGGTTCTCTGAAGAATTACATGGCATAGACAAGGGCAAGTTGAGCAGTTCTAATAGAACTGTGAAATACAAACCCAAAGGCATGTACCTTGGGCATAGAAGGGATAATGATGAGGCCATAGATATCGATTCCAATGTCTTAGCAAGGCACGCTGCTATGCTTGGATCAACTGGTTCAGGTAAGACAGTGATGGCAAAGACAGTGATCGAAGAAGCGACAATGGCTGGGATTCCATCTCTAATTATAGACCCTCAAGGCGACTTGGCTAGACTCATCTTGAAGGGTGATTCAGAGATTTTAGGTCAAAAGGGTGGAGATCCTGCTCGTCAAAATAAATTAATGGAAAAGCAGGAAGTAAGGATTTGGACTCCTTTGAGAAGCAAAGGCTTGCCTTTGTGCATAGACCCATTTCATGCCCCTCCTGCTGATTTAGACCCAGAAGAAGCGATTACACAATGGGATATGGTTGCTGCTGGTTTTGCCAATCTTGCTGATTATGATGTCGAAAAAGCTGAAGGAAAGACAATCAAAACCTATCTTTATGAAATTTTGGTTCAATCAACCCGTTTGGGGTTAAAGGTCAATGATTTTGACAGCCTAGCAAGAGTGGTTAGGGACCCACACCACGAATTCACCAAGTTCTTGTATCCTGAATGTTTTGAAGAATCACAAGACGGAGAAGAAATTCCTGAGGTCCCTCCTTGGAATATTGTCAAAGGGGATCATGAATTAGTTGACTTTGAAGAACGATTACCAAAGACCACTAGAGGAAGGTTAGCAAGAAGGCTTTCTGGATATCAAACCGGGGTTAATCAATTACTATTTTCTAATGGGGTTCCAATCAATATTGACACCCTCACAAAGTCTGCAATGCCAGGTAAAGTACCCGTGAATGTTGTATATCTAAATACAATTCAAGATGAAAATCAAAAGCAATATTTTGTCCAAGAATTGGCCAGAGAATTATACGATTGGATGCTTGATCAGCAGCCTGCAGATGGGGAGTTGAAACTCTTATTTTTCATGGATGAAGTAGCCCCCTACTTGCCGCCGCATCCCAGAAACCCGCCTGCTAAAGATTTGATTAAATTAATTTTCAAGCAAGCAAGAAAATATGGTGTATCCTGTGTTTTAGCAACTCAAAATGTTAGTGACGTAGATTACAAAATACTTGCTCAAGCAAACACCACATTCGTTGGAAGATTTACTCAGCCCCAAGATATTGACAAAGTAAAGCACCTATTGAAAGAAAGCGGGACTGACTTAGATTTAGTTTCCGAACTACCAACATTAGGCCCCGGAGAGTTCCAAGTTGTTGCCCCTGATGTTGATGAGCATCCTTTCCCAATTCAGTGCAGATGGCTGTACACCGATCACGGAGCTCCTCTAAGCGAAGAGCAGGTCGAGCAACATACAAGTGATGAAATCAGAGCTTGGGCAAGAAGTCAATCAAGCCAAAGTCACAGAACTGGCGGAGGTAGTGCGGCTGCAATCGCAGCCACCAGAGGCTCTGGATGGGGCAAACGCAAGCGAACATCTGCAAATCAAGATGAGAGTTTGGTAGCGAAAGCAAGGATTGAGTCGCTTGGAGGCGTAGCTGCTGCCGGAAAAGGGATAGTGAATGAATCTGCATTTGAGGTCAGATTAGTAGGAGGATTAGCAGTTCTAAAAGATGGGCGAGATCCACTTTACACAATGCAATCAGTGGTGAATGTTGCTTCCTTAGTAGCGTTATCTTGGGCATTGGTAGCAATGCTATTTGCTTGGAGAGATGCTGATTTAGAGTGGTGGTGGCTTGGTTTAGGCTTTGTTTTCTCTACCATGACTGGAATAATCATAGCACTGGAATCATTCCTCTCGCATGATGCTGAACTCCTACACAGAATCTCTGATTTTTCAAGGGCTTTTCAAGTCATAATTTTGGGATGGTTATGGTGCCTATTAATTTGGTCTACTTGGGGAGATTTGAATTTGATGGGGGCTGAAATATTCCTAGAAGTAGTGGTTTTATGGACGAGTCTTTTCTTTGCAATAGACTTTTCACAGCGCTTCAAATTAGGAAAATTAGAATGGAATGGGGAAACTGCCATGAACAAATTAATGGGACTTACTGCCATCTTAACGAAGGCTGAAATTTCCCAAATGCGGGCATCATCAAGTGATACACTTTCCACGATTAGATGGATCCTTAATGGGATTACAGTAGTCTGGGGAATTGTTTTGATTCTGTTATTCATACCCGATAGTGCAATACAAATAGATGCGATAGGCAACGCTTACAGTCATGTCACATTATGGATTATTTCGATTTATGCACTGATGTTTGCCAGTGAAACTTGGTTGAGAATTAGAGGTAAAATGCCCGGATTAGATTACGAATCGGAATTATAAATTAGAAATCGATTCTCGCCCGGACATGGATAATTCAGGTTTTATCCCTTTAGATTGGAATGAAGTACCTCTCAAAGAGATGAAAGAGAGGGCAAAAGAAATCCTTTCAGTTGCTCAGATGCGTCGTACTACACGTCATTTCTCAACTCGGGAAGTGCCAAAAGAATTGATTGAGAAAGCAATCCTTACCGGCGGAACAGCCCCCAATGGAGCCCATTTGCAACCATGGACCTGGGTGGTAATTTCAAATCAAGCATTGAAAAAAAAGATTCGAGAAGCCGCTGAACAAGAGGAGTTGAAAACCTACCAATCTAGGATGCCAGAAGCGTGGAAAGAGGTATTAGATCCTCTGGGAACTGACCACTTCAAACCTCATTTGACCGATGCACCTTGGATTGTAGTGTTGTTTAAACAAACCAAGAGATTGAGACCTAATGGTGAGATGGCACCAACATATTACTCGGTTGAATCTTGTGGAATCGCTGCTGGGATGTTCATCTCTGCTATTCACAGAATCGGGTTGACAACCCTGACTCACACGCCCTCTCCTATGGGTTTCTTACGCAATATACTGGGTAGGCCAAGGCACGAGGATGCATTGCTAGTTTTACCTGTAGGTTATCCAGCAGAAGGCGCTATGGTCCCCGATATTCATAGGAAAACTCTGGATGAAATTTCCGTTTGGTTTGAGTGATTTGTGAGATTTTCACAATTCATTTGGAACTGGTGTCTGGTCCATGTGTAAGAAGGCATAAACAGCCCACCATGTGACAATATCCCACGAGTGTACCAAATTGTTGATGCCTGTGGAATTATCCGTTCCCATGTAATCGATCATAGTCTCCATTGTGTCACATTCACGGTGATAGCAAGGATAGCCATCGACAAGGCCATTCCATCCAAGGGTTGCAACGCCGATATTCTGGAACGAGTCGTGATCGCT
Organism: Methanobacteriota archaeon; assembly: GCA_002718195.1. GTDB lineage: Archaea > Thermoplasmatota > Poseidoniia > Poseidoniales > Poseidoniaceae > MGIIa-L4. The sequence goes on along the minus strand of PBDU01000008.1, from coordinate 4,800 downwards.
TCGAGCTGTTGGTGACTCATAAATAGCAACTGTATCTTCGTAAATATCTCCCCACAATGGGCTTTCTCCGCCTTCAAGCCAGGCTTCTCTGCCTCGCTCCATTTCATATCCGAGATCGAGTGCATCTGCTCCAATCCACTCGGCTAAGTGGAACATTCCTGCTTGGTCAATCGCTTCCTCTGTACCGTCTGGGCCTAAGTAAACCGACAGGGCATAATCCCCTGGATAATTCACACCAGCCATGTCAAGATTGAGATAGTTGCTTACTGTTACTCCATCTGGTAAATCGTTTGCAAAGGAACGTGACCCCCACAATCCTTCTTCTTCGGAAGACCATAGGCAGAACACCATGGTCCTTCGGGCATCGAATTCTGCAAGAACGCTGGCTGTGCTAAGAACCATACTCGACCCTGCTGCATTATCGTATGCACCGTGACGAGTGCCGTAGCCGGGAATACCAATTTCAGCACCCGGGGTGTATGCTACAGGTGGTGCGATGTCGAAGTGTGCTCCAAAAATCAACCACTCATCCGGATAAACCGAACCTTCTTTGTAACCACAGATATTAACCGACCATGCTGTATTAGATTGGAATCTGTGAACTTCAACTCTGTCCAATCCATATCCTTTCATAACACCTTCAAAATAAGTAACTGCATGCTCGTACGATGGGTTTGCATTTCCAACCCACCTGTCCAGGTAACCTCTAGCCAAGTCAGGACCACAGCCAACGAAGGCTTGTTCTGTACAAGGAGTATCGTCTGTAATGAAGTCAACCCATTCATACACATCTCGACCGTTTACCCAGCCGTCACTTGCACCAACACCATCATCCTCTGTCAAATCTGCACGGAATGGGCGACTTGTTTCCATGATTAATGGAGTGACTTCTCCTCCGGTTGAATTACTTGGAACTATCCATGGCCACATCCCGCCTGTATCTTGATTTTCTACTGCTTGCACAGCCGAGCCGGTGCTTGGATTGTTGAGCCATGCCATCCATGATTGATCTGGTTCTCGAATCGGCCAATCAGTGCGACCGATGTCTCCCAAAAAGAAGACTATCTCTTCGTTACGAGGAGGGAAAAGGATGTTAACGCTCATCTTTTCTCCAGAATTCATATCAAGAACTGTTCCATTTTGTGCACGCATAGAGCCTGGATCTTGGATGAAGTATGGGATGAAAACTGCTAGGTCATCGCTCGCTTGTAGAGTGATGGTCTGCCACATTCCGGCTTGCAAAGAATCCGATTCAGAAATGGACAGTGAGTCCTCATCAAGTGATTCTACCTCGTTTTCGCCGAAACATCCACTGAGTGGAGTTAGCATCATCAAGAAAACCATGGCAAAGGCTGGCATCAATCGCTGGCGCATAGTACACCCTGTAGTTTTTCATTGTTGAATCATATGGTAACCAAGTGTACGGTATCAAAGCGATTTCAGTTACTAGTACTTGGGAAGTAAGGAACCATTCTTTCAACCAAGGACGGGAAGTTTCTGGTTTGAATCCATAATGTTCCTTCTCCTGTGAAAGACATTACTAAGCCCTCTCCACCTAGTAAAGCGGATTTTAGGTTACCCGCTTTTTGTGTAGTGAAAGTGAGGCTAGATTCGTATGCGACTAAATGTCCAGTATCAACTACCACCGATTGACCTGGTTGAACTGGAATTGGTTTTATTCCGCCAAATGAATTGAAGTAAACTCTTCCTGGTTGTCCTTCCGTGAAGGCTTTTATCATGAAAAGTCCTTCTCCACCGATCATATTCTTCAAGCCACCCATTTTTGTATCTGTTTGGACTGTTGGCGTACTTGCCATGTAGCAGCCCTTTGTGATGTACAATTCTTTACCGGGATGAATATCGTATGCAGTAATGTCTCCAGGCGCACCAGGAGCTAGAGAAACCCAGCCGCCGGCTGGTCCTGCAGTAAATGTATTCAGGAAGAATGATTCTCCAGTGAAAGCCTTCTTCAAGAATCCTTTCAGCATTCCACCATTGGTTCCTGTTTCAATTGTTACGCCTTGGTAGGCAACCATTGCCCCCGGTTCTGCTTTGATTTGCTCGCCAGGAGCGAGCGCTGCGGTCATTAGTGTATATGATGGGTTGAACTCAAAATGCTCTTGCATGGCGTTAGCAGCAGGGTGAATTTTAATTATGTATCTAAATATATTCTCAGCAGAATTCGTTGTTTAGCGGAAAATGGTTTCCGCAAAATGTAGCAGACATTATTATCCGCCAGTCTGCCGGATTGGTTATGACAACTGTCACCATTGAGCAGAAAAAGCGTCTTTTCTGCAGGCTGGTGCCAGATTCCTATGCAGGGGCTCTTGCCAACTTTTTTGGCAGTGGCCCTACAGATATTGAATTGGCTCGAAAACAACACCAAACATATCAAAATGCTCTGATGGATGCCGGGATAGAAGTTCATGTTCTTGATGCAGATGAGAGACATCCAGATTGTATTTTTGTCGAAGATCAGGCACTTTTTGTTGATGGTGAAGTTTTGATTCCTAATGTTGGTGCACCTTCAAGAGAGGGTGAAAGACCACCTGTAGAGGCTTTTCTTCGCGAACAATTAGGTGATGAAAAGGTCCATCTCATGGATTCAAATGCTAAGATGGATGGCGGAGACGTGATACGTTTACACAATATCTTCTATGTAGGCAAATCAAGCAGAACTAATGATGCTGGAATTGATGAATTCAGGAAATTCTTAGATAGGTTCGGTTATGAATTAAGAGTTGTAAATATTCCAGGTAATGCATTGCACATAACTAGCCTTTCAAGCACTCCAACTGATGATATTATCATTGCACCAGAAGGTTATCTTACTGCTAAGATATTTGGTGAGTTGCCGCAAGGATCCAAGGTAGTAATGATGCCAGAAGAAGAAGCCTATGGATGCAATACGATTGGTCTGCCAGGAAATAAAGTTCTTGCAGCTAAAGGTTATCCAACAGTAATCAAATTCCTGAAAGAACTTGGGCTTGAAGTTGTTGAAATTGATATGAGTCAAATTCGTGCAGCAGATGGATCATTGACTTGTATGTCTGTATTTTTCTGATTTTGATTATACTGAGCATTAGTTTTCTTGATATACAGATGGCTTGCAGCCACCCTTAACGCAGGAGTTGCCAAGCTTGGTCAACGGCGCTGGGATGAGGTCCCAGTCCTCAATGGTTCGCAGGTTCGAATCCTGCCTCCTGCACCAAAATTAATCTAGGCAGGATGAACTTAGTGCAATTCCTAATTGGGCGTCGGTGAGAATCTGCCCACTCCACCATCAATTCGACTAGGTGGGGTGAATGATTGAAATTCGGCGAAAGGTGGATGTATTTGGCCTAGTTGGATTGTAGGTAATGGACGGAGTAGCGCTTCTTGAGTTACTCACCATAATTGGTATCGGTTTACTTATTCCTGGACCTAATGGACTTACTTGTTTTGCACATAGTGGACTATTCGGAAAAAGGTCCAACATAACCCTGATTTTTGGAATGGCAGTTGGATTTCTGACTGTTGAGTTATCTGTTGGTTTACTTGTTGACTCGCTCAATGAAAGCCGAGGCGCCCTTGTAATTCTTCATTGGGTTGGTATGATTTTTCTTCTATTGATGGCTATAGCAATGTTCAGAACAGATCCTAGCAAGTTCAAAACCTCTGAAATTGAAAGTGCACTTGGATTTAAAGCAGGTGTTCTAATGCAATTTGTAAATGGAAAAGAATGGGCTTTTGTGATTATCATAATGACCCAATTTATTGAGCCCTTGGGCAGTGGATTGGTTGGTATTGCTACGATTATGCTCGTAACACTGGTAACCTGCACAACTGCTATGATACTATGGACAATACTTGGAGATAAGTTGACCGAAACATTCAGTGATGATAATCGAGGAAAACTAATCATGAAGATATGTGGTTCACTATTGGGCTTGTTATGGATTGTGTTCTTAATCCAAGGACCTCGATTCTCCTAAATTCATTTCTTCTTGACAAATTGTTTTGCTTGCTTGACCCATTCATCACGCTTTACCCTACCAGGGAAGAACTCGATAGCAATATTCACTTCTTCTTCGATCTGAGCAGTCATTTTACTAACTTGTTCGAAAGTGTATATGCCTAACGCATTCAACTTGTCTTCAATAAACGGACCAACTCCCTTGATTCTTTGCAAGTCATCGCTGGCAGTTACAGTAGCAGCAGCAGCAAAGCCTCTTTTCAGACCTGTTACTCCTGTTAATGCAGTTGCGGTCTTACCTGTCCAAGATATGCTCATTCCGCCTTTAACGTCTTGCACCCATGCGCTTCCAGTTTCTTTGAATGCTGAAGTATCGCCAATTTTGACCTCCTTGGCGCCTTTCTCAACCGGCTTGGATGCTACGCTTCTTGCGGCTAAACCAAGAGTGGTGAAATCGATGCTCTTGGCTTTCTCGGAAATACGCAGTAACTCCTCTTCCTTCTTTCGAGCTTCTTCATCCATTTCTGCTAGTTTAGCACGACGTTCTTCCATCTCTTTTTCCATTTGAGCAAGTCTTTCTTTTGCAGCCTTTTCAGCAGCAGCCTGTTCCTTTGCCTTCTTGTCAGCAGCAGCCTTGGCTTTCTTGGCTTCCTCATCTGCTTTCTTCTTGGCTTCTGCATCCGCCTTCTTCTTGGCTTCAGCATCCGCCTTCTTCTTAGCATCGGCTTCTTCCTTAGCCTTCTTGTCAGCTTCAGCCTTGGCTTTCTTGGCCTCCTCATCCGCTTTCTTCTTGGCTTCAGCATCTGCTTTCTTCTTGGCTTCAGCATCTGCCTTCTTCTTAGCAT
>PBDU01000007.1 GCA_002718195.1 Methanobacteriota archaeon | reverse complement strand
CTTCTTTTCCTCTTTCTTTTTTTCCTCTTTTTTCTTTTCCTCTTTCTTCTTTTCCTCTTTCTTTTTTTCCTCTTTTTTCTTTTCCTCTTTCTTTTTTTCCTCTTTCTTCTCTTCCTCTTTCTTCTTTTTCAAGCCTTTTGGTAACGCGCAAGCAGAAGAAGACGCTGAAGCAGAAGTTGAAGAAGATGCGGAACAGACAAGAACCTCCGTCGCAACCGAATTCGGCTTCTTCGAATGAATCGCGCGCCGAGCCTGCAGCTCATGCACCTGGCACCCACCAAGCAACTCTACCTGCTCCGTGACCCACGGAACCCGCGAGTTGCACAGCAAGAAACCGTTGCCCTTCTCTCGTAGCTCACGTAAACAAGAGAAAAGACGCTCGTGGTCGTCCAATGAGAAGCCGCCCGCGTTGTACTGCACGAAAGATGTTTCGCTCACGGGGTAGTACGGCGGGTCGAGGAAGAGAAAGTCGCCATGCGCGCATCGCGCGACAGACCCACCGAAATCCTCGCACTCGAAGACCACACCAGACAACAACTCGCTCACCTGTCGCACTTCGTCGAGAGAAGGAATACCCGGCGTGGCCTTTGGGTTGCCATACGGAACGTTGAAGCCCTTGGGTCCCTCTCGGTAGATTCCCCTAAAGCAAGTCTTGTTCAAGAACCACAGCGCCGCCGAGCGCTGCTCGTCGTCTCGACCAAGACCAAGTCGGTTGAACTCGGACCGAACCCAATAGTAGTAGCTCTCACGCGAACTTCGCGCTTGCGCTTCGTCGCGAGGCCGCCGGTTGGCCTGCTTGGTCGGAACGACCGGAAGCGAATCGAAGGTCGCAAAGTGTTCCGTGACGAGAAGATAGAGACGCTCGAGCGCGTCGCTGGACTGCACGTGCCTATAGAATTCAATCAGCGCCGCATTCGAGTCGGACGCGCGAACCTCGCCACGAATCACGATGCGACCTCTCTTCCAAAGCGAGAGAACGCGCAGCAACACGCTGGCCCCGCCCACGAAGGGTTCGTGGTAAGTGTCCATCTCAGAAGGAAGTTGTTGCTCGATATGACCGAGCAGCTGCGTCTTTCCGCCGACCCACTTGAGAAGAGGTCGAACCGAGTCATGAGAAGAAGTAGAAGTAGAAGCAGAAGTAGAAGAGTCATGAGAAGTAGAAGCAGAAGACAATCCTTTGGACATCAGTAACCGTGACCGATGAATCTACCGACCTACTAACCTAATACATATGGCTCTAGTCTTTATATCAATTTCATGGAGCATTTATTTTTAATTTTAAAACAATTCACTTACTCAATTACTCAATTACTCACATGTCCGGACACCCTGTCTCTCGGCTCATCGTCGGATACTCCCTGCTCAGCAAATACTCCTCCGGCGTGTACGAACGGTCTATCATCTCCCGCAACCGCCGTAACGTCTCCTTCGCCGTGGGACGACGCCTCCAGTCGTAATGAATGTTCTCCAATAGCAACTTGAATAGGTCGCGCAGCATTCGGTTGTTCACGTAGAACCCTGATGAGTACATCGAACATATGTACTGCAAAAACAAAACCGCCACCGCGTACCCGTCCCATGTGTGCCAGCCCAGCCACATCAAGTCCGACTTGCCGTGCGCACGCGTAAACTCCTTGTAAAACTCCTTCGCCCCTGCCACATACCTCTCCTTGAATCCCACCGAACAGATGTCGAAGAAACGCATGTGGCTCGTGAGCATGTCCACCATCGCGTCCACGCCCTCGCTCCCACGGTGCGCCCACATCATGAACTGCGTCTCCAACGGCCAGCGGTAGTGGTACGGATGCACCTCGAACGAACGCGCCACCGTCGCTCGCTCCAACGCGTCGTGCGCATCTATCGAGAGACCAAAGTCTATCATGTACGGAATGCCCGTCCGCGCGTCAATCATGATGTTGTCCGAGTGCAGGTCCCAGTGGATTAATCCCACCTTCTCGTCCACCAGCAGCGTCACCGCCTCCATCAGATGCTTGTACAGCCGCAGCAACGAACTCCACCGCTCGACGTGCGTTATCGACCGCAGGTACGCGCCAACCGACAGCCCGTGGTCGATGTTCCGCATTAACATATTCACCCACATCCCGTTCTTGTCGTACCGCAGCGCCTCGACCAGCTCCTCCTCGTACGCGTTCTTCGGTCCACCCCCCTCAATACCTTTACCCTTCTCATCACCCTCAGCCTCACCCTTCTCATCACCCTCAGCTTTCTCCTTCTCATCACCCTCACCCTTCTCATCACCCTTCTCATCAGCCTCACCCTTCTCATCACCCTTACCTTTCTCTTTCTCATCACCCTTACCTTTTCTCTTGGTCAACTTGTCGCAGTCCTGCACGTCCGTCAGCTCCGTCAGATTGCACACCCGCTTCGGCACCACGAAGTACATGTGATGCTGCGGCACGTTCAACACCAACTTAAGAATATGCTGAATCTCTTGGTCCAACGACGACGACCGACGCTGCACCTTGCTCCCCAAAAGCTCGATTGCGTCGAGCTCCCTCATTTCCGCGGCCGTAATGTCATGGCATGGCACACGCGGGTAGTAGTAGCAGCCGTACGCGCCCATTCCCTTCTTCACTGGCACGACCGGCACGACCGACGAACCATCATCGCCTTCCTCGCCTTCCTCGCCTTGTCGAGCTTTCTCTTCACTCTTCACCTTGGTCACACTAACACTACTCAACATGTCCCTTCTTTTCTCTTTTCTCTTATTCTTTTACTGTAAATTGCTAAGTTGTTGCAATAGATGCAATACAATAGATGCAATAGAGTGAGAAATCGCATGCGCATCCCAACCTCAACTCCAACCTCAACCCTACAAGAAATGTAACAACAACATATCGTTGGCCTTTCTTCAAAACATGATAATGTGCACGATGCCTTTATATTCTTTTTTCGGAAACAACCAATCTAACAACTTACCTAATAACCAACCTGCCTTTCTTCAAAACATGATAATGTGCACGATGCCTTTATATTCTTTTTCAAAAGACACAAACAACAACCTACCTAACAACCTACCTACAGTATCGCGCACCCTGGACACATATTACCGCCCATCACATCGTCCTTATCACTTGCACCCGCTCCCGCCCCCGCCCTCAGATGCGCCGTCGCAGCCTCATAAAAAGACGGCGGATAGTACACTATCCCGCTGCATAATGGCACCGCACCGCTCTTCGACGCCCTCACCCCTCCACCCGGCACAGTCCTATAATCCTCCAACGCCGGAATCGCCCGCTCCTTGTGCACCTTCGATATTAACGCCCCAAACACCTCCGACACACCCTCGCCCGTCCTCGCACTGCAATAGTGCACCCCCTCCCCCACACTCGCAGATTCAGATTCAATAAGAAGGTCACACTTCGTCCCCACCCGTATAAACACCACGTCCGGCGAAATTCCCGCCACCTCGGCACGCCACATCCCCAAATGGTCCTTGGTCTCCGGCTTCGTCAAGTCGTACACCAGAAAACACCCCGCCGCGTTCCGATAGTACGACTGCGTTATCGACTTGAAACGCTCGTGCCCCGCCGTGTCCCATATCTGCACCTTCACGACTATCCCCCCGCAACCCTCCTCCACGTCACCAGACTTCTTCGAACTCTCATTGCCCGCGCCACTGCCCACCCTCACCTTCATCGAAAAGAAGTCGACCCCTATCGTCGAGTCCATGTTCGAAAGAAACGAACTGCCCTTGTACGCACGCAAAAGACACGACTTCCCCACTCCCGAATCGCCCACCATAATGAACTTGAAAAGGAATGTCGAACGCTCACCCCGCACATCATCGTTACAATGACCACTACCACCGACTACAGCACGACCACCGACCACCGCACCTACAGCACGACCACCGACCACAGTATCAGTCTTCGTCATCTCTCGTCCCACTGCTAACAACAATTAACCCAGCTCTCTTAAAAGTAGCGTTCCTTTTGTATATACATAACAGCAAACATAGGCAACGCCTCCATCTCCAAATAAATGCCTCCCACGCTAGTGGCGCTCAAGTCCAGACCCTACCTCGAGGACGGCGCCCTAGGAGAGCCGCGGACCATGCAATACGGACACATCGTGACCCTGCTCGACGGTACGTCAAACTATCGCGCAGTCAACCTCGACCTTTCTCTCTCGCCCTTTCGTGTCGAGTGTGCCGCGCTGCCGCCCATCTCCGACTATCGCCCCGACCACGGCCGCCAACGCAACGCGTACATCTTCCGCACCAACTGCAACTCGTCCACTTCGGTGGTACTCGAGGACGCGCTCCCTTCTCTCCTCCAAGCCTTCGCGAGCGCCGGATACGCGCCCTCACCGACTCACACTGCCGTCCTCGACTCGCACCAAGAGAAAAACAATACCTTCGTACTCCTTAAGTCCAATCCCTAATTTTCTCATATCCACCGTACCTAAGACTGTTCATTATATTCATTATTATATAATGAATAAGTTGCATGGAGAAGTAAAGCGTCTTTATTTACAAGACAAAGCGCGGTACAACATACGAGACATACATTATGGGAAGAATGCATTGGATATGTGGATGAATGTGAGATATGGGTTGATGATGGATTCAAATGAGAGAAAGGCATATGTACAAAGGTGGAATTCTCGAAAGTTGAACAATTCGGTTTATTACGTGCATCCTTCTAAGAAATCGAAAGTAACAAAAGTACATAGGTTTATAAGTTGTGCGTCTTTTGATAGTGACGATTGTTCATACTTAGGACATTTAGAGACTACATCACAAAAACAAAAGTCTCGTAGTAACAAGAGAAAGACAGTTAGGAAAACAAGCAAAGCAGAAAAAAAAAGTAAAAAAAGTAAAAAAAGTAAAAAAAGAAACAAAAGGTGGAAGACCGCCATCAATGATAGGTAATGGCCCATTGCAGCCCTCACGTCGGACAACCGCCGCCTAGCCCACACATAGTAATGAATATACAAAATTGGTCAAAAAAATGGTGTACAAAATCCTAAGTGCTGCATGTATACAGGTCGTCGCACATGTCGATAGAGGCGAGCGTTAACTTTGGTGAGACAATAGAGCGCGTGCGCGCCGAGCGCATACGAGTTCTCACGTCGCTGGAACGGTGTGAGAGTGCGGCCGAAGCCGCGCAGCGGTCGGTGGAGAAGAGACGCGAAGAGGTCGAGCTGTGCCAGGCCGCGGCAAACGATGCGAACGAGCGTCTGGACGGCGCGTACATCAGGTTGGACGAGGCGCGACAGCAGCTTGCGCGGATGGAGGAGAAAACGGACGAGGATAGGCGGTCGGTCGAGCGCATAGAGGCCCAGCTCGACGGAGCATGCGCGGACTACATAGAGAAGTTCGACGTGAACGGCGACGGGCGCGTCACGCCGATGGAGATAATGCGCTCGGTCTTCAGTGGTCTCTTCACGGGCGAGAAGCTGTCGGAGGCGGAGCACATCGTCAAGGCGATGTTTCGGGCCGACGAGAACGGCGACGCGGTCGTGGACCTGGCCGAGTTCACGAAGGCGGTGCGACGCATGTGCCTATGACTCTCCACAACACGACACGACACCATGTACGTCCAAACATAAAGATACCTACCTTGGCTTTATATCCTTTTAGCAAACAATATTAACACATAGCAAACAATATTAACACATAGCAAACAATATTAACACATAGAAAACAAACACATAGAAAACAAACACATAGAAAACAAACAAACACATACCAAACAAACAACAACAAACATACCAAAAAAACAATATAAAGCCAACGCTGCCTTTATATAGTTTTGATGAAACAACGATACAAACAAACAAACAAAACGCCACTCATAAACAACCATTCGCTTTTTTTCTTTTTTTGTTATCATCGTACCTACCTTCTAGGTAGACGAAACCCCTCGATGCGGCGGCACCAAGGGCAACGCACCTCACATCTCTCGCTGCGCACGTCCGCCCCGCACTCGCTGTACGCAAGCTTCTCCACGCAAGCCCAGCACAGCCACTCCGAAGACCCAGCGCAGCAGCCTAGACCCCCACGCTTCCACGGCCCCTCGGCCGCAAGACAGATGCGACACTCGTGCCCTGAACGGGCATGCCCTGTTCCGGCAGACTCGCCACTCATATACATCTGTACTCGTTGTGCCTGAGAAAACTTCAACTTTATCTCCAACTTTATCTCCTTTAAATTCTTTTTTCCAACAAGCCGATAGGCCGCTGACGCTAGTCGCAGACAGCCCCTTGGGCAAGCCGATAGGCAGCCGTTCCGGCAAGTCGCATCTTTCGACAGTACGTGCTGTTGTAAGGTCCAATGTCGTAAAGAAGTCCAGACCAACAGAAACCAGTGACCTTTTTCTCTTCCTTCTCTCTTCCTTCTCTCTACCAAAAGACCAAAAATGACGACCAGAAACCAGTAGCCTTTTTCTCTTCACTCTTCCTTCTCTCTACCAAAAGACCAAAAATGACGACCGGAAACCAGTGACGTTTCGACCCCCAAAAAAGATTGATTTGTCGACCACCCACCACTGGTCGACTTTTTTTACACACAAAAGCTGGAGTAGTGTCCCAGCAGCCACGATGCCGAAGAGAGCGAGAGACACCGACCCCTCTAACCCAGACGTGGACGCAGAATGTGCGAGAGTTTGTAGGAGTGTTCCTGTAGACGAGAGGCTCCTTCATCTGGCGCACTTCTTGAAGAGTCACTTCCCGACACTTACTCAGTTTCTTGAGCGTGTTAAAAGAATACCACCTGACACAGATGTGGCAATTTCATTCAACCGGGTCTCCACCCCCGCGCAGGGGCCATCGCTCCCGAGTCAGGAGGACGCAACCAAGGCGCTCGCTGAATCGTCTGGTGTCCCCCACGTCGTCGCCCATAAGCTGGTGGGTAGCGCCAAGTTCCGGGTTCCACCTGAACACCTGGAGCTGGTAAAGGTTGTATGCTTGTTCATGCAAACCTTGGTGGAGCAGAAGTTTGTCCTCATATGGACAAACTTTACCCGCTTGTGCAAAGCACACCCGGATGAGGAGGGGAAGGTACTCCACTCTCTCTTGATGGAGTTCCTCTCCAACGGAGGTGTAATTCTGACGAGACTCATCCCTCCGAATATCCCGTCCGCAATGGGACACGGAGAAGGAGTTCCTGTGTCCTCGTCGGAAGTCCAAATCACCAGGACCAACTCGGAACTGGTGTACCAACAGATGGTGCGGGCCCACGATGTGGCAAAAGCCCAATCGAATGCTGCCAGGCTCAACAGCCTGGCGACTCAAGTCGAGCGCCCGTTTATCAGAACAGCGGGTGTCTCTCAAGAGACAATGAACTTCGCAATGTTTATCGTTGTGAAGATACTAGAGGCGCTCACACATCGGTGGGATTTTCTCACCGAAAAAACCGCCGGGTACTGGAAATCAATCGAGGACCCGGTAATGACCCGGAGATGCATCCAGATAGGGTCATCCTTCCCTATCTCCGTCTGCGATGGTATCCTCCGGGACTTCGAAAAGTTCCTCACCCGTAAGGAAGATGTCGACGAAATCACGGAGGCCGAATCCAAACAAGCGGAGCAAATCATCTCAGATGTGTTGAAGTTGTTTCCGAACTTCACACCATTGAGGTACATGCTTCCACTCGAGAAGGAAAGGGGAGTCGAAAGTATCTCACACGCACAGCAGCTCCGCTGTTTTGCTTCGTATCTTTTTAACAAGATACGGAGCAACAACTCACCGGCTCTCCTCCCATTTCCATCGATCCCGTTGGATTTAGGAGAAGGACGAAGCTATGGGTACCCCGCAACCCTTGTGGGATTGTTCCAGAAGACACTGCTGGAACAAGTCCTGAAACTTGCGACACTCCCTCAGGTATCCGTGTCCACAATCCCGGAGGATACCATAATCATCAGTGGTCTCACTATCACTGAGGGACTGTGGCCATACATGTGGGACAATCTCCCACAGGGATATTTGAAGGACAGGAACGTGAGACTTCGATTCTTCACGAATCCATCGGCCAAATTCGTCGAAGTTGTCGACGAAGAGTCAGGTGACGTCATTGCGACGGTCTCGTTGACCGCCCTCTTGATGTCCGGGCTCCGTACAGTGTGACTATGCCCCCCCTCTTAGGAGAGGCTCAAGTTAGCACACGCAGCATGCATGCTATTCAAAAAAAACACCTCGGCTCTTTATGAGTGACGAATTGCGACACGGGCTCTGTTTAAATCCTTTTTTCAAACAATACAAAACAAGAGAAACATGAAGCCTTGAAAAAAAGAGACAAATTCGCCACTCATTCGGGCTTTAAATCTTTTTTTCAAACAATGGAACAGACAACTTTCGAGTCTTACAACTTCAAAGCCCTTTGGGCCGTACTCAAAGCCTTTTGGGCCCAAGTCAGTCAGGCCTTTAAGCCCTTTTGGCCTTCTTCGACGGAACCCGCTTGCGCTTGGTCAACGGCGTCGGCTTTCTCTTCCTCTTCTTGCCCGATAGGGCTGTCTTCGACTCGCCCGGAACGGGCTGCTCTCGCTTGCCGGAACGGCTGCCAGTAGGCTCGCCCTCAGAAGTGGTCCCCGCCTTGTACAGGACCATCGCAACCTGTTCGTCAGTCGCCACAGCATCCGCAAGTGAAACAGCATCGGCAAGAGAAACATTGGCGTCATCAGCAAGAGAAACTTTGGCGTCATCAGCAAGAACAGCATCGGCATCTTCGGGTGGAGCAAGAGAAACAGCATCGGCATCTTCGGGTGGAGCAAGTGAAACGGCATCCGCAAGAGAAACAGCATCAGAAGCGGAATCATCTCCTGCATCTTCAGAAGGAGCATCTTCAGAAGGAGGAACCGCCTCGGCCTTCCGCTTGAGAAACACGTCGAGGGCCGCGCAGTCCTCCACGACCGACTCGGGTTCCCACGTGGTCGCCCAGACAACCTCGTACTCCTTGCCCTTCGGACCCATGCGCTCGGCTCGTATCTCCTTAACGGTCCACTCGTCCTCGTCCTCTTCCTTGTGTTGCTCTTCCTTGGCAGGCCTTGGCTTCTTCGGCTTACGCTTAGGAGAAGTGAGTCGGAACGGCATCGCACTCTTCTTGGTTGAAAGGTAATTGATATCAGTGGTACTACGCCCAGACGGCCCTGGACCAATTTTTTTTCAAATATGCAACACGGCCAATTCGTCACTCATAGCCAGCGGCTCGGTTTTTTGAAAAGACCAAGTCCAAGACATGCCAAATATGCCAAATATGCCAAACATGCCAAATATGCCAAATATGCCAAACATGCCGAAAGCCATCTACGACTTGGCAGCGACCTTCTTCTTCTTCTGCTGCTCCTTCTTGTGAAGCGCAAGATGCTTCATGGCCAGCGCCAAGTGGTCCTCGCTCGAGTCTCCGGAAGGAGTCTCTGCCGCAGAAGTCTTGTTCTTAGCCGCAGGAGTCTTGTTCTTGTCAGCCGCAGGAGTCTCCTTCTTGTCAGCCGGGATGCACGGGTGTCCCGGATTGCCCGCCGAGCGCGAATTCACGCCGGGCTGGCCGCAGATGCTGCAGCTGATTTGCTTCTTCTGAACGTCACTCATTATGCTGAAGGCTGTAAAACGATAAGTCAGTTCTCTACGCCCTCCCGACCCTGGACCAATTTTTTTTTCAAATATGGAACATGGCCAATTCGTCACTCATAGCAAGCGGCTGGATTTTTTGGCAAGTTCAAAGTCCCCAAAGTCCCCAAAGTCCGAAGGCCAAGTTCAGGTCGCAGTGGAATGCGCTATAAGCACATCGAGTTGCCTTCTCAGAGTCAGCAGCTCCCCCTCGGTCTTTTCGAGTAACAATCTCGTTCGGTCCGCATGAAAGTACACATCCAGCATAAAGTTGTTGGGTATCTTTTGAAGAGCCGTATCGACCTGCTCCTTCGCAAACTCGTTCTGCATGCGAATCAAGTCCACACGCTGCCTGCAGTCGAGTAGGTCTGCGAGTCGCTCTTCTTGCTCATCACTCATAATGATAGTGCTGAAGGAAGGTACCGCTGTAATACGATAAGTCGGTTCTCTACGCCTTCCCGACCCTGGACCAATTTTTTTTCATCTTTTTTCATCTTTCAAAAAACGACCAAAAGGTCAACAGGCCAAGACCGTGGGAACATTTCGCCCAAATCTTCCCACGCCCTCCCACACCATAAACAAATATTCTATAGAAGTATAATATGCTGTAAAATACAATCAATCTGTCAATCAATCTGTCAATCTCGTACGTAATATGCCCAATAAAAAGAAAGTACGCACACATCGGAAAAGACTCATCACTCGCAAAAACATAAATAAATTCAAACGCATCAAAACATGGAAACGAGCCCCACAGCAACCTCACAAAATCAAAGCAAAAAAGAGATGGACCAGTAGTCGCCTCCTTACCAGAAAACGAAAATATAATAGGAAAGGCGTATGGCAAACGAGAAAACATAAAAAAAAGAGCTTAAACCCCCCAATAAGCGGCGGCGGAACATATTATAAATACCATCCCTATAAAGGAATCCCAAACAAGAGTCTATACTCTGACCAAGTTCTCATCCTCCTTAGAGATGATGCAAAAGAAATAGAACACAAAATGGAAATCCGCCCTTTGCCCATGAAACCTCAGACGCTGGGGCACTTCCTCACAGAGGACACTAGAGTACCTAACCTAGTGGTTTCATTGGAAGAAATCTCAAAAAAATATAAAAAATTATCCCATAAATTCGTAGTTGCCGGGCTCGTAAATGAACTGATTAGTAATGAACCTCTATCTGTCAAAGGAATTGATGACGACAAAATTATTGGTAGCATAATTAATGATAACAAATATTTAGAATTCCTTAAACAAGAGCTGGTTAAATATCTCAATAAAGAATGGAAGCAAAGTGAAGATTATGAGAACAATCCCAAAGACCGAGACCTCTTTGAAGATTTCAAGACCTATTTTGCAGAGTTATATAACAATAGTCGCTATAACTACTTGAATGATGAATCTGAAACCGAGATTAATAAAAAAAATGCAATAGATGAAATTATAAAGTGGTTTAACACATATACGTGTAACCTTAAATACGTAGAGTACAACATCATCGAAAAGATAGAATCTAATGATAATGAATCTAATGAGGATGTTTATGACGTCTATATCGTGGGCTACCCCGACCCGAAGCAGATGGCCCCCCTCATCGAGACCGGTCAACTAGAAGAGGGTTATAATAACAGCATACAAACCTATAAAACGTTTCACAAGGCAGTATTCGGAGAAATTAATGAAGACCATGAATTAGAAGACCATGAATTAGTTTTTAGAAAGGAATACATGCATGATTTAGATGAGATTAACGACCGAATGAAAGAATTAAACATCCCCGATGAAATCTTTCATAAATTTGATAAAGAACTCAAAGAGAAAGGAAACGAAATAGCAAAGGATGCGTTCTCTCTTCCTATCTTCAGCCTCGACTACGTCTTCCAAATTATGCGCGTCAAGAAAACAACAAATACAACGACAACAACATACCCTTACTTCGGAGATGCAAAGATGCTCTACACGTCATTCAGAGACATACAGGATAAGCACATCGAGATTTTCAAAAAAATCCGGGAACTCGTTCATACACAGCTGCTTCAGAAGTTCTATCCCCAAGTCGTAGATGCACAGCCCATATACAACTTTGAGTGCACGATGGATATGACCAAGCGTAACCCGTACATCAAGGTCAAGTACGTTCATCCGACAAGCAACTTTGGTACGTTCGCGCACACGATTCATAACTCTATACATCTTGATGAAATCATCTACAACCTGAGTCTCAAAAAGGAATTCTTCCAGAAGGTCAATTATACGTTTTATATCAAAGAAGAGCTCATCAACAGACATGATACAGAAGAGCAAGAGCAAAATGATATGGGTTTGCAAAATCGGTTTGCGGCGCTGCGAGGAACTTCATCAGGGGGCATGCCTTCGGGCAGCCGTTCCGGCATGCCTTCGGGCAGCCGTTCCGGCATGCCTTCGGGCAGCCGTTCCGGCAAGCGACAGCAGCCCGTTCCGGGCATGCAAGAGGAGGCCGAATCCGGCATGCATTTTATTACTAGTATTGATAATTCTGATTCTGAACAATTTGAAGACAACTTGAAATCGTGCAAAGCCAAAGTCGTTATTTGTAATACACTCAATAATTTCCACGTGGATGCCTATGTGGTGTTGGAAAAACAGGATAAAACATACATGGACGAGTGTTACCACATCTGTCTAAAACCCAACTTGAAAGAGTTATATGGTAACTTACAGTTGAACACAAAATCACTTGAAGAGCTAAAGAAACTTTTGCCAAAATCCGAATATTTGGGCGACAGCTACGGTCGTGATGAGTCTCAGTGTGAAAAATACCAGTATCTGTCTAAAGATAAGAACAAAAATACACCTTCGTATAAAAGGATACACTTTAAAAAAGTCAATGAAGACGCATACGAAAAAGATTTAGTAAAAACTACAAAGTGGGCAAGTCCACTTGTGTCGCAGCCTTTATGTACCAACTTTTCTGATGCTTTAAAAAACTTGGAAACAGACATAAATGATAGTTCTGTCAAAAATAAGAAGTTATACAACATGTATCCTATTAAAGTATTTAAATTTCTAAAAAGTGTATTAGAAAATCTATCATCATTTAGAATTCCTTGGAATAAACGAGAAAACGAACAAAAGATTATTAATGGCAATATTAAATATGTACATGTCAAATATGTTCATGATGAAAAAATACTATACCTGTTCAAACTAGACAAAGATAAGCCGGTCATATGGATATACTCGTTTAAAAACATAAATGATGAAGATGAAAATGTAGATATAGATGGAGTGCTTCGTAAAATCGACAATATCCTCAACAAAAAGGAACTTAACAAAAAGAAACTTAACAAAAAGATACCTAATCAACCGGAGGAGTTGTTTACGAAAGATGAGATTGAATCTCTTCGGTATTACAATGGATTGAGGACTCTATACGATATAGAAAATGAAAAAGAGTTGCAAGATATTTATAATACGATTATAACTGAGTCTAAAGCATGCTATTATGACGATAAGAACATGAAAATGTTTCAAAATAAAAATGATAACTACTTGTACAAAAATGAGGAAAGAATGGACCTCTATTGCAATCGAATTGTAAACTTGTTCATGGGAACATTTCATGTGCAAATACTTAATCCATCGCAATATAAAAATCCCTTATATTCAGACTATACTACGATTATCGCTAATTATCGTTTGGTCCTACTATCAAACTGTATTAAAAATCTAAGGATAGCATCCAATTACTATTCTAATTACGGAAACCAAGAGAACCAAGAGATGAGAATTATTTCGCCCGTGATGCTAACACCTTACATATCGTTTAAGTGTTACTAAAACAAAAAAGAAAACAAATAAGAAATAGAATCGGAACAATAATATATTCTACTGTAATAAATGATTCAAATAAGAGAGATTCGAGACTACTTTGCCAATGAAGTGGAATACATAGTTGATTTAACCAAGGTTGTCATGTATGAACATACGGTTATCACGAAATATTTGCGACTACAACCTGAACTGAGTGACGAAGCATGCAACGACTTCAAAATTATGAACTATATTCCGAGTGACTTCAAATACATGACGCCATACTACCGTTTTAATGAAAAAGAGCAAACCAAAAACTTCAAAAAGTACATCTTTTTTGATAATAACGTGCATCTATTTGAGAACAAACGAAATCTGATAGTGGCCGATTTCGAGATATTCTATTTCAACTTTATCAGTTACCGAGACTTTGATACGAACCTATATTTGTTTCAAGAAGATGAGAATTGGTACAGAGCGAAAGAGGATGAACTTATAAAAAAAGGGGTATCACAAGCTAAATATAAAATGTTCAACGATGCATCAGACCTACTGAGCAATAAACACGATGCTGATACCACGTATGACACCGTTATCGTTACGATGGTGATGGATATCCAATTTAGTTATTACAAATTATATCTGCAATCAAAGGTTCCCAACTACTATCTGTTTGTCACGTGCGCTTTGAGTAAGCTGAGAAAGGGAGGAACACTGGTTATTTTTCTGCCGAGGTCATCTTTTTTAAACAACGCGCTACACAAACTACTCCACTTGCTCTCGGTCCATTTTGATGATTACATATTCGATGATAATTCAACCGTTCTGACATGGACAGGCTTCAAGGCTAACGTACCAGCCGATACAATGGATGCGCTTCGGTCAATATCCATCGAGACGCGCCCGTACGCTTACCTTGCATGCATGTCTCTACGCCATCTGCACTACTTGCTTTCGAACAACCGCGATAATACGGCCCTCGGCTACCGTGTCGATTTGGATGAGGTCGGTCTGCGTGACGCGTTTAAGGACGAGGAGCCGATGGCGTCGATGCAGGTCTTGCACGATGTGAATTTGCAGGTGGAGCCGACTATAAAGGGAACCCACCTCATTTCCGAGCTCGACCGGTACTACCGCAATATGGACAAATACATTTACGAAACAACCGAGCGATACGTACTACGAACGGACCCCAAAGACTATCACACCTCATACGTCGAAGATGAGCACAGAGAGAAGATGCTATACGAGCGAACAATGACATTCATCAAGTACTTTGAGCGAAACGGTATTCCTTACAACAAGGCCAATCTGGCGTACATCAAGCAGTACAACGAATCGACCATGACCAAGCTGTTCTCGCTAAGCAATACCATTATTCACCTACTAATGAAGTACAGAGACGAATCGGAGCTCTCCGTCGACGAGGTCTCGCGCTCCAGCTCGTCATCGTCATCATGGCGTTCGACGGCCCTAGAGGATGTGCAGAAGATGACTGGGGCGGGCTTCGAGGTAAAGCAGTCGCTGGTCGAGAAGTACGAGACCGATAATGAGAAAAACAAAGAAGACAAAAAGGATATCACCGAGGCGATGCGGCGAATCAAAGCGGTCTCAGAGGACTTTACGCGGGGCGTGAGCGCGAAGGTGAGCGGGATGCTGCGGCAGGCCACCGGGGGCGGGGCGGTCCCGGTTTCGAACGCGTTTGTCAAGCTGTGGGAGATATACGAGCTGGTTCCGCAGGTGCTTGCGCTAGAGCGCCGAAGGCTGGCTCCGACTCGAGAACCCGACCGGTCGATGCCGAAGGCTGTCGAAGACTTGCGCGTGTTTCACATCGCGGAGGCGCCGGGCCAGTGGATATACTGCACGACGCACTATCTGCGGACACGGTCGAAGCCGGTGGGGTATGACTGGCGCGCGATGTCTTTAGATAGCCAGCACACGAGCAACAAGGCCAAGTACGGCGAGGGGATATTCGCGGACCAGTACGGCTTCATCCGAGGCAATCCGGACCACTGGGTCTACGGGGCGGACGGGACGGGCGACTTTACGAATCCGGAGAACATCCGGTGGTATCGCGAGTACGTGCGCGAGTGGTGCGGCGGGGCGGGCCCCGACCTGATTACGGGCGATGCGGGGATGAACGGCGAGGGCGTGGGCCTCCGGGACTTGCAGCTCATCGACCTGTGCCAGATGCTGATGGTGCTCGCGTGCGGCTCGGTAGGGAGCTCGAGCATCACGAAGCACTTCCTGCCGTACATCCGAAACATTCCCGAGTCGTTCGAGGCCAGCGGCTTCTTCATGTGCCTGCTCTACTGCTACCACTGGGCGTTCGACGAGGTGCGATTGGTGAAGCCGCTGACGAGCAATCCGGACAGCGGCGAGTTCTACGTGGTCTGCACGGGGCAGCGCGAGATACCGGATGAGGTGCTGAATGGCTTAGTAGACCGAGTGGCCGGTTTCGAGACGAACGAGTGTCTCTTCGACGAGTCGCTTGTGCCGGACGAATTTCAGAAGCAGGTGGTCGAGTTTGTGCGGCGCATGTCAGACAACATCTCGGTGCAATACGACATCCAGAACACGCTGCTGACGTGTCTGACGGACGACAGCGAGGTAATTCAGCAGGAGCTGCAGTGCTCGCGTTACTTGGGTTCAGAAGAGATGGAGTCCGTGCGGAAGACGCGGGTTCAAAAGTGGATAGAGATGTACAACCTGGACTTTGATGAGGGTGCGATTATAACAAAAAAGAGCAAGAAGTTCCGAGGGAATGATGTTCAGAGTGGCGGCCGATTCGGAAATACGGACGACTCTTCATCGTCATCTATGACGAAGAATATGAAATCGACGCGTTCGGTGACGGTTTCGACGAAGTACAATCAGTACAACGAGGAGTTGAAGCGGGAGCTGTCGGACTACTACGAGACGTCGGCGAAGCGGAAGGGTTCGGTTGTGCAGGAGACCGAGTGGCGGACCGAGGCGAAGAAGGACCGGAAGCAGCGGCGCAAGCTGAGTCTGAACATCGACGACGCGCTTTCGGACGATGAGTTGGACGCGTACTTCAGCACAGGAGAAATGCCGTCTGTATTCACGACCGACTACGTACCTGAGGTAATAGGCAAGGACTCTGCGCTACAGAGTCAAATTACCAAAAAAGGGCTGCTAACGCTTGCGAATTCTGAACAAAACATCCCAACTACATCGACATCGATGCCGAGGGCATCCGATTTGACATCATCGAATGCTGCAATCAAAGAGAGTAACGAGAGTGAGAGCGTTCAGAGTGACGACAATGAGAGTGACAGTGTTCATAGTAACGAGAGTGAGAGTGGTGAGAGTAACGAGAGTGAGAGTGGTGAGAGTAACGAGAGTGAGAGTGGTGAGAGTAATGAGAATGAGAATTCCGAGATGGACGACGAGAACAATAGCAAAAAAAGGACATCATCAGAGCTGGGGGTGACGATGTCGGGCGGTAATCCGAATCCGAGTCCGAATCCGAGTCCGAGTGATAGTTATATGTACTACATTGCGGGATGCAAGGAGTGTGGGTTTTACCAGAGTGCGATAAAAGAACTTAAAGAGAGGGGTGTGCGGTACGAGGTGGTATTGGAGAGCGAGAGTATGGACGACTATCGCGTGGTGGATGGTAAGGGTGGTTTGAGGACGGCGATAGAGGCAGCGATGAAGATGCTTGTGAAGTATAGAGACCGGAACGACAGAGAGAAGAT
The DNA here is from genome assembly GCA_002718195.1 of Methanobacteriota archaeon. Lineage (GTDB taxonomy): Archaea > Thermoplasmatota > Poseidoniia > Poseidoniales > Poseidoniaceae > MGIIa-L4. Next base: position 1,328 of record PBDU01000007.1, on the reverse strand, counting down.
GAGTAACTTTAGTGAGCACAAGAGTTCGCCGCTCATCTGGCGGAAGAACGAGGAGACGCGAGACGTGGACTACATAGGTGGGTACGACCAGTTGGTGGAGTTATTTGGAGCGGAGGTGGATAAGAAGGGGCAGAAGGGGGGAACGAAGGACATGAAGAGCATGAAGTTGCAGGACCCGCACTTTGAGACGTTGGGTCGAGAGAAGAGCTGGGAGATGCGTCCGAGGTCATTGGACGAGAAGACGGGTAAAGAGAAGCGTTTGGACTGGGTTGAGGGCACGAGAGTGGAGGTGCATCGGAACGAACCGATTGGGGAGGAGGACGACTCGTACGTGGTGGTGATTGAGGAGCGTCGGGAGTATCCGGCGTCGCCGGACGCGTTCGAGGTGGCATTGAAGGAGTTAGGGTACGAGAATTTGTTGCCGAGGGTGGAGGGGGTGACGGACGCGTCGAGTGGAGCGGAGTACTACCGAGGAATAACGCCATCATACGGGGAGGACGAGCGTGAGCGTGGGGTGGTGGCGTGGCGGGTGAGGAGGGAGGAGTAGTTCAAACCAAGAAGTGTCGAAGATGTCTTTATATTCAAATTCGAATGATATGATAATGATATGATGATATGATGATATGACGACAATATCTTGATAATATTTTGATAATATCTGAATCAAAAGCGATTAAAAATATCAGGACCATGTGTATAATATAAGAGCTTAGGAGCGCCATCCCAAAAAAATGATGATGCTAGGCATGATGCAGAAGGCGGCCGAAGACTACATGTTGAAAACAGGAATGAGGATGGGGATGGCAGAGGAGTCAGGGGCGTGCATGTGGATGGTGATGCCGAACAGCACGGATGTGGTGGGAGTGCTTGGGTGCGCGCTCGTGTGTGTTCTCTGCGCGAACAACGAGAACAACGAGAACAACGAGAACAACAACATTAGCGAGCAGTTGGTCGGAATATACCGAACATGTGGAGAGGCGGTGAGTCGCATCAAGAGACTAACGGGTCGGGGTTAGTTGTTTCGTACAATCTTTCAAAACATAAACATAAACATCACGAGATAGCTTTATATTCTTTTAAGGGTCGAAGTCGACATATCATTCTTACGAAAAAGGATATAAAGGCATCGTGGGTATATAAATGTTTCTTATGTTTCCTTCTTACCTTCGTACCTTCTTCTCATTACTTACAATCTTTCAAAACATAAACATCACGAGATAGCTTTATATTCTTTTAAGGGTCGAAGTCGACATACCTACCATCTTTCTCTTTGCTCTTCATTCTTATCTTCATTCTTATCTTCATTCTTACGAAAAAGGATATAAAGG
>PBDU01000006.1 GCA_002718195.1 Methanobacteriota archaeon | reverse complement strand
ATCAATCTCTCAGAATAGGTAATGGTGGACGCTGGGGGATTTGAACCCCCGGCCTTCTGGTTGCAAACCAGACGCTCTTCCAACTGAGCTAAGCGCCCTTGTAAGCCGAGCGGAGGTCTTACCCTTTTTGAGCCTTCACCTTGAATTTGCTAGTTTGGAATCAGACCAAATCAATAGTAGCATCTCTATCTGGTCCAACACCTACACTGGTGACTGGAACCCCTAACAAGCCCTCAAGTTGTCTGATGTAATTTTGAGCAGCAGCTGGCAAAGCATTGATTCCCTTACCATCCCTATTTGCTGCTTTAGCAATGTCTAGCCACTCATCTAGAGAATGGGCTGGAAAACCTGGAGTTGAAACATAGATTGGTTTACATCTCTCTAATGCCGTAGCACTGCTTGGCATTTCGTGAATCTCTTTACCATCTAATTCGTATGCTACACAAATCTTGATTTCTTCTAAGCCACCAAGAACGTCCAACTTTGTCAAAGCAAGCCCAGTAAATCCGTTGATTCTTTGTGCGTGTCTCATTACAACGGCATCAAACCAACCACAGCGCCTCTTCCTTCCTGTTGTTGTTCCGAACTCATGTCCAATTGTACCCAAATGATGCCCAATTTCATCCTCTAATTCTGTTGGCATTCCACCATTGCCCACTCTCGTAATGTAGGCCTTAGTGATCCCAATTACCTCATCAACATGTCCTGGATGTATACCCGCTCCGTGAGTTGCATTGCCTCTAGAAGTTACAGATGATGTAACAAATGGATAAGTTCCTTGATCGATATCCAGTAAGCAGCCTTGAGCACCCTCTAAGATGACTCTCTCTCCGAGTTTTAGCGCATTATCGAGCATAACACCAGTCGGTGCTATTGCTGATTGATATCGCTCGAAAATCCACTTTACTTCACTTGCTAAATCAGATGCATTAACTCTATCCTTGCTACCGACTGCTTCCAGTGCAGCATTCATTCTCTCTGCTGTAGAAGAAGCCCAATGCGAGTCATCAATGACTTCCGCAAGGTCTCCAAATCTCAGACCGATTCTGTTGATTTTGTCAGCATATGTTGGACCAATGCCCCTCCCAGTGGTTCCGATTTTCTTGTCTAGAGAATCCATGTATCGGTGATATGGTAGGATGATGTGTGCTCTTTCAGAAACAAATAATCTGTCACCGCTTGGATCTTCACCACTTGATTCTTCCCAGCCTTTGAGCTCTGTGTCAAGTACCCATGGATCAATTACCATTCCATCCCCCAAGATTAGATTACATTCCTTTCTTGTGATTCCGCTTGGAAGTAGATGGAATTTCAAGACCTGGTCTCCAAGAACTACTGTGTGGCCTGCATTGTTACCACCTTGAAATCTAACTACCCAGGTTGCCTGTTCAGCAAGCCTGTCTACGAGTTTACCCTTTCCTTCATCTCCCCACTGCGAACCGAGAATAATAGTGGCTGGCATTCAATCTCCCCATGCTTTGCAGGGTAAATTGGTCTTTGAACTTCACTCTCTTGATTTTTTCATGTAAATCCAACTGGAAAACGGAAACCAATTTCTCAATGTTGGAAGTTAGCAGAACATGTCCGCCCTTAAATTTATATAGTATCGAAATCAATTTCAATATAAGTTGCAGTGTTAGAAAAAACACTTAATTGCTTTCATGGTACTGTTTGTAGCAAACAGTACGGGCAAGCATTTATATATACTCGAGTGTGACTATGTAACAAGGAGTTGAGAAGATGAGATCTAGTAAAACAGGTAATAATCCGTTCGAGACACAGAAAGAAGATGCGCCAACAAGAAATGGTCTAGGCTCTGCACGGCCTTCTCGTAGAACCATTGAAGGTCATACAAAACCATGCGACGAATGTGGCGCAGTTGATTGGAATTTAGATGCGGTTAGAGGCGAAGTTGCCTGTAACTCCTGCGGTCTTGTTGTCGAGGATAATGTAATCGACCCGGGAGCAGAATGGACCAACCATAACGATGGTCAAGACAGGTCAAGAGTAGGAAACCCTACCACTTACACTCTTGCTGACAAAGGACTGAACACTACAATTGATGCTAGGGACTTGAACTCAGGTTCTATTTCAACAAGGGGAATGTCCAGTAAGGCAAGAAGAGACTGGAGAAGAAGAAGAGTCATCGATGAGCGCTCTAAGACAAACAAGTCAAGGGAAAGGAACTTGATTAAAGCAAACCAGATGATTAGAGACAAGTCTGGTTTACCCTCAAGCATGCAAGAAGAAACTGCAAGACTTTACAGGAAATTATCTGGAGAGGGATTCGTCACTGGCAGATCTATTGCTGGAGTGGCTGCTGCTTGTGTCTATCTCGTTGCAAGACAATTCAACATTCCAAAGCAAATTCCTGATGTCGCAGAGAAGTTCCAAATTGGTGAGAAAGAATTGTCTAGACTAATCAGACAGGTCTCTCGCAGACTAAATATGCACAAGATAACGTCACCTGACCAATATTTTGACAAATTTGTTTCCGACTTGGAATTACCACCATCTGCTTTGAAAGAAGTTTACAGATTGTGGGCATTAATTGCTGACTTTGAGGAAGAGTGGCAAGGCAAAAAGCCGATGGGAATTGCTGCAGCTCTCATTTACCAAGCATCCCAGAATGTTGACAACTCAAGAACACAGTCCGATATTTGTTCAATTGCTAAAGTCAGCGAGGTTACCTTAAGGGGCATAAATAGAGACTTGAGTAACCTAATCGCTCTAATCGAGGGCAGAAATCAGTCTTGATTTGTGTAACATTCATCAATAGGCTTCATGTCCGTGGTTGCATGGGATTCAAGTCCAAAGCCCGTAAGCACAGAAAAGACTCTGGTGAAGATGAAAAAAAATCTTCCTCCAAAGTCAAAGAAGGCACTGAGCCTTGTAGCATTAATGACTGTGACAATTGGGCAGACAAGTCCATGGGCGGAAGGTCCCTTTCTATCGAAAATGCAGAGGATGTTTGGGGGTCAAACTTCACGATAAGAAAAGGAAGAGTAAGGGTTTGCAAATCCTGCTACAAAAAGTGGAAGAAACATTCTAAGGATGATAGCAATCACTATTGAGAAATCATATTTCACTTTCACTTTACTCTCATCGAAAGGATGTATAACCCTTGGCACGACCTTCAGATGTATGCAAAGAAGAACAGTCATCCGAAGCATTATTTCTTCGACAGGATCATGTTTTGCTTATTCAGATAACACAATAACATGGAAGTCTAATAATGGAGATAAATCGACTACAAGGCTAACCTCAAGGGTTAGCGTAATGCTAGGAATTAGAAATGCAACAGGAAACTTAGGCAAGATTGCTATTGGTACAGAAACAGGCAAAATAACCATCTTGAATATACCAAGTATGGCAATCACTAATGAGTTCAGCCTGAATTCAAGCAAGGTTAGATCAATAGAATTGATTGATGAAATAGGAAAGAAATTCTTAGCAGGCCTTGAGAATGGAGAAATTTGGAATTTTGGCGATAATGTCCCCAATAGAAGCATCAAGTTATTCCAAACCAATGGACCGATTACATCCATAAAGTTGAGTGGTGAAATAATCTTAGCACAACAAGGCTGGACTAGAAAAACGTTTGACTGGAGTGGTGAAGAAATTGATATGAGTAAGAAATTGGAACACTTCAAGCCAAAATATTCACAGCGAGTTATCGCTCGTGAAAGTCCAAAAATAAGTGCTATAATGTGATCAGGCTTCTTTTTCTTCAAGATTCCAAGGATCTGGAGGTGTTAGCCATATTGCAGTTCTTGCCGGTTTGGGCCATGATTTCTTCACAGTCCCATCATTTTCAAAGCATTCTTCAAAAAAGTGAAGATGTTGCTTCAGAACCTCTGAAATTCTCTTTTTACCCACTATGGCAGGTCCAGTCATTGGAACTATTTTTTCCAAATTCATCGCACTAAGCTTCTTCATACTTGCAATCATATCAACCAGATTTCCTCCCGGCAAGTCCCATCTTGCAGGACGATCTGCACGGGGAAGAATCGAGCCAAGAATCATCATTTTCCTCTCCTCGATGAAAAATCCCATCTCCTCAGGAGCAGGACCTGGTAGGGAAATACACTTGATTTCTCCATCACCTACTGCGAATATCGAATTATTCTCAATTAAGTTAGAATCAACTGCAGGCATGTCCGAATCATATCTATTTGCCCACGTGGAAAAGAAATCTCCAGTCTGCAAAGAGGACAACCCCTCCTTTCCAATGTACGCTTTTGAGCCAAGAAATGACTCAAGCATGTGAGCACAACCGCCTGCAAATGGAAATCTTCTACTCGACAAAAGAATAGTATCTATATCTGCAGAATTTTCTTCTAAGGTCCCCCTAATTCTTTCAACTTGCAACATCTGATACCATGATGTTCCTGCGTTAATTAGTACAGATGATGCCTTGCCTTGTACAAGAACCACGTTTGAATCGTGATGGATACCTGGCAATCTTGTAATCCGCACAAATCTATTGAATTAGAGACACCGTTTGAACTATACTATCCTAACAGTTGCTCGATTAGCGTGAAGGTTGCGGTTATATACGAGAAGTAGGTCGGCGTGGTATGGCTAGATTCCCAGAGGCTGAAGCACGTCTTCTGCACAGGAAGATTTGCATGCGTTGCAATGCTCGTAACGCAGTCCGTGCTACTCGCTGCAGAAAGTGCGGATACAAGGGACTAAGACCTAAGAACATCGAGAGAAAGGGCGCTTGATTCTATATCATTACCCTTTAATCAGGCTACCAGTATAGCCACTAAGCCCATGAAATCCCCCCAAATTATCATCGGAATTATTGCTGGCCATAAGAATACCAATAACGGAAACTTTCTTGAAACCCACACCGAATCAATACCCATCGATTTCAATTCATCAACTTGTTTCTGTAATTGCTCATCACTCGGAGTTTTTCTTGGAGCCTTTAGATTGTGAGTAACAGATTTTTCACCATCAGCGGATTCAATGACTGTAGTCAATAGCCAGACATGTCTTGTCATCACCTCATCTAGAGGAATCCTGACTGTGTGGAACATTCTGATGATATCATTTGCTGATTTGATATTCCCCTTCACAATATTCTCAACCGTGGTAAATATAGGAATCAGCAAAAATGCTAGACCACCCCACATCAATATAGATATGGCTGGAGGGAGACCTAGAGCAGTATCTGTCTGGATTTCATACAAGACTGGAACTGTTTCCCAATGTGGAAGAGTTAGTGCTACTAGCATCAATGCTTTCGCATCCGCCCCGCCGTGAATTAATCTAAACCTCCACCCAAGATCAATAATTATCAATACAAAAATCACTACTACAAATTGCCACCAAAGCAAAGTTAGCCCATCGATATTGCCTAACAATAAGTCTGCAGGCTCGACAATTCCGTACTTGGGAATCCCTAAGAGAAGCCCGATTATCCCAACTACATACCAAATAGAGACAATAACATCTAACCTGTTTCCCTGCATTATATCTCGTATAGTTGGTCTTCCAATTACCGAAATAGATGCAAGTGCAAACAAACCTGCTGCAAACATATACAGACTGATATCTGCTTTAGCAATTATTAATTCCATCAGCATTAGAAAAGCGGCTGGCTGAGACCAAGTCAACCAGTGTTGGTTGGGAACCCTTCTTTCCAGATGGTCAAGCCATGCAGCCCAAGCAAAACAGAGGAAAATGGTGATTATTCGAGCCCATCCAATTACTGAATTCGGCTCTATGCCCATGTCTAGCGGATGGTGGCAATCACCTTAAAGGGGGTCCACACACAGCATGATATCGGAAGGGTGAACTTGCATGGATACAGAAACCAAGTTAGGACAAGTCGCTACGGTTATTGGCCAACTAGATGACTCAAAAGTACCAAGAAATATTCGCAAGCAATCAAAGGATGTTTGCGAGCAGTGGTTATTAAACAAATCAAAACAACTAGACCTAAGAGTTGCTATGACTCAAGCAAAATTAGAGGAACTATACGAAGATCCAAACATTCCTCCAGAATTTGGAACATTGATTCTAATGATTAATACAGAACTTGAGAAGATCCTCACAGAGATTCTGTAGATGCTTCTAATTCTTCTTCTTTGATGAGTTTATTATACAACTCACTGAGAACAAAGTGGACATCTGTTGTCATGCTTCCAGTCTGTATTTTGCCTGTTAGCTCCTCGCAATATTCCTTAGATTCAATTAATCGTGCTCCACCCAGTATCAAATCTTTTTGAGCTTCAGAAATTTTCTTTTTCTTTTGAACACGCTCAATTGTCATTCTTGCTGCAATTCTTGAATTTGTTAAATCATCGACTCCTAGTTGGAATTGCAAGTCTCGAATAACCTTCATTTCAAATTTAGATAGGTTACCATCCTTGATGGCAATCTCCCAAGCTCTGTCCATGGACATAACTTTCTCAGACAGAAGGATTGCAACGGGTCTTGTAGCCTCTATGTTGTCCAAAACTATCTTGAACATGACTGCAAATGGTACTGCTAAAACCATACCAACAATTCCCCATACCCAGAAGGAGAAGGCAGATACAACTAGCAAGACTAGAGGAGACAAATCAAGAGCCCTACCTGCCCATTTTGGTTCAATGAAATTACCCCACATTAGTTGGTTTCCAGCCAAGATACCAAGCATAAAAGCAATCGTTACCGGTTCATGAAGAATTAAACCAAGAGCAATTGGAGGGACAAGAGAAAGCCATGAACCAATATATGGAACATAATTCATCAAGAAGGTAATCATAGCCCAGGTGAACCATAAATCAATTCCAAAAATAACTAAGATTACTGCTGTACAGGTAGCAACACCAAAAGATACGCCCGTCTTTACAACAATGTATGTATTAACACTCTCTTCAACCTGAACCCTGACTTGAGAAACACGTTCAGAAGAACCCTCTGGGAATGCTCTTTCAATCCTGCCTGGGAGATAGCTAGCTTCTAGAATTATGAATACTAAGAAGAATAGCACCGTTATAGTGGAACCAATAAATGAACCAACACCTGCCATAGAACTAAGAATCAGGTCTGATAATTGTCCACCCTCGTCTAAAATTCCCATGTAGGCAAGATCATCGCCTAGTAATGAGGTTTCGTTGATTACCGAGTCTCCAAACATTGGTCCAGTTAGATCCCCCTGCTTAAGACCAGTCCATTTACTATTCAGATTATCATTATACTCAGATATCCGTTCAGCATCATCTACCAAGGAGGATGCCTGGTTATATGCAAATGAACCAGCAATTGAAACCACAAGCAGGAAGAGCAACAACATCGTCAAAAAAGATAAAATTTGAGGGAATCCATTTTTGCTGAGGAAATCAGCACCAGGTTTCAAAACAAAGTAAATTCCTACTGCAATGAAAATGGGTTTGAGGACATTCTCGAGTTGAATCGACCAGAATGTAAGAAGAGTCAACAAAATACATACATACGCAATATTTCTAAGTTGACGAGAAAAACGAACCGAAGTTTGCTCCCTATCCTCATCCATGTAATGCGGGAGCGGTTTTACTTTTTCAATTAACCTTTGATTGAGTTGGAGATTTGGCCTTTGTTGCCGGTAGCCTCATAGAAGTAATACAGGCTAATAACATGAGCAAACCACAGACTGCAAATACGATTGTGTACCAGTAATTTAGCCCACTTCTTTCAGTAATTGTCCAGATAACTCCGCCGGTGATTGGACCAAGAACTCTGGCAAAAGCACCTGCAGCCCCCACAGAGCCCATTACCATTCCAAGTTCCAAATCTTTTTCTCTTGCATATTCAGTTGCTATAGTATTCGCAGATGGCTGGAAAATTCCGTTACCTCCTGCGATTAGTGCACAGACCAAAATTATGTATGGCCATGGATTTGATTGATCCCCAAGCGGTACCAGAACCAAACCAATTCCGGTAATCACGGAAGAATACACAAGTAATTTTTTTGTTCCAAACCTCCTATTCAGTGGTCCAATAAGAACTCCTTGGGCGATGATTCCAAATATTCCAATAAGGGCAAATATCCTTCCATTGTCAGCCTCAGAGAAATTCAGTCCACCTTCTACTACAGGCATTTGTGTATACAAAATGAACACTGCATGCATGATTGTGAATCCGAAGAAAAAGAACATTACTGTAAACATTAATCTGCCAAATGGACTAACTTTAAACAAATCAAATGATTCTTTGAATACTTTGGAGAAATTCTGGGAAAAGCTTGACTTTTCACCAACCTTTCTTCTATCTTCTGGTAAAGATTCTTCCAGCCAAAAGATAGCGATTACTAAAGATATCACCGATAAAATACTAGCGAATAAACACGGCAAAAGATAAGGGAAAGTTTCGAAAATTGTGCCCTGGAAAAATTCCCATCTTAATGCAGGAGATGACAGTTCTCCTCCAAGAAATGGACCTACAGTGAAACCTAAACCAAATGCTGCACCAATCAATCCCATCCTACCAGCTAATTTGTCTGGAGAGGATACGTCCCCAATGTATGCCTTGGCTACCGGAATATTTCCATTAAAGAATCCAGCAAAAAATCTTGCAACTAATGCAACTAGCAAAGTTGGAGCCAGGCCAAATACGGTAAACATGACCGAGTTTCCAATTAAACCAATTAAAAGAATTGGTCTTCTTCCGATTCTATCACTCAATCCTCCCCAGATAGGTGCTGCAATAAATTGAGCAAATGGATATGCGGTCATAATTATCCCAACCCAAAGTCCAACAGCCGAGATTCCTTTTGCTTGAGCCAAATCTTCGACTAAATAAGTCAGAAAAGGAATAACTATTCCGAAACCAATCATATCGATGAATGTAACAAGAAATAGAATCGCTAATGCTCTACTACCGTTTTCAGCCAAACAAACACCTCCTCAAGCAGAAGGTGTCGATGAAGTGTTTGCAGGAGTAAGTTTGTCGATTACTCCACCTAGTCTTTCAACAAGCGATGCTTTGTGTTCATGCTTGATTAGCGCATGCTCCATAACTTCATCCAGAGTATCAACAGGTATCACCTCTATTTTGTTGACATATTGAGCATCTAGAATGACATCTTGCATGTTACTTCTTGGGATGATGACCGTTTTGATTCCGACCTTTGCAGCAGACTCAATCTTTGCAGTTACTCCACCAATAGGCAAAACCTCGCCTCTAACGCTCAAAGAACCAGTCATTGCCAAATCTTGCCTAATGGGGATGTTTTCCAGTGCTGAGATGATCGCAGTAGCAATTGTAATTGAGGCAGAATCTCCATCAACTCCGTGCGTGTCAACGAATTGTATGTGAATATCGTAATCAGATACATCTTTTCCTGTAAGTTTCTTGATAACAGCGCTTACATTTGTTACGGATTCTTTGGCAAGATCCGATAGTCCTCCAGTTGCGTGTATTTTACCCCCACCACCTTGGCTTGGTGTTACCAATGCTTCAACTGGAAGCATGATACCACTGAAGTCACTAAGTCCAGAATTTGCTCCAAGAACTGCTAGCCCGTTGACTCTTCCAATTCTTTCACCAGAATTAACTAGCATAGCATAGTCTAGCCTCTTCTCAATCATTCTATCTGCGACTTGTTGCTCAAGTGGCTTAGCGATATTTCTTGCTCTTAGAACGTGGTCTGCTGTAGTTAGAACTGCATTTTCTTCCATAGCCAAATCGCCTGCGATTCTAACCAATCCACCTAGTTCTCTCAGACGAAGAGATAACTTTCCTCTTCTTCCAGCTCTTCTTTGTGCTTCCTTTAAGATAGCACCAACTGCTGATTTGTCGAAATGTGGAATTTCTCTTTGGGAGCCAATATCTCTCACCACCTCTTGAGCGATGAATCGAATTAGTCTCTTTCTGTTTCTGTTGGTATCCGGCATTTCCGAGTTAACATAAACCTCGTATCCGTATCCTCTGATTCTGCTCCTTAGTGCTGGGTGCATTCCCTGAATAGCATCTAGGTTCCCTGCAGCGATGAAGATAAAGTCACATGGCACTGCTTCTGTTTTAGTCAAAGCCCCGCTTGAGCGCTCAGATCTTCCACTGATTGGGAACTCTCTGTCTTGCATTGCAGTTAGCAAAGCCTGTTGTTCTTCGAGCCTTAGCAAATTAACCTCATCGATGTATAAAACACCTTTGTGAGCTCTGTGTATTGCACCAGGTTCTACCCTGTCGTGAGCAGGAGTTTCCATTCCTCCAGATTGGAAAGGGTCATGACGCACATCACCAAGCAACGCTCCGCTAAGTGTTGCTGTAGCATCTACGAATGGAGGGTTCTCTTTAGGGTCATGCTTGACTAATACCTTGGGGATTCTTGAAGAGTCGGCCCCACCTAACCTAGACCTTAGGAACATGTAGCCAAATACTAGCAAGAACATTGCAAATATCATTGTCATAAGTCCGCCTTCAGATTGAAGGGCTGCAAACGCAATTAGAACTGCTATCAAACCGAATACACCAAGCAGAATGTTTTGCATCTTCTTCTTCTGCTCCTTCAATGCTTCTTTCTGCATCTTTACGATTCTGTCTCCTCTGCCTGCAGGAACCCTGCGTACTCTTGGCTCATTCTCATCATCCTCGTTAGGATAGACCAAGACATCTTCAAGTTGGTCTCTTGGCAGAAATGCTGTCATTGATCTTGCGAGCATTGATTTTCCTGTACCGGGGTCTCCAATCATCAACATGTGTCTTCTTTGTTCAGCAGCCTTCCTAATGACTACTGAACCTGCCTCTTGCCCAATTACCTGGTCAACCAAGTTTTCTGGGATTGGAACGTCGCGTGTCGATTCAAATTCAACATCTTCTATCCATTCATCAACGGTTTGACTGACTATCTCGTCAGAGGTACTTGTCGGCTCAGGAGCCCAAATTGTAACCTCTTCCACTTCCTCGATTTGAGATGAAGAATCTTCCAAAACTATAGCTTCGGAAGTGGGTTCAATGACCTCGGAGTCCTCTGACATAATTACACCTAAACACTGCTCCCCTTTAGGGGTTTCAGGTACCTAACAATACATTTTGAAAGTAAAATCAAGGATTTTATTGCAAAGAATCGAGGTATTGCTGCCCATAGTAAGCCCATTGTTCCATGCTCCAACCTGGTGGAAGTCCTGTTGCAGGTAGTGGTGGTCCTTGAGGCTGGATTGGAGCAACATATGCAGGCTGGGTAACCGGAGCAACAGTTGGTTGTGAGTACGCAACTGGCTGTGTTTGAGCAACAGGTTGAATTTGTGCCACTGGTTGCTGTGCTACTGGTTGGTGGAAAATCTCTTGAGCACCGCCGTACATTGAATTTGCAGTTTGGTCCATAGCAGGTAGAGTGTCAACGTTCCACTTTACATCCACTTCGCCTGAAGAACGTGAGCCTCTGGTAAAGAGAACTCCCATCACTAATCCAATGATCAGCAATCCTAGGACAATGTAAACGATATTCATGTTGAATCCTTCATTCTGCTCTGTTTCCGATTTCGTATCTTCCACAGGGCAGTCGTATCTGTCTTCTGCACATGCTGCATCTAACTCTACATTCAAGTTTACAAGCTCTTCTTCCGCTGAGGTTGTATCTCCAGAAGATTCAGCAATCTGGGATTCAAGTGTTTCAATTTCTAATAGAAGTTCTTCGATGTATTCTCCCAATTCTTCGTTAGTCATCTCTGAAGGAGATGGAGGGAATGTGTCAACTCTCCAGTAAATTGGTTCAGTCAACTTGTATTCTTCTCCAGTATCATCCACTGCTGTAATTCCAGTAAGTTTGACATCATCCAGTAGTTTCAATCCAAATTCTCTTGATGGGAATTCTAATTCATACACCCAGGAAGTCTTGGTGATATCAAGATTTTCTTGCACCAAATCTAGACAAACTCCAGTTTGGCTTTCACACATTTGCCACTCTGTGGCGATGCTTGTGAATTCAGGAACACCATCCTGAAGGAACATGTAGGCTGTTGGAGAGTCCCCTACTAAATAATCCTCAAGATTTACTGCCATATATCCAGAATCTCCGCCTTCTGAATCAACAACAAATGGTTTTGCGTCATACACATTGACTATCAAAGTGTACACATTTGTGTCGTATCTGTCAACTGCTGCAACAGTAATTGATTGCTCGCCCAAGTCGTCAAATTTAACGGTCATGATCCCATCTATTGGATTGAAACTTGCTGCTCCTGCTACACTCGGTGTGACGGTGATGAATGCCTCATTAGCAGGGTCGTCAACGTCTGATACCCTGCTGCCAAGGTCGATGACCATTTGCTTACCTCTCTTGATAGAAATTACATCGATGTCAGTTGTGTCAAGCCTCGGAGCGTCATTGATTGGGTTGATTTTAACGATAATGGTTTGGTCTGCGTATTGTTCACCATCGCTTGCTCTCAAAGTAACTGTTGTTTCTCCGTTGATGTCGTCATCAACAGCCTCGAAATACAACTCGTCAACAGTCAAGTCAACGGTAATAATTTCAGGGTTAGAGTTGGAAAGAATAGATAGAGTCAACTGGTCTGAAGAGATCGAGTTGCCTTCATCATCAGTGTCTGTTACGAATGGGAATAACGAGAGAATTCCAGAAGAACCTTCGTCGATTGTTTGTGTTGGAAGCCCTTGCCATCTTGGCTGACCATTCTCAATGACATTGAACAGTAGGGTTCCGTACGGCATGAAAGAACTGGAGTAATCAGACCCATCATCGACTGTGATTTCAATTCCATTTTGCCCAAGAGGACAACCTTGAATCTCGTCCCATGCGAATAATACTGTTATCTCCTTAGTTGTAGGATTCCAACTGATGAACTCGCTTGCATCAGAGGATATGGTTAGATCACTTAGTGGGGTTTCTTTATCAGATACGTGACCCTCTAGAGAAATCGTAGATTCGATGTCACAGGTAACAGTTGGAACTGGTTCTGCAACAACTGTTGGTCTAGCGTTGATTAACTTCACAGAGTTTGAACCTGATACAGTTGTCCAATCGGATGTTTGCCCGCGGCTGTCAACTGCTCTTGACCTAATATCGTAGTACCCTTCTTCCATATCTATGGTGGTCAAAACCGTGTATTCTCTACCTTCATTGCTGCTGCCTTGGTAAACTACAGCGTCACCACCAGATACAATTCCTTGGTCCCATTGATTCTGACCTGCCTTGGACATTTCAACCTCAAAGGTCGTGGTGTCTGTTGTGTCAACGTTATCATTGTGTGACGCTCTTGCTAGGACTGTGAATTCTTCTCCTCTCTCAACCTCGTTGATGTTGACTTGAGGGTTGAAGGAAGTAGGAATTCTGTTTGCGTCGATGGATGTTTGTACATCGTTATTTCCTAGTACATTATCTCCTGTAATTCCTGTTAGTCTAGCTCCTATGTATGCTTTCCAGGCATTTGTTTGTAGAACACTGGTATCGAACTGTGCGTTGAATGTACTAGTTTGGGAAGGTCCTGTGTTACTTAGGGTTGGAAGAGATTGTGTATCAATGGTAACTTTGTTTCCTCCGTTCAAGTAGTAGAATTCAACATTACCTCCGCTGTTATACTCAAGATCTCCAATGTTGCGTACATCAACACTGAGATCGATTGTATCACCGTGTTTGTAAGAGCCATCAGAGGAACAGCAAGGTGCAACTGCTAGATTCTGTGTTGCAATATCCATTTTAGGACCCATTGTTGAATCTACTGCGTGGTAGACGTGAGGAGAAGAGCCACCTAGGGAGACAGAACTTCCTGACATCAAAACACCAACTACCATTGCGTTACCAGTTCCACCTTGGATTAGAGAGGTAGGGACGCTAGACCATGACTGAGTTTGTGTTGTTGATGAAGGAGAAACTTGTACGAACGCGTTACCAGAACCACCAGACGCAGATTTGTATGTGTTACCCGAGGTAAGCCAACCCATCCAACAGTGATATCCATGTGCTAAGTTACTACCTCCGCCGCTGTTGTAAGTGTGAGTAGAACAGTCCTCTTCTAGTATAGCAGCATACAAATTCATGTTGCTTGGTGCTGTTCCAGTTCCAACGTAGGTGTAAGAGATATCAATGTCAAAAGTACCTTGTGAATTAGGTGAAATTGAAGCGCTCATTGAATAATCGTTGACAGTAGAGTGCATTCCACCACCCGCACTGAATGTTGAATCGTATGTTGTTCCTGATGAGCCAGAACCGCTGACGGTGTTCGCTGAATCTGTCCTGTCTCCGAAGTAAGCGATAGGAGCACCAGATGCAGTCCAAGGCCAGTTGTAAGGACCGGTGTTACCCGCTCTTGCGGTGTCTGTGTCTCCGTATGATGCAGACATGTAAGTGATGTACACATACTCATCGCCGTTTGAACCTTTTAGGTTGTGATGAGATGCTGAGCCGCCTCCTGCTTTGTAGCAGTGTGGGCAATTATCTGATGAAATATATTGTGCAAATACAACGTGACCGGGTGAAGGAGCCTTGCTCGGTTCTTGGATTTCCTCAAGTTCTAGAGGAGCGATTTCCTCCACAGGGTGACTGACCAATGCTGCGGCTATGCTGAAAAGCATTAGTGTTGTTAAAAATAGGGATGCGAACTTAAGCGGTGTCTGCATGTTTTTATCGAACGAAGAGCGATATATATATGATTCCACTATTAGTTCAAACTCAAAAATTTATTAATTTCACCAAAAGAATAACAGAAATGAAAAACAGAAGTCATCTGGTGTGCTTATGCCTAGTCCGAATTGGTGTGCACTAATGGAAGAAAACGGCAGAATGCACATCTTTGAAATAGTGGATGAAAAAATAAAAGTGAAGGGACTTGGAGTCTTCAACCCTGTTATCACATTGAAAGGAATTATTGTTGGAGATGAAGTTGGCTTGGGTCAAAAAATACTGACAAGGGTTGAGCCAAGACTTCCTGAAATGATCAACGGTATGCTCAGAAGAGCTCAAACAATTTCTGGAAAGGACGCTGGACAATTCATAACAAGGCTAGGTTTGGGTCCAGGAGACACTGTTTTGGAGGCCGGACTTGGTTCCGCAGGGTCTGCTATGCATATTGCCAGAATCTTAGGTAACTCAGGACATCACATAACGGTGGAGCCTAGAGAAGAACACGCCGAAGTCGGTCTTGAAAATCTAAGGCGAGCTGCTGCATTTTTCCCAGAATTCCCTAAGAATACACACTTGAACGGATTTGTAGAGGAACTTGAAAATGAAATTACTAAAGCACTGGATAACGACACCTTAGATGCTGTAATTCTTGACATGCCTGAACATGCAAAATCGATTAAAACATGCTACCCATATATGTCTAAAGGAGCAAGGCTTGCTTGCTATGCGCCAACTACAATCCAACTTGAGGCAGCATGGGATGCTTGCGAAGAAATTGGTTTGACAATCGAATGGGCAGGCGAGGTTATTGAGAGACCTTGGTCTAGGGCGAGCAAGGGTGGACTAAAACCAAGCAAGGGTGATTTTGGGCACACTGCTTTCCTTCTATTTGCAAAGAAGTGAATTCATTCTACGACCTTTATTTTCTCTCCGCAAGAAGGACAATTGAATCTAAACGGTGGCTCCGAACCACTAGGTACTCCAAGAATTGATGAACATGATGGGCACTCAACTCTTGACGAATCGAGAAGTCTAGTCTCTCCTTCGCCAAGATCAGACTCAATCTCCTCTTCTTCTTCTTCCAAGAAGTCCTCTCTCAATTTCGACTCTAACTTCAGTCTAGAGCGTGATTTCATCAGCATTCTAACAATCAAGAATAGCAAAATGCTCACAACCCAGCCAGATGAAGCAGCGGTGATTGACTGTGCATTATCCAATTTGATGTCAAATGGTAGAGTAATCCCACTTGGCTCCCTGTTCAATCCTATTACAGTGTAATCAATTAATTCGGATTCAAGGGTCGAGGTAGATTCACCTAAGGAGATGGTTGATACTACCTTTATTGATGCAGTCTCGTCATATGTAACCGATCTTTCAGTTATCAAATTCAATTCAAACTGAGCACTGGATTTTGCTGGAATTGTGAAAGTAGAGGTTTCTTGACCACTCAACTTTGAGGTCCAAGTAGCAATAAACAAATCAGCACCTTCTCCAATCATGTCCAAATTACCGCTAATTGGTGTGTTAGCATTGTTTACGATTGTAACTAAAATTGTGACATCAGAATCTGAGCCAATCTCGAAGTCTGTTTGAGACAACATGATTTCACCATAACCGGATTCTGGATAACTCGTAAGAACATTGTATGAAATTGATTCTTCGTAGGTGAATGAAGAATCAAGAGCAGAAGTGGAGCTTACTGTTAATCCTGTCAATCCTGCGATTGCGTTTTCCGATACGGTGCAAGTGAATGAGAAGGAATTACTTGATTGCCCTGCTTGCAATGTTACTGCTTCATTCAAATTACATCCAGAATCTGGAATGCTAATTGTGAGCGTATCCTCCGTGTTACCAGTATTTGTTACAACTACCGTTCCTGATATGCTCTCACCGGGACCTGCTTCTCTATCTCCGAGAGCAATGGTCATGTCAACTCCAACGCTAGCGTTTTGAACAGCAAAGGAATAAGATGCACTCGAAGAATCATCCGAGATAGAAATAACCTGAATCATCGCAATCAAGTCGTTTGGTACATCTTGTCCAGTTCTTCTAACCGTGACAATTAATTCCGCTGAATCCTTTGATTCGATTGAAAGGGAGGTACTCGACAAAGAGATATCGAAATACTGCAATGCATCATCTGCTGATAGAGAAACTGTGTAAGTATCAGGAGAAGTACCTGAGTTTGTAACTGATAATGAAATGCTCTCTGAAGTTATAGAACCTGCAGATATTGAGTTATCAGTCGAAGTAATACTTACAGCGTAAGAGTCTACGATTTGAATGTCTACGCTAAATGTCCATACGTCATCACCATCAGTGAAAGTAAACTCTAGCCCAGTTGTACCAACATCTGCGGTATTAGAAGCAGTAAAATTGAACAGATTAGTCATTGATTCGCCGACCTGTACCATAAATTCCTCCGGCATGTTAACGTCAACACCCGATGGTAGACCGGACACTGTCGAGGTGAGATTGAGATCTCTAGTTCCTGAATTCTGGAATTCTAACGAAAGTTGACCTGTTGAATCAACTGCCAGAGAAACTCTGTTGTTGCTCGGTCCGATAACACTGAGGTCGCCTTGCTGCTCGATTGTAAAATCAACATCGAAACTAGAATTGAATCCGTTTGCATTCTCAACCCAGTAACTCTGGATAAATCCACTTCCCGAATACCCACTTGAAGCAACGGAGGTAACTTCCCAGGTGATCGTCTGTCCTTCTTGTACTGTTTGGACTCTGTTGTTTTGCAGGGTTGTTGAAATTTCGGACAGTTCAGTGAAAGACAAGTAAGCATCTACAGTCTCAGTTCCATGATTTGTGAATGCTATATTCCAATTCAATCCGACCTCTGGCTCGAGGGTAACGGATTGAGGACCGCTGAGAGTGTAGTTAATCTCTTCATCAACGAAGACATCAAAATCATCAGTAAATGAAATTGAGGAATCATTATTTGCAGTACCTGTGATTTCAAAGTTGCAAACATCATTCTTGTTCATGTCAGGATTGACGGTAACTTGAATCGGCAATTGATATGGCTGAGAAACAGATAACGTTGTCATCATCTCGGTATTTGAAATTGCGCATCCAGAGGATAGAGATTCTATATGCCAATCATATGTTGATTCCGCTGTCCCTGTATTTTCGATTGTTAGGAAAGAATCAGTTGTCTGACCAGGTATGAATGCGTTGTCTTGGTCATTGAATTCGAAATCGAGACCCATTTCTGCACCGACCTCGATTACGAACAAACTCGATGTGGAGAAGTTGCCATTGGCTGATGCAGAATACAATCTAACGCCTGTGAAACCAGGGGTGGTTCCGTTTGGAATAGTAATTCTGAGCGTCTTTTGATCGCTTGCTCCTGCTGCGAGATTTTCAACCGTATCATCAAGCCAGCGTACTTCCCAACTCGATGGGATAGAACTTGTTTGAGATGACATCAAACTGAAGCTTGCCGGCTGGCTTGATGAACTACCATTTGTGCCACCTGAGGAGTTTGACTGCCAAGGATAAGCAATGGATTGAGTATTGTTCAGCACAGTATCTGCTGCATGTTGTTGAAGTTCTAGTTTCAGAGTTGAATTCAAGTTAGTTGAATCATTTATTCCTACCGGAGACATTCCGGTTAGTGTAGAGTAAAGGACACAAGCCGTTAGGTAACTTCCTGAGAGAGATGGATGAGATCCATCACTTGTGTACAGATCGTAGAAAGTATTCCCTGGCAAAGTTGGGGTTGCGTTATTTGCTACAACTGAATCGTAAACAGACTCCCAAGCAAGACCAACTGGTGCCATCCAAACATTTGCATTGGTATTTGATGTCATATTATCTTGGAAATCGAGATATCCAGATTCAAGATTTGCTTGCATTGTTGGGAAATCTGGATTTCTCACAGGATTTTGTGCATCTCCTGATCTTCTTCCCCAGGTCATAAGTAATACAACATCTGATCCCTCATCATCAATCCTATCTGCTAATGAAATTGCTGCATCTTTGGAGTCGATCCAATATGTGTCAGTTCTTGGGAAGGAAGGCACTTGGCTCTGGTCTTGGAGTACAACATAGTCCCACGCACTGTTTGACAAGGTCGTATTCCATTGATTACCGCTCGTGTTGACATTTCCGTAATGTTGAGGAAGTCTCATCCCTCCACCGGTCATTGCACTTACGCTGACATTTCCACCTGCCGAGTTGATGATATTCTGGACTAAGGAATCAAGAGAATTTTGTTGCGTGTAGGAGTTTCCAAACATCAAAACTGAAGATATTGAGGATGTTGAGTTGCTCATATTCCCAGTTTGATTTCCTGTATCGCCAGTACCATTTCCTGTACCATTGCCACCGGTGTTATTGCTTTGATTGCCTGAATCACCTGAATTATTTCCACTGCTATTGCCCGAGGAGTTACCGCTTGAATTTTGACCTGAAGTCCAGTTAGCCCAAAACGCTGCAAGATCTGGTTCAGAGCCCACATCCAGTAGAATCGTGTCCGTAACGCTGCCATCATTGAAGATTGGCACTTGCACATCAACCGACTGACCAGGCATTATTTTCAATAGCCCATTATCACCGATTGCTTGTGCTTCTATCCTAGGAGAATATACTGGATTTACGCTCAGGTAGAGCGTAATAGTATCGGATACCGTTGTTCCATTTTTTGTTACCACCAAATCAACTTGCCCATTATCAGAAGGTGTAGCTGAAGAATCGAGCCTGATTACAATAGTTGCATTCTTAGTCCAAGTTGGGAATATGTCCTCTACTAGGTACGGGCTTGGAATGATTTCCCAAGCTGATGAGAAGGTAGAGTTATCTACAGATATAACATAATCATGAATTGTAGATTCGTTATTGGTTATGTCTAAGGTTACATTAGTTGAGTAACCCGGATTAACCATGACATGGGAAGAGTTCAAACTCAAGTGGATTTCATTTGAAGCAGAAGCAAAAGCAACCAACGGAGTCATCGTCGATAAGACCATCAACAAAACAAGTGAAGCACTGCTTAAGGAACGTTTTGACATGAGACCAAGTTGGGCGAGGAGATAACCCCCTTTTAGCAAATCGCAAAAAAGAGTCGATAATAGGCACTAAGAAGTGCTAAATCAGGAAGTCAACTCAGAAATTATGGATTGGCTTATTTCTTCCCAAGGGAAAGTGCCGTTATTCGAATCTCTTCCGAAATGTCCACCTGCTGCACAAGGAGAGTATATTGGATTCAACAAATTAAGATTCTTTGCGATTGCAGATGGTCTAAAATCGAATACAGACTTGACCTTTTCAGTTAACTCAGCATCTGGTAATGTACCAGTTCCGAATGACTCAACCATAATTGATACCGGCTCTGCAACACCAATCACGTAAGCCAATTGAATTTCGCACTTGCTCGCAAGTCCTGCTGCTACGAGGTGTTTCGCTGCCCATCTTGCTGCATAAGCTGCACTCCTGTCAACTTTTGATGGATCTTTTCCAGAGAAAGCACCACCGCCATGTCTACCCATTCCACCATAGGTGTCTACAATGATTTTTCTTCCTGTTATCCCCGCATCAGCATAAGGACCACCGGGGTCTGCGAATCTTCCAGTTCCATTCACTACAAGCCTGTAAGATTCTCCGAGTAATTCTTTAGGAATAGAGTGCTCAACAACATGTTGCTTTACTTGATCTCTAACGTACTCAAGTTCCTTGTTCTCGTCTCCATCGAACATATCTTTCAGCTTGGAATCGTGCTGGATTGCGATAACTACTGTATGAACCGTCTTTGCTCTGCCGTCTTCTGAGTATTCCACAGTGACCTGAGATTTACCGTCCGGTCTTGCCCAAGGCATTGTTCCGTCCTCTCTAGCAGTTGTGAGCCTTCGAGTTAGTCTTTGGGAAAGGGCAGCCGCTAGTGGGAAATATTTGCCCTTCAATCCATCGTAGTCCTCAGTTTCATCACAAGCATATCCGAACATCAATCCTTGATCGCCTGCTCCTTGATTTTCTTCTGCTTGTGTTCCTTGAGCGATGTTTGCAGATTGAGTTGTTATGTGTACCTCAACATCACAATTCTCTTCACTCGTGGAATCAAAACCAATAGCAAGAGAATTGTATCCTATACTCTCTGCACAATCTCGTGCTATTTGCTCATAGTCAGGCGCATTTCCGTTCAAAGAAACTTCACCTGCTAAAACGATTAATCCTTTGTCGATTTTTCCTTTGACTAAGGTTTCAACCGCAACTCTTGCATTGGAATCTACTGCCAAACAAGCATCTACTATAGCATCAGAGATAGCATCACATAATTTGTCAGGATGGCCGGATGTAACTGATTCAGACGTGAACAGACTAGTCATGTTGCGCCCGCCTAACCTTGATTATATGAAGTATTGGATTATTTTTTACCCTGAATATTCCTAATAAGGAATAAATATATGAATTAATCAATCACCGTTATTCTCATCAAAATTCAAACGATGATTTCATGACCTACCGACCTACCGACTTGCTATGAGCAACGCTCAATGGCATCCAACCAATTACAGAACACACACCCTAGGGCAAATTCAAAGCGAGGGCTCTGACCTTATCGGTCAAGAGGTTACGATTGCAGGTTTCTTGCATGCGTCAAGAGGGAAAGGAGCGATTTGCTTTGCCGATTTGAGAGACGGTACTGGAATGACTCAAATATTCGCAAAATCAGATTCTTTAGGTGAGGAAAAACTGAGCCTATTACAATCCTTGAATAGGGAATCAACCATTCAAGCCACGGGTACAGTAGCAGAAAAGAGGCCTCCGAAGGTCAAGGAAGGCGAAACTCCTCCGCCTCCCGCATACGAAGTTCTCGTCAGCGACTTGCACGTAATTGCTAGCGCTGAAGCACCACTCCCGCTCGGAGTTACCGATACGGTAAGCGTTGGGCTTGATACTCGCTTGGACAATAGGTTCCTCGATTTGAGAAGGGCACACGTGAATGCTATGTTTAGGCTAAGGGGTAAGGTTCTACAATATGGCAGAGAGCACCTGATAAACGAGGGATTTGTTGAAACCCACACTCCAAAGATTGTCGCTACTGCAACTGAAGGAGGAACTGATTTATTCCCAATGCAGTATTTCGACACTCCTGCTTACCTAAATCAATCACCTCAACTTTTCAAGCAACTCTGTATGTCCGGCGGTCTGGAAAGAGTTTTCGAGGTAGGACCAGCATTTAGAGCTGAAAAGCACGACACATATCGCCACTTGAACGAATTCATTTCATTTGATATTGAATGCTCTTGGGCTGACGATAACGACGTGATGGGAGTTCTTGAGAGGATGATCCATCACATTTGGAAATCCATCGCTCACGATGATGAATGTAAATCACACATCAACACGATCAACGATTACAGAGCAACGCAGGATGAAGAGCCAATCGAGGTAATAGTCCCTGAATTACCATTCCCTAGGGTTGAATATGACGACGCCATTAGAATCATCAAAGAAAAGGGCGGAAAAATCGAGTGGGGAGACGACATTGATGCAGAGAACTCGGATTTACTTGCTGAAGATTTGCCGCAGTTTTACTTCCTACCAAGATGGCCAATGGATCTAAAGCCGTTTTACATACACCAAGTCGAAGGTGAAACTGGATCAACTGGAAGACAATTGTCCAGAGGGTTTGACTTGAACTTTGGAAGGGACGAATTGACTAGCGGTGGGCAAAGGGAACACAGAATTGATATCCTGTGTGAAAATTTGAAAGACATGGGTCTTGATCCCGAAGAGTTCGAATTCTATGTTGCAGGTTTCCGTCACGGAGTTCCACCGCACGCTGGATGGGGTCTTGGTGTTGAGAGAATTTTGATGAAATTAACAGGAGCATCCAATGTAAGAGAGACGGTCCTGTTCCCTAGAGACAGGAAGCGAGTTTGTCCTTGATTTTGTGCAACCCAAATTCGAACCTTAGGTTGGAGATACAAAAGGTAAATTTGTGTACAAAACTATGCTTAAAGGGAAAATTTTTCCTGCTATTAATTACCTCCAGAGCATTAAAAAAAACCCTATATGCCTGTTTGATTGGTTTGGTATATGGCAATTGTTGACAGAATGCAGTGGGGTGCTTCTGATTGGCAATATGCAGACTTGTATATGCCCGAAGATGATTCAGAGTTCGATAAAGGGCATGGAGTTCCTTGTGTAATGCTAATTCACGGAGGTTTTTGGAAACAAAAATTTGATTCAAGCCTAATGGAACCCATAGCAGAAGATTTAGCTGATGCGGGTATCGCTGCTTGGAATATCGAATTCAAACGCTGGAGTCCTGAAGATACGGGTGTTTGGATGGAAACTATCTCAGACGTTTTACGCGCTTGGGGGCAGTTAGCATTGCTTCCTGGAATAGATATGACAAGGTCGATGATAATGGGCCACTCAGCTGGAGGGCAGCTTGCACTTATGTTGGCCTCTAAGGCAGAGACAAAGCCCTGGCTAACCATTGCACAATCACCAATTTGCGATTTGTTTTCTGCTGACAGTGATAAATTATCTGATGAAGGTGACGCAATTAGAAAATGGATTGGCTCAGATCCTATGGAAAATGAGGGGGTTTGGAAGATTTTGAACCCGATTAATAATCCGCCAAAAACCGCAGTTTTACTTGCACATGGAAAAGATGATGTTGATGTGCCAATCTCTCAATCAGAGACCTATTACAGAGTGATGAAAGCAAAAGATTGCGACATCCAGAAACTTTGGCTCAATGGAGACCATTACTCCGTGATTGACGTTGCCAGCGATGATTGGTTAGTCATTTTGAATGCCATACAAGATTGGTTGTAAAACTGAAAAAGGAGACCCACTGAGGATATGTCATGGCACACAGGCTAAGCACTGCGCTTCTGCTAACATTGCTGATGCTCCTAACCCCGCTATCGGGTTGTTTTGCTGAACCAGAGGAAGTTGAAATCGAGCCAAAATTAGAGATTTTAACAGAAACTGAAGGATTGAGTGCACCGCGTGGACAATACTTCAGTTTCGATGTATCCTCCGAGACAGAATATACTGTTCAAAGACCTGCTGGAACCTTTTTTGTGGATGAATTTGGCGTCCTCAGAGATATGATGAACATGACATATGATCCATCCACAATCACCGTTAACTTGTTAATTCTTGATACTGAAAAGGAGTCACTAGACTTTATCGTCACTTCTGGTGAATTTGTTGAGAACTTTACTGTTCAACTTGTGGAGAGTCAAGAAATGATGTTAGTTGACGGAAGAAGAGCATATCAGACGATTGACATGCTTACTTCAGAGTACAATAATAGGTGGTGCGCTAGTGCTTCTATTCACGATGGTGGCGCTGGATATGAAAGAGCTGCTGAAGCGATGTTAGTGGAAATGGAAAGTTATGGATTTGACCACGTTGAAATCACGAGATATCCTGATGACCCAGACCAATTGAACATCGTCGGCTATAATTGGGGAAGAGTGAACCCTGACGAGTACATCGTAATTGGTGGTCATTTTGACATTGCTTATGCCTTCACACCTCCAAGCGGTGGAACCAACGAAGGAGCAAATGACGATACTTCGGGCTCTACTGTTTCCTTAGAGATGGCTCAAGCACTTGCCAAGATGGAATTTGACCACACCGTTGTTGCTGGTCTTTGGGCATGTGAGGAAGAGGGGTTACTGGGTACCAGAGCCTATGTCGCAAATCTGCCAGAAAATGTCTCAGTTAGAGCATACATGAATTTTGACATGGTTTCATTGAATTATCCAATAGTTCCACTAACAGACCCAATCATCGACCCACTTACCGGTGATATCTTCGAGCCCACAAAATACGATTGGTCGATTAGTATAGCCGGAGCGAATGACGAAAATATGAACAGAATGATGGATTGGGTTGGTACAACAATCGAAGACGATTTGGCGTATGAACCAACGCTAGGAAATCCAATTTACTGGCAAATTGCTGAATCATGTGCATCAGACCACTGTTCCTTCTTTTCAGAGGGTTATCCAACTTTCAACTTCTTCAGCCCAGGAGGAGACATCTCCTTCTGGCAAGAATGGCATTCGCCTTCAGATACGCTCGAATTCATGACTGCCAAAGCAGGAGGACCTGAGGGAATGGCTAGCGGTTTCAATAGTCTAGTGTGGTCTTCAATGGACTTATTTGTGAGGGTTGACAATGCCGAAAACTTCCATGGAACTTGGAAAGAATAGAATCATCCCTCGGTAAAATAATCACTGATAGGATTCTAATAATCGAATCTTTTAGCCGATGCATGGACTTACTAAATGCCGATTTCCCGTTCAATCAAAATGCGTTGAAGGGAAAACATGCACTAGTTTGCGGAGCAAGTAAAGGAATTGGTAGAGCAACGGCTATCATTATGGCAAAATGTGGCGCAAATGTCACTGTTGCAAGCAGAAATATAGCTTCGCTAAATGATTTGACAGCAGAACTTACCTCTCTAGGTCAGGGCTCTCACTCAGCAATACAATTAGATCTCGAAAATCAAGATGATATTAGGTCAGAGATTGAAAAGTTGTTAGCAAATAAAGGTCCAGTACATATCCTTGTAAATAACGCTGGAGGACCACCAGGGGGACCTCTGATTCAAAACACACTAGAGGAGTTTGATGCTCCATTTAGAAGACATCTTCACGCATCCCACACCCTTGTTCAAATGCTAGCACCTGGAATGGAATCTGAATCATACGGTAGAATTTTACAGATTATTTCTACTAGCGTAAAAGAACCAATTCCAAACATTGGCTTATCAAACACTCTTCGTGGAGCGATGGCTTCATGGGCAAAATCACTCTCAAGAGAATTACATCCTTGCATTACGATTAACAACATTTTGCCCGGTTTCACAGATACTGAAAGACTTGGTTCTCTAAGCGCATCAATCCAATCTCGAACAGGGAAATCTGCAGAGGATGTCAAAGAAGGTTGGATGAGCCAAGTTCCAATTGGCAGACTAATCGACCCATTGGAAACTGCTTGCGCTTTGACATACCTAGCGCTGCCAGCAGCTGGAGGAATTCGAGGAGTATCTCTTGCTGTTGACGGTGGAAGGCTTCGATCAATTTGAGGGATCAATATGGAAGAAATAAGTCCTGAGACCGCAAAAGAAGTTCTTTCTATGCTTCTTGGTGGTGGAGATTCTGAAGGGATAAACACAAGTTTAGCCTTGCATTTAGTTGGTCTTGCAGATGAAATAAACGAGACGGAGGTAGCAGATAGACTTCTAAGACATGCAAAGGCTGTTGCAGAGGACAAAGTAGAGGAAGGATGGGCAGATTTTGAGGCTCTGAAAAGAGATGGAAAAAATGCCGATGAATTCCTGGGATTAGCGATGGGACTTGAAAGTGAAGAAAATCATGAATCATTATCGGCAGCAATTTACCATCATGCTTCCTTGATGATGTTAGCTGCAGGTGACCTTGATGCTGCCTCCTCAATGGTTTCAAGATCAATGCGTCTTAGAGATGAAGCAGAAGATATCGAAGGCAGAGTGTATGGCTTGGCTGTCTTATCTGCGATTGCTAAGCAATCAGGTGAGTTTGAGGAGGCTGTTTTGCACGAAGAAGCAAGGTTAGGGTTACTTGAGAAGATGGAGGATAAAGAAGGGCAAATGGAAGCGCTTGCTGATTTAGCTCATATTAATGCTACCACAGGAAACCTCAATGCTGCCAAAGACCAATTGGAAAAGTCACTCGAGATTGCTCTGGAAATAGACGACCTTAGTGGTCAATTAGTTTCCAGATGGGGCTTGGCGGACCTTGCAGAAATAATGGAAGATTGGGAATCTGCAATGCTTCAACTGTCTGATACTTTGCACGCATTCTTGAATGCAAACATTCCTGCTCCCGAGGAAGTCAGAATTAGAATTGGAAAATTGACCGAAATAATGAATTCTGATTGAAGAATTTCAGTGGTAGGATTCATGAAGCGCCCACCTACACGGGTTAACAATGGAGCACGACATCTTCCTGTCAATTTCCCAAACTCCTGATGAGAATGGGTATATTCCAACTGAGAAGGAGATGTTCCAGAACTACTTCCAACAAGTTGAGTTGGCAGACAAATTAGGTTTTGGCGTTGCATGGATTGCTCAAGCCCATCTGTCAACGGAAGCCCAACAAAGTAATTCAAGACCTGTAGTTCCACATTGGAAAGGTGAAGTTGGGCTATGTACTGATTTCCCACAACTTGCCCTTGAAACCTTCAGAAGAACCAACGAAATCGATGTAGGCTCCGCCGTTGTTTCAATTCTAGCAAGTGGCGGTCCAATATCACAAGCAGAAAGAATAGCGAATACGCTTCAATTCCTCGAACTCAATGAGCCTAATTCTGCAAGGAAATTGCATGTCGGATTCTCAGCGGGAAGATTCGAATTTATGGCAAGACCATACGGAATTGAGGCAAGGAATGCTGTGGAAGCATCTGCTTGGCCTGCTCTCAGAGGGCAGATATTCATGGAAGCAGGAGAGATATTCCTCAGGCTTCTGAACGGAGAGAAATTCGATTCAAATTCAACATATGAGACAATTTTAACTCGTTCAAACTTTAGAAGTGATGAAGATTGGAAAACAGTGCAAGAAGCAGCTGTTGAATTGGAAGGGCTGGATGAGTTACCCGACCAAATCCCAATCCACAAGAGGTATAATTTTGAAGAATTAAAAATTGTACCACAAAAATTCCCCAGACATAGACTGGAATTAGTTGCGGGGACACACGATCCAAGAGCGCAAGAATTCTTGAACAAATTTGCACCAGTTAAGGTATTCAATCTATCAATTACCTCACCAGAAGTGATCGAAAGTACGCATGAAAGAATGAATAATTTGTTTGAAGAAAACGGCAATTCATGGCATAGAAGAGATATGCCAAGAACGTCATTTGTATTCTTGAATGCAGAGGAAGGGCTCACTCCAGAACAACAAACTGAGGCTGCAAAAGAAGAAGCGGAAAGGGCTTTGAGTGCATATTGGAATGCGCTTGAGGGCACTATTGACCCGAATAAAGTCAGCAAAGCGGCAAATAATGCGCTGATTGGAAATCCACAAGACATAGCAATGCAAATTGTCGAAAGATTCCATCCGCAAGACAGAATCATGGCTTGGTTTGACTTCTTCAACCACAACTCACAAAGAGTTTGCAGGAACATGACTGCATACATGCAAGAGGTTGCGCCTCTTGTTGAAAAATTACTGGAGGAAAAAAATGAGTCTTAATCATGACAAGAATTCTGTTGTCTCGCCTGGAAGACCAGGAGCAAGGCTATTTCCAGACTCCCCGCTTGGTGAAGACGTAGATGGTATTCCAAGTGGAAGAGAAGTTGAATGGGTTCCCTTGGTTGATTACAGAAGAAATGGTGTAAGTGAAACCACAATACATGGTGCAATTTCATGGTGCCATGGTGATGAAGTCATTCATTCATTTGGCGGTAATGTTCTCTGTTATGGCAGATCTATGATGAAACCATTCATGCTCAAGGCATTTACCGAAGAGCTTGAAGAATGCTCTTGGGAACAAAAAGCAATTTCAGTTGCAAGCCATAATGGTGATACAGAACATATCGCAGCCGCACAATCACTTCTAAGAGAAGAGGAATGGCCTTTGATGTTAACACCTCTAGATGTACCCTTGATTCAATTTGGAAGACAGGTTAGAAGACCGAGAAGGTGGTATCATACTTGCTCGGGAGAACACGCTGCAATCCTTCACGGTTGCAAGAAAAAAGGCTGGAATAGAGCAGGCTATACTCTTCCATCTCACGAGGTCTTCACAGCCTACATGGCAGAATTGAGGAAATATCTAGGAGAGTCCTGGATCCCAAAAAGGGTAGCAAGAGATGGTTGTGGTCTTCCAACTGTAAGTAATACTGTCAACGAATTAGCAAAGATCTATGCCGGTTTAGTTAGAGATAAGGACCAAGATTGGATTTGGGAAGCAATGTGCAAACATCCTGATCTTGTTGGTGGCTTCAACAGGCTGGATTCTACTATAATCAAAGCAGGTAACGGGAAAGTAATTGCAAAAGAAGGTGCAGACGGATTATTGGGAATATCGATTGAACATCCAGATTATCCTAAGGGTCTTGGGATTGTAATCAAAATAGCCCACGGTTGGAATTCTCAGGCAACTTGGTATGTTGCCCGTGCGGTTCTTGGTGTTCTCGGAATAGATTTGAGAAACCCATATCCATTACACAGGCAAAAGGCATTCATCGTACCAGGAATCGTTCCTGATGACAAATTAGAGGCTCTTGAAAAGATTCCAACATGGGATGAATGGGACCCTGATACAGATAGATGGCTATACGAAATTGATGTATGAGGTATTCCGATGTCTGAAATCAAAGTAATGAATTACATTGATGGAGAATTTTGTGAAGCCTCAGGAGGACAAAGAATCGAAGATATAGGCCCTGTAGATGGTAAAATCATCGCTACAATTCCTAGAAGTGGTGCTGATGATGTTCTTCGAGCGGTGCAATCTGCCAAATCTGCCCAGAAGAATTGGTCTGCTCTAACCTTAGAAGAGAGAGCAGATTGGTTACACAAAATAGCGGATAAGATGCAAGAAAACATCGAAGAAATCGCAAGGCTAGAATCGCTTGATACTGGAAAACCATGGGATGTAGCCCTGAATGTTGATGCCTCGAGAAGCGTTAACAATTTCAGATTCTTTGCTGACTTTTCAAAAAACATTGATGATTTAAAATTTGAAATGGATGATGCTAGCAATTACGTCTTACGCAAACCACTCGGACTAGTTGGGCTAATATCGCCGTGGAATCTTCCATTGTATCTCTTGTCATGGAAAATAGCTCCTGCGCTGTTGATGGGAAATGCAATTATCGCTAAGCCAAGTGAACTTACTCCACTCACTGCATGGTATCTATGCACAATTCTAGACAAAGTTGGACTCCCTGCAGGTTTGGTAAACATTCTACATGGATATGGGCCTGAAGTTGGACAAGCAATCGTTGAAAATCAAAGTATCCAGGGTATTTCATTCACTGGTGGAACCCAAACAGGTAAGATTGTAGCAGCAACCGCCGCACCCATGTTCAAAAAATTATCACTTGAATTGGGCGGTAAAAATGCAACGATTGTCACCGATGATATTGATATCGAATTTGTTGCAAAAGAAGTAGCAAGGGCAAGTTTCCTCAACTCTGGTCAGATATGTTTGTGTGGATCAAGAATCTTGGTACAGTCGTCAATATACGAGAATTTTAAAGAGGCTCTAATAAAGGCAGTCAACGACTTCAAAATTGGTCCTGTAATCAGTAAAGAACACAAAGAAAAGGTCCTCTCGTACATCGAGTTAGCACAACAAGAGGGAGGGAAGATTCTGACTGGTGGTGATATTTCAGAAAGTGAAGGATTTTACATCAACCCGACTTTAGTTGAAGGTTTAGCAATAGATTCCAGGTGTGCAACTGAAGAAATCTTTGGTCCTGTTGCGACTTTACACAGTTTTGATGAAGACGCTGATGCGATTGATTTTGCTAATATTACGGATTATGGCTTAGCAGGTTCTGTTTGGTGCAGGGACGAATCTAGGGCTACAGAAATTGCCGAACAAATCGAATCAGGAATGGTCTGGATAAACACATGGCTTCACAGAGATTTGCGTGTTCCATTCGGAGGCGTCAAAGCTTCAGGTGTTGGAAGGGAAGGCGGAATGTGGTCGGTCGGATTTTTTTCCGAGGCAATAAATATCTGCGTAAAGCACTGAACACATGTTTATACCGAACAGGCATAAACAAGAAATGTGAAAGGAAATATTCTTGCACTTTTGATAGTGTTATTTTGTCTTCCAGGTTGTGTTGAACCGATGGTCATTGAACCGGTCAGCCAAGAGCAAGAAAATCAAGAAAACAGGATTATTGATGCAGGTCCATACAACATTAATGCACCTCTGCTAAATTCCAGCCAAGGCAATTTTGATATTCTCCAAAATTCAAACGGTAACAACACACTCCTAATTTGGGTTGCAGCGGGATGCAGTGGATGTCATGATTGGACGGAGATGGTCTCAGAATCTCTCTCAAATGGTTCAATTAGTAACCAATCAAATATTGTCAGTATCCACAGATATCCGTCGTTTGAATCCAATGAAAGATTACAAAACACCTACGGGAATGAATCAAAGTCGACCTATACCCCATGGCCACTGATAACACCATCTGATGGTGACTTAGCATTGAATGCAAGCACAGGCAACGAGACCTCTGTCACTATAGTAGAAGCATATGACCAACCGGTCACACCAACATTACAGATTGTAGATTCACAGGGATACATAATATGGCAAAGTGCAACATATTGGGCTGATTTTGAAGTAATCGAAGAAATTACAACCCTGATTTGAGTAATTCAAAACCTGCGTTCCATTCAAGACCTATTAGCGGCAGCGCCCCATGAGGCAAGACTATGTCAGTCCACGCTCAAGCAAAGAAAGTGACCACTCATACCCTGCAGGAAATGAAGCGCAGTGGTGAAAAAATAACTATGCTTACAGCATATGATTACTCCCTAGCAAGATTGGTTGATGGGGCTGGAGTAGATGTTATTCTCGTGGGAGATTCCGCTTCGAATGTTATGGCTGGACAAGTTACTACTGTTCCAATAACGCTAGACCATATGATCTACCACGCCCAGTGTGTCGAGAGAGCAGTCGACAGAGCATTGATTGTCGTAGACCTCCCATTCGGTACTTACCAAGGAAATTCCAAACAGGCATTGGATTCATCTATCCGTATTATGAAAGAAGCTGCTGCTCATGCTGTCAAACTTGAAGGTGGAGCAGAAATTGTGGAATCGATAAAGAGAATACTAACAGCAGGAATACCGGTAATGGGACACCTTGGATTAACTCCTCAATCGATATACAAATTTGGTACTTACACTGTAAGGGCAAAAGAGGATGAAGAAGCAAAGAAATTGATAGAAGATGCAAAATTGCTCGAAGAGGCTGGTTGCTTTGCAATTGTATTAGAAAAGATACCAAAGGATCTAGCCAAGAAAGTGAGCGAGTCTGTCAATATTCCGACTATTGGAATTGGTGCTGGTCCAGACACAGACGGGCAGGTATTAGTGCTTCACGACTTGCTTGGAATCACAATGGATTTCTCTCCTAGGTTCCTCAGGAGATACCTGAATTTGGCTGAAGACATCAATAATGCAATTGGACAATACTGCCAAGACGTAAGAAGTGGTGATTTCCCCAACGAGAGTGAATCCTATTCAAGTTAAACCATGTATGAGTTTGCTACAATAGAGCCAAGGAAAGAGCCGATATTGGCTGCGATAATGTGCATGAAACCTATCTTAGCAGGAGCAGCCAGCCTTCTTGTCCAGTTTGGCATCAAGGCAAACCAAAGGATGGTAATTCCATATGCACCACAAAACAAAGCACCAAATCCAGCAAACCAAAGCATGAATAAGAAAACAAAAATGCTACCTTGACCAATCATGTAGTAACCATATTCATCCCAACCTCTGGGTATTGTTAGGAAGTACATTATCGGGCTGAGAATGAGCATAGCGAGTAAGCCAACTTGAGGCGGGAATAAGTTTGCAATCAAATCCTCGCTTGCATAATACTGCCATAAACCACCAACCATTAAACCAATTATCAGGGGAGTCATTGCATGAATTGACACATTTCGAAGTATCATTCCGATACTGAGTAATTCTTGACTAGGAGGCAAAACCTTCATTGTAGAATCTTGGTCTACAGATTGCTCAGTGTCTAGGTCATCGGATTGCCCGGCATCTAACTCCTCGACCATGAGTATACCAAAAATCATTCATTCAACAACCTTTGTACTCATCAATGCTAGAAGCGAATGTTTGAATTCTTGAACATATCCCCCACACCATGCCTAGAGGTCAAATCGTTGCTGGATGTTTAGCGCCACATCCTCCGCATCTTGTCTATGCAGAGAATCCTGAACAGAATGAACCTCGTTCTGAAGGAGGCTGGGAACAACTAAGATGGGGCTATGAAAGACTTCGTGAATCGTTGTCAAAAATAGACCATGACGTCTTAGTTATTCTTTCCCCACACTGGCAGACATATGTCGGAACCCACTTCCTAGGGCTTGACAATTTCAAAGGCAAATCTGTTGACCCGGTATTTCCAAACCTATTCCGATACACGTATGATTTGGACATAGATGTTGAACTCTCACAAGCAATTGCAAAAGAAGCGATGGAAGAATACAACCTTCCCTGCAAAATGATGGAAAATCCAGATTTCAGAGTTGATTACGGAACGATTGTTACCTCACACTTGGTAAACCCTGTGTTCGACAAACCTTTGGTAGTAATTTCATCTAACAGATCTAGACATTATTACTCCGTAGAGGTCATGCAGGAAATGATGATTAGTCTAGGGAAAGCAACAAAATCTGCGATTGAAAAAAGCGGTAAAAAGGCAGTAATCCTTGCTTCAAATTCACTCAGTCATAGGCACTTCACAACAGAATCAGATATTCCAGAAGATATGTCAAAGGAGCACATAACTAGCCATGCAATGCACCTTTGGGACATGAGAATGATAGACCATATGGTAAATGGAAGAGCTAAGGATATTCTCAATGAGATGCCGGAATTTACTGAACAATCAATTGCAGAATCTGATGGAGGAGGCTTCTCCTGGCTACTATCTGCTCTTGATGAACCCGAATATCCAGCGATATTGCACGGATATGGGACCATAATTGGAACTGGTAATGCCATAGTTGAGTGGCCAGCTTAC
The DNA here is from genome assembly GCA_002718195.1 of Methanobacteriota archaeon. Lineage (GTDB taxonomy): Archaea > Thermoplasmatota > Poseidoniia > Poseidoniales > Poseidoniaceae > MGIIa-L4. The sequence continues at coordinate 176,507 of PBDU01000006.1, read as the reverse complement.
AAACATGGAGGTGTAGCAGATGAGTGAGATAGTTGGCTCATACATTGTTCCTGTACACCCTCATCCACTTTTGGTTCCTGGACAAAATGAAGGTTGGACAAAACTGCGCTCTGCCTTCGATCTTGCTAGGGATAGAATTGCTGCATCTGAAGCAGATTTACTCATCATTTATTCAACCACTTGGCCGAGTATTATCGGTCATCAGATTCAAGCCGACCCCAATCCTGTTTGGAATCTTGTGGACCATGACTTCCACGATTTGGGAACTATGGAATATGATTTCAAAATAGATTCGGATTTTGCAGCAGCATGGAATGAATGCAATAAAGAAAGAGGATTGCAATCACGCACCATAAATTATCATGGATTTCCAATCGACGTTGGTTCAGTAGTTGCAAATAAATTACTCAACCCTGACAATAGAATACCAGCGGTAATGGTTTCCTCAAATGTGTATGCAAACAGAGCAGAAACTACAGTTCTTGCAAAGGCATGCAAGGATGCTCTAAAGAAAACTGGCAAAAAAGCAGTGGCAGTATGCGCAATGTCCCTCTCCAACAGAATGTTCACGGACTTTGTCCAGCCAGAAGATGATCGAATCCACTCATTGAAAGACGATGAGTGGAACAAAAAAGTGCTCGAGTTCCTTGGTGATGGTAGGCTTGAGGATGTAGCTCAATTATCAAGGACTATCCAAAACCAAATCAGAGTCAAGAAAGTTGTTGCCTTCAAACCAATGTGGTGGCTTAGTGCTATGAATGATAACAGAAACAATCTGACTGGAGAGGTTCTTGCATACGAAGCTCTCCACGGAGCAGGAGGTGCCGTAGTACACCTAGACCCTGCATCCAATGGTTCTGGAGACAAAGAATACGACGAGGATGATGTGGAAATTTTTGGAGGTGAGCGAAATGTTCTCGACCAAGACACTGAAGATGAAAACCCCGTTGTAAAAAATCCAGAAAACTCTGGACATGGTCCAAAGTTATGGGATGCTACTACAAATGAAGGTTCTGTAAATTCAACCTCTGCCCCAAAACCAGTCGGTGCCTATCCGCACGCAAGACAGGTTGGAAATTTACTATACCTAAGCGGGGTGGGTCCAAGGCAACCTGGTGACAATTCGATACCAGGTGGACCGATTCACGACAAAGATGGTAACCCATTAGATTATGACATTAAAGCACAAACACATGCAGTCGTAAACAACGTCAAGCGAATTTTAGAGGAGGCAGGATTATCCATGGCTAACGTTGTAGATGTTACATCATTTCTAGTTGACATGGATAGAGATTTCAAGGGTTACAACGAAGTATGGGCTGATACATTTGGCAAATTCGGGCCCTGTAGAACTACCCTTCAGATTACTGCTCTGCCAACACCAATCGCTGTAGAAATGAAAGTGATTGCGGAATTGGAGTAATTACCTTTTTCCGACTGGTTGCGTTATTTCTTCGCACATATTATCATTAATTATCTCTGTATGAAGTGTAATATGGGCGAAAANTCTTCCGGAATCCGGAAAACCGCTAAGTCGTTTAAGGACGGCACCTCTCACTTAGTAAAAGGTGAATTGAGNGAAGCTTTGGAAGACTATTCAGCACCATTTGAGAGATCTATTGGATTGATTGGTGTAATCATTATTTCACTATCAGCAATGCTTGGTTCAGGACTTTTCGTACTTCCTGCACTTGCTGCGGACTCGATGAGCAACCATGGGACCTCTGGATTCGGAGGAGGAGTTTGGCTATCCTTCCTTTTGGCAGCAACTCTAATTCTTCCTAGTGCTCTTTCAAAATCTGAGATGGCTACTGCAATGCCAACATCAGGCGGCTCATATGTTTACATCGAGAAGACCTTTGGTCCAATCTATGGAACTATTGCAGGAGTAGGTCTGTGGTCCTCGTTCATGCTCAAGTCAGCATTTGCACTGATAGGATTCAGCGCTTACATTTATGCTACTCAAGGAATGTTAGGGTTTGAACTAACCGAAAACGGCAGTAAATGGCTTGGAATTGGATTGCTCGCATTAATGACATGGATCAATATCGTTGGTGTCAAGAAAATTAAGGTCATACAAGGACCAATTATGTTTGGTGCAGTTTTCTTTATTCTCGCTTTAATCGTCTACTCGTTTGTGACCGGACAAGTTGAATTTGAAAGAGTAATTGGCTCACAAGCATTTGCTGATGAAGGATTATTCAGCGCTAATGGTGTTAGAAACTTGGCAGTATCAACTGCGTTTGTATTCGTTTCATATTCTGGAGTAACAAAGATCGCTGCTGTAGCAGAGGAAATCAAGGACCCTGCTCGAAATATCCCGCTCGGAATCCTTGCAACCCTTATCATCAGTGGATCTCTTTATGCGCTTACTGCCTTTGCTCTGTTTGGAACTCTAGCCCCAGAAACTTTGGGTCTTGATGGTGCAAAACCATCGAAAGCACCGATTTACGAATTTGCATACCAACTAGGAGGATCTAATGGAGCAATGCTGGGTCTGATAGCATCCGGGCTTGCTGTCCTCGCACTCTCTGCAGGTGCTCTTGCTGGAGTTATGGCATCATCCAGATTCCCATTCGCAATGGCTCGTGACAACTTAGTACCAAAACCGCTTGAGAAAGTGAGTCCAAGATATAAGACCCCTCACAACGCAATTTTGGTTACCTCTGCAGCAATGGCCGCTTCGATTATTTTCCTGCCAGTTTCAGATATTGCAAAAATTGCTTCTGGCTTCAAAATCCTGATATTCATGGTCATAAACACCTGTGTCCTAATATTAAGATACAGCAAAGTTGACTGGTACCAACCAGTTTACAAATCTCCCTTATTCCCTGTAGTCCAAATAATTGGTGTGATTTCAGGAATCGTGTTGTTCATTGTTATGGGTCCAAAAGCATACATCGGTGCTGGAGCAGGGGTTGTAATCGGATTCATTGCTTACTTATCGTACGGAAGGACACACTCCGAAAGCAGAGAAACGCCATACAGAATACTCAGAAGAATGCTGGGCAACAAACCCGGAATAGACCAACAAGAGTAATTGTAAAGTTCAACTCTGAAATTAGTCATTCTTGGATTGTGGTTTTCATCGCAGACGATTCCAGCCACCATCATCTGTAACTTCCCATTTCATTATCTCACCAGAGGCATCCACATACCAACCAGTCTTTCCTTGCTCACTGGGATTGATTGCCTGCATTACACCAGTCTCTGTTGCGGCTTTCTTTTTCTCTTCGAGGTCAGAGGCATCCAGGCTCGGGATAGGTTCGCCTTCAGGTTGAACATCACTCTCATCAGGATCTAATTTAACTTCATTAATTTCTTCTGTGCCAGATTCGATTTCTCCAGTCTCCTCATCATCCTCAAAATCCTCTCTGTCAAACTCTTCATCGACCCACTTATCTTCAGATGATTTGGGTCCCTTCTTGATGAGTACGATTAGCACTGCTAAAATCATAATTAGGAGTACACTGATTAGTCCGACTGCTGTATTGGAAGATCCAAGTAAACCATTGAACAGAACATTATCGACTTCAAAATAATATTGAGCTACTAAACCTTCAGCGCCAACAGTACATTTTCTATCTCTTCCTGCTACATTTAGATCTATTTCCCAAGTGTTTCCTGTAACGTACTCATCCTTTCCGGATGTGCATTCAACATCTACTTCAGATTGGTCCAAAGAGACTTCATTATCAAAAGAATCTACTGCGCTTACGGACAGTAAAGTCTTGTCCCCTTGACTGAAGTTATCACCCTCTAAGCTAACCAAAATCCTAACTGGATTCCCAGGAATAATCTGAACTGGGACCGAATATTCTGCTGAATCTTGAGTGAGGGGTAATACATAATCTCCAGCACTATATCCAGTGAAATCCCACCATCCAGGACCAAGATTGGACTGTTCTACAGTCATAATAGAGGCATTAATTGAAGTGCTAATATTTCTCGCAGCAGCATTATTTCCATAGACGTCTATGGCATCGAAATAGAATGACTGGCTAGAACCAGCGGTCAAGATAATTTCATCTTCAGAATCGATTGATAAGTCATATGCTGAACCTGAAACTACATTCAGTCGAATAGATGCAAAAACCCCATCTGCATTGGCAATGATTTCGTGTCCTCCAATAGTCTCAGGATACCAAATTGCATCTGATAATCTCAGTTGCAGTGTAGAATCTATTCCGTCTACAGTCCAATTCAGTTCAATATCTTCAATGCTATTTCCATATCCATCAAAGAATTTAGGATCCAAATCTAATGTCTCATCTGCTGGGATTACTGCAGCATTCCCCTCCAAAGTAATCAAAGCAAGGTCTCCGGGATAAATTTCGAAGACAACACTTGTCGAGTATGTTTGATTATTCATTGGATTTATCCATGACCCAGAAATAGATAGGTCACCTAATTGGTCTAACCTCATCATCAAGAAGTATGTATCTTCGATGGTTTCACCAAATTCTACCTCAATGGTTCCATTGACAGGCCATGTATTACCAGCCGAATCAATTGCATTTAGAGTGAAGACAACATCATCACCAGCATTCATGGTCTGTTCGTTTGAGAGAAATACAATGTCTTGAGCAATTCCGTGGCTCACATTTACGTTAAGTGATACTTCTAGACCTGATTCTTGTACAGACAGAGTAAATTGCCCCACATCATTTGGCGTCCATATTGGATATTCTCCCGACCATGAGATTTCTCCCGATGGGATTGTCCAGTTCTCAAGTGGAACGATTACTTCTGCAGAATCACCCAGAGAGTCCGTCATTATTGATTTTAGATTATAACTCTCCCCGGACAACACTTCAGTTGAGTTATCTTCTCCTAACTGCATAGTCAACAAGGCAGCATCTGCAGGTAGGACACGAACTGTACCATTCCCTGTAATATTACCTGAACTTCTAACCGATACATTCCAAACACCGGGCTCTTGTGGGAAATACCAACCAGTTCCATTGATTATTCCGCTCTCAGCCTCCCAATTCAACGTACCAGATGCATACAGGTTCATTGGATATCCGTATGCGTCCTGCAGTTCAGGTACTATTTGTAGAGCACCACCGCTACGCATAATGATGTCTTCTGGAAAAACAAATTCACTAGGAACATCAGCGATTACGGTTATGAACTCATTAACTTGGATTTCCTGATAGAAAGCAGAGACTGAATAAATTCCTGGTTGAGCAGGAATCCACAACGGATTTCCAACATTCAAGGGTTGTCCGTCAACCTCCCAAAGAACCCCTGAGGAAGAGAAAGGATTTCCCTTGCTGTCATACAATACTGCGCTAAAGGTGTGGGGATTTCTTGCCCTTATTGTAGAATCTGAGTCGATGGAAATACTCGAAGCCCAGCCATGAACTACTGTTACGTTCATTGAGGAAGTTACCGAACCGTGGGTAGCAGTGATTGTAACATCACCAGTAGACCAAGGAAAAAACAATCCGGTTTCCTCTATGGTCCCATTCGTAGATGTCCATTCAACGCCCCCCGTGGTAGCCTGACCATTTGAATCAGTGAGGCTTGCAGTAAACTGAATAATGCGATCTGCACTCACCACAGTTGAGCTAGCGATGATGTTGATATTTGCTACATTTCCGCTTTGGCTATTGATTTCTTCTCCTTCCAATTCGTACTGTGGAATGGTGCTAAATGATGCGAGGATGAATAAGATTGTGAATACAATCCCAATTCTATAACTCATACCTAGACCCCTGTTTTCCAACAATTCATCCTAGAATTAACCCTGCCATTCTTGCCAGTCGGTTTCACCTGGCATTCTATACCAATTAACACCTTCTCCGTCTTCATACCATTCAACGCCGTCATCATCGACTACAATTCCGTCCTCTGATTCTTGCTCTGGCTCTTCCTCTACCACTTCTTCTGGAGCGGATGTTGGACCTGAACTTGGCCCGGCACTTGGTCCCTCGCTAGGACCTGAACTTGGCCCGGCACTTGGACCAGAACTAGGACCAGAACTTGGTCCGGATGATGGACCGGCGCTAGGAGGTGAAGACTTTCTTGCAGGAGTGTCATCCTCGTCATCGTAATCATCCTCATCATCCCATTCATCATAATCTCCACCGCTGCCGCTTCTCAATATAGTAATGCCAAAGAAAGCCAGCACTCCTAGTATAATTGCAACAAGCACAGTTCCTATGTAGGAGAGTGGTGCATTTGCAGTGTAGAAACCAGCGATTGTAGCATCAACCATGTAATCGACACTTTGAGTAACTCTGCCGTGAGAAACTGTTACTATGTGTTCACCATCTGTCACAGCATCCATGACCCAAACGCCATCTCCTTGATTCAAGATTACAGCCTTTTCATGAACATCGGTGCTCACTACCTTAGTCTGCCCAGGAGTCGGAATTTCATTCCAGTATTCGTCAAAGGAACGAACGGTTATTGTTATTGTTTCTAACTGCTCCACTGATTCACTTGAAAGTTCAACAATGAAATGAGTTACTGTTGGAATAGCTTGTACTTCAACACTCCAATCTCCAGATGCGAGGCTAGTTGAATAAGTCAGAGTGTGGATACCTGCTCTTCTTGCTTCGTAAATGTAGGTTCCTTCTCCTGTTTCATTTATGTCCGTCGCTGCCGAAGAACCATCAGCCCAATTTACATTCTGAAGGAAGGTGTTTCCATCCGAATCATTTCCAAAGACCGTGATGTCGTAGATATCGCCAGCACTCAAATCATAGGAAGGAGATTCAGCATACAACTCAACTGCTACGCCATGAGAAACCGATGCTGTCACTTCTTTCTTGATAGTGATTCCATCTTCTCTTGTATAATGAGACTTGATTGAGTAATTACCAACTGTGGTAGCATCCCAAACCAATCCAAGAGTTTGGAAGTTAACTGTTTGATTCTCATATTCTCCTGCTTCGTATGCAACAGACCAAGTCAAGATTGAGGTGTCAATTTGGTTATTGTCTCCATCAATTGCTACGACAGTAAACTGTAGAGAGTCATCAGCGGTCATGCTGAATGCTGGTCCTGTTTGAGTTGCATCGTGGCTAGCTACAGCGCTTAGTTGGATATCCACCATGATTCCATGGTCTACTAGAACATCGATGTAAGCCTCAAATCCGTCGTATGCTGCACTCAATCTATACTCATCATTCGAGGATAGAATAGGTCTGAATATTGTCTCTTCAGCAGTGGTTTGAGAAAGGACGTTTTGGTCATCCCATGTACTGTGGTCTATGCTCCAATTTGCTGTAACAGACCACCTGTTGCCCTTTTGATCAATTGCCTTTACATTGGCATAAATTTGATCATCGGCTGTAATCTCAAATAATTCGGAATTAACATCCGTTGAATCTACAACCATTACCAACCCAATCATCTCACCCTGAGACACCTGAATCTCTATGGTTTGCAAGATTGTTTCATACCTTGCTTCTAGGACCTTATTTCCTCTAAGGGTAGGAGACCAAATTGCAGGTGCACCTTCTTGAATTGTACCGTCAGCAATACTTGTCCAGTTTTGAGCAGGCAAGGAGACTGGGAGTCTATTTCCTCTGACGTCAATACGAGTTGTATTTAGGTAAACTAATTCGTCTGCAGTGATTGATGTGTTTGAAGCAATAATCTCCAATTCTGCCATCTGTCCATGTCCAACCACGATGTCTAGAGTATCTCCTGCACCGCTTGAACTTGTCATAGTTAGGACCCATGTTCCAACATGGTCTGCTGTGAATTCTTCCTCAGTCTCACTAAAGTTCCCGTCTGTTACTGACCATGTTAGAACTCCACCCTCTGAATTAGGCATTAGGTTTCCATACTGGTCGAATAATTCGTAAGAAATGGCACATGTAGTTCCGGCTGGAACTGTTCCGGAGCATCCACTCAATTCAAAGTAAACAGGTGCCCCATAAGTTACGGTTACATCGATGTCAATTTGTTGTTGACCCCATGTTACGGTGATAGTTTGCAAACCAGCGCTGTAAGGATAGAAGGTCGTTCCACTAATTGAACCATTTGTAGTTGTAATAACTGGAGTAATCCCGTTAACTAGGTTTCCATTTTGGTCTCTAACACCCGTGATAATTTCTAAACTTTCATCAGCGGTGATCTGGCTAACCTGTGGGTTAGTGTCAGCGAATAGAGTGGTTGGAGCACCAGGGGATACGATTACGTTCGCTGTAGCACATTGAACTCCCCAGCAGACTGAAATTGTGTGTGTTCCAACACTAAATGGTGTGTACAATCCGTTTGATGAAATAGTTCCATCAGTTGTCTTCCAAACAACAGGAGCGTTGATTGGCAGGGTTGCAAAGTCATACAAAGTTGAACCGAATTGGACTTGTGTATCTGCATCTGTATTCTGAGTTGCCGGAGAGATTGATACTGTTACAACTTGAGTATAATTCAGAGAGATAACAGGTCTATCTGCTTGTTCTGGATTATCGGATGTAACGAATCTCAAACTTGCTTCCCCAACATTTGGAGTAGCTATAACGAACCACTCGTAGTCGCCAGTCAAAGTCATCAATCCGTGACCGATAGGTAAGTCAATCCAACCGGTTGTGGATGTAGAAACGGTTGTAGTCGATACTGGGGTTGCATCATAATCTGTTCCAGCCAATAATCCAGGAGTACCCCATGGAGTTCCTGCGTCGGATGTATTCCATGTTGAACCGAGTTCAGACCATGCGTTGCTGTTCACTCTGTAGACGGTTAAATCAACTAGCGAGGCTCCACCTGATGTATACCATTGCTCGATGTATATCTCAAGATTTGCTGAGTGAACTGCCATGTTAGCAGGTAGAGGGACCTGTGAATTATCTAGACCAAAGAATGCCCTACATTCCATTAACGCATTTTGACAATTAGTACCAATATATCCGTAATCTCCTGAACCAAAGTTTTGGTCGGTGCTTACATTCTGTATGTAACCATCTCTTACATTAGTATGTCCGAAGTCTAGGATTTCATTTCCAGTTTGGAACTCATAGGTCCATGTGTTATCGTTGTTATCAAAGTTCAGAGGATCACCAATTCCAAAGGAGTATCTTGAGGATGCTGGTCCAGGAACTGATTGGTTGACTGCTTGAACCCACCATTCAAATGTGTCTCCAGCAGCTAGATTCTGATTGAATCTAAATGTAGTTCCATTAATGCTATTTGTCTCCCAGGACTTGAACTTGTATTGACCTGAAGAGTTGGATATTGTCACGATGTAACCAGTTGCATTAACAACTCCAGCCCAAGACAATGTTGGGCTTTGGTCTGGGGATAGTAATCTAGCACCAGTGTCGTAGAGAACTGCACCATCCGCAGGATAGGTCAAAACTGGCTGTGCTGGCGGCAATATTCCATCCGTGTTATCGATGTAATCAAGAACTAATTGTGGTCTTCTACTGGTGTTAGTGTCGTAATCTCCAGAGTAGAAATTGTGTTGAGTTGCAGGTGTACCAACGCTCTTCAATTGAATGCTCATGGTGTAATTTCCGTTTGCTATATTGCTCTGAGCAATTGCCGTTAAATCCCACTCAAACCATCCATTGGACGGAATAATTGGTAGAGTTGAGCGAGTTATTTCAGAGGTTTCACAAAGCGGAGCACTACTCCATGTTGTAGTTGCTTCACTGAAACTAGAGCAAGCGTGTGCTGAAATTGTTGTCGATGAAGTTCCCGCAACGCTTCCTCTGTACATCTTGAGAATCATTGAGGTTGGAGTCATTGCACTTGGCCATGGAGTCTGAGATAAATCGAATTCAATGTAAATTTCAGATTCACCACCAGAAGATGACGAACCAAGTTCCATGACTGTCGAAGTCCCATAGTTAGTCGTACTAGATGAACTCAATACATGCACGTCAGGTGCCGCTGGAAGAGGGCTTGTCTCTTCGAAAATAGAGCCTGCAGAGAGAATCACAGTGTGATTACCTGCTCCATCATCATATCCTTGGTCTTCAGGTATCCTGAATTTGATTGGGTCGGTTCTTTCTCCCAATCTCCAATAATTCTGACCTGCAGTAACCTCTTGATATGAGAACACTGACCAGTATATCCAAGCATCATCACCCTCGTAATCTGAAGTGGTAAATGTGTTGTTGACTGGATCCCAAGTATAGTTTGCTTCCTCAAGAGCGAGTGTATCGCTGCTACCAATACACTCAAGATCAGTAGTCATTCTAGCATCACTTGCTCTGCAAATCATAAAGCCCGTTTCATTACCTGACGAACTCGGAGTCCAAGAAGCAGATACAGAATCTGCTCCACTCGGTCTAGGAGTAGATGTATTCCAAAGAGTGCTGCCGTCTGCTGGCAATAAGCCAGTAGGAGCTGTATCAATCCACGGATTTGTCATTTCATAGGTTACGTTCAGTGCAGGCCTGTCTTCCCAGTCGATGTAATCACTTGAGTACAAATTCATTCTTCCGTTCACAACAGAAAGATTCTCTTCAGCCTGGATTATCAGAGTAATTGGAGAGGTTTGCCCTGTTGCGATATGGTATTGGATTGCTTGGGTTATATCTAGCTCAATGAACCCATCTGAAGCGTATACTTCTTGAATCAAGTAAGGGAAGTCAGAATCAGCGGAGTGATATGCCCCTGGAACAGACCACAAAGTACCATTTGTCGGTGAGGCCCAGGATGCGTTTTGATCATATGCTGTATTCAAGTAGGATACGGAGGCTAGGATGTTCCCTGTTGAAGATGAAGACATCTTCATTGAATAAGTAGCACTTTTCACCTCATAGGCACCCTGAATCTGTAATTGGCTCATATCAATTGAAGTTAGTATGGATGCTCTTGAAGATGAACTTTGAGTAAATCCTGACCTACCCAACCAAAGCGAACTTGATGTAGCGAACTTACCATTTGCATTTCCTGAATCAAGATAGGTGTCAGTAATGAATCCTGAAGGGTAATTTGCATCTGGTACAGCTGAGCCCTCTGACATGTTGATGTAAGCAGATGTCGAATCGATGGTCTCTCCGACTGACCTTGGAACTGCAAATATTGTGGATGCAGATTTTGGTCCAAGCATTCCTTGATTTACTGGTTGGACGAACCATCTTACAGTGGTATCAGTTTGTAGTGGGTCTGCCAAAGTGAAGGAAAGATTAGCAAGGTCGAATTGAGAAGAGTTGGTTCTGGAATCGTATACTGAGAAACCTTGCATGATATCATCAGGATCATTTTGTATGTAGACTCTCCAATCGTCAACGCTGCTTGGAGAAGGATGGCTCCATGTAAATTCAGGCGTTGTTCCTGGTTGAGGAGAGTGAGTTGAGTGATCCCAGATTACAGTTCTATCTGCAGGTCCTTGATTCGTACCTGAGTTCGACGGGAAGGTTCCTGTTCCTGCTGACCATGTTAGATTCACCCATGGTCTTTCAGAAGTAGTACCATCAACGCTGGTGAATGTTACAGTCCCAGTTTCATCATCGCTTGCCATTAGAGCAACCGAAAGATACGATTGACCATTTGCTATAGCAAATTGGACGAGTTCTGTCACATCCCAAGTCATCCAATCTGAGGCTGTTGAGGATTGAATATCGCTCAGGTAACCTACATCAGATGTTATTGCTCTAGCTCCGGGGTCACTCCAATTGTTAACACCGTCATAGGAGGTTCCATTGACTGCTAAGTTCCAGTTTTGAAGAACTGGTCTTACTGCAATATTGACACCAGTATCGCTGGTAAATTGAGAGTATAGGTTGAGGTCAGCCCCGGTAATTCTAGCATTGGAAGGCGCTGGAATTTCATTTAGTGGGATTTTGAGTAAGGTAGTTCCCTGATATGTTAAACCGCTACTTGTCAATTCACCAACCTTCAGTGTTGAAGAGGAGGTGTAATTGATTGTGGAATCGAGACCATCTTCAGCAATCCAGGTATCGTAAAAGTTTGGCAGATTTAAATCAGGCATAGCATCGTGATGTCTCAGCTCTACTGTAGAAGTGTTTGCGTCAATTGAATACGCATTTAGGTTTGGTAGTACGAAGGAATAGGAATTAGACCATGGTCCTAATTGGTTTGTCGAGGAAATTGCACGTACTCTCCAATGCCATGTGGTTCCATTTGTCAAGTCAATCTCGGGAGTATAGGTATTGTTTGTAACATCAAATCCATTATCTGTCCAAGAGGACAAGAACTGAGTAGAAGCTGAATCAAAGGAAGTGGTTGTGTCCAATTGTATAGCCCAGCCACCAATCGATAGATTTCCGGAGTAAGTCCAACTGAGTGTTGGAGTGTGATCAGGTCTCATATCCACTCCACTTTCAAACGACCAAGAGCCATTTGCGGGAGTTTGTGGGGCTGGTTGATTGGGTACAGCGTTAGAACCAGGAACGTATACAAATGTCAACTCTGCCCTCTTTGACATTACTTCCTCATTTGAATAAAATAATGCGTCACGGCTATTTCCAGTGCCAGCATTAACCACTCCAACTATGAAATCTACACGGGTTTCATCACGCATAGCGTTCTGAACAGCTTGTGTGACGTTCCATTCGATTCTATCTCCACTGCTTGCGGAAGCAAGGTTTGCTGTTGAAAGCAGAGAGCCTCTTTCTGCGCCCTTTGCTCCAGAACTACCCCATGAATTTACTCCATCATAAGTAGCCCATGTCGCACTTGCTTCATTCCAATCATGCTCTGAAGATTCCCATATTCCGATAGTTGGACTATTGTAGGGTGTTGAAGCTAGTTGCATGGAGTATGTTGCATATTCCACTGCATATCCGGTAGGTAGCAAGTTGGATAATAGATTACATCCTGATAGGATTGTGGTTTCACTAGGCCAAGTGTTCCAAGAAACCTGCATCTCACTTTCATCATCATAATTTGTAGTTGGTGAACCTGAATCGATGTATGTATCACCACATTCTGGGAATTGTCCATCTTGTGACCCATTTCCATGTTTTAGCCTGAATTCATATCTGTTTCCACCTAACCAAGTGCTGCTTAAATCACTGACAAAGAAACTTGAAGACTCCCAAGGACCCATTCTTCCGTCGCTTTCAATGTGAGCGAATCTCCAAAAGTACATGTTACCCAGTTCGAGTGAATCTCCGCCAATTAGGGAATAAGAACCTGATGATGTCGTGAAGTTGTTGTCAACTCTTGTGTCCAAAATGTTGACTCTTTCTCTAAATGCTTCATCTGTAGCAAGTTGGAATACCATGTCGTAGGAAGAAGATAGAGTTCCATTCCATGTCATCGAAGGTGTGGTATTTCCGCTGAAATTATGTCCGGATTGATTCCAAACCGCTAGCCCATCAAGTGGACCGATTAATTCAGGTGCTGGCGTTGCGGGTGTATTTGACCAGTCATAATTTATGTAAAGCACTGGCTTGTTTGAGTCAGTAGAATCTTCTGAAGAATAGTAGGTCATAGAATCAGTTCCTGAACTTGCGTAAGAGCCAAATTCTCCTCTTGCAACGATAGCGTAGTCTGCTTCTCCTTCTGCGCCATCACGGACCCATTGTTGTACTGAATCGGTTATGCTAAATGAGTAATCACCCGCACTTGGATTTCCTACCATGGTGTCTGTTGCTGTTCCAATGAAATCTCTTCCCGCTGGAATCCAAAGAAGCGAGTTTTGTGCTCTATTCCATGTAATCTCCTCTTCAAGCCACAACCCATCAGTTGTCATATCATGAATCGATAGTTCAGGTATTCCACTCGAAGAAACTCTTGTGAGATTTAGACTCGCATCTATGATTGTCGAGTTGGAATGTAAACCGAGTTGATCTAAATTTAGCCTGACGTGAATTAGTGCTTCTTTGCTCGTAGTCAAAGCTGCTTGCATGGTCGTACTGGTTCCAAACTTTGAGTTCCTGCTCCTCTCATCAACTTGAGCATCCAAGATTAAATCATTTTCTAAACCAAGGTCATTGTGGTCGATAATCAGGGTTGCTGTTCCATCTGAATTTAGAATCACGTCGTGATTAGGTAGCGTGAACCATCCCTCTGTCCAATCAGAAATTGCATTGGTAGAATCAATGCTTCGTATTCTGTAATAAACATCTGAGCCGTTAGTGAATTCGAGATTTGATGGGACTGTCATGGAACCTGTTGCAGCAGTGCCAGAGAATGCATTTGAAGTATAACTCAAGAAATGCCAATCTAAGTCGTTATCATCTTGCCAATCATCATCAAGTGAAAATTGGATTTCCATATTGCTACCTGTTCCGTTCGTCCAAGCAGGGGTGGGAGTTGTATCCGCATTCAGCAAAAATGAACCGTCGGTTAATGCAGCACCGTCATCTACGAAATCAACATCGAAACTTCCTCCGTCACCCATTGGCGTGGAAGAGTAATCCAAGGTCAAACTCGGACGACTTTGTGAGTTAGCATTTTCAGACATTGCACAGCTATATTCGGTTCCTACTGAAGTAACGATGACGCTCATGGTGGACTGGTTATTTCTAGCAGAATCTTGTGCTATTTTTGTGACATTCAAGGATACTGTTGAGTTCATGGAAATTGGTACTGGTGGTTCAAAATCACCACGGTCGCTAGGACCGCTTGCACCCATTAAATTCCAGGATTGTGCCGTGTTTGGCAGCATCCACGTTGCGTTCACCTCATCGAAATTTCGAGATAATTCAGCAAAGTAAATCATTGCATCTTGGCTCCCTATAACAGTAGTACCGCAAGTTAAACTCAGTGTTGCTGAATTGATTGAACTAGTTCCGCTCAAATTCATCGGGAAAGTGAATAATAGCCTTGATTCTCCCATAATGTTTTCACCGAGCGGGCTATCGGTGTCCAAGCCATAGTTGGAATTTGGGGAAGAGGAATTAATCATGGTATCTTTTGAAGGATAATCAACGCTGGTAGCAAATTTTACAATTGGTTCGTCAGATAGAGTTTGGTCTTCATTTGAAATCACATTTACAAGGCTTAAATCAGCCAGTATAAATGTACTTACAATCAACAAAACAAGGAAAGTACGGCGGGAAACACTCAAGTTGCTCATTGGGCTCGTCCCTTACAGGTATTAGTAGGTTATATGCATTGATGTAAAACCGTTTCAATTCCAAGCCTATTAATCGATGAGAATGTTCAAAGACGCTCGACTTTTAGTTAAACCAATGTCTGAACTTTGGGTTGAGAAACACCGACCTCAAACCGTCACCCAAATCAGAGGACAATTGGGCGTGGTGGACCGACTCAGAACCTATTCGGAAAAGCGAACTTTCCCCCATCTTCTCTTTGCAGGCCCTCCTGGAACTGGAAAAACCACTGCTGCCATGGCTCTCACAAAAGACGTATTCGGAGCAGATTACAGATCAAATTTACTGGAAATGAATGCCTCAGATGAACGAAAATTAGAGAGCATCAGATCAAAAGTTAAGCAATTTGCAAGAACTGCGGCTTTTGGCGGTGCTAAGTTCAAAGTGATATTCCTTGATGAAGCAGATGCTCTAACATCAGATGCACAAGGTGCACTAAGAAGGATAATGGAGCAATATGCTGAAACATGCAGATTCATTCTTTCTTGCAATTATTCGTCAAAAATAATCGAGCCAATTCAATCAAGGTGTGCCGTTTTTAGATTCAGACCATTGACATTCGCACAGGTGAGAGAACAGATTGCTAATGTTGCCTCTCAAGAAGAAGTAGAAATTGATGAGGACGCGATAGACGCTCTTGCGAACATAGCGAATGGCGATTTACGAAAAGCTCTTACAGCGCTCCAAGTTTCAGCAGCACTGGAAAAGAAAATATCGCGAGATTTGGTCTACGAGACTTCTGCTACTGCCCCTCCAGAAGCACTCCATCAATATCTGCTAGCATGCAAGCAAGATGGATTCCATCCTGCAAGAAGAAGACTTCAAGAATTACTTGACAAATTTGGCTTGGCTGGTACGGACTTTATCAATCAACTGCACAAAGAATTGTATTCTGCTGACTTCCTATCAGAATCAGCAAAATTGAGCTTAACCGAATTAATGGCTGAAGTCGACTACAGGTTGGTTGAAGGCGGGGGAGAGCAGATTCAACTCGACGCTTTAACAGCCAAGATTGTATCATTTGTGGAATAATTCATTTTTTCACTTTCACTTTACTCCCCCCGACAACCTATGGTACCCCTTAACCATGCGCAAGGAGTATGAAGACATTTGACCTACTTTGCTGGACCCCAGCCGCACCTCTAATCAGAGCAATCAGAAGAAGAAAAATTGAGGACACTAAGTTCTATAGTTACCAAACTAAGAAAATTGATTTGATAATCAAAGAGATATTAGTTAAGCACAGCGACATGCTATTCTAATTCAACTAAGACAACTCTTACTTCCCACTCTAGGATGCGTGTATTTGTCCAAGGATTGCCTTGTTCCTCAATTGTAACAGTGATACTGTGTTTACCAACATTCAAGTCTGAGAGGTTGATTGCTACTGGAGCGTCAAGATCTCCATGAGGCAATAATTCAGGCGATGTTTGAGTATTATTCTCATCAACGCTAACAATTCTATCGTAGTTATCTTCCCAGAAGTTTTGGTCCATCTCTATTATTTCTGAGGGACCATTATTCTGAATTTCAACAGTTACATCCGCACCAAATGAATCCACGTTATCAGCTAAGCCAAATAATAACCATGCATCATGTCCGATACTATTCCCTTCTGTTATCTCTATGATAATTAAGTCATCCTTTCCTGACAATCCTTCTTCTGGATAAATCAAGTTCTCGCCATCATCGATTACAACTGTCCAATCAGAAGCAATTTGAGGAGCAACAATGTCCCCGAGAGGAGGATTTACTAAAACAAAGGTAAGCGCTAAGAACGTGAATACGTGGAGAAATGATGCCTTAAACCATGTACCGCCTGTATAATGTTCCACATATTTTGGTGGCATGACTGCCCTATGAATTTGAGGAAGGAGTAAGGCTGCCGACATTGGGAGTAACCAAAGTATCCTCGCATTTGCAGCGTCCGTCATATCCATTAACAGATACCTCATTATCAGCGTAACAGTTGCTGCGAAACCGAGAACTAACCACATCGAAGCGGTTTCTGCTCTCTCCTTGTGAACATGCTTAATTGGGTCGAAGGGTTCTATACCAAGATTAGCCCCCGTCCTGCGTTTTTTCTTCTCATCAGCTGACTTCTTCTGCCTTTTCTGCTTGTCCGCGGCAGCAGCCGCCATAGCAGTTTTGAAGTCCACCATTGTTCCGGGCTGAACGACTAGCACATCAAGCCTTTCGGTCTTGGGCTTAGTAAACAAGCGGATGCTTCAAAGAGGGGAGGTTAGTCGGCGAATTACCAGCCGGGGTGGCGTAGTTGGTGGCGCGTCGGACTCATAGGGCAGCCTGAAAGGGCTCATGAGACGCAACTAACCGTCGATGTCTGAGACATCCGAAGGTCGCGGGTTCAAGCCCCGCTCCCGGCACCTTCCAATTTCTTCCTCAAGGCATGGCTAAGTTGATGAGCCAAGCAAACCTCGGCAGGGTATGGAAATCAAGGCTGACTTGTTTTCGGAAGTGGAATTGAAGTACAATTCAAAAAATGGTGAATCACAGGTCACAGGAATCCTAAATCCTTCTGCAAAAAAGGGATTCACAACAATTAAATTACAAAATGGTTACAATCTTTCTATCCAGAATGATGACATAATTTCATGTGAAATCATTTCAAACCCAAAATCTCAGTCACAAGAGAAAATAACCACTACCCCTAAATCAGAACTCCCAAATGTCACCATCATCCATACAGGAGGTACAATCGCCAGCAAGGTTGACTACAAAACAGGAGCCGTCACAGCAAAATTTGAACCAGAAGATTTGATTGATGCAAATCCAAGGTTAAGCGATGTCGCCAATATCAGTGCAAAGAAGATTGGCAACATGTTTTCCGATGACATCAGACCACAACACTGGAATTTGATGTCTGCAGCAATCGGAGATGCGTTTGCGCAAGGAGCAGATGGAGTTGTGGTAACACACGGCACTGATACGCTACACATTACAGCCGCAGCACTATCATTTGCCTTTTGTGGAAAAGGTGGAAAAACACCAGGAAGAGTCGTGGTTACAGGGTCTCAACGCTCATCGGACAGAGGATCAACTGATGCGACTGAAAATCTTCTAGCAGCAGTGTACTGGGCAGCTTATGGAGATGATGTTTGTGGAGAAAAAGGAGACTCCGTCACTATTGCTATGCACGAAAGTGGGTCAGATGGTGAAATCGCAATCATTCCAGGATGCTCTGCTCGAAAGATGCATACAACAAAAAGAGAGGCATTTTCTGCAATCAATGCTAGAAACATAGCCATAGTGCAGGTAAAACCAAGCGAGATTTCACATGAAGTCCAACAGTGGTACTCTGACTGTTCACCAAGTCAGAGGGAAGTTGAAACACGTCCAACTCAATACTCAAACCATTTCAAAATCCCCCAGCTAACTGCTAATGCTTGGCTCACCGCTGAACAAATTGAAGCAATGGCATCAATAGGTGCAAGTGCAATAATTATTCACGGCACTGGATTAGGTCATCTACCAATAGATAACCCACAAAAAGATGCTCCCGAAAATGATGAATTATGGAGGGCTCTTTACAGATGTGCAAATAGAGAGATTCCAATTATAATCACAAGTCAGTGCATTAATGGACCTGTTGATATGAACGTTTATGCTAAGGGAAGGAAACAACAAGACATGGGTCTGCTAGGACACGGAGTCACCACAAGCCCTGATTCTATCGCAGTAAAAGTACACTGGGCACTATGTGAAGGAAAAGACATCGCTGAAACACTTGCTAAGGATTTATGCGGAGAAAATAATCAAAGATTATACAATTGAAGGGGTTTAATCAAAAACCGAATCGAGGTGGACAGAATATGGCGCGGAATATGAGTGATTCCATTGAGAACCTCCAAGCGCTCCGTGAAAAAGTTAAATTCGGCGGCGGAATGAAGAAACAAGAAGCCATCCGCTCCAGTGGCAGAGGTACTGCCAGAGATAGAATTCGCAACATGCTTGATGAGGGCTCTTTTGTAGAACTTGATACCTTCATTAAGCACAGAAATACCAATCATGGAATGTTCCTTCATCAAACTGAAGGGGATGGAGTCGTTGCTGGTCACGGTACAATCAACGGAAGAAGAGTATACACTTTCGTTCAGGATTTTAGTGTCCACGGAGGCTCAATGGGTGAAATGCATGCACTCAAAATCGCTAAACTGATGGATATGGCTGAGAAAGCAAAATGCCCAGTAGTCGCCGTATGGGATGGCGGTGGACAAAGAGCACATGATGGAGTCAATGCCCTTGCTGGAACTGGTGAGTTACTCGATAGATTCGTACAAGCGTCTGGGAGGCTACCGATGATTAGTCTAGTTTTGGGACCGGTTGTTGGTGTCAGTGCTTTGGCAGCAAGCCTTGCTGATTTTACAATTCTAGGCGAAGAACATGGTCAACTTTTCCTTTCAAGCCCTCTGGAAACGCCAGAGGTAATGAGTGGAGAAGTCGATGCTGCAGGTCTAGGCGGGGCAAATTTACACGCATCTAGATCAGGAATCGCCTGCATGGTTGCAGATGACGAGGATGACGCATTCTTCCTTGCTAGTGAATTGTTATCCTTCCTTCCAGACCACAACGACGCGGTACCTCCAATAGAAGAAACCGCTGATCCTGAGAATAGATTGAATCCGAAGCTTGCTGAAATTGTCCCAGACAATCCAAACAAGCCATACGATATGGTAAAGGTGATTGAAGAAGTAGTTGATGATGGCTACTTCGTTGAACTTTTCGAACAATATGCCGAGAATATCGTAATTGGTTTTGCTAGAATGGGTGGATCTACGATTGGAGTAATAGCCAATCAACCAAAGGTACTAGCAGGGTGCCTTGATATTGACGCTTCGATAAAAGCAGCACGCTTCATCAGAACATGTGATGCTTTCAACATTCCATTAGTTACATTTGAAGATGTCCCCGGCTTCTTGCCCGGTGTTGTACAGGAATGGGGAGGAATCATCAGACACGGAGCAAAATTGCTCTTCGCTTATGCTGAAGCAACAGTTCCAAAGTTAACTCTAGTTACAAGGAAGGCATATGGCGGAGCATATCTAGCAATGTCTTGCAAACACCTGCAAAGTGACTACAATGTTGCTTGGCCAACCGCAGAACTTGCTGTCATGGGAGCAGAAGGGGCAGTGAATATCATTCACAGAAGAGAAATTGCTGCGGCACCCGATGAAGAGAAAGAAAATGTAAGACTAAAATTAGTCGATGAGTACAAGGCTAAATTTGGAGACCCTTATGTCGCTGCCCGAAATGGATGGCTGGATGATGTAATAGAGCCCGAGGAATCAAGGATAAGATTGATTCGTGCCCTTTCAATTCTCAGAAACAAGAGAGAATGGTCGCCTCCGAAAAAGCATGGTAACATTCCACTTTGATGTTATTTCAAGAGGATACTGTGATTAACAGGATTTTGTATCCTTGATACATGGAGAAAGTAAATTTCACGGATAAGTTTTCAAAATTCGATGATTTGTGGTCACCTAAAGTCGTCTCTGAATTAAACGATTATCAGTTCAAACTTGTCAAACTACAAGGAGATTTCATCTGGCATTCACATGCAGATACTGATGAAGCATTCATTGTTATTCAGGGCTCTATGGCAATTGAGTTAAGAGATCGGACGGTTAATTTGAGTGAAGGCGAGATGTTTGTCGTTCCTATGGGTGTAGAGCACAAACCAAGAGCTGAAAATGAATGTCATGTATTGCTCATTGAGCCGACCGGCGTGGTTAACACCGGTGATTCACAAAGTGAATTAACAGCAGAAAATGACGTGTGGATTTAGTCAAGAATCTTGTTGATTTCTAGCCCTTGCCAGTAATCCCGAACCACCAGATTCAGTGGTTGATTTCTCAACAACCTCTTCTTCCTGCGAGGATAGGTTTGCAATATTATTAGTATCTTTTTTGTTGATGAAGAAAGCAACTACCAATCCTAGAAGAACGACACCAACTAGACTCAATATGACAGTAATATTTGTGTTGCTTGCTGTCTCTTCTTCGATGCTCGACTCACTATTTTGAGAGAAATTCAACGGGATTTCAAAACGGTTCTCGCCAAGTTCAGTATCAGGATAATCTATATTGAAAACAACCTCTTGAACGCCTGTTTCCTCAAAACTCAAAGTATCAGTACATGTTCTTGTGGCAGAATCGGCAGGGACCTCGTTACAACTTGTATCAATGATAGAAATTATTTCTTCTCCGTTTTTGTATACTGCAGGAACATACACTCCTACACCGTCTAAATCTTGTTGTAGCCATCTAACAAGATATGCACCCGGACCAATTTTTGTAAACTCTAGTATGTTTATCCCAACCTGGTCATCTACAGGTGTAACTGATATGTTGATTTGTATTTGTTGTGTATTGAGTGGCTGTTCTTGTTTTGCAAATGACAAATTGATAATTCCATTACCATTGAGGTCTGGTTTTCCAATAATTGTGAGGATATCATCTACCAATGAATATTCGAATAGCGAGAAGGCACCAGTTGCAGTTGAAATCAAACTCCCTCCATCAGGGTCATAAGCAATTGTGCTTACGTCCAATGTAGTAGATCCATCCTCTTGGAATTCCAAATCAAGAGAAGAATAGTTCATCACAATAGGATCGCCAATTGGTAAAATCGTAACGACTAATTCAAACAAAACTGGGTCATTGAACTGATCAGATATGCTTAGATTGAATATTTCGACACCATTTTTGTTTTCTAGTGGTGTCATTTCTATCACGCTTCCATTCATGCTAAAGGCTAGGATTTCGGTCTGTCCAGAAGACTCGCCATCAAGAAGAATATCAAGGGCAAAATTTTCTGGATCTGATACGATAGTGTTTACATCAAACGTGAACATTTCACTATCTTCATCAACTCTAATTTGGCTTGGCTGACCTAGCACAATTAACTGGTTATTTGCATCGACTAAAGTTAAATTCATGCTGATATTTGCTCTGTCATCATATTGCCCATCTGCTTTGAGTGAAATATTGAGGATTCTCTGCGCTAAATCTTCAGTATCAGATGCCGTATGATAAACCCTCATTCTGGTTCCAGAATCTAAAATCTCAACTGAAAAATCAGACATTGAACCATTTACCTGTGCACTTGTTATCCGAACTATTTGACCGTCTGGATCAACTGCTAGTTGGGATGCATCTAATTCAGCCCATCCACCTTGCGGAACTTGCAAGTCATCATACGGCTCGTAAGTCCACATCGGCCCATCACTTCTTTGAACATCAATTTTCCACCTGGTCGGAGCACCATCGACCATTATTTCGATAACTGCAGAATACCAACCTGGGGGTGTCCCAGAACTTGGAATTGTACAAGAAGTGGTTGAATTTTGAGTCATTTCACCATATCCAATATCGGTGACAATTTCATAATTTGAGTAAAGCCAACATGAGATATTAATCAAGTTCTGGTTTATCGATGATGCTGTTGAGTTATCCCTCATCGACCAGTTTACCTGCATTACAATGTCGGACTGTGGTCCGAAACTCAACACATCTGATGGTTGAAATAATTCACCATTTATGAATTTAGATTTGTTCAGATTTTCATCCGTATATGCATCAGAATCAGAAACGCTGTACGAATCCACTTCCCTATTGAACGCATCCCTGAAACTGTCATGGTCTCCTTTAGAAACTAAATCTAAGAATGGAATTATGTGCTCAGAGGCGTGGTTGATTTGCTCCTCCTTTGTCATGGTAGCTGCGTTATCGCCTTGTGCACCCTGTAAGAGTGGCCATTCAGCGTACTGACGATGATTTGCCCCGACCACAGACATGAGATGCATTCCAAGGGGTGGGTTTGAATTTACTAAAGGTAGAATTTCTGTCTGAACATCAGCAATTCCGTCAGCTGTTCCGGTGATAAACAGACCAATTGCTGGAGTTGGTGGACTTAGGTTTTGGAATGATGGCACTACTCCCCCTTCCAGGATGTATTCACCATCGACATGTCCCAAACCAAATACGCCACGTGGAGGTTGTTGGGATGTATCTAATTCCAGAGTCTGAGCAATATCACTCCAATGCCCGTACACCTCCAAAGCAGAGTGTGAGCCCAAGCCATGACCAGAAATTACCCAATGATTTTCATCAATTTGTGAATAAATTCCAATTTGTTCTGGGTCGACATTATTCTGAATTGAGATTTCCTCAATCGCATCCTGTATATCTTTTCCAACTGCTATTTCATCTTCAGGGTCATCGTTTAATTCAATCACCATTACGATATATCCCCTACTTACGATGGAAGTTGAAATGTCCTCGTAATTCCCTGTTCCAGTGTATTCACCGGCTATGAAAATCATCCACGGGAAAGGTCCGTTTCCAGCAGCGTTAGCATTTTCTCCGCTTTCAAGACCAGGATAATAGAGTCTGTAGTCAACATCCGAGTTTACATCGATCCATCCAACAGGAAAATCAGTTCCCTGATGAACTGCAAGGAAGTTTGTATCTTCGTTGGGAACCGCATAGGCACCCGTTGAAAATAGAATCAACAAACATAGTAGCAAAGATGATTTTTTGCCACAATGTGAGTTCAAAACTGCTCCCATTGATTCATACTGGTCTTCTTTGTGTATTGAAATTTCACTAATTTTGATTCAATTTTTATCGCTTATGAATTCCTCTAGATTTGCCAAGAGGTCTGAGAAGGTTGGAATCTTGAAATTTGGATTATCGTTCCACAACAGGTACCAACACAACAAATGTTGAGCTACCAATAAATGCGTACCCCCCAAATTTGTTAGGTGATTTGGAACCTCTTGGGTAGAATTGTATTTCGCTTGAAGAATTACTGCATCTGATTTCAAGGATGAAAAATCCTCACAAGAATCAATAAGCAACATAAAGTCTGAAGGTTCATCTGTTTTACTTTCTTCCGGAATAGAAATTCTTCGATTTCCAGAAATCTGGTTGACTTTGCCTCCAAAACTAATCCACGCATTCGCAGCGGAGCGTGCTGTTCCACCGCCTCCAACAATTGACAACACAGACTTTTCAATTTCTAAACCTGCAAGCAATGCCAACCAAACAACAGCTAATCCGTCTGTACTTATGGAGTAGGTATTATTCTCACAAATTGCTAAACAGTTAACGGATTCGTAGGATAGAGAATCATCAAGATTCTCGAATTTTAACGAAGAAGTTGTATGTTTGAGAGGACTTGTTAGGTTCACATAAGAAAGGATTTCCTCATCCAAGTTTTTTCTGAATTCTGCAAAATAATCAATCCCAAATTTGTCATTTAGGTTGAAATCATGCCAGGTTAAATCCTGGGAAAATCTATCCATATCATCTGATTTTTCAAATGAGTTAGCATTCAATTTTTGTGTTTCAAGGAAAAAATAATCATTTTCGCTGATAGTTGACTCAAATCTTTGGTTGTTAAACGAGTGAATAAGTCTAAACAAATGTGGAGAGTATGAATGAAAAATTGGGCTGCCAGCAATAATGTAACTCTTGCCGACCATGTGTGTGCTAAACGATGATTTGTTTTGTAATTTAGCAAAATTATCGAAAACTGCGAAGCATTGATAAATCACCTAATCATGATTTTACATGATGCAAGCACAGAATCAGTGGCAGCAAATCCAACAATCTGCACAAGTTGTCAACTCTATTGGCAAATCTGACCGAACCTCAAATAAGAAAGGTGGGCTATTCGGATTGATGAGTTCTGTACTTACACTTTACTTTTCAGCCGCTCTACTAGGGGAACTTACCGCAGCACTGGAAGCCACCGAACTATTCGGACCAATGTACGGTGGAATTGTTGCAATAATGATCTACATGTATTACAGTGTGAAGAAAAATGCTTCCGGTAAAAAAATGGAAAACAGGCAATATGTCACAGACTACAGAGCAAAATACAGGGAACTTAACCCTGGAAAAATGGATGTATCCTCGTCTAACATTCCTGTCTGGATGGTTGTGGCTATAATCGGATTTATTGTATTTGCAAACGAGTCAATCGGTGTCGGTGTTTTGACCGACTGGAGTGACAACTTCTGGGACTGAACGAGTGATTTGGATTGATCACAAATGACTGACCCTGCTCGTCAATTTGTTGACAACATTCGACTTTTCGAGAGTTTTTCTCCTTACTATTTATTCTTCAGAAGAGGACTAATTCTAATCTTACTGATATCAATTGCAGTAGGTTTGTACTCCACCGGCCTAAATGAGATTGCTGTTGCAATTATCACTGGATTAATGATTGGACCTGTACTTGGTCTAGAGCGTTATTTAGTACTAAAGGCAATACAGAGAAGGAAACAATCGGAAGGTTGAATAATCTATCAAAGATTCAAGGATTGATAACAATGGATTTGACACTAAGCGGAATTTTTGAATTTCTCGGTTTCGATACAATATCCGGAATCGATATCCTTTTTGCATCAATGGCTTTAGTCGGTGGGTTGCTATTCATCATCTACTTTTTGCTATTCATGATAGGAGGGGTTGTAGATGGCGCTGTTGAAGGAATCTTTGATGTTGATATTAACATGGATTCAGCCTTCGTCTTTGAGATGATAACACTGCAAGGAATTATTTCCTTCATAATGATGTTCGGATTAGTCGGTTTGGGTGTCTCCCAATCAGATGCTTCTTCCCTTATGGCAGTAGGAGCAGGTACAGTTGCTGGGCTTGCATCTATGTATGTAATGGGCCAAATTTTCAAGCTGTTCAAATCAATGGAAGATGATGGAACTGTAGATTATGCAAACTCTATTGGAGCAAAGGGTACAGTTTACTTATCAATACCGGAAGATGGGCAGGGACAAGTACAAGTCACATACCAAGATGCGTTAAGAACCGCTCCGGCAGTATCAAAAGATGGGACTTCAATCAAGACAGGTACTTTTATTGAAGTCGTGGATCATCTTGGTCAGATTATGATTGTAACACCTGTTAACAAGAAACATGTTAGCATTAAACAGGAAGAATAGCGATTCTACTAACGGCTATAACTACTTAAGGACCCACTGAGTGGTAATGTTGATGGCAGCAGTAGTTTCTCTTATCTTCGTTGGATTCTTTGGTTTGATCGGTTTGACCGTCATGCTTTACGCTACAAGATATAAAATCGCACCAGCAGACCAAATTTTAGTAATTTCTGGTTCATACTTAGGCGGAAAAACTGCATTAACTATTCACGGTGGTGGTAAGTTAGTCCTTCCTTTGGTGCAAGAATACCAGTACCTTGACTTGACTCCGATGACAATCTCAATTGATTTGAAGCACGCATTGTCTCTCCAAAACATCAGAATTAACGTGCCATCTACTTTTACAATCGCAATAAGCAAAGACCCATCCATCACACAAAATGCAGCTGAAAGGCTTCTTGGACAACCAAGAAATCAAATTGAGTCAATGGCTAGTGAAATCATCTTTGGTCAACTAAGGCTCACAGTCGCAACACTAACAATCGAACAGATCAACCAAGACCGTGAAGCGTTCTTGTCAAGAGTTAGTCTAAACGTAGACAACGAACTTCACAAGATTGGTCTGTACCTTGTCAACGTTAACGTAACAGACATTACTGACGAATCCAACTACATCGAGAACATCGGAAGAGAGGCTGCTGCAAAAGCAAACAACCAAGCTGCAATCGATGTTGCAAACCACGACAGGTCTGGTGCAATTGGTGTCGCAGCCGCACAGAGAGAGAAAGATATCGAAGTTGCAAGAAACGTTGCTGCATCCGCTAAGGGTCAAAAGCAAGCAGAATCGGACAAGCGTGTTTACGTTCAAGAACAAGAAGCTCTGGCTGTACAAGGTGAGAACGTTTCCAGAGCAAACATTGCTGATTACAATGCTGAACTAGCAGAGAAAGAAGCAGAGGCAAAGAGAAGATCTGAAGTTGCCCGTAGACAAGCGCAAGTAGAAATCGAGAAGGCACAATATGAAGTGGAATCTCAAAGACTCAAAGCAGAAGAAATTGCAAGGGAAGAAATCACAAAAGCACAAATCGAAATTGCTGCAGATGCTGAAGCAGAAAGACAGCGCAGAATCGCAGATGGTGAAGCAGCTGCAACCCTCGCAAGATACAACGCTGAAGCGGAAGGACAAAAGGCAGTCTTGGAAGCAAAGGCTGCTGGTTACAAGTCACTTGTTCAGAGCGCTGGCGGAGATGCAAAGGCAGCCGCTACACTGCTAATGGTCGAGAAGATCGAAGCAATCGTAGCAAAGCAAGTCGAAGCAATTTCCAACCTACAAATCGACAAGATTACCGTATGGGATTCAGGAAATGGTTCAACAGATGGATCAAGCACTGCAAACTTCGTTTCCAGTCTTGTAAAATCACTACCTCCAATCCATGACGTTGCAAACATGGCTGGCGTTGAACTGCCTGAATATCTTGGCGACTTGAAGCAAGAGTGATTTGTCACTTAGCGGCTTCATTGGCTCTTGGGCCGGTGAATAGCAACAGTATGGTTGATAGGCTTTAGGTAATTGTAACGAATCAATGGCATCAGATTTAGAGATAGCAAACCAAGCAACCCTCGAGCCGATTGAAGCAATAGCATGGAAACTTGGGATTCCAGCAGACTCACTTTATCCTATTGGAAAGCATATGGCTAAGATAACTTGGCCTTCACTAAAGGAAAGTTTTGGTAAGTCACAAGGCAACCTTGTTCTCGTAACCAGTGTCAACCCCACACCATTTGGAGAAGGAAAAACAGTAACCACAATCGGACTAACTCAGGCGATGAATAGAATTGGAGAATCCGCTACTTGCGTGATTCGAGAACCATCTATGGGACCTGTATTTGGAATCAAAGGTGGAGCAGCAGGAGGAGGAATGTCTCAAGTTTTACCAATGGAAGAAATCAATTTGCATTTCACCGGCGACCTACATGCAGTTACATCTGCACATAATCTACTGAGTGCGTTAATGGATAACCACATCAAGCAAGGAAATGATTGCAAGATAGATACGACAAGAGTGTTCTGGCCAAGAGTGGTTGATTTGAATGACCGAACACTGAGGCAAGTTGTGGTTGGCTTGGGAGGACCTGCAAATGGTGTCCCAAGAGAAGATAGGTTCGACATAACTGCTGCAAGTGAAGTAATGGCAATTCTTGTACTAGCGACGGATTATGCCGATTTGAGAAGAAGGCTCGGTGAAATAGTAATCGCTCAAAGCCTCGATGGAAAACCTGTGAAAGCAGAGGACATTGGAGCTGCAGGTTCTATGGCTTTGCTTTTGAGACAAGCTCTACTTCCGAATCTAGTGCAAACCTTGGAAGGTGATCCAGCATTCATTCACGGCGGTCCATTCGCAAATATTGCCCACGGGAATTCTAGTATTGTTGGCGATAGGTTCGCTCTTGGAGTAGCGGATTACGTAATCACAGAAGCAGGCTTTGGTTCTGACATGGGTGCTGAGAAATTCATGCACATCAAAGCAGCACAGTCTGGCAAAGCTCCTGATTGTGTGGTAATGAACGTCACTGTGCGAAGTATGAAACTTCACGGCGGAGCATTTGGTGAAAAGGGTGGATATAGGCCGACAAAAGAGGAATTAGAAACCGAAAATGTTGAAGCATTGAGAGCAGGAGCTGCAAGCAATCTTGACAGACACATCAGAAACATGAGCGGTTTTGGAGTCCCAGTAGTTGTTTCAATCAACAGATTTGCATCAGATACAGATGCTGAATTGGATGCGCTGAGAGAATTAGCCCTAGCATCAGGTGCATCAAGTGTATGTCTAACTGAAGTTCATGCAAAAGGTGGTAATGGGGGAACTGACCTAGCCAAAGCAGTTGTTTCCGCTGTTCAAGACCACATAGCCAATGGAAGACCATTTACACCTCTATTCAACAAAGATACTCATTTTGTAGAAAAAGCTGAAGCAATTGCAACAAGGATGTACAAGGCTGACGGTCTGGATCTAGAGGCAAAAGCAAAGAAACAAATAGCCCAAATTGAATCCTGGGGATACTCCCATCTCCCAATCTGTATGGCTAAAACCCAGTATTCATTCAGCCATGATGCCGGTAAATTAGGAGCACCTACTGGATTTACTCTACCTGTAAAGGAATTCAGGCTTAATGCTGGAGCAGGATTTATTGTAGCAATTCTTGGAAATATGATGACAATGCCGGGGCTGCCAAAGGTACCTGCAGCGGATGATATGGACATTGATGAGGATGGAAATCTCCTCGGCGTGTTTGGTTGATTGGTGAGTAAATGAAAATCATTCAAGATGGGTTTAATGAGAAAAAAATCCGTCTGGAGACTGAGGATGACCTTTGGGTCCTAGCAAGGATTGCATCAAAAGGCATGAACATTGGAATGCTCGGTGAGCGTAGAGATCCAACAACCGCAGATACCGGTGGAGGAAGGTCAAAATCTGCGGAAAGGAAAAAAATGTACATTCGCTTAGACGTTGAAAACTCAGAATATGTTGACTTCAGTGATAATTTGCGAATTCATGGCATCATTACTGAAGCAAAATTTGACATTGGTTCTCATCACACTCACATAATCAAAGTTAGAGATGAAATATCCATAACAAGACAGAGTGGTTTCTCAAAAATAGATGAAGATTTACTCAAGGAATCTGTAACCGCATCAGGAAGAGAAGAAATTGCGTTATTGGTTGTAGAAAGTGACGAAATCATTCACTTCGGAATCACCCCCAGAGGACTCATCGAAAAAGGCATGTGGACTATGCGTGGTGGAGGAAAAAGAGGTGATATCAAATCCTCTTCAGCCGTTGCGGACTCCTTTAGAAAGCAAGTAGCATCTGAGGTAAATGATTCAATTGGAAAAAGCGTTGTGATAATTCTTGCAGGCCCAGGTCATGCTAAAGAAAAATTGAAGTCAGAATTAACAGAGAATTTTGGCATGAACATTGCAAAGTTAATTCCTACCTCTATGGGTGGAAGAGGATCTGCTAATGAAGTTCTTCGGGAAGGGTTAGCAGGGCAAATACTCGAAAATTATTCAATAATCAAGGAGACTGAATTATTACAGAAAGCATGGTCGAGTCTTGCCACAGATGGGAAAGTAGCCTATGGAAGTGAAATGCTTGAGAAGGCGATGAATGAAGGTGCAATAGAAACCTTACTGATCAATGCAGACTTGCTAAGAAGTGAGGATAAAATTGGAGAAATGCGTTTATCGGATTGGGTAAAAAAATTAGATGACATTGGAGGAGATTTAGTACAATGTTCTTCAGAACATGATGATGGCAAACAATTACTCGGAATGGGCGGAGTGATTGCCCTTTTACGATACAAGATAGGAGCTTAGATTATGCGAGTAGTATGGTTTCATGAGGTGGTAGACAAATCCAGCCTAAGAGAGCATATGAAAGGAGCAAGGTGGCTTTTGATAAGACAAGAGGATTTAGAAAAAGCAACCCAAGCATGGATGTTCGCAGAATTGGATGGATTCCTAATCGGTGTGGATCATAGATTATCGGAGTTTAAGCCTGGAATTCACAATAGGGCAATACATCTGTTGTTATTATCAAAAAACCAAGAAACTGGATACGAAGGCATTACTAAGGTCATAGTCGATGAATCTGGAAATTTAGAGGACTATATCTTCTAATATTCCTGTCAATTAAAAAAAAATTACTATTTTCGTTAATTATTAACAATACATGTGTTTATACCATTTTCAACTTAGTTATAGACATGCAAAGCGATTTCTCCACTAGAAAATCTGCGTTGCAAAAACTCTCCTTCATCCCAAAGGGTAGTCAACCTATTGAGCACTCTCCAATTATCCAATTAGATAATATTTCATTGGGAACACCTGCACAATTCATTGCTTACAACCTCAGGGAAAAAGAGGTGCAGGAGTTCTGTTCGAGAATTCAGTTACCAGAGCCTCTTGTTCTACTTGTTGAAGATTCAGACGTTCCTAATATTGTAATTGGAATATTAGGACCTGATAATTATCAAAGACATGACGAGTTGGAAATTGTATATGGAAGGAGGTGGAGAATAGAGCCAAACCTTTCCCATTCAGAATTACTTCAAACTGTACTATTGGCTTGTAAGGTTGCGGTTGAGCACGAACTTAGAGAGCGAGTACAAGTGAGGGGGACCACGCCCTTTAATGCGCATCAAGATCACGAAATCTTCTCTAAATTAATTAAAAATAATGAAATCAAAAATACAGAAAATCCAATCCGACCAAGTGATTTAGTCATAGATCAGAGGAGAATTATTATCCATAAGTCAGAAGAAATCTCCAACAATTTGAAATTAATTAATTTCGAAATTCCTGGAAAAATTACCGGAACGTTGCCATTCTTGCAAGGAGAATTTAACATTCTAGTTGAAGGAAACGAGGATAGGTGCCTAAAAATTTGGGATAAATTATTGTTGGAATCTAAATTATGGTTGCATGAAAACTTATTCTTGGATGATGTGGCAGTATTTAGCAGAAAATATGACACGAATATGCGAATATTCTACAGTTTACTACACAGGAATGATACAAATCTAGATTCGAGCGAAGAATCAATTGTAGAAAGAGGCTTGATGAACGAGGCAATAGATGTGATGAGAGCACCTGTGATTAATTCGGGCAAGACAAATGACTCTGGTATGGAATATATTAGAAAAATCAACCCGACGCATGGTTTTTGGCCATTTGAAAAGAGATAGTGGGTCTGGAGGGAATCGAACCCTCGATCAACGCCTTGTAAGGGCGGTGTCATAACCCCTAGACCACAGACCCAGCCTTCCGTGAATCATCACCTTCTTGAATTAATCCATTCTCCTAACTGACATGCTCTAAACAATTCCATCGATTAAATCAACATGTTAGGAGTTAGACTCAAAACTAATTCATGATTCGAAATGTTGTATGAGTCAAGATGTCAGGGCGGATGCTGCTAAACTTATCCGTCGATTGAAGAAG
Organism: Methanobacteriota archaeon; assembly: GCA_002718195.1. GTDB lineage: Archaea > Thermoplasmatota > Poseidoniia > Poseidoniales > Poseidoniaceae > MGIIa-L4. The sequence continues at coordinate 144,583 of PBDU01000006.1, read as the reverse complement.
GAAGGCATGACAATTTCATTTGCTGAATCATGCACCGGTGGACTGCTTGCCAGCATAATGACGGACAATGCAGGCGCAAGTGAATGGTTCAATATGTCATTTGTCACTTATTCAAATGAAGCAAAAATGAGAATTCTTGGAGTAGAAGAAAAAGCATTGCAAAAAGTTGGTGCAGTAAGCGCCATGGTAGCAAAACAAATGGCTGCTGGCGCTAGAAATAATGCTGATTCTGATGTTGCTATATCGATTACAGGAATTGCTGGACCAACTGCAGATGGCACAAAGAAAGGGATTGGTACCGTTTTCATAGGAGTTGCAATAGGTGAGAAAACCTTCGCAAATTCTACTGAACTCGGAGGAAATAGAGCAGAAAATAAGGCTGGTTTTGTTCACTTCGCAATACAAACTGCACTGGATTGCTGGGACAAGATTGGAGATCTAGACGCTTATATCAACAAAAGAGAAGAAGAACACTCTAGAGAGAGAATTGTTGAAAGAGAAAAATATCTTAGTCAGAGAAAACAAAATCAAGCCAAAGTTGAGAATGATGATTGGCAGGGAGACGATGATTGGAAAGATGAAGAAACCATCGTTGAGAAGCTAAAAGACGCTGAAAATTCCAAGGGCGATGACCTTGCTGATAATGTAGAATGGTAAATTTCATTTTCACTCTGCAACCAAAACTCACCGAATCCCTTTTGTGTTGTATTTGATAGAAAATACCATGGCGCTGAGTTGGTTAGAGTTAGCGCCAATTTTGCGGGCCAATAAGTTGATTCCCAAGGCAGATGTTAAAGAGATTCTAATGAATCACGAAGATCCATTACAACTACTATCTCATGCAGCAAAAATCGGATTGAAACCTGGTTTACTCACTTTAGAATCATATTCGAAATTAAACTCTGCATATCTTGAATCAAAAACCAGTATAGCCGAGGTCATTAGTGAAACTGCTGATAAACAGATTGGACGAACTATAGCCCCTGTACTAGAGAGTTTACCTGAGGATGTCGAATTTAGAAATAATCTTCCAGATTGGTCTGTATATGATTTCCCGGATCTGGCTGCCGGCGTTGAAGTTGATATCAAGGTCCATTTTGACATCACAGGAAACAGTGTGACAGAGGGGAAAATGTCAGACATAAACTCATGTTTTTCTTCAAGATTGGAACAACTAAGGAAACTTATCGTTACGAACTCGAACATACCTCGAAGACCTCAAGAGATTGGACAGTTATTAAGAGAAAAAAATCGCTTCAAAGGCTATGAAAATATTGCCGTAGCAGTTGGTCTTGTAAACGAGCCAAGATATACGAAAAATGGACATCTGATGTTTGGAATTGAAGACGAAACTGGTGAATTAGCCAACTGCTTGCTTACAAAACCAAAGGGTGATGACTATGATAAAGAGCATGCACAAGTTATCGAGGCAGGATTAATGCCAGATGATGTAATTGGAATCAGTGGTTCATTTTCAAATGACGGCAATTTGTTTTATGTCTCTGATCTTCATTTCCCGATGCAACCCAAGCACCAAAAGAAATCATCTCCTTATGGAGTCAGTGTCGCTTTCTTATCCGACATACATGTTGGTTCCAAAACCTTCCTTGAAGCACAATGGCATAAAATGATGAGATGGTTCAACCAAGACCCTCTTGCTAAGACGATAAAATACCTAATTTTGAGTGGTGATTGCGTAGATGGAGTGGGAATCTATCCAGGACAAGACAAGGAATTGTCAATTCCTGATTTATTCAATCAATATTCTGAATTCGCCAAATTATTGGAGTTGCTTCCAGAATGGGTAGAATGCGTTATGCTTCCTGGAAATCACGATGCAGTCAGACCCGCTGAACCTCAGCCAACTTTTGCCAAGGACATTCAAGCTGATTATAATGCAACGAAGTTCGTCGGTAATCCCTGCGATTTCTCTTTACATGGAGTAAGACTATTGTCCTATCATGGAAAATCCATAGATGATTTTGTTGCTGGTTTGAAAACGGTCACTTACTCCGAGCCAGTTGAAGCTATGAGAAACATGCTTCGAAGAAGACATTTAGCACCTCAATGGGGAGGTAAAACTCCATTATCACCTGAACCTGAGGATGGATTGGTTATCAGAGAAGTACCTGACATTTTTGTTACAGGGCACGTACACGGACATGAGTGTATTGACTTCAAGGGCACTACTTTGGTATGTTCTTCCACCTGGCAAGATCAAACGAGTTATCAAAGAATGCTTGGTTTCCAACCAAAGCCATGCATGCTGACTGTAATAAACTTGCAAACCCATGCTAGTACTTCGATTCCGTTCGCTTGAATTAATCTAAGAATTTCTTGATTTCCAAACAATTTCGGATATTTATCACAGGTACGCCTGCATCTTGGAAAGCTTGTTTTGAGCTCTCCCGGGTGGGGTTGAAGCCAATAAATTTAGAATCTTTAATCCACATGGATAAGTCCATTTCTGAATCTCCCACTGAAATAACTTCCTTACCCTCAAAACCGTGTTGCTGGCATAATTTTTCTATGATTTCACCTTTCCCAGTTGCATGGAGTCTACAATTTCCTTCGTCGGTTAGATATCCATCTTCATCAAAAATAAATCCGTTAGCCACCCAATCATCAGCACCAAGCATAGAAGCAATCGAGCCTACAAATAAATCCACACCTGCTGATACTATTGCCACAAAGCAACCATTATCCTTCAACCAAGAAACCAATTCACGTGCCCCATCCATGAGTTTTGAACCTGAATATGCTCTGAATAATTCATCTCTATGTATTGGGTCTTTCTTGGCTTTCCATAATTTAATGTCAGATCTCATGAATTCTACGTCAGAAAATTCTCCAGCGATAAACCTTCTAAGGTTCTCAGAATTATCAGTTCCAAAATAATCATGAAGAGTTCTCCATGAGCTGATGGCATCTACCAAAACGCCATCGCAATCGAATACAACGCATTTAATTCCGCTAGGTAGTCCAGGGAATTTCTTTATTCCGTCATCAGCCTGGACGTTCAATTTGATACTAGACATAAACAAAGCAAGCTGAATGAGTAAAAAAGAATGTGCATTACAAATTAGCACTAAAGAAAGAAAAAAGGGTTTCCGAAAGATGGGGGCCTCCCTTTCAGGAGACCCCCACGTTCGGGGTATTCTCAGTACCGAGGTACTGTTATCTGTCTTCTAAACCAACTCTAGTTGATAATCAACTTCAAGCCAACTTATCGTAAGACAAGCCATCGTAGGTTCTCAATTGAGCACCATCGCCTACCTCAGGAGAGTAGGAGATCGTGATTGTTACATCATCCAATGGCGTTCCATCGCTTAGGTGAGTCCTAACGTATATGACGTCACCAACGTTGAAAGTTGATTGGGCTTGGTCGCCTACTCTGTTGACGGAATCAACGAATGAAACCTGAGAATCACTGTTCGCAGGGTTGAATCCGTAGACACCTTCTGGGTTTGCTAGGTTGTACTCATCAACTTGAAGAGTTCCTGTTGCGTCTTGATAGAACAACTTGACGATAACTGCCTGTGTTGCTAGTTCAACTTCAGTTTGTTGAACTGAAATCTTCCAGTGTCCGTCATCTGCTTCGAATCCGTCGACGGTTTCGATTTCAAAGGTGATTCTTGGAACACCCTTTACATCTGTGTCAGCAAGAGAACTTGCCCAGACGTAGATAACACCGGATAGAACAACAGTGATCGCAACCATTAGGATGGTAGCGATAACTGGGCTCACCGCAGTTTCATCATCGACAATTGTTTCTTCAACAACTTCCTCGTCTTCTTCATCTCTGCGTCCTGCTAGAGCAAGTGCGCTGATTAGGAAGCCAGCAAGTGCGACTGCAACGATGCTTGGAGCGAAGGACGGAACACCAGCTGCACCGATAACGGATACAACATCTGGCAGGTTCTGCTCAGTTACTGGGAATTCTCCACGTCCTCTCTCAGCAGCGTCACAAACGTTGATTGAAGCAACTTGTGTGCTGTACATTACGTTGTTACACCAGTCTTTGTCTTCTAGGAACGGTCTTCTTTCAGAAGAGTCACCGTATGCACCAGGCTCTACCCAGTAGTTGATACTGTTAGGTAGAGTTGTTGCACCGTGTGCGTCGTTGTCCATGAAGAATCTTTGATCGACTGGTAGAGTCATGTCACAGGATTCACCAACACAGGTCAATGCGTCAACTTCAACCCACACAATAGATGATGTGGAGGTGATGAAGACTTCACTGTCTATGTCAATGGTCTCACCGAATGCTGGTGCAGCTACGTAGATTGGGTCTCTTGGAGCCTCTGTGCTACCGTCTGCAAAGAAGGAAATCTTCAGCATTTGTTCGTTGTTGTATGGACCCTCGTCACCACCTGCTTCGATGGAAACAGTTGTTGGGACCCATGTTCCTGTCATGACGTTTGTAACGCCGTTGAAGTTGAATCCAGACTCATCAACAATTGCGAAGTCTGGGATTTGCTCATCAACGTTCTCTACAGTAATCTCGACTGTGTGTACATCGCTTCCTTGGACATATTCAGCTCCGTACAGGTCATATGCGTGTCCTGCAGGTGCCTCTGTGCTGTCGTATAGGAAGAGATCCATTTCACAGAAGTTCTTTCCACTTGGCTTCTCTTGGTTTACACCACCGTTTTGGTTGTAGTCTATCTCATACGCAGGTGCATTTGTTGCAGCGTTTGGAACTAGGTCCAGAGTTAGAGTATCTCCAGAGATTGTGTAGGAGAAGTAGTTGTTAGAAGTACAGTATGGTCTGTTTGTTACAGGGTCGATTGTCGGAGACATTACCCAGTACAGGTCAGAATCATCGTTGTCAACGTCAGACTTCAATCCGGACAAGTCGAATGTTAGTGCGTCGGAATCTTCTGTGTCCTCAAGGACTCTGATTCCCCACTCACCAGCGTAGTTTTCGACTGTTGTTCCGTTGGAAGCCCAGGTGATTGTCTCACCAGCGTTGCTGTCCCATTGGTTGACGATCTCAGGAGCGTCGTTCTCTGGGACTACGTAAACTGTGATTACTTCGTCGTTTGCGTCTGTGTTTTCAGCACCATCGTCTGTTAGAGACATTGTGATGTCACAAGATCCACCAGCGTGGAAGTCTCTGCCAGATAGACCTACGAAGTGTAGGTTGGTGTTGGAGTCAACAGTTGCAGTGAACAGAGGACAGTTTTCTTCAACGGATACGTCCCATGTGTACGTTTGTACTTGTGGGTCGTTCTCGTTTGACATATCCTTAATCAAGTTAACAGCGCTGTTTCCTTGGTTAGCAACAGTGGATAGAACAACATCGTTTGGTGATGCTCCGTCCTGTAGTTGGTCCTCAGGAATCAAGTTAGGGTTAGCTGCGTTTCCGTATAGAACGATTGTAGATTCACAAACTTCTCCACCTTGAGGTCTGTAACAGATCTCTGGAGCGTCGTTGACACCAGCGATTGTGAAATCGATGTTTCTGTCAACACTCAATCCGTTGCTGTCAGTAACAGTTAGAGTGAACTCAACTGAACCGAATTGGTCAGCAACTGGAGTAACTGTGAATGTTTGTCCTGTTAGGTCCCACTCGACTAGACCGTCAGCAGGTAGTAGAGAGGAGGAGTAAACTGTTGTTGTTGCTCCTTCAACTACAGACCATACTAGGTCAGCAGCCAAATCTTGCTCGTCACTTGCTAGTGGGTTCAAGTCGATTACTGTGCTTGCAGCATCTTCAGTTGAATCAACATCATCTAGGTCGTCACTTAGAGTTGGACATGCACGTAGGATATCGATTGAGATATCTTGGTTTCCGGACATGTCAACGTCTTCGTAAACTGCCCAGTCAGCGCCACCACATGTTGCGGAGTGCTTGACTGTAACATCGTAGACCTTACCATCTGAAGGAGAGTTGCTTCCAAGGAAGGATCTGTAGATTAGAACCTCATCGGTTAGAACTCCATCATCCAAGTTGTCAGCGCCTAGCTCGACTGTCAAGTAGTCAGAGAAGGTTTGGGTGCTGGATGCTGAATCGATGGTTTGTGTTGGGTGAACTGTAGATACAGTTGCACTGGACTCACCTTGTACGATAGCGATGATTCTAACTTCACTTGGCATTCCACCCATTCTGGAGAATGGTATTTGGAACTCAGCGAAGGAAGTGGACATGTCAGCGTCAACAGAGTCTCCGGATAGAGATGTTACTCCCCATCCAAGGAATCCGTATGCGTACAAGTCGTATGATGAATCATCATCTGCCCATAGCAAGAAGTCAGCATCGAATGGTAGAGAGTGTGCTCCGCTACCACCGTAGTCGTATCCTGTGCTGGAACCACCGCTTGTGACATCCATGTAGATCAGAGCGTCACTGTTTGCGAAGTCTTCTCCTGTAAGAGCGATGTATAGGTCATCTCCCTCGATGTAGGTTGTCATGAAGTCGTTTGTTCCGTCACCAGACATCATACCTGGTGCAACATCGTCAGCAGGGCTTAGCTCCAATGTACCAGTCCAGTCAGAGTCATCACCATCGATGCTCATGATATCAGGTTGGAAGTTAGGAGATACATATGCTGCGTGGCTCATGTCTGTTGTTTGGATTAGTACACCAACACCTTGTGTTGGCTCCTCACCCAAGTGGTTAACATCAGCATCTAGCAAGTTTGCCTCATCGATTCTAGCAGTGCTGTCCACTACTAGAGCAGACGGGTCAACTGTGTTACCGATGGAGGTAACGTATGCATTTGTTCCTGCATTGATTTGTGTTGTTGAGGAAGTCCATGTTAGGTTCTCGACCTTACCCATTGCTTCAACAGCGTGTAGTGCAGTTGTTGCTGTGGAAACACCACCGTCCCAGCGGAACTCAGTGTTCTCAGCATAGACACCAACAAGACCTGCTGCGTCTAGAGGGTAAATCCAGGAGTATGCTCCATCAACCATGCTTAGACCTGTACCGGTTGTTCCACCGTCAACGGATGCGCCGATTGCGGTGACTGCTGCATTCTCTGCTTCAACACCGTAATCTGAACCTGCAACGGATGCGTCACCGATCATGTTCAGTGCACCGCCGTCAATGTATAGACCAGTAGCGAATCCACTGATGTCTGTTCCATCTAGGTTGACGTTGTCTCCAGCATCTGACCATAGACCAGTTGATGCGGATAGACCAGTACCTGTTAGTACGGAGTGAGCATCTTGGACGTCACATCCGTCAGTGATCATTGCATTGTCAGACAGTGTAACAGTGTTGTTGTCAGAATCAATGAAAGTACCAGAACATGCCTCAAAGGAGAATCCTTGTGCATTTGGTGCATACTCACCGCTGCTTAGTCCAACTGTGTTGTCAGAGACAACCATGCCAGTCAGAGCACCGGATGAAGAGTAGTAAGCATCAATGTCTGGACCACCGTCACCATATGAATCGAACACAGTGATGGTGTAGTTACCAGCAGCGGTGTAAGATGTGAATGGTGAGTACTCAGTGTTGGAGGAGAATGAGTATCTGCTCCATGTGTCCTTTGAACCATCAGGCTTAGTAATCTCAAGAGATGTTTCTGATCCCCAGTTGTCTGTTGCAACATCGATGTACAATGTTGCTCCACCGTTAAAGGTGAAGGAACAACTGTCTTGGTAGCTGTAACTGTTACCTGCGATAGAGCACAGGTTAGTTACGGAACCAGATGATACTGCAACTGGACCTTCGATAACGATACCATCGTGAGCATCGATAACTGTGTTTCCGATAACCTCACCGTTTCCACCGTATGTGTAGATACCAGAGGAACCTTCACCTGTTCCGGTGATGATGTTGTTGGACGCAGTCCAACCCTCTGCTCTCAAGTACAGACCGTAGTTAGCTGTGATTTCGTTGTTGTCAATGGTTGCTCTCTCAGTCTTATCGTCCCATAGTAGGATACCAATGTTTCCTCCATTGATGACGTTGTTCTCGACAACTGCATCTTCAGCGTAGGAGTTTTGGTTGAACCAGATAACTTGACGACCGTTGTTGAACGTGTTGTTCGAGATAGTTACGTTATCTGCACCGTACTCACTTGGGCTGTGACTGTAGTAGTATCTTGATCTGTCCAAAATGATACCAGCAGCACAGTTGTTGAAGGTGTTGTTGTCAATCAGACCTCCGTCTCCACCCTCAAGTTGGATACAAATATCGGTGTCTTGGATTGCACCAGTTAGTTGTGTGTAACCTTTGTAGTGGCTAATCTCAGAATTGGTGATACTGAAGTGTTCCAACTCATAGTCACTGTAGTATCCATATCCAACAGAACCAATGATTGTTGCAATACCGTTTATGACGGAATTGTCAATATCATAGTCCATACTGTAGAACTCGTAACCAAGTTGTATACCGAATAGGGTGTTATCATCCTCGTTAGTTGCTGTAGCAACCATTTCGGAGTCGTGCATGTACAAATCAACATCTGCGTTAGCACTGCTGTAAACTCTCATGTTACCATAGAAAGTGTAAGCAGCAGTAGCGATGAAAGTAGATTGGTTCCAATCGTGGGAACCGCTACCCAGGTATATGAACGGAGCGTCTAGCATTACAGTCTCACCTTGTAGGTCAGTTCCGCTTGCAGCTCTATAGTATCCGTATTCCTTCAGAGTTCCACCGTTACCATCGCTAAAGTCTCTTGACCCACCAGTGGATATTCCGCTTAGACAGCGTGCAACCATTTGGTAAGAAGCACTGGAGAAGGTGTAACAAACACGTGATGTGAACCTATCAGTTAGTGCAACACTCTCTGCGTTTCCAGATGTGTCGCTTAGTGATAGGGTCTCAAATGCGTATCTGAAGTCAGCCTTGTTGTCAGAGTTTGAGTTTCTGTAATACTCTACTTCTGCAGTTGTAATGGCTTCGTATCCAGTTAGATCCTTTGTTGTCAAACCTGAATTGTCTACAACTTGCGTTGTGAAAGTCAGATCTGCCGCTAATCCATTGGAATCAGTTGTAGCCATTCCAGTTATATCACCTTCAGTTGATCTTAGAACAACGTTAGTTCCGTCAATTGCAGAACCATCAGCAGTTATTGTAATATCAACAAGTCTCATTCTGTTGAATACACCAGTTCCAGTAGCAGTTACTGTTGCTGTATCCACTGTTCCTTCGATGAAGTCCATTGTGGATGAACCAGTGATTTGTATATCATTGGTGTTAGCCATTGTAACATCTGTTAGTGTAAATTCACCACTTCCGCCGGCTTCAATTCCAACGTTGTTGCTGGAAATTGTCATGCTGCTCATAGTTACTGGATCCTTTGTGTTTGTACCGTACTTGAATGCAGGACCTGCGGAGTTTTGGACCACACCAGTGAAGTCACCGCCAAGATCCTTAGTGTAGTAAACACCTGCTAGAGCTTGTCCGTCTAGGTCAACATTAGTGATGTCAACTTGTCCGGATGCACCAGATGATACTAGAACACCATAGTTTCCGCCGTTGACTGTCATGTCATCGACACTAGCCATGACACCACCAACGATGTCCATTCCAGCATCATTCGGTGAGTTAACAGTGATATCTTCGAATGAAGCAGCAGCGAAGTTGCCACCCAATTCTATACCAGTATCAGCACCGTTAATTGTACCGTCCTTGAATAGTGGAGTTCCGGACTCTCTTGCGTAGTCACCAAGGTCAGATGGGTCGTTACCTGCACGTGCAACGAACTCATATCTGTCTTGATAGTTGTCCGCTCCCTTGTGTAGAACGTCCATGTAAAGAGTGACCTTACTGATGTTGCTAGCAGATATGTCTACGATTGGGTAAGTTAGTCTTGCTCCCTCACCGCTGCTCATGTAGTATGAGTAAGCGTAGTCATAACAGACGTTGTAGTAACCGAACAATCCTGCATATCCCTCAGGCGGTTGGTATATACCGCTGAATTGGGATGAAGGAGAGTAAGCTCCCCAGTAGTGGTAAGGGTAGTAGGAGTATGATCCAGTTGGTGTAACACCAGGAATATCCTCCCATCCGAATCCGAACTCATCAGGAGTGTAGTAGTAAGCAGGGTAAGATACACCGCTTCCTAGCCAGTAGTAGTAGAAGTAGTAGAAGTAACCTTCAAATCCGTATTGGTAGTTTGGTCCATACGAATAACCGTAGTAGTTACAGTGCCATGAAGGTGCACCACCGCTACCACCAGCATATGTTGCTACATCGCCTACACCGCTTGCTGGGTCATCAGAAGAGTGAACGCCAGCAGCGCTTGTCTCACCATACGGGTAGTAACCTAGGTCACTTGAAGAAGTGATGTTCCAGGAGTTACCGTTGTCATCTTCATACTCGATGTTGTATCTGTCAGTGATGAAGTAGTACTTGGATGTGAAGTAGTTGTAAGTTGGGTGTGCGTTTCCACCACCGTAGATGGAGTTAGCACCAACTTGCAAGTAATCTCCAGTGCCCAAGAAAGTGGACAAATCGATTGCGTATGTTGTCCATCCAGTAGATTGACCGCTCAGTTGTGTGGAACGGTAAATTGTTGGAAGGGACATACCACCGTAAACGTTGACACCAACATCGTTGTTTGTGGATGTGAATCCGTCAACTTGCGGAGCAGCGTTGTAGGATTGGATACCTACTGCGGCGTTACTTACTGCAATGTTTTGGATTGTTGCACCAGAGGACTCTACGTGTAGAGCAGTTCCAGTTTGTCCAGTGTTAACGATGCTTGAATCGATGATTTCTAGAGATCCACCATCGACCTTGACAGTTGCCATGTCATCTGCAGATGCTGAAGCACCGTAGATTGTACCGCTGTTGCTCATCGAAAGTGAGGAACCACTTGGGATGTACAATGCAGAGTTAGTAGCACTGTCTTGTGCTAGGTCTCTTACAGTACCACCGTCGACTGTCAAGTCTCCACCAGTAACTGCAATTGTCAGCGGGTATGTGCTTGTTGAAGCTTGTAGAGTACCTGCTGCACCTGTATCAGAAGAAACGTTTAGTGTCAGTGCACCACCGTTGCTTAGTGTTAGTACTGGTGTGTTTGTTGCACTTGCTTGAACAGTTAGAACTGAACCCATCAAAGCGATATGACAACCGTCCAAAGTTAGGTCAGCAGACATAGTCATAGGAGTAGAATCCCAAACGTATGCGTCTAGACCAGGGTTGTACATTCCGGATGTTGTTTGGTTTGTAGCAAGCCAATTACAGTCCATGTTTGGTTGGTCGAAAGCCATTGGAGCAGGCTCCAGTAGCAAGTCGATGGAGTCACCGACACCGAATCCACCAGATGGGTACCATGAGGAAGCCGCAGTTGTGGTGTTTTGTCCAGCAGCACCGTATGCTCTTAGGTGGTGGTCAGAGTAAGTATTACCTGACTCATCCTCGCTGATGACCCAAACTTCTGCTATACCAGCACTGTCTGTGATGTGTGTTCCAACTGAGAACAACTCATTTCCAGTATTGGAATCAATAACCGTTGCAACAACGTTGTGTCCTGCCTTGAAGACTTGTGTTGACACACCGTTTACAAGAGCCATTCTGTAAAGTCCAACTTGTGCAATTCCTCCGTACCATACTTCAGCAGAACTGGATACATCGACTGTACAAGAAGCAGTTGATCTGTCTGAACAGTCTACATTGTTGTAATCAACATCGATTAGAACAATGTCTGCGTTCGTTGAAGCCTTTGCAACGTAGTTTCCGTTGGTAGAGCTGATATCACTTGAGGAAATGTCAACAACACCAAGAGTTACGTGAGAGTTTCTTGCATAAACAGCATTTGTGGTCGAATCAGCGTGTGCGATAGAACCGTCCTTCACAATCAGGGTGTTTGGCGCAGCACTTGATGAACAAGACGAAGATAGGTCGTCAGCGCTGAATGTTTCAACACCAACACTCCATCCACAGCCATCCACCATGATTGAACCGACATTTAGGCTTCTTAGCCTTACTTGGTCAGAAACTGGTGCGTTTCCGCTCAGTTTCACATCCCCTGCGGTAATTAGTTCAAACGTACCTGGAGCAGTTCTAGCAAGTGTGATGTCACCAGAGGTAACATCGTCTAGGATTGCCATATCTCCGCTTGGACCGTTAGCAGACGAGGTAGATCCACCTGGTAGGTAAGTGATATCACCGCTACCTAGGTCAACCATCTCTAGCATGAACGAATCAGTTGCTTCTGAGGAAATACCGTCAGTATATCCTGAACCAACGTCCATGTTGTAAACATACATATCAGAACCTGCGTTTGCACCTCCAGTCATGATAGCACCACCAGTTTGAGTGCTTGTGAAGGAGTTGGTAACGCTTAGGTTGGAGATGTGGATGTCATCTGCTGCAGTAACGAAGTTGATTACGTTACCATATGCGTCATCGATGGTTGAGTTCTCAATCATCAAATTTCCACCGTCACCGAACTTGATAGCACCGTCTGCGGAGCCACCGTTGGTGTTACAGTTCTCTAGTTCCAAGTCGAATGCCGTTAGTGTAGCACCATCAGGCATGTCCAAACAGGAATCATCAGCACCAGAAACGGATACAGATGTCAAGTCGAAACCTGTGTTATCACCAGATCCGTGTTGGATAGCATTTGCGACATTTGTGAAGGTGACTTCAGTCATTGTGAAGTTACCAACGTTGTCTGTTGCAGATGGGTTGGAGCCGTGGCGGCTACCTGCTGCGATTGCTGCATCGCTTGTGTTGTAGAAGTCAACATAAGAGAATGTGTGTCTGTCATCAGTACCGCCAGCGGCTGCACATGCAGCTGTGAAAGCGATACCCTTCCAGTCAGCACCGTTTTGTCCTTCGAACATAACGTGAGCAGATTCGTTACCGTTTATGGTCATTGAATCACATGTTCCGTCAAAGGAAATTCCCTTGCCTGCTGCAACTTGAACAACGACACCAGCTTCGATTGTTAGGTCTGCGGAAACAGACAAGTAATCGTTAGATGGGTTGATTCTAATCGGTGAATCGACTAGATCCCAAGATGTTGGGTTTGTGATGTCACTGTCAACATCTGTACCCTTACCGTTGAATGGCATGGTTCTGTACCTTACGGAACAGTCGATGTTGGTGTTGTCATAGCAGTAGTAGGAGGAGTAGTAGCCCCACCATGGTGCGATAGTACCTGGGCGTGCTGCAGAGTTACCAGAGTATGGCAAGTTCGGCATGTTGCTGGACCAGGTTGTTACACCTCTCTGAAGCGCTGTGGATCCAGAGTCGATGAAGTACATGTATCCTTGACGACCGATTTGGACTCTGTCGTTAGAGTCAGTACCGTTGTACTCAGTTCCGAAGTATTCGAAGACGAAGTCATCAGGCAAATCGATGTTAGCGTTACAAGAGGACTTGTATGTGTTCCAGTAGTATGAGGAAGCACAGTAGTATCCATATGGTCTACCATTACTTGAACCAGAGATAGCAGTGTCGTAGTTTGTGATTGAAGTCATTCCTAGATCAAAGGTCTCGTGTCCGTAAGAGGTAGCGGATGTGTGTACTCTGTAGTTGCTTGGGATAGTCATTGCACCAGCAGCATATCCGCTACCTTTGTGGAATGTCTCTCCCTTTGTTCTTGTTGTGTCCATGTAACCTACAGCAGAGTAGTCATAGTACATTTGACAACCAGTGTCGTACTTGAATTCGAACTCGTTTGTAACGTCATAGAAGACAGCTTGGTATGTACACAAGTATGTGCTTGTGTAACCCATGTCGTGCCACTCAACGATGAATACCTTGTTGGGGTCACCAACTTCGAAAGTGTTAGTTGATGAGGTAACATCGTTGATTTGTGTTGTGGATACGTCCTCAGCAGTCATATAGTATTCAACTTGGTCATTTGTTTCCAAGTTCTCGATGTCTGCTTGCCAGTCACATCCTGCTGTTGCACAGTCAGCTCTTGTTGCAGAGCCTGCTGGGTCCATGACCAGGGATGTCCATGATCCAGAGTTAACTCTGTAATACAGAGTTGGACCTACACCAGCGGTTGTACTTACGTTCAAACCGGTTGGTGGTACACCATCGTCAACAATAGTTGCTGTTACAGTTCTGTCCGGAGAGTATGAATCAGCCAGAGCAGTGTGTGTAATTGTTGGTGCGTAGGTATCTGGTTCTGGAGCAACCTTTGCGACGTTGTAAGTAACGTCACCGGTTGAAGCCATTCTACCGTAGTATCCAGATGCGATAGCAAATCCGTTCCACTTGTAGTAAGTGGAGTAGATGTAGTAGTATCCAGATGAACAGGATGGGCTAGATGAAGAAGAGCGGATGAATAGTGTCCATCCGTTACTTCCAGTACAGACCCAGTTAGCGGCTCCAGAGTTAGATGCGTTGAACTCGATGTTTGCGAACTCACCAGTGATGTCTCCAGGAACTTGGAATCTGAAAGCCTTGGTGTATCCGTATGTGGATGCTTGAGTTGCAGATGAACCGCCACTCAATGGCTCTTCGATTCCAGTTTGTGTACCTAGACCGACCATAGCGAAGTCGTTAGCAGTGCTGTCATAGACGAAAATCAAGTTTTGTCCAGGACCGTCATCTGCAGTCAGAGTTAGGTAACCATCGTCAGCAAGTAGTAGGTCGTTGTTACCAGAAACGGTACCAGATCCAGTTGTTCCGGATGTGGATGTTCCTGTCAACCACTTTACCTTCCAGTTGTTATAGAAGTAGTAGGAAGATGTGTACCAACATGCAGCAGACCCTGTACCACAGTTTGATGTGTCAAACTCAAAGACATACTCGTGGGAGTTGTCGAAGTAAGTGATTTGTCTGTCCATGTAACCGCTTGGGTTGAAAGCACTACCTGCGTGAACGTCGGTAGTTAGGATGGTCATCTTCTTTGCATTTCCTGCGTCAACTACGTCTTCAACAGCGAAATAGTAAGGTGTTGGAGTGGTTTGTCCTGATGTCAAAGCAGGCTCGTATCCAACGTTAGCACCGTTGCTTCCTTGGTTCAAGTCTCTGTACTTCCAGTAGTACTCAACATAGTCACCAGCGGAGATGGATGTGGTGGTTGCCTTGAATTTACAATCAGTATCGGAAGTTCCACAAGTTCCGAGTGTTGTAGCAGCTTGGCTAGTCCATGTTGAAGCGTTGTTAAGTCTGTAGTATAGAGTTGGTTCGTTTCCAGAAGTGGTGTCGATACCAGACATGTCTGAGAGTTTCATGAAGAATGTTCTCTCACCTTCCATGTAGGATGTTATTCCAGTGTATGGAACGAAGTCTGCGACAGGCGCATCTGCATCTGTACCACCAGTGTAGGTGATTTGGATGTACATGTTATTCGATCCGGATCCTGTTGCGTATGAATATACGTAACTTGAGGAAGTTAGCTTAGCACCAACTCCAACTACGCCGTTGTTCGACTGTGCGTTCAAGATGTAGTTGTGAGCACCAGTTGTGGAAGAACAAGCAGTTCCTGAAGAGGAACATAGAGTTGTTGTCTTCCATCCGGTTCCACCGCCGAAGCTTCCACCCTGGACTGAGTTCCAGATAGAGGATGTCAGAGATCTTGCAGCAGTACCACCGTAGTTAGATGTCAAGTATGACGAGGACAGAGAACCGCTACAGGACCTGGATGTAACTCCCCAGTTGTAACGTACGTCTTGTCCACAGGACTCAAGGATAGTTACCTGTCTACCAGCGTTAGTAGAACCAGAGTGGTAAGTGTAGTATTGCTTGAATGCTACTTCACTGATTGTTGCACCAGATGGTAGTGCACTTGAACTTGAGAAAGTGTACTTGGACCATGGCAAGTAGTAGACGCTGCTACCAGATCTGTACAAGTATCTGCTAGTAGAAGAGTAGCAGTAGTTGTAGTAGACGTAACAATATCCACCAGCACCAGAAGTAACCTTGATGGATGGGTCAAGAGCCAGAGGGAAAACTCTGTCTTCGCTCATCAACCAGTCTGCCTCAACAGCGGTTGTTAGGAAGACTTGTGTTCCCATAGCGCTAACGAAGAATGTAGCGTGGTATGGTTCCTTACCTTCTTCCATAACAACAGGAGCAGGGATTTCAGCGTATAGCTCGCCTGTCTCAATGTTACGGATTTGTAGAGCGTCTTGTGTCTGAGTGATTTCCTCAGTCAACAAAACTTCTCCGTGGTAAAGAGCATATCCAGCAGGAAGTCTTAGGGATTCAGTCAAACCGAACCATGCTGCGTTAGGCTCTAGAGTAGGCCTCTCACGGATTACAAGGTCTTGCTTGACTTGGAAAGTCTCGACTGTATAATCGATGTCGAAGCCCTCTGCCAGTGGGTAGCGGATTGTGTTACCACCAACAGCAACTTCAGCATTGGATGCTGGAACTGCAAATGGTTGAACAGCTGTACCGCTCTCGTCAATTGTGACGAGCATTGGGTTAATACCAGTGACAACTGGGTCAACCCATTGGTTTGGCTGGACTGCAACACCGTTTGCAACTTCACTAGCAAATCGAGTCTCGAAAACGTTTTCCGAAACTGCCCAGCCGAATGATGTCGCCTTGATGTTCAAGTCGATATCTTCCCAGGAGCCTTCGTCAGACATGTAGTGAAGCGGTTCACTGGAGTGAACTGCTACAAAATCACCGTCTTCGTTGACGAAGGTCTTGGAAGTGGAATCACGAGCACCGATCAATTCACGGCTCGCGTCCAATTCATATTCTGTCTTTTCAATTGTGTCAGGAAGAGCAAAGAAATCTTCGTCTTCCGTCTCGTTTATTTCAACAAATTCCGCTGTTTCTGTTTGGTTGTCTACAAGACCGGTCATCGGACTCATAGCCATCAAAACAGTCAGTAGAACCGCAATTGCGATTCCACCAATAGTGGCATTTGCTTTCACATTATTTGTTCCCAACATGTGTCATTCACCTCATACAGACTGTATGCACTGCATGGCAGGCTTTGTACCCCTTATGAGCATTGGGGTACATGTGCTTTGAATAAGTCAGGTCCTTGGACACTTACTAATGTAATTACATGCAGCGTTTTTACCGGCTAATTGGTACAATCTTTTTGTAAAAATAACAAAAATATCTTTTTTTGAAAATAAAAAAATTTTCACGCCGAAAAAAAACGGAAAATAACTGGGATATCCCATGTGAAAAATAACAAAAATAACATAACTTTTCCTAGATTTTCAGAAGATCCCATAATTTGAAAAAAACAAATAACGTTCAAATCAAAAAAAAAAGGCTGCAGAGGCTCCTCAGAGCCTCCACAGCCGAACTCATCCTAAGGATGTGCTTGACCTAAGGTTAACCGATTTTATCAGTAATCCCAGTCTTTGCTTTCGTTGTCTCCACCACCGCCACGGGTGAGGATGAACGCTGCAATGACAACCATTACCAAGATGACACCACCAATTGCAGGTAGTGCCCAACTTGGAAGGTCTCCAGATCCAGTGCCGTCAGAGCCATCAGAAATTGTACCGTTGGTCTGAGGTTCTTCGATGTTGACTGCTCTGTAATACTCGATGGAGTTATCTGCATCAGAGACGTCAGAGTTACCAAATTCATCGTATGGAACGACAGCGAAGTAGTATGTTTGTCTACCTGCAGCTGTTGGCATAGGGATGCTTGCAATCATTGTAGCATTGCCTTCGAACTTCTCGCAGTTTGTTGGCATGTTTGTGGAGTCAAAGTTTGTTGTAGACCAGCAAACCTTCCAACCAGCAACATCGTCCAAATCTCCGTATGTTACCCATGTTACGTCCCAGTTGTCACCGTTTTCTTGAATGATAACTGCGCCTGCTTCAGCGCCACCATCGATTTGTGAGTCAACAGTGATACTTCCAGAACCAATTGGTGAGGAACAACCTACTGCGTTACAGATAGCAACCTCTACAAAGTAAGTGCTGTCGTGACTGACCTTGCTTGCAGTAACCACGTGAGAAGTCTTTGTGTTTTCTAGAGTCTTGTACTCTGGCTCTTCACAATCTGCGCTTCCTTCACATATCTTTAGATCAATTCTATCTGTATCTAGAACGACTCCATTGATGCTCCAGGAAATGTTGAATGCTCCACCAGCCTCCATGATTGGAGTGATAGAGAATCCTGTGATGGAAGCATCTGGAAGTTGTGCTTGTTCCAGAGCACCGCCCATGAAGACAATATCACCCGCTCTTAGAGTGTTTGTGTTGTCAGGCAAACTGAAAGAGTAAACATCAGTTGATGCATCAACATCCTCTGCTGAGTCATCCAGAAGTTGCCACAAGTTGTCAACAACGTACCACATGCTTGTTGCACCTAGAGATTTAGGTACAGTTACATCTAGAGTTTGGGAAAGAACAGCTGTTCCATCATAAGAGTTAGATGGTTCAAAGTCAACTGCTGCTACTGCATCGTATTGTCCAGAGAATCCAGGAAGTTCGACACCTTCGTAATCAACAAAGTCATCTTCTGAAACATCACTTGCTGTCACCGTTAAGTTGGATGTACTGAAGAATTGAACAGCGTACTCTACAGTTACACCCGAGTCGCTTGAAGCGGTTGCTACTTGATCGTTCCAAATCTCGAGATCTAGGAATCTAGATGTTTCAGCATTGTGCTCGTCTGAGACTGTGATTACAACTCTCATGTTGTTCATGTAGTCAGGTAGGATTTGGAAAGAACAGGTTGCTGCAGCACCGCCTTGTCCACCACATGGAAGAACACCGCCGTTCCATGTCCAGGTGTATGTTAGTCCATCTCCACTGATGTCATCAACGTCAAACGCAAATACAGTCAGTTCGACTGGGTTCTCCTGAGATACAATTAGAGCATCTCCAGAGTACTCGCTAAAGGAAGTAATTGTTGGAGCGTTGTTAACAACGGTTAGCTCCATAGATTCGATGTTGTTTGCGCTCTTTTGGTCTGCTCCTCTGAAAGTATCAGAATCAACCATGGAGGCTTCTACGGTAAAGGTGTACTCACCAGGCATCAAAGAAACTTGAACACAAGCATATCCAACAAAACTCGCAGTAGGATCGACAATAGGGTCATCACCAAGTTTTGCGTGCATGTAGGAAGGCTCTACACCGGACAAGCAAGAGTCTGCCTCGTATGTAGTTGATACTCCATCAGTTGTGACTGTGAAGGTTGCATTCCAGTCATACAATGTTGTTGTAGCGGAACCTGCGTGTTCGATTGTTGCATGTAGATATGAAACACCGACTCTCAAGTCTCTGTCTTCTCCAGCGTTAACAAAATAATCAGGGTTTCCTGTTCCATCGGAGTTGTATCCTTGAGCAATGGACATCATGCTTACTTTTATGTCGTGGTAATTATCGATGGCGCCAGTGATACTGTCTCCGTTATTTCGGGAATCATCATCAGTTCTCTGCTCTACTTCACAGAAGTCGACATAGGTTTGAGTGTTGTTTTCATCAATTTGTTCTGTTCTTGTACACTCAGGCAGTTGTCCGTAAATCAAGTAAGATTCCATTTCTGCCTCTAGTGTGTATGAGCCACTATCAACAGAACCATCAGGAGTTACCGTTCCGTTGTAGTACCATGTGTCTTGGTAATTCAAGACGCCTCTCACTGCACTTGTGGTGTTGTTTGCATCGTCTTGCTCTTGGAATGTGGTAACGGTGGTAGGAGTACCAGCGACCAAAATTGTCACACCATTTCCTTGTCCGGAGTTTGCTAGTAAGTCAGTTCCGTCATCTGCTTGTACGGTTGTAACTGCGCCACTAACATCAAGTTTGAATGTCACGTCACGAACTGTAAACGGAATTGAACCATCTGTTGATACTGCAATTGAGAAGTCTTTGGATTGATCTCCAGTTGCAACTCTTGAACCGTCTTTCCAACTGATATCGATTGAAACATCTTGCCAGTTTACAACTTGAACATAAATTTCTTCCTCGTCGTTACCAGGGTCATTGTCACCCTCAGCATCTACTGAAATTACAACAACATATTCACCAACGATTGGAGTCCAAGTGATCGGCTCAAATCCGTTAGGTGTCTTGACACTCATTGTGTGTTGACCATTGTCCAACATTGCGTTAGGAGCAAGAGATTGGACATAACATGCCGCGGCATCGTCACACATTATGTCATTATTTGTCCAAGAAAGCGGGTTTCCGTTTGAGTCGGTTGCCTGCATTCCTCTGTTGCCACTTGAATCAGCAAGATAAATGTCGACAGAGTAACTCATTTCGGTTACATCTGTGTCTCCGACATTTCTCAAGACTGCCTTGAATTCTGTGGATTGCCCCACGGATAGAGTGTCCCTACATCCGTTGAGGGCACATGTTGTCTCACTTGGCGTTGTGATTGCCAAGACATCCATATCCGGGGTGGATCTTGCGGATGTGTTATCGATTTCTGAACCCTCATCAAGTGTTTGGTGGTCCATCGCTGCAAAGGCTGTAGTAATCATTAGCATTACTAGAAACAGTGGTATTATGTTACGCATGTCATTTCTCTCCTTATGTGGTCATGCGACCCACGTCATGTTAAGTATATATACTATGGCGCAATTTTTCAAAGTTATAAGTGACAGACAGAATTCGATTAGAATTAATTGGAATAATTTTATGCAGTTAATCGAATTTAATTCTAAGATTAGGAAATTAAGGGAGTAAATTTAATTCGACCTCAGGGCAGCCGCAGGAGGTATCTTTGAAGCCTTATTGACAGGAATGAATACCGCTATTGTTGCCATCAATAAACCTAGAATTATGACATTGAGAGACTGGAAAATCGGAAGCGACAACTCAGCTCCTTGTTCACTCCAAACACTATTGAATAAGGACAGATGGAAGCCAATAGCGATAGCTGCACCGTTCAACATCCCAAGAATACAAATCCAATATATCTCAACCAAATAAATGCTGATTACCTGGCTACGAGTAAAACCAATTGCTCTGAGCATGCCAGTTTGACTTGTTCTTTCAGAGACTGATCTAAGCGTAACAACGCCGATTCCAGCTGTACCTACAATTAGACCCAGGAGCAGGTATGACTCAAATATGGAGAGCAATGATACGACCAATCCTTGTACTTCTAATACGTCCTCAGTTGTTGTTTCTGCATTAATTCCTTCTGCAGATAAATCAGTTGACAAATCATTGGCAAGTAGGCCAGCAACAAGTCTAACATCCTGAGATTTTCCTGGTGGAGTAGGAATTTCATCACAACAATTTCTATCTAAATCATAATCTAAATCACTACCTACTGAGACATACATCCTTGTGATTTCTCCGCCGAATTGTTCTCTACCGAGATTCTCCCCCACAAATACTCCAGGAGAGAAAGCCATCGAAGATTGCTCCAAGAAACCACCAATCTGAACGGTTTTGGTATTACTCGGATTTTGTGGATCTGTAATCTCAAGATAATCTCCCAGTTCGAGCGATATTTCTCCTATACCACTCTGGTCTGTGATTAATTCAAGGCCAAAAGATGCGTCTACAAAGGCAATATGTT
The DNA here is from genome assembly GCA_002718195.1 of Methanobacteriota archaeon. GTDB lineage: Archaea > Thermoplasmatota > Poseidoniia > Poseidoniales > Poseidoniaceae > MGIIa-L4. The sequence goes on along the minus strand of PBDU01000006.1, from coordinate 123,246 downwards.
CCGAGGATTGCATTGCCATCCAGGCTTCCCTTTCAGTTTGCCCTAGAACCTCATCCCATGCGTACAGGGGTAAACCAGCATGGCTAGAAAATTCATAATTAACCCCTCTAAGAATGTAAGGAATATTATCCCCTCCTTCTTCAGAGATAAACACTGTAGAAGTGTAAATTACACCGACTGAATCTATGCTTCCAATATATTCTGATTGTGTTGGCCAATCGTTAGGATTCGTGGATATATCTATGGGTCTTGAAACACTTGAGGTCAGTATTATCTCGTATTCTCCTTCGGCATCAGAAATGAGATTCGAGGAGTATTCATCAAATTGCATTGTGTAACCAGACAACACTACAACAGAAAACACTGTGATGGAGAACATTCCTATGATTAGTGCTGTCCTGAAAGGATTTTCTTTGGGGTGAGACAGGCCAACAGGAAGTGAAGCACCAAACAAATTAGTAAATGACTTCGACCTGGAAATTCTGTGTGCAACAATTGGTGCTAGACTTGTCAAAATCAAAACTCCGCTGGCTACTTGAATCAGCCCTAATACAAGCATAGACAATTCATCACTAGTCAATTGCTTGCGAACCAGTGAGGCACTTGAAGGCCATGAGCACCAAACTAGCAAAGCCACACCTAGCGTAGAAAATGTATTCTTTGCCCTCTCCCTGTACAGACTTGAGAATAGTTTTGACAAACTGGAGTTTGAATCAATTCTATTTCTCACCAAAGCAGGAATTATCCACAACAACAAAGGAGTGATGAAAATGATTGAGGAGATTCCAAAAATCATCCATGATAGATAAGCAAGACCTGAATCTAGACCTATTATAACGAATATTCCAAAAGATGCAAGAGCAGTCATAAGTCCGAAAATACAGGCTAATATTATCCACCACGGAACCGATGTATCAAGCGTTGTTTTGATACCTCTCAAGGCCTCCACAATTATCAATCTCGAAGACCAAATTGAAGTCATCAGCATGACTGAACATGCGACCAGGAAACCCCCAAACCAACCAGAAATAACCGATTCAGTTTCCCAAGAGAATCTAAACACTTCCACGCCTATGTCAGAATACATTTCTTGGAACCCATCTGCGACAAAGAATGCCATCAAGAGTCCAAGTAACGAGCCAAACAAGCCAGCAAAAAATGAAGCAAGTACACCCTCCATCATGACAAAGGCAGAGATATCTCTGCGCTTTAGTCCAAAAATTCTCAATAAGGCAAAATCAGATTTTCTAGCTTGAGCGAGCATGGAAGTGATTGTAATTATCAGCAAAAAGCCTGCAGCCATTATGAATCCACCAAAGATTAGGAATGTGCCTGAGATTACGCCGCTACTTGCTTCTACCTCTTCCATCGTCTCAACTTTAGGTGAAGAAACGCGCAGATAGGAATCTTGAATTCCAACTAAGCCATCATACCATGAGACTAAATCCTCGTAAAATGATTGGTTAACAGAGGATGACCCATCATCAACATCCCCACCGTTGTATATCAAAATAGATCTTTCTTGTTGTGATGAGGATGTCAAATTTACCGCATCTGAAATGCTTACCAAACCTAGCGTTATACCATCTAACTCCGATAGCCCTTCCAATCCATAGCCATCACCCATATTTCCAGCATATTCCAACTGCGTACTCTCATCATTGCCAAGGGCATAAGGAATCAGACCCACAACTGAGACGTTGTAGTTTTGACTTGACAATAATTGACCGAGTCTTTGATTGGATAAAATCTGTGATTGATTTACGATATCTTGACCAGAACCATCGGTAACTGAAAGTAACATTTGTCCTATTCTTCCCGCACCATCAACTTCAGAAAAGATACCAAAACGCATAGTGTTAGTGCTTCCAAATTCATCAAATTCAACCATACCGTAGTCGGTTGAGCACCAATATTTTGCAAAATTCAAGCTCAACCCGTAAGCCGCGCCATCACAATCTTGACTTTCTAAGACTGAGGAATCAAGAGAATAATAACCGTCAGCAACCACTCCAAATTCACTATTGATAGATTGGTTGAACGATTCTTGTGTAGCCGTGCTTACTTGTAAATCGGAATTAGATAAGTCGATTTCAAAATACTCCACACTCGTCAATCCTTCAAGTTTCATAATCATAGAACTAGCCTCGAATTTACTAATTGGGTTTAATTCACTAGAGATGATTCTAGAAGGTGGGTTGATTTCGAGTTGCAAAGTTGTAAAATTAAAATCATCAGGCAAATTGGTAAACCTGAACTCCTCAAATTCTAGTAAAGACATCTCATCCTCGTTTGAATCGTATTCTAAAGCAAGAACCTTGGTAGTAAGGCTATTTGTTATCCCTACCACCTCAATGATTTCATTTTCTGAGGAGTAAATCTCTACAACTTCATCTCCGATGAAAGATGAATGACCCATAACTGATTCTCCATCTGAAAATATAACGCTGCTACCAGAACTAAGGTAAAAATCTTCAAGCAATTTACCTTCATCAATCACATAAGAAAAGAAATCTTTGTCGGTGTAAATTCCATACTCGTATCCGAATCCAGCCTGCCCAAAATGCCACAACTTAGAATCTTCAAACTCATCACTGCGATGTATGTATTTGACATCTTGGTCACCTAAGGAGAGAATAGAATTTTGTTCATAGACTAACTCTGCAAGCGGCACTTGAATAACCTCCATCATGGAAACAGATTCGTAATTCACCAAGAATTCTGATCTGCTAGAATTTACGATTTCTGCACTGATTCTACCCAACCCTTGTTCATTACCGACTGAGATACTAGCCGTGCCGTCCGCTTTGGTGAATACATAACCAGAATCTTTTGCTGTCCAACTAGAATCTGCAACCTGCAAAATCTCTTCTTTAGCAATTTCAGCCTCTGCTACTGAGGTCAATTCATTTTCCAAAGTAAACCTCAAAATATTCACCTTTGATTCCATTCCGAATGCAGATTGCATTGTGGAAAGTGGCATGAATACAGCAGCAGATTGGACTCCTGCAAATGCTGCCCCGTGCTGAGGAGAAACAACGTCGCTCACAGTGAAATTGAGGAATCTACTCTTTCTTTGATTATCCTCAATGAAAAACCACTTGATTCTAATTTCCTCGCCAACCTCAACTTCCAATTCTTCAGATAATTCAGTTGTAATTGCAACAGCATCCTCACCAGTAAACCTTCTCTCTTCTTCCAAATCAAAATATGTAAGGCTTGGATCTATCGAGAGCGGGGGATAATCGAATTGAGATTCAAGGCTAGCGTTCATCGAAACTAGAGCAATAGCGGGCAAGGCTCTACCTGAATCAGCCGACACTGCACCGCTTTGAATCAATCCAGCTTGGTAGGAAACCGGTTTATTTTGTAAATCCGAAGCAGCAATTTCGCTCCAAAGTTCATCAACAAAATTTTCTGAGAACACAACCCTAGAACCAGTGAATGGATCAATGCCTTGAATTACAATATCCGTATCCTGCCATATTTCTTCAACCTGCCATGAGATTGTATCATCCAAACTATCGCCGATAACAAGAGACGAGGTGATTACAGAACTTGCTATCATCAGCCCAGAGATTAACAATGCAGTTTGCCTTTTTTGCCTGACTACATTATTCCAAGCAAGGCGCCAGATCACCAGTCTAGATGGAACTAGAAGGGGTTGTAACAAAATCAAACTAATAATTCCAAACGATATACCAATAATTACCGAAGATGATGGATTAATATTCAAAAATTGGGCAAATAAGTAAGATAAAACACCATCAATCGAGGGACCGAAAAGTAGGGTTATTAGGGCTAATTTAGTTGAAAATTCTTGCCTCAAATTGTAGACTGAAAAAGCAGACAGGATGAAGATTAGAATTGATACTATTCCAATCTCAAGAAGCATTTTATTCCTCCTCGGAATTTGATTCAATTGATTTTGTTTTCCTATCGGAAATTACTTTTCCATCTTTTAGTTCTATGATTCTGTCACATGAATTGGCAATTTCTGTATCATGGGTAACCATTACGAATGTTGTCCCCAAATTTATGTTGATATTCTTGAGCAAATTCATTACTAATTTTGATGTATTATCATCAAGGTTACCGGTTGGCTCGTCACAAAAAACAATCTTTGGTTTGTGCACTATTGCTCTAGCGATTGCCACTCTTTGTTGCTGACCTCCGCTGAGCTCCTTAGGTCTGTGCGTACCTCTGTCACCCAGTCCTACTTGTTTCAATGCAACTAAGGCTTGTTCTCTTGCTTCATTTGCCTTAATTCCCGTGTTAAGCAAAGGCAACTCTACATTTTCCTGAGCATTTAGCACATCGATAAGGTTGAAGTCTTGGAATATGAAACCAAGATTTTTGGCTCTCAGCTTTGTTCTTTCATTATCATTGATACTGAAAATCGATGATCCATCGATTTCAACTTCACCAGCAGTAGCAACATCGATTCCACTCAAGAGATTGAGCAAAGTTGTCTTTCCACATCCGGAAGGACCGATTACAGCAATGAATTCTCCCTGCTCGATTTCGATACTTATGCCATCTACGGCTCGTATCATATCTTCGCCACTGGGATAAAGTTTGTACAAGTCTACAGCCTTCAAAGCATCTCCCATATTCAACCTAAAGCGCAAATGGGTTGAAAAGTTATGGCATGTTGTGAATCAACATGGAAACATTGTGCGAGGTCACAATACTTGCATTTGGACAAATCGCAGAAGATTTGGATACCAGAGAAAAAATCATCAAACTTCAAACAGGTACAACTATTCAACAGTTAGTTGAAGAACTAGGTCAGGGGCACTGGCTAGGTCAAGGATTGGCTGTTGCAGTTAACGGAGAAAAAGTAGATGTTGATTTCAGAATTACCGATACTTGTGAAATTGCCTTATTGCCTCCTGTAAGCGGTGGTTGAGGGGAAAATCATCCAAAGATTTGAGATACCTCCGTTGCTAGCGGACATCAGGGCGAGTCGATGTTTGGTTCATTTGGCGGCGTTGAAGTACTGATAATAATAGGCGTATTCTTCCTTCTCTTTGGAGCGAAGAGGTTGCCAGAACTTGCGAATGCACTTGGAAAGTCCAAAGGTGAATTTCAAAGAGGTCTTAATGAAGCAACCTCAACAAAACTTGCTGAAACTGTCGCTGACCTCGAAGCAGGCGGAATGACAGCATCTCATTCATTAGGAGAAAGAGCCAAAGCAGTCGGAATAGACCCAGTTGGAATGGATGTTGAAGAATTGGAAAAGAAAGTTTCAGCATTAGAAAATCTGGAAAAATCCGAAGAATAGGCTAACCCCTCTTCTTCTTTAGCACCATTTCTGAGCCACATATATCACAGTCCATTACTGAACCCTTTCTTCCTCTTCTTGGATTATCATTTAATTTTGTAATTGCTCTGCAACCTGTACACCTTGCCTCCCAGTACCAAATGGCTGAAACCCCTTTGGTGTTGATTGACTTGACCTTCATTTTTGCAAGAGCTGCAACATTTTGCACTCTGTAGTCGTCACTAAATAACTCAAAATCTGATTGGTTTTCTTGAAGATCAAAACATATCGCAAGAATATCTAGGTCCACATCGCTTAACCTTGCTAAATCGCCACTTTCTTGGGCTGCTTTTTTGGCTGAATCTAGACCTTTTGAAGAAGGAACCTTCCAGTTTATCTCAATCGTTTCAATTAGAAGTGATCTATTCAAATCAACTTTTTCTAGCTCTGCAATTTGTGTGCTCGAACAAATAGAATCTCTGATTTTTTCAATCGGCCATGCTAGAAGGGCAGACGTATCCAGTACTTGCATCGGATTGCCCACAATATACCCGATATCGTTCGAATAAATGAATACCAACCACCACTTATATCATTAACAAATGATTCGCATTAATCATGGCCATTGAACAAGGAATCATTGATTTCTTCGAAGCTTATGGTCAATTAGGACTTGCCTTGCTTTCATTCACAGAGTCATTTATCGAGCCGGTCCCTGCAGATGTACTATTCATTCCAATGGTATATTCTGAACTTGGCAATACTGGTACAATTATCTGGCTATGGCTGATAATTACCATCACTTCGATTCTAGGAGGCTTGGTTGGTTACTGGATTGGAGCAAATTGGGGGCTATCTATAATCAGAAAGTTTGGTGCTGAAAAATATGTCAAAATTCTGGAATCTTTTGCTGAAAAATATGGAGACTGGGGCATATTCATCGCAGCCTTCACACCCATCCCATTCAAGGTCTGCACCTGGATTGCAGGTATGGGAGATATGGAGATAAAGCCATTTGTGACTTATTCCTTAGCGGGAAGAGGATTGAGGTACGGCATTGAGGCACTATTGGTAGTAATGTATGGGGCAAAAGCAGTAAATTCATTTGAGTGGTTCTTAGATAACGAAATTTATTTTGCAATTATCATGATTGTAGGGATAGCATTGGCAGTTCTAGGTTTAAGAAAATGGAATGCATATACAAACCAATTTGCTCAAGAAGAGTGATTCAATACGCTCATAAAACCAAAATTCTCGACCACTTGACTTCTGTTGTTGGATAAGAATGATTATCAATGAAATGCTTGACGCCCCCTTGTCGCTCGTGTGGTGTAGCACGGCCCATCATTACGGGTTTTCATCCCGTCGACCCGGGTTCGAATCCCGGCACGAGCACTTAATTGATTTCCTCAGTTGATGAATGCTGCGTATTTCAACCCATTTTCTCTTGGATTTTTGCTATGTAAACCTGCATTTTTGCATATACTGACACTCTACTAAATTATAATTCAGAGTAATCAGTACGGTAGTATATCTAATCCTTACCAAGATTGCTTAGATTCGCTAATAACCAAGCACTTGCTGCACTTAGTTGAAGATAATCACCAACTGAATATATGCCGTATGAAAACACACTTATGATCCACAAGGTACTTGCTATGGTTTGCCCTAACCATTCAATTTTGAAAAATTTTGATGAAAGGAGCATATTACCACCCGATGCTTCAGTTTTTCTCAAAAATGATGTCTTAAAAATGCCTAGCAAGTCAAACACTCCTTCCCGCAACAAGATAAGTCATCGAGAAACATCCCCCATGATTTGTAAGCAGCTACGAATTCATCCGTCTCTAGACCCAATGATTCTGCAATTGATTTTGCTACAATAGCAAATCTCTGCCTGTATTTGTATATGAAGCAGAAAATATGCCCATCGTGCCTAACAGATGGGCCGCACAAATACAGACCATCGGTAATGGTTGAACAATCCTGTTCAGTAAGCATTGGAAAACCATCTTGTCTAGCCTCGAAAAGGTGAGAGATACAACTGTGACTACCACGGAATCCAGAGGCTAACAGGGGTTTTTCATCAGAAAAATAAACCTCTCCTCCTTCAACAGTTATCTCATACTTCCCATTTACTAATTCCACGGATTTGACTGTAGTGTTAGCATTTAATGTTACGTTCTTCTGAAAATTATAATCATTCATTCTTTCAAATGTAAATGTGGACAATGCAACACTGGGATCTGAGGTTTCCTCTCCCCATGGACAGTTTTTGTCAAACACGCACACCTTTTTCCCTTTTTGGGCGAGATGGTAAGCAGCATCTATTCCACTCTCATATCCGCCAATTACAGTATACTCGCTGTTACGAAAATCACTGTATTTTTTTATGACTGATGTGTGAATACAGTTCTCACTTCCTTGGAAGATTCCTGTTGAAGGATACTGATATTCTCCTGCTGCCCAAATAATGTTTTTTGCATGTATAACTGAAGTATCAATGTTAATTTCGAAAAAATCTCCGGTCTTTTTTATAGAATTCACATTAGTATTTTCCAAAATAGGTAGTTGCAATTCATTAACTAAAAATTTCAGGTGTAATGCAAAATCAACTCCTGTTGGGTGCTCAATTCTCATATTATAAGCCGGAGAAACTCCTATTGCAATTGAATTAAGATCTAACATCCCTATAGAGTTACTTGGAAAAGATGGAGTAATGAATCTTGTTTCCTCTGGCCAGGAAATGAATGAAGAACCAACCTCGTCTCTTTCAATAATTGTGTAATTCTTGACCCCAACATGTTGTAATGCTATACCAACTCCCACCCCAGCTGGTCCTGCACCAACAATTACTGTATCATATGCATCCTTGGGAATTTTTACTTTCCCACCATCATGGTTTTTTTTCATCATTAATACAACCCAAAATAAAGTTATTAATAATTTTTAGGGCAACCTAAAAAATTAGTTAAGAGGTGTTTAATTACATATACAAAGGCTGAATAAGAAATTAAACAATACCTTAGTCGGAGTTCTATGTCAGAAACCTTGCCTATGTTCACAATGACTGTTTCTAGGCAAATAGAAGAAGCCCCTGTTACACTCAATCAGAAAAGTGAAGAGCTGCTAAGCACAGTCAAAACCTTGTGCTCGTTTAAAAATTCACAAGACCTAGCGCACTTTGTTTTCTCTGAACTTTTTGCCGACTTGGCAAGAACTGAGTTGCCTTGGCTTGTATTCGAGGTTGGAATATACCGAGATCACACCAAGGTAATTGAATTAATACCGACAAAGCATGATATTACTCTAGCTGATTCGTCTTGTAGTGGCGCATTTATTGAAAACGTCCAAAAAACAAGTGACAGAGATGAATTCTCAGCCCTATTAAAGAAGTGGTTCGACCTAGTTTATGATAAGGATTCAAGATATTTGTAATCACTCTGTGATCTCTCTAATGATTCTTTCCATAGCTTCTGGATTAGCTTCCTTATTTTTATTGCTGATAACTGCCCTTCCAATCAAATTGCACCCGAGGTAAGAAAACATCTGCCTCATAGCCATAATCACGTGATCTCCTCCTCCACCAGAGTGTGTAGCAAGACCAACTTTTCTGCTGTTGAATACCTCTCGGAAATCATTCCAAAAAATGCTCATCCATGCGACTGTGTTATTCAAAGAACTAGGCATCCCACCATTATATTCAGGAGCAATACAAACCCAACCATCTGCTCCCCCTAATCTATCCATCAGGTCTTTCGCACCTTCAGGTTTGTAACCTTCCTTCATGAGTTTGTTTGTGATGACAGGCCACTCCAGTCCCATCAAATCCATTACATCAGTCGAGTGACCCATTTCTTCAGCCATTTCTTTGAACTTCAAGGCCAATTCCATGTTCTTCCCATCGCCTGCTGCTATCAGCGCTACCTTTGCCATAGTATGTTGTAGTAAACCTAGATTATAGTACATTTGCAGTAAATTCTTACTGGATATCAAGTGAAACAAAATAAGAGTTCAACCTGGGACTAATATGCCCAAACTTTGGTTAGAGAATTCTAGCCCTGAGTTTGAGACAGAAGCCACAGAATACTTTGAATTAGGAAAAAAAGATGCTGATGTAGGAGTGATATTTTTGGCTAAAAGTTTAGCAATTGATATAAAAAATAGAATGCAAGAGTCATACGAGGTAAATATAGAAAAAATCGAAATGATGCTGGCTAATGACGTCAAAAGGATCCTTACAGTAGGTGACACATCCACTATAAACGGCAAAAGATGGCTCCAACAGTCAGACACATGGTCTCCTCTTTTGGGTGCGTCAATAAATTGCGTAACAGGAATGAGTCATTTGATAATCGAAGTAATTGCTAAATCAAGGTCAAGCAAGACAGCATTTTATTCAGTCAAAACAGATGATGCTATGACTCCAGAAAAATTGAGCAAGATTGTTTCATTGATGCTATCAAATGATTCAAGCAATCAAATTGAACATCAAGGAATCACACATATCATGGTTTGAACATCGGGTAAAGCAAATCATTACCTTAATCAAAGACCCTTTTGAGGATTAATCATGGCAGAAACAATTCTCAAACATGCTGGCGAATTTGAGACTGATTTCATAATGTACACCTCTACCTTTTGTCCTTACTGCACCGCAGCTAAGAGATTATTCAAACAAAAAAACTTGAGTTTTACTGAATTTAACTTCGACCATGAACCTGAACTTCGCTCTTTAATTGTGCAAGAAACCGGTCACAGAACCGTACCAGTTATCATTGACAATCGAGGTAATCAACCCATGTTCATCGGTGGTTTTGATGAAACTAATCGCTACCTCAACAAGTGAATCTATAAGAAAAAATTCGTTTTTCAAAAAGAAATATTTAAGATTCTGAAATTCAAGTTTCAGATTTCAACGCATAGAATTAAACAGAATATAGAGAGAGGAGAGTTATGGAACAAGCAAGTGCTTGGACAAAAGCCTTTGATGGTGGTAAATTCGTAAGAAAAAGTAGTGAGTTTAGAGACAAATTATCACCTGAGGGTGAATTTGGTTTTGAATCTGAAAGATATCACCTCTACATTTCACATGCTTGCCCATGGGCTCATCGCACATTGATTACAAGAAATTTGCTTGGATTGGATAAACACATTTCATACGATGTTGTTGATTGGAGAATGGGCATTGATGGTTCATGGAGTTTTAATCCTGAACAGCCAGGAGCAACTAAAGATTCAGTAAATGAAAGAAATAGTCTGGAAGACATTTACGAGATTGCTTATGAAGGATGGAAAAATAGTAGGAAAATAGGGACTGTCCCTGTATTGTGGGACAAAAAGTACTCTACAATAGTCAATAACGAAAGTAGAGAAATAATCAGGATGTTTGATGATTTTGCTAGAGCTGGTTTTGGTAACGGAGAGACTCTTTGCCCTAAGGATTTGAGAAATGAAATCGATGAAATGATTACTGCAAACTATGAATCCATCAATAATGGTGTTTACAAATCTGGATTTGCAAGGACACAGGAAGCATATGACAATGCTGTATATGCTTTATTCCAAAGACTCGATGAACTTGAGAAACACCTGTCTGACAGAGATTGGCTGGTAGGAGAAGGTAAAGGAATACTCACCGAGGCTGATATTTGCCTATTCACAACACTCGTAAGATTTGATTTAGTTTATGTTGTACATTTCAAATGTAATTTGAGAAGAATAATCGATTATCCAAATTTGACTAAATTCCTCAAACGCATGCTTGCAATTGATGAGGTAAAGAAAAGCTGTAATTGGGAACATATCAAGAATCATTATTTCTGGTCCCATGAGAATATTAACCCGTACAGGATTATTCCAAGAGGACCTGTTGAAGGACCTCAAGATTACTGAGGCGAGTTCCTACTAGCCAATTCTTCTAGCCAATGCTTCAATTCATCATGATGCTCTACGGGAATCATATGTCCCTTCTTGTGCTCGATTAACTCGACTGCCCAGCCTGCTGTTTCGAATAGATGAGCAATTGCCCACCCATCTTCAATAGGAACTCTTAGATCTCTTTCCCCATGCATCCAAAACAAATGTTTTTTCTCTAATTCTTCAAGCCTCAGTCTAAGGTCCATCGGTCTTACTAATCTAGTTCCAATAGTTACGATGCCAATAATTCTGTCAGCGATTGGAAGATGCAGTAACTCCTGAGCAATGGCTCCACCTTGAGAGAATCCACCAACAACAATTGGCCCTAACTCTGCTTCTGTAGACAGTAATTCCTCTATTTGAGATATGCTGGAGTCTACATCCATCAACTCTACTCTGCTCAATTGTCGCCTTCTTGTGACATCAGCATCCCAATTTTCGTACCTCCACCAAGACTTGCCCCTTTTTGGATGCTCAAACCTACCTTCAGGAACTAGTAGAGTCCATCCTTCTGGACAAATTTTCTGGGCAAATGGTTGCATCATTGCAGAAGTACCTGTCATCCCGTGAAGCATCACCAAGGTAGGAATGTAATCACCTCACAAAGTCCATTGATATTCTATTGCACCTGCAATCTTAACATGCAAAACAGAGGTTTGACCCCTGAGAGTTACGGTCATAGAATATTCATCTGATGTGCTTGGAATAGTTCCAATCGCTCCCTTTTCTGTAGAACCAGACCCCCAAGCACGAGTGAGTGGAGAAGCACTTGTATGATCGCTTATGGTTAGACTGCCAGAGCCACCCTGTGAGATTTCTACGTCGATGTACCACACTAAGTGGTCAAATTCCTCACCGCTTGGATGTCCTGAATCAAAGAAAGTGTCATAGATATCATTGTCATTTTGCAAATATGTTTCATCCTTCAAGTCGGTTGCTCTGTGAAACCAAACCTCTCCTGAGTAGTCTGAACCAGTTTTTGCGATTTGCATTCTCAACTGCTCCTCTCCTGAATCATCTGTCCAAACAAAACTTTCCAGGAACATCGAAGAGGCACTGAAGGTGTAAACAAGGGAATGTGACTCATCAGATTCTGCGATTACATCAATATCTCCATTGTAGATATTTACTGTTTGGGCAGTCCAACTCTGTCCCAGTAAGACAAAGCTCCATTCATCTCCTACATTCCAAGGGAAGTTGAAAACAGGTTGGGGATCTCCGTTCTCATAAACTGATAATCCATCCATCGTAACCCTACCCAAGAATGGATTGTGGTTGATTACAGCATGCCTTTGAGATTCACGCAGTGAAGAGATTCCTAACCTGTATAGTCCTGATTCATTATCAGATTCTGCTACTACTAACCTAGCAGAATCCTCTCCAAATTGAGGAGTGACAAACGTGTACAGCCAGTAGTCACCTACTTCCCATTGAGGTAGTTCTAGTTGCTCTGATGTTGTCGAGTCATTGGATTGAACCCTTGGTCCTTCCATGCAACCACTCAACGGCAGCAATAGCATGAGCAAACTCAAGCCAATCACCTTTGCGTACGCTCTGCGCATAGACATCCCTCAAAGTGCCTCTATTAGAGGCTGTGCGATTATCTTTGTAATCAAAGCATTCCAGTTCCAGCCAATACGACCGCAACGATGGACATCAATTTGATAAGAATGTTTAGTGATGGTCCAGATGTGTCCTTGAATGGGTCACCGATTGTATCTCCGATAACCGCAGCATCGTGAGCATCATCTCCTTTCTTTGCACCTGGGATGTGGTCTTGCTCGATTGCTTTCTTTGCGTTATCCCATGCACCACCAGCGTTAGCCATGAATAGAGCCATTAGAACACCGGTTACCAGAGATCCAGCAAGTAGACCACCAAGTGCTTCTGCACCTAGGACAAGACCAACGATGATTGGAGCGATAATCGCTACAATACCAGGTCCAACCATTTCCCTCAATGCAGCCTTAGTTGAGATATCAACACAAGTTTGAGAGTCTGGCTTGACGCCTTCCTTTCCTTCTAGGAGTCCAGGGATTTCCTTGAATTGTCTTCTGATTTCAACAACCATTGCTCCAGCAGCCTTGCCGACGGATGTCATTGTCATAGCAGCTACAACGAATGGAAGTCCACCACCGATTAGAAGACCGATTACAACTTGAGGGTTAGTCAGTTCTAGGCTGACATCTCCTACTGCGGTTGTATATGCTGCGAATAGTGCTAGTGCAGTTAGAGCTGCAGAACCGATCGCGAATCCTTTTCCAACAGCAGCTGTAGTGTTACCGATTGAATCTAATGCATCTGTAATTGCACGGACATCATCGCCCAATTCTCCCATCTCAGCAATACCACCAGCGTTATCTGCAACCGGTCCATATGCATCAACGGTCATTGTTACACCAACGGTAGCAAGCATTCCCATGGCAGCCATTGCGATGTTGTACAATCCTAGGTCATCTCCACCCAGAGCATTTGCTGCATAAATTGCAGCAGCCATTAGAACAACTGGGATGAATGTGGACATCATACCCACGGAAAGACCAGCGATTGCATTGGTAGCAGGTCCAGTCTTTGACATCTCGCCGATGTGTGGAATGGAACGTGTTTTGACACCCATTACAGGCTCGATACCAGTGTAATACTCTGTAACCAGCCCAATTAGAATTCCAACTACTGAACCGACGATAACAGAGTACATGACAGACATATCAACATCCATCATACCGGTTTGAATTGACATATATCCTACTATCCAAAACAGGATAGCAGCGATGAATGTAGTATTTCTTAGTGCAACTGCAGGGTCTTTCATGTTCTTCATTAGAGCCATAGAAAAGACACCAATAATCGAGGCTAGATAACCAACCAGTCCAAGGAAGATTGGCATGATTACGTAATCGCCAGCTACGAAGTCTGCACTGTTTGCAATAACCATTGCAGCGATAATTGAACCTACGAAAGATTCGAAGATATCTGCTCCCATTCCAGCAACGTCTCCTACGTTGTCACCTACGTTATCAGCGATAACACCAGGGTTTCTAGGATCGTCTTCTGGAATACCAGCCTCAACCTTACCGACTAAGTCAGCACCAACATCCGCTGCCTTGGTGTAAATTCCACCACCAACACGAGCGAAAAGTGCGATAGAGGAGGCACCCATACCGAATCCAGCTGCTGCTCCTAGATGCTCTCCACCGGTCTCAGCACCAAGCCACCATGCGACTAATGAGATACCAAGTAGACCCAGCCCTCCAACGGAAAGACCCATAACAGCCCCACCATTGTAAGATACTTCTAATGCCGCAGGTTGACCACCAGACTTAGCAGCCATTGCAGTTCTACCATTAGCTGATGTTGCTGCCCTCATCCCTGAGAATCCTGCTAGTACGGATGCAATTGCACCTGCGAAGAATGCTATCGATGTGTAAGAGTCATTGATGAAGAATAGTGCAACACCAACAACTGCGACGAATATTGCCAGAACTTTGTATTCTGCAAACAGGAAAGCCATTGCTCCTGCTTGAATTTCATCAGTGATTTCAGCAACACGCTTGTCATCAATTTCAACTTTCTTCACTCTACCATATAGTACAAAAGCAATAATCAGCCCAACTAGACCAATTCCTGCACCAATCAATGTTATGTTATCCATCCTAAGATACACCTCTTCATCCGGCCGACCTAGGACCTCTTCATAAGTAGTTCGCCCCTTAATTGGGGAGAAAATAGGGGTTTGCTAGGCGTTTAGACCTCATCGAGCCAAGTTTTTACAAGAGCAGGTAAAATCTCTCCAGCCTTACCTGTATGAACCTCATCAAAAGATTCTGCATTCATTGGTTCTTCCAAGTTGACTAAGATTGTTCTAGCACCCATTTGTGAAGCAACATCCACAAGTCCCGCTGCAGGATAAACGTGCCCAGACGACCCGACAACAATGAAGACATCACAATTATCCACCGCTTCGTATATCTCGCGCATGAACATCGGCATTTCTCCAAACCAAACTATATCTGGCCTCATTCTAGATGGTTCAGCACAACAACTACATTCAACAAAATCTGGACTCAAATGTTCGAGATTCATGCAAACGTAAGATTCTTCGGAAGATTCGCACCTTAATGTCTCGAGCTTCCCATGCATGTGAATTACTGATTCTGAACCACCTCTTTCGTGGAGATTATCGACATTTTGAGTTATTAATGTGACATTTCCATGCTCTCTTTGAAACTCTGCTATTGCTAAGTGTGCGGGATTTGGTTCAACCTCTTGCATCTGATTTCTCCTTGCCTGATAGAATCTCCAAACCATTACTGGATCGTTATACCAAGCCAAAGGCGTAGCCACATCTTCAATTCTGTGATTCTCCCACAACCCGTCGTTATCACGAAATGTTCGAACCCCAGATTCCGCAGAAATTCCTGCCCCTGTTAGAATGACTACTGACTTACCTCGCATATCTCCGACCTATTTTTGAGAGTATATCAACTAATTCAATAATGAAAATCCATCCATTGCTTCATATGATTTGACTGATTGGCAGGATTTAGGAGGAGACTGTATGGCAATAACTGCTGAGGAAATTTTGGCTGAAATTGGTCCAGTACAGGAAGTTCTTGACCAGCATGACGGTATTGTCAATGTCATGGACACCTCTGACGGAAATATAATGCTCTCACTGGAAGGAGGCTGCACAGGTTGCTCTTCAACACCAATGACTGCGATGCAAATATACTACTCGTTGATGAAATTAGAAGCTGTAAATGACGTAATTTTCGTGAATGGAGAATTACCTGAGTACATGAGAAATTTCATCAATCAAAAAATGGCTAAAGAAGCCGAAGATGGAAAAGAACCTGGCGAGATTGTTTGAGGAAATAATTTCACTCAAATAAAAGAAACTAAACGGTTAGTTCAAGTCCTTCAATCTCACCGCTAACATTAGGCGAAACTCTCGCTTTGGTGATATCTATGAACGAGCACCCACTTTTGATGGATGTAGGACCTATACCAGGACTGGTTGTACTGTTTGTATTGTTCGGAGTTTCTGGTGGATTTTTCGCTTACCAAGTAACCAAAGCAACTCGACTCGTGCTTCTGGGAAAACCAGATGATAGGTTCGATTCTTGGCCGCAGAGATTCAAAGAGGTGCTAACCGGATGGCTTGGCCAGAAAAGAGTGCTCGAGGACAAAGTAGCTGGAGTAATCCACGTTTTGATGTTCTGGGGATTCTTGATGCTGTCAACTGACATGTTTGACCTAGCAACAGCAAATTGGTTCTCCCACAATCTGCTCGAACCAATTGGTCTCAGAGGTATTTGGAACGGCATGGTCGAATTAGGTTACACATCTGCATTGATTGGATGTACTGCAGCATTGATTCGTAGGGTGGTATTCACCCCTGAAAAACTCAAGGGAAAGCCACAACTTGAAGGCAACGCAATTCTGGTCCTTATCCTAACGATTACAACCACATCGTATATCGTTGAAGCAGGAGAAAATCCTTCCTCCCTCTGGGAGCCTATTGGTTACTGGGTAGCAGAAACTTTTGACCCAACTGCAGGCGTGGTGCAAATTGCTTACTGGCTTCACATGATGGCAATATCCACTTTCCTGTTCTTAATTCCAGTTTCAAAACACATGCACCTTGTAATGGCCCTACCAAACGTTTTCTTCCATGACATGAGACCAATGGGGACTATGCTACCTATGGCAACCGATGAGAACGGAACTGCAGTACCTCTTGATGACCTAGACCTAGAGTCATTCGGAGCTGCCCAGTATACAGATCTTACCTGGAGAGATTTGATAGATGGTTGGGCTTGTACTTCTTGCGCAAGATGTCAAGATGCATGCCCAGCATATGCTTCTGGAAAGGCACTGAACCCTATGCAAGTCATCCACGACATCAGAGGATACGCTAACGACCATCATACTCAATTAATGGCTGGAGAAACACCAGAAGAAGACTTAATCGCAAGGATTGGCGAAGATGCTATCTTTGCTTGTACCACCTGCCATGCTTGTGTCGAAGCATGTCCAATTTACATTGACCATGTACCAAAACTAACAGAGGCTCGAAGACACTTAATGATGGAGAGAATGGAATTCGATGAGAAGGTAGAAGAAACTGTAATGCCTTTGATGATGACAATTGAGAACCTAGAAAGTGAATCTAACCCATATGGTATTCCAAGCCACGAAAGAGGAGATTGGGCTGCTGATCTTGATGTAAAAGTAGCCGAGCCTGCGGAATACATCTACTTCGCTGGATGTGCTGCATCATTTGATGATCGAAACAAGAAGGTAGCAAGGGACACTGTTTCAATAATGAAAGAAGCAGGGTTGGATGTCGGAATCCTAGGGATGATGGAAACTTGTAACGGAGACCCTGCAAGAAGAGCAGGAAACGAATATCTGTTCCAGATGATGGCAGAAATGAACTTGGCTACGTTTGATGAACTAGGAGTCAAGAAGATTGTAGCATCTTGTCCACATTGCTTCCATACTCTCGGGAAAGAGTACAAGGCATTTGGTGGCGATGATATTGAAGTAATGCATCACTCCCAGTTAATCAGCCATCTGCAAACAGAGGGTAAATTACCTCAGCCAGAGGCAAATGAATCCATAACCTTCCACGACCCATGTTACTTGGGAAGAATTGGAGGAGAAATTGACGCACCAAGAGACGCCATTGGTGGCGTAACAACAGAAATCGATAGACATGGAAAGAGTTCCTTCTGCTGTGGCGCAGGGGGTGCCCAAATGTGGATGGAAGAAATTGTCGATGAAGACCACGACAGAGTCAACGTCATCAGAGCAAAAGAAATTGCTCAGACAGGTTGCGATACTGTTGCAGTAGGATGTCCATTCTGCTCAACCATGGTAAGCGATGGACTAGCTGCAATAGAGCATGAAATGGAAGTTAAGGACATTGCAGAATTAGTATGGGAGCAAATAAAGGCTAATGATATGAAAATCCAAGCCGCTAAAGCCGAGGAATGAGCAGCATTACTGGACTGACTAATCCTTGTGAATATACTAATTGTCAGCCTTCTAATGGGAATCCATCAGCGTCCAGGTAATTCTTATCGGTTAGGATCATTACTCCCTCAATCAGACCCCAGATTGCGGGTATGAAGGCTAAAAGTCCAAATGACAGGACAGTGATTAGAAGTTGGGCTATTGCTTTGCCGGTGTAGCCAAGATAGAAATTGTGTATCCCCAAGCCACCAAGAAGAAGACCCAGTAATCCAGCAGCAATCCTTGACTTGCCCCCAGATTGCATCATCTGAGGTTGATACTGGTTTACCATTCCACCTATTGGTTGCTGTGCATATTGCGGTTGACCATATTGTTGCTGTCCAAATTGTTGTTGTGCATTTTGCTGCCCAAATTGGTTTTGAGCAAACTGCTGTTGCTTATTTAGTTCAACCTGTCCGATAACTTGGGATTGTGGTTGAGCTGTGCTTTGATCTCCAGGAATTTGCTTGTGCTCAGGAACTATATTATTGCCCTGATTTTGATTCCAAAACTGGTCTTCGCCTGGCTGCATTGCTTTCGCTGTACCATTAGCCCGTAATGAATTCATTGGTCCAATTCGACCAATTACTGATCAAGACAAAAGGTATCCGCTTGCGTCTGTCTTAGTATCACTTGTCAAACAAATGATTCCTTCTACAAGACCCCAGATTGCTGTAACTGGTGATAGTAAACCTAAGGAAAGTACACTGATTAATAGTTGAGCGACTCCTTTTCCTGTGTAACCTAAGTAAAAGTTGTGAACTCCGAGAGCCCCCAGCAAAATACCTAGAATTCCTGCTGCTACCTTTGATTTTTGTCCGACTTGTGGTGATTCCATATTATTACCTCGAAAGCAGGTGTAGTAAAGAACACTTAATTATTGCCCCGACCAAGTTCAAGAATCATTGATTTTTATAACATCTAATTCGATGGAAAACAAAATCATAAAAAATCCGAATACGAGAGCATATTCTCCAATCGCAGCGATGTCTAGATATGGATGCTGAACCAAGTTCATTTCTTCGTACAGAATCACGGCCTTACCAAGTTCTTGAGCCGCTCTATTGTAAGCAATTGTCATTGTAATGAAACCTAAAACAGAGAGCAGGATGCTACCAAGTCTTATGGATTTTATTAGAAAGGATGATTTTGGTAAAGAAAAATGGATCGCTAAGCCCCATATCATTCCTCCGTAAAATACGGTTAATGCCGTCAAGATATGTCCAGAGAAGTGATCATACATATCCAAAAAAGACATTGCTACTAGGTTTATACCGATGTAAACGCCTCCAATAGTGCTGATGATCAGCAGAAATTTCCGTGGTGAAATATCTTCAAAATTGAGATATATTTTGTACGATAACAAAGAGTAAATTAAACCAGTGATGGTTAATCCAGTAGTGAAAACGATTCTTTGCAAGCCAGGATAGTCTGCTTCACTAATGTAAATCAAGAATGTCCTTGCATCTCCAGAAAACCAATGGATGGACATTGACAAAATAAGAGTAGATAGAGGAATAGTCCAAGAATATCTCAATAATTTGATATCAAGTTCTGATTTATTGAATAAATCCATAATATCCCTCAAAGAAACATTTCAGCAGTATCTCTAATGCATGTATCGAAGTCTTCCCAATTGGTCAAACCGAGCACATCTTCTGCTTTTTTCGAAGAATATTTCGAGTCACCAGAAAGGAAGCCCTTCACTACACTTCTGGTCAAGGTTCTATCTTTGCCGAACAAGCTCATGAACCAATCTTGAGCGATTGCGACCGGTATCATCCAATTAGGCATTGCTCGCTTAGGGGCTTTGGAATTTGGATACAATTCTCTCAACCGTTTCATCAATTCGTGAATATTAGTATCTGCATGCGGCGCTAGAATAAATCTTCCAGATGCTTCATCAACCTCGAAAGCCAACCTGTGAGCTTTTGCAACGTCTTTGACATGGACAAATGCAAGGGGGAACTTTGGAGCCATAGGCCATTTCCCTTTCAGAGCATCCTCAAAAAAGTCTACGCTCGGAGTTGGCTTGATGAAATCCCCACCTAATACTCCACTCGGATTTATGACTCTCAAATCTAATTCTAACTCTGATGCTAGTTTCCAAGCTATTCTCTCTGATTCGGTTTTGGCAACTGTGTAAGGCAACTCTGTATTTGTCTGCCAGTTATTCTCATCTTTCACCACTCCTTTAGGCTCAGAGCCAACTGCTGCAACACTGGAAGTGTACACTACTCGCTTGATTCCTGCCTCTTTTGCAGCTTTGAAGAGATTACGAGTACCTTCATTTGCAGTATCGATGATTAGTTGGGCATCATCCCTAGTGGAATATATCGTTGCAGTGTGTAATAAAACGTCACAATTAGACAATTCAAGAGCCCAGCCATCAGACTTTAACACATCACCTTGCACAAGTTCAAGTCTATCCAAACAATTCAATTTTCGAGCATGTGCATAAACATGCTCAGTTTTGTTTGGATCGTTTAAGTCCCTTACCGAACCCTTCACAGAATACCCATGCGCAAGTAAGTCCGCAACGATGTGATTTCCTATGTGACCGTTTGCTCCAGTCACGAAAATTACACCTTTTGCCATGTTTTTTCCTTATGCCCGCCGTATATGAAGTTTGAAGTGAGGTAGGCAACACCGGGGTTTGTATCCCATGCCACTGAAGGTCTATGACACCCGTCGTAAAGAAAAGGTCGTTTTCACAACCATGGAACCGGGAAAGGTTTCGATGTATGTGTGTGGAGTCACCGTTTACGATAGATGTCACCTAGGACATGCTAGGTGTTACCTTGCATTTGATTTGATACATAGATGGCTTGAAGCAAGCGGTTATGATGTTCACTATGTCCAAAATTTCACGGACATTGATGATAAGATCATCAATAGGAGTAACGAGATGAATGTCGATTGGATGGGGCTTGTTAACGATAACATCGAAGCATATTACGAGGATATGGACCTGCTCAACATCCTCAGAGCTGATGATTATCCTAGATGCACTGATTATGTAGATGATATGATTCGAATTATTGAAGATTTGATAGAAAAAGGTCATGCATATCAAGCAGATGATGGAGTATATTTCCATGTGGAATCCGCCCCAGAAAAATATGGAGTTCTAACCGGTCAAAGCATAGAAGCAGTTCGTAAAGGTGCAGGCGGAAGAACCGAAGGCACTGGAGATGGAAAAAAGGACCACAAGGACTTCGCTCTGTGGAAAGCCGCTAAGCCTGGAGAACCTACATGGGATTCACCCTGGGGAGCAGGAAGGCCGGGTTGGCATATCGAATGTACAGCCATGAGTATGGATTACTTCGGACAACAATTCGACATACACGGCGGCGGTCATGATTTGAGATTCCCTCACCATGAGGCAGAGATCTTCCAAGGCGAATGCCATACTGGTTGCTCACCTTTGGTACATCATTGGATGCACAATGGATTTGTCAATATTGACGGAGAGAAAATGAGTAAGTCTCTTGGGAATTTTTGGACTATTAGAGATATTGTCGAAAAGATAGACCCGTATGTGCTTAGATTCGCTTTAGTAAATGCACACTACCGAAACCCAATAGATATGAATGAAGCCTTGTTAAAAGAGGCACAGAAAAATCAAAACAAGGTCCTGGATGTCTATTCAAAAAGTTTGAAATTGATGGATGAATCTTCATCGATAAGTCTTCCGATCGCAGATATTACCAGCCAAGACACTCTGAGTAAGTCTCTTGGAATGCTAGAGAAATTAGGTGAAGGATTTGCATTGGCAATGGATGATGATTTCAACTCAAGGAATGCTGTTGCAAAGGTACTGGGGGCAATTAGAGAAATCCAAAAGACTCTTGATTCAGAGATTCCAATTGAGGACAAGAACGCGTTCGCAAGTTATGCTGTCGATTGGTTAGAGGAAACTGCAGGACAAATTCTCGGCGTTTTGCCAACCCGGGATGTTGTATTATCAGAGCCACAAGAAGATCCTAGGAAATCTGAAATCGCAGATGAAGTTGAACGATTATTAGTCGAGAGAACGGAAGCCAGAGCTGCAAAGGATTGGGATAAAGCAGACTCAATTCGAGATCAATTGAACCAAATGGGAGTTGTAGTCAAAGATACGGCTGATGGTCCAACATGGGACCTTGTTTGACCTATTCTTCCTCTTTGTTAATTTGGTAGTCACTACTGCTAATGCTTGGCGGTGGCGGCACAAATCCAGAAAAGTCCTTTGAATCATCTTCTGCTAATTTGTTGCTTCTCGTCGAAAGTAGGATGAACCCGATGACTAATGCAAAGATAAACATCAATGCGCCTGTTAATGCGTAAATGACTGCTCTATCTTCTGATGCTGATATTTCTTCTTGACTATCGGTATTACACTCAGGTAAATCTGACCCCTCTGTACAAACAATCCAATTATTTCCACTCTGGTTTTCTTGATTCTCTCCTCCTGTATTTCCTGGATCATCATCTATGACTTCAAGAGTTATGATTTTGAATGTATTACTGCATTGCCAGTTAGATAATTTATCTGCTTTTGTTATTGTATCAACACCGTCATGTGAAAACTGTATTTCTTGAATGGTATCTGAATCACACATAACACCAGGGAATGCTATTGCATCGCCGACTTGATGTGTAGGATTCAATCTTGAAACATAGGACGCTGAATCCTGTGGTAGCGGTGACTCACTTATGTCAGAATGAGCGTCTTGCCAATCTATTCTTTGTGCACAATTATCATTCCACTCAAGGTTTGAAGAATCGCTGCCTTGTGTATTGACTGAGACCTCTTCAAAACAACCTGCATATGCGTCAACTAAGACCTCTACTGAGCCGCACAATAAGACTTGGTTTTCTTCTAGAGACGAAGCGTCTGGTAAACCATTTTCAGAACTTGGGTTACTATCGCAATTATTTATCATGAAACCATTGTTTGGAGAAGTAAGTACTGGATAATTGGAGTTGACCTCAGCAGTTCTTTGGCTTACCTCTAGGTTAACAGCGATTTCAGAAATAGTTTCAGCACGGTCGTAATATCTATCATACAATAACGACATATCTATTCTAGCGTTGGCATTTGATGAACCATTTATCACTCGGAAGTATCTTTCATCCCCATAGGTCCACCAAGGATCTATTCCTTCTTGAGAAATACCCGCTACAAGGCTGTCATAGTTATCTGCGTCACCGAATTTTTCCTGCATTTGAGCAGCATCAAAATTCATTGCCATGGTTAGATTTTCTGTAATTGATTGCCATGTTTGTGAGCCTGATTCAATTCCTCTAAAGGTAACATCAACTTGCTTACCAAATTTACCAGCAGGTTCGTAATCATCCCCTTTCAGAGCAGACATTACATCCTCATCTCCATAGATTGCAATTCCACCAACTACTGACAATCTAACGTCAGGGTCTACTGCATGGATCAAATTCGTGTATGGATTCTCATGGATGGTATCAACCACTACAATGTCTGCAGCATTACCGACTTTTAGCGTACCCACGTTTTCTTCCCAATTTGTAGCAATCGCTGCTCCACTTGTAACCATCTCAACCAATTCATAATCAGTGAATATATCACCCAGCATCTCATCATCCCAAAGGTCTGCTACCTTCAATTCGTGAAGAGGGCTCTTGGAGCCGCTTGGCGCCCAATCTGGTGACAATGTAATGTGGACTCCAGACTCTTTAGCTGTTGCAACATCAGTTGTAGTTCCATACAGCAATAGGTTGGATAGAGGAGACCAAGCAAGAGATGCTCCAGCAGCAGCCATCTGGTCAAATTCTGATTTACCAAGTGCAGTTCCGTGTATCAAAACCAGTTCTCCAACCAAAAGGTCGTTTGCAACTAAAATATCGAATTCTGCTCGGCTAGATTCATCTACTCCCTCTCCCAGGTGCAGGAACCAAGCGTCTAATTCCCCGCTTGCATTACCTGTTTTTATGTGGTTGCCGATGTAATCTGATTCCAACTCAGTAACTTTGGTGTGAATTTCGTCCCTACCGAAGTTCCAGTCCTCAATATTTCTTGCCAGGATAGATGCGTAAGCATCATCTGGATTAGAAGGAGATCCTTGTGCTGAGGTTGTTCCTCCGACGATGGATTTCATCTCGACATATTTCATGGATTCAATTTCCATGTTCCAATATGGACCGCTCTGTATCAACATCTTAGGTTTGGTTACCGTTGTGGAATAGTCAGGATGGTTTTTCCACTCATACCTATTGTTGTATCCGCCCCACTCATTTGGATTTGAAAGGTGCGTATCCATGTCCCAAAGAGGCACAGTATTGTAGTGTAGATGATTATGCAGGTCAATCAATCCAGGATATATCGTTGCATTTGTTTCTACGATTGGCACATTTTGAAGTCCGATATTGCTGGGGATTTCATTTTCCCAGATTTCTGAAATCATTCCATCTTCTATGAGCATATATCCTTGGTCGATAACAGAATCTTCCGCTTGCATAGTGACTAATTTTCCTCCAAGGACGTATGAGCCTTCATGAATGTGGTCTCTGACTTTGTAACAACCAACCCCAATAACACCAGCGCCAACAGTTACGCCTGGAGCTGCCCCTGGAGTAGGAGGCTCTACCTTGGCAATCGAGCCATCGGGTTGAGGAACATACGAATTATCCCACCATGAATCCTCAGCCCCGTATGATAGTTGATCGATTAAGTTCATTGAGTCATCTCTTAGATTTACCGTGTCTCCATCCCAGTAATCGAGTTCAATATCCGAGTCTGAACGGAAAACTACGATTCTACCGTCTGCTGGTATGGTTGTATTCCATGCAAGTTGACATGCAGCAGAACCTCCGTCTTCTATATCATCCAACCACCAATTTGAGACATCGACTGGTTGATTACCAGCATTCCAGATTTCAATAAATTGATCTGAAATAGAGCCTACTATCCCATCTCCATTCCAATCAACTCCATCATAATCTTCCCCTGATGCACTGGCTAAAACTTCTGAAATGCGAATATCTATTTCATCTTCTGCCGATGCTGATGGCGCCGCAATTAGTAACGGCAGTAGCATAACCAGGGCCAGACTGATAGACAACAATTGCCTTTGCATGTACTACCCTATCCTTCGAGACAAATGAACTAAGCGGTCTCAGCATTCTCTTTGAGCACCCTCGCCATATTCATGCATTGGTGCTTGGAACAAGTCCTCACAAGTCCTGTAAACGAGGGGTAGAGTCAATGTAGCTTCAGACCAGTCAAGAGAGTATATACCTACTGAAGCAGGGCTTGGAACATAGTCTTCCCCAGTTTGAGTCATCGTGATAATAATTGATTCACCTGCCCCTAGATAGATATCCATGGCCATGAATTCCATCTTACCTAAGACTGGAGAGAACGCAACCAAGGCTTCTTGACCATCTCTTCCACCTTCGTGGAATCTGTAATCCATGACAGCATGACCGAGTCTTAACCCATCCCCATCTGTCATTTCTAAAAATCCATGAGCACCATTCGCAGTATGTGGTATAACTGGAATATGGAAAGTCGGCATTCCTGCAATGTAAACCGCTTCTTCGAATGGACCATATGTCATCGTGATAGAATTAGTCGAAGTGATTGTCCCCCCACTAGGTGACATCTCGGAGGCTGGAATCTCTAGGTATTCGGTGTCAGGAGCAGGGTATGTTTCTTCGAATCTCCACCCACCTCTGTTGTCTTGCATCTCAACACCTAGAATTGGTGCTTCTCCCTCGCCCTTAAGGTACCAATCAAACCAATACAACATCTCATCTGCCCAGTCCCATCTTAGGGTGTAAGGATATGCTTCAGCCCCTTTTCCTGATGGCAGAGAAGAGTGCCCACTTGCTCTATCTGGGTAATCATGAGCCCATTGACCGGCAAATGTTTTGATTTCAATTCCTGCTTCCTCTACCAACTGGTGAGTTGGGAACGCCATGTGAGGGTCAACGTTCCAGTCTTGCATTCCTTGGATGTTGTATATCGAGCCGTTGTAATTCTCCAATACCCTTTGAAGGAAAGAACGCTCAGTCCAGTAATCATTTCCTCCATAGGTGACCATTCCTCCTGTCAAATAAGCAGCAGGACCATTGTAGTATCCTTCTAAGTAGCCCTCACAAAGAGTATGTGAGTCTTCGGTATCTCCATCAATTCCAAAGGAACCATAAACGCCGTTGTGCATGATCATCCCTCTTGCTTCCATGCTTCCGTTCCTCCACATCAATTCGTGGACGCCAATCAAACCTGACATCGGAACTATTGTTGCAAGGTATGGATTACCAAATGTCGCTGCCTGCCAGGGGGTAGAACCATCATATGATTTTCCAATCAATCCAACCTTACCGTTAGACCAACCTTGGGAACCTAGCCATGTAACTGCGGCATCAATTCCCCTTTGCTCATCGGTACCCATCAAATCCATGCAGTGGTTGGATTCTCCAGTTCCGAAGACTGAAACCTGCGCTACACCATAGCCGTGTGGAACATAATTCTCGATCAAAAACTTTCCAAGCCTATCTGCTGGAGTAAGAGCATCAACATCGCCATCATTGTAGTAAGGACCAACATCAGCAATGACCGGAACTTTACATTCATCGCTTACATTTCCTGCTTCCCAATCACATCCCTCTATTACGGGAAGCCATAATCCTAGATGTACCTCTGCATCTCCGGTGAGTCCTGCACCACCATCCGCTGCTGTTATTGTATCAACGGGGACAAAAACTGATCTTACCGCATCTATTCCATAAGTGCCGTTCATAGTAACGCGAGAATAAACATCGGTATCGTCATAGATTAAATCTGCTCTTTCCCATGGCTGAGGGTAAGCAGAATCGTCAATTGGCTCATCCACGATAATATCGCCATTGCCAAAACATCCTGCAAGAACGGTCAGTAAAACTACTAACACTGCTAATGCTGGCTTCATCTGCATGTTAACATCCCATCAATCAATGCATTTCAAGAGCACGGTGATTTGTGGAGCCAATTTTTCCCCAATTGATAACATGGGATTAGTTTTTGATGGAATGGAGAATGGGCAATATCATGCAAGCAAAGAAAATGTGGATTGCTGGAGAATGGTGTGACTCAGAAGATGGCGCAACCGCTGATGTAATTGACCCTTCAAATGGTGAGTTGATAGCAACAACGCCCAAAGCAACTCTAGGCGATGTTGAGCGTTGCGTTCAAGCAAGCAAATCGGCATTCAATGATTCCTCTTGGAGGAAAATGGATCCTGCCCAAAGAGGAAGAATCATGCAAAAGATAGCCGCAGTAACATACGCTGAGGCAAAGAATTTGGCTAAAATAGAGAGCCAAAATAATGGAAAAACTTTCCGCGAGGCACTTAGCGAGATTCGCTACGGCGCATGGACCTTCGAGTACTTCTCTGGCTTGAGCGATAAAATAGAAGGCTCAACAATCCCAGTTCCAGGTGATAGATTCAATTATTCTCTGAGACAACCACTGGGAGTTACCGCTCACATCGTTCCTTGGAACTTTCCACTACAACTGGCATTGCGTTCGTTCGCTCCTGCTTTAGCGGCTGGTTGTACAATTATTGCAAAACCAGCCTCATGGACTCCACTAAGCCTAATTGCTTGGGCAGAGGCAATTGAGGCAGCAGATGTTGGACTACCAAGTGGCATCTTGCAAGTAATAACCGGCTCTGGCGGTTTGATTGGAGACGCTCTTGCTGGTCACAAAGACGTAGATGGCATTGTTTTGACTGGTGGAGTACCGACCGGAAAAGCGGTAATGGCAAAAGCGAGTGAAAACCTCACACCGGTAACTCTAGAACTAGGAGGCAAAGGAGCAAATATTGTATTCCAAGATGCGAATATTCGCTACGCTGCAAAGGCAGTTTGCTTTGGAATATTCATGAATGCAGGGCAGATGTGCTGGGCTGGTTCAAGACTATTAGTCCATGAAGATGTACATGATGAATTGGTTGAGGCAATAGTTACTGAAATTGCTAAGTGGCCAATCGGCCCTGGAATGAGTGAAGGAGTAAGAATGGGAAGTTTAGTTCATCAAACCCATAGAGCTGAGGTGCTTGAAAAACTAAACTTAGGACTTTCTCAAGGAGGGAAATTAGTTATTGGCGGAAACGCTATTTCCGGTGATTTGGAATCTGGTGCTTTCATGGAGCCGACTGTTGTTACAGATGTTTCAACCGATAATCTGCTATTCCAAGAAGAACTGTTCGGTCCTGTTTTAGCAGTTACAAAATTCTCAACTGAGGAAGAAGCAATGGCTATGGCAAACGATTCAGACTTCGGTCTTCTAAATGGTGTCTGGACAACTGATTTGAGCAGAGCCCACAGATTTGCAAGAGATCTTGAATCTGGCATGGTTTCAATCAACGAATATCCAGTTACATTCCCGCAAACTGCTTTCACTGGATGGAAGCAATCTGGAATAGGAGTTGAGCAATCCAAAGATGCTCTGAATTTCTATACCAAGGTAAAGAGTGTAAACATCAAACTTTGAGGTGGTCTAAATTACCGTTGAAGTCAGTAAAATCGCTGGTGGAGTTAGTCTTGTAAAGTTAAGCGGAGACTCTGCTAGCGCATCATTTTCTCGTAAGTCTATGCCAGTCATTGCAAAAGCGATTAGAAATTGTATTGACGATAAGGAAATTAAGGCAATAGTGATTACAGGTGATGGGAAATTCTTCTCTGCTGGAGCGGACATACAAGCATTTGCAGAATCGATAAGTAATGACACATCTGTAGATTTGATAAGGTACCTAACTGGATTACTGCATCCGCTTCTAGTAAAGATGAGAGAATCTCCAACGATTTGCATTGCCGCAATAAATGGTGCTGCTGCAGGAGGAGGCTTGGGCCTTGCTCTTGCTTGCGACTACAGGATTGCATCTCCAGAAGCAAAGATTGCTGCTTCTTATTCGGGCATGGGTCTTTCTCCAGATGGAGGAACTACCTGGTTACTGCCAAGACTTGTGGGTTTACAGAAGGCAAGGGAATTTTTCCTTGAAAATCAAATTTGGAGTGCAGAACAATGCCGTACTTACGGTGCAATTGATTCAATTGCTGAGGCAGATTTAATCGAGGAAGCAAAAACTGTTGCTCTGAAGTGGTCAAGTTGGCAATCTCACACCAAGGAAGCGACTAAACATCTACTCGATGTAGCATTTGAAAATGATTTCAAAAAGCACCTCGACCATGAACGGACCTTAATTGAGGCATCCGGACTTACCGAGGGATTCAAGGAAGGAGTTGAAGCATTTCTCGAAAAAAGAAAACCAAATTTTGACTCTCTTAGATGAGTGACATATACAAAAAGGTCGACTCTTACGCAGTTTCATGTCCTATCTGTTTTTACAGTTTAACGCTGTGGAAGTAGGGCTACTAATTCTTTGGCTGCTGGCGATAATAGCACCAATAGTCTACTCGATTAGAAATGAAACTCCAGTATCACTGGGAATTACGATGGCTGTACTCGCTGGGGCATTGGTACAATTGCTAGCAGGTACAGTTGGTAGATGGGGATGGATTGAGTACTGGTTCTATGCTGACTTTTGGTTGATTCCATCTCGGACTCTAAGTGTAGAGTATTTTCATACCATGTTTTCAGCAGGCTTTTTGCATAGTCAAAATGACCTGATGCACGTTCTTGGCAATGTCATTATCCTTGCTTTGGTAGGAGTTCCTTTGGAGCAGAGACTAGGTACGAAGAGGTACATCATTATCTACGCAATTGGTTTATTTGGAGGCTCACTTGCCTGGACTCTGGCTAACTTAGATTCAGGCACACCATCTTTGGGCGCTAGTGGGGCTGCATTTGGTCTGCTGGGAGCATACCTAGCAGGATGGCCCAAGGATGAGATACCATTTCCAATACTACTGATTAGACCTTGGCCAATAACTCTGATTGCCTTGATGTACTTTGGATTGGAGATATTCAGATGGTTTGGATCTGTGAATGGCGATTACAGCAATGTTGCCCACATGGCTCACCTTGGAGGATTTTTGGCTGCTTATCTTATGCTACCTGCTGTTGCTAAAGGTGGACCTTTTGAGTTAGGTGTTGAAGATGGCGGCCCCTCAGGGACCGATTTCAAGAACCGTGGAAGAATAAAGGAGCAGATGATAGACCTTTCACAATTGGAAGACCCATGGACTCAAGCAGGTCATGAGGTTCCAAAAAATGCATTATCAATTCTTACCAAACTAAAATCAGAAGGAGATGAATTGGAAACTAGAATTGCTTGGATGGAGGCACTTGCCGACTCAAATGACTGTCCTGTGTGTGGTAAACCACTTGGAATGGTTGAAAGGAAAAATGGGCCACAAATCCAATGCTCATATGATGATTCGCATTTGCTATGGCCGAAATAGAAATGTAATTGAAAAGAAACTTTGAGGAACTGGCATGACGGAATTGTTGAGACTTGATTCCGTCACCGTGCGCAGAGGTCAAAAGGTTGTATTAGACAACCTTGATTTCAGTCTAAATTCTTCAGAAATTTTAGTGATTCGAGGCAGCAACGGGAGCGGAAAATCTACGCTGGTTGAATCGATTTGTGGCTTACTAAGACTCGAAAGTGGGTCGGCTTTTGCTTACGAGCAACTCATTAGAGATTCTGAGGGAAGAAGGAAATTACCAGTGCATCCCATAGGTTTGACTTTACAAGATAACGGATTGATTGAATCCATGACTATCAGAGAGCATCTAGAATATGCAAGTTCACAATATAATTCATCACTGAGTTCTGATATTTTTTTCGAGGTCCTTGAAATATTCAAACTAAGCCACAGAATTGATGATTTAATTCTGAAATTATCTGGCGGGCAAAAGAGGAAATTGAGTGTCTTGACTGGATTATTATGCGGAATGGTATGTGCTGACAGAAGAGCGATAATTCTCGATGAGCCTGATAGCGGGCTTGATGATGAAAGCATAGAAACTCTGTGTAATGTTCTAATCCAGCTCAAAGAGAGAGGGCATGGAATACTAATTTCAAGCCACAATACTAAATTTTTAGAAATTTGTAACCGGATATTTTCCTTTGATGACCGAAGTTATGCAGAATTTGATGGTAAAGATGGGGAAAAATGGAAAGTCGTAGGTAAATCATATCCAAGAAATCAATTCTTAATCTCAATGAAAACTGGTTTTTCAATCAACGCGAAAACACTTGCAAGCCTTGGAAGTAATGTAGTTTCAGCTCTATTCGTTGTATTTTTACTCACTTTGATTTTCGACCAAAATCAGTTCGCCAATCTAACAAATTCTCAAAGAATAATACTTCTTCTTTGCCCTGCTTTCGCAGCAGGAAATATCGGAGACCCGACTGTTAGAATTTTGTCTGAGGGAAGATCTTGGCAAAGAATTTCTGCAAATAACCTACTGCCAAACGATATTATTACACCACTTATTGTCGGAGGAAGCGTAACGCTGCTGGCACTTTTTGCAATGAACTCAATGACCTTATCCGCTTGGATTTTAGTTGGGTCACTAACAACATTGTGCTTTTCACAATTATCGAGAGCAATTGAAGTGTTTTTACTGCGCCTAGCACGTCCCAGGGCTGTGATGTTCAGAATCCTATTGCCTTTTGTTGCCCTACCTTATGTCATTATTCTGGAGACTCTTTTAGACATAATATGATTATTTTTCACTAATACATATTGAAGAAGGCTCGCTTACTGGATTAACCATGAAGGGACTTCCAGCGGTTATTACCTCTGTAGGTTTCATTGGTATAGCAACCACATTAGCACTTGGTTTCTTGTGGGCACCATCTGTTTCGATAAACGCGTTTGAGAACCCCGCTGCACAACGAATTTTTTACTGGCATGTTCCAAGTGCATGGGCTGCAATGATAGCTTTTGGAGTATTATTTGTAGGCTCTGCAATGTGGTTTTTCAAGAGAAGTGCCTTGGGCTGGAGATTACATGTTGCTGGCGCAGAAGCCGGCTTAGCAACGGGTCTGATGACAGTCTGGTCAGGTTGTATTTGGGGTTCAGCAGAATGGGGAGTCCCTTGGGACTGGACAGATGTTAGGCTGAATACGTTCGCACTTTTGACCGCACTTGCAATTTTTTTGGTGCTTGGTGAGAAAAGCCAGCCCGATGGGGTAGAAAGCAGGGATACTTTCTCTACTTTTGGCCTGTACGGATTTATTTTGGTTCCAGTTACCTATGTTGCAACAAGGATTTGGGAAATCCGGCATCCTGGACCTGTTGTAGCCAGCGGAGGAGATGGTTCACTAGCCCCAGAAATGGGTCTGGTATTAGCAATTGGAGCCATTTCGTTTACCGTTTTCATTATTGGACATATCTTGGCTAGCATGCGATTGACTAAATTAGAACTTGAATTCGAGAAATTACAAACGATGGTGGAGGGAGAGTAATGGAAGGAATGACATATCTTGCAGTTGCTTATTTAGGAATGATCGTAGGATTAGGGATTTGGACATATACAGTATTTTCTAGATCTAACTCATTAGAAGATAGAATCGAAGCACTGAGAAAATCCCTGGATAAACAAGTTAGTGAAGAATAGAAGCATTTATTTGTCAAAAAACTCAACATCTTGATAACTTATGGCAAGAGCGTGTAATCGCAAGTGGTGATGAAATGTCTGAGTTAGGTGATGCATTTTGTTTAGTCTGCGGTGACCCTCCACCGTTGTACGGAGACAGAATGTGCGAGCCCTGCCTTAGAGTTCGCACCAAGTTAGCGATAGTCCCAGAAAATGTTGGCTGGGTTCGATGCGCAAGATGCGGTATGACCGAAATTCAAGGAAGATGGACCCAACTTAGTGACGAGGATGTTTATGATGAATTAATCCAGAGAAATGTCGCTTTCCATGAAAGAGCGGAAGACATCGGCTTAGGTTCTGCATCACAAGTCATAACCGATAGGCACACGCTTTTACACCTACAAATTGAGGGGGTAATCGATGATTTGTTATTTCAAGAAGAACACACTATGAGGGCTAGAAGGTCAAATGGTGTTTGCATCACATGTACTAGAAGAGCAGGTAATTACTTCGAAGCTACAGTTCAGTTAAGATCAACTGGAAGGAAGTTGGAAGGTTTCGAGTTAGATGAACTGCGACAATCACTTGACAAAGTACTCGATGAAATGGCTGACGACCCCATGTTTTTCATTACCTCGGAAGGACCGGTGCAAGGTGGTTATGATGTAGTTCTCGGGTCAAAAGGACTTGCTAGGTCTTGGGGAAGACATCTAATCAAAAATTATGGAGGGAAGGTGAACGAATCAATGACCGTCGTTGGAAGATCGGAGGGAGTTGATGTGACAAGGCTTACACTTCTTTACCGAAAACCGGGTTATGATTTAGGCGATGTAATCGAATGGCGAGGAGACCTTTGGAGGGTCATGACATGGAGAAATGATGGTGCAGTACTAACTAGAGTTGCTAGAAGAGAACGCACTGGAGCAACCTGGAGGGATCTAGAAAGCGCAAAGGTGGTATCAAGAAAACATGAATTCATTCGCGTAGGCGTTATTCAAGAGGATGATTCTGTTGCCGAATTTTTAGATCCAGATAATTGGACTATGCAAGCAGTACGAAAGGCATACGACCATGTGGTTGGTGAAGAATTACTCTTGATAAAAAAACAAGGTGAGTGGTTATCCTTACCAAAACTTGAGAAAGATTAACTCATAAATTGAATTATCAACCTAGCAAAGCACATTTTAGACAAAGAACCTTGGGTGAACTTATGGGAATCAGTAGAGAAGTCTTCGATTCCCGCATTCGGGAAAATGATGAACAAGGGATTGTCGGGTTTACTCAAAAGCTAGTAGATGATTTAGAAGCCGGCTTTCAAGCAATCAATGATACACTTTTCCCATGGTTGGAAAAATTATCCAAGCGTAAATTCCGAGGCGTACTTTGTCTTGGAATGGGAGGTTCAGCAGCAGGAGGTGACTTCCTGTCAACTCTTTCCAAACACGAGGGAGACATCCCGGTAATCGTACATCGCGAATATTTCATACCAAACTGGTTAGATGACTCTTGGTTAGTCATTGCCACGTCTCATTCCGGTAATACTGAGGAAACATTATCCTCGGCTGAAGCGGCAGCAAAAATTGGTTGCGAAGTTATTGCTATATCCACAGGAGGCATGCTAGCAGGTCTTTGCGAAGGATATCCAAACATGCACCTCGTACCAAGTATTGGAGGACAACCACCACGTACTGCGTTCGGGCATATTTTTTCTAGGCAGTTAGGAATTTTGAGAGCACTTGATATTCTACCCAGTCTATCTAAAGGCGAGGAAAAATCGCTCCTCGAAAGGTTAAGCATAGCCAATTCTAAGTTTGATATCACAACTGGTGATGAGTTTGATCTCCTATCGATTGCTAATGAGTTAGTAGATAGAAATATTGCAATTTGGGGACCAACAGAACTAGATTGTTGTGTTAACAGGTTTAAGAACCAGATTAACGAAAATTCTGCTCGTTTTGTAAGGGTAGGAATCGTTCCTGAAATGAATCACAATGAATCTGTAGCATGGGGTGGCGTAGGTACTGACCAGGATTCGATGGTCGAGCACCAAGCCTTATTCGTTCTAAC
Organism: Methanobacteriota archaeon; assembly: GCA_002718195.1. Taxonomy (GTDB): domain Archaea; phylum Thermoplasmatota; class Poseidoniia; order Poseidoniales; family Poseidoniaceae; genus MGIIa-L4. Next base: position 88,459 of record PBDU01000006.1, on the reverse strand, counting down.
TCATCAAGACCTCAAGCCTAGAGTGATGAAGAGATTTGACTGGATGGTTGGTCATTTAGGAACAGAGGCTGCTTGGAAATTAAATGCAGAGGGACCCACATTACTTGAAAAGCAATTGTACCTTTGTATTCTGATGGATTGGGTGAGTATAGCGCTTGCCTTCGTGCTTGGGAAAGATCCAGGTGCAATAGGACCAATTAACTCCCTAAAGGAATATCTTGATGATTAATCTCATTCAACCGTAACCGACTTAGCCAAATTTCGAGGTCTGTCTACATCACAACCCAATTGGAGAGCGGTGTGGTAAGCTATCAGTTGCAGGGGCACTACAGTAAGCAATGGAGAAAACAAGTTGTGAACTTTTGGAACCGCTATGCTAATGTCCCCTTCCTGTGAGATATCATCTCCTTGTTCGTGAATTAGAATGATTTTGGCACCTCTTGCTCTGCATTCATGTATTGCTGAAATTGTTTTTTGCTTAACATGGTCATCGGGTGCAATTATCACAACCGGTGAACCTTTCTCTAGCAAAGCAATAGGACCGTGTTTCATCTCTCCAGCAGGGTATGCAAGGCATGGAATGTAGGCAACTTCCATTAATTTCAGCGCACCCTCTGCCGCTACCGGAGCACTCACTCCCCTACCAAGGAATAATACAGACTTAGCATCCTTTAATGCATCTACTGCCTCCATTATTGGACCCTGATCTTGTAAATATTGCTCGATGAGGTCTGGAATTTCTTCAAGTGCTGAGATGTATTCAATTGCCTTTTCTTTAGTGAGATCTCTGGACCTTGCAATTTGAATTGCAAACATAGACAATGCTGCAACCATGTTCGAAAATGCCTTCGTCGATGCAACAGCTTGTTCCGGTCCGGAATGAATGTAAACTCCAGTACCACATTGTCTGGCAATTGTTGAACCTACCACATTGACAACACCATGCACTTGCCCACCTTTTAGTTGAATTTCCTTTACTGCCGATAGAGTATCGGCTGTTTCTCCTGATTGGGATATTGCAAAGTGAAGAGCCTCAGGATCGATAACTGGGTCATTATGTCTGAATTCACTGGCTACATGTGAAACCGCTGGAAGTCTAGCCATTTTTTCAATAACCAGTTGACCAATCATTCCCGCGTGAAGAGCAGTCCCACAACCGATAATTCTGATGTGAGGGACTTTTCTTAATTCTGCAGGCTTTATTTTCAAACCTCTTAGCCTTCCATTGCCAGTAGCCAAATCCATTCTCCCTCTTACACACTGTCTCAGTGCCTCTGGTTGTTCATAGATTTCTTTGAGCATAAAATGGGAATAATCTCCTAAATCAGCCACTCCCCACTCATTTTCCAATAGGGTGACATTAGTGTCGATTTGTCCACCATGAAGTCGGCTGACTTCGATTCCATTCGAATCTAACACTGCAACTTGCCCATCGTCGAGATAAACAACTCTTTGGGTGTGGGGAGTAAGAGCATGTGGGTCACTTGAAACAAAAGTTTCTCCATCCCCTTGCCCAAGAACAATTGGAGAACCGTTTCGTGCGACTACAATCACATCGTGTTCTTTGAACAAAGCGCATAAGCCCCAAGTTCCAATAGCAGATTTCAGGCATCTCTTGACCGCTTCTAATGGGTTATTATCTTGATTTAATTCAATCGCAATCATGTGTGCAAGGGCTTCCGAGTCCGTTTCGCTGTTTAGTTCAATACCTTGGGATACCAAATGTTTTCTTAGAGAACGCGAATTTTCAATAATTCCATTGTGGACTATCACCACTTTAGAATCAAAGGATTCGTGAGGGTGCGCGTTCTCATCGGTCACTCCACCATGCGTAGCCCATCTAGTATGAGCAATTCCGACTGTTCCATGAATAGCTCTTGGAAGTATAGATTCCATATCAGCAACCTTACCGACTTTCTTGAAAATAGATATATTTCCATTCTTCACAGCGATTCCTGTAGAATCATAGCCTCGATATTCTAATCTTCTTAATCCTTCAACAAGCATATTAGAAACTTGTTTAGGACCGATGTAGCCAAATATTCCACACATACTATCACCTAGAATTCACATACCTCTCCACAAACAGGGCATGGCATTCTTTTCAGCATCAAATCTTTGACAGTGAATGAAGCATTACAAGCGTTACAAGTTACATTTTTCTCAAGTGATGGCAAAGGAAGTGTAGGCGGTGGAAGGTCACCCAAATTTGGAAGTGGAGGTAATTCTCCTAACTCCGGTAGCGGAGGTATGTTTGCAGATGCTGGCAGCGTTTGTTCTGCAGTCAAGACTTGTGGTTGAGAAAGTGGAGCACTCTTCATCTTCGCCATGTCAGACTCTATTTTTTCCTTCAGTTCTCTATCCATCTTCCTCTTTACTCTCCTCTGAAGCCGCTGATTTTCGGTCTCTGAGAGAGCCTTCTCTTCAAGAGCATCACCAAGAGATTGCTCCTCCACAGCATCCTCAAGAACGACAGAACCTGTGTCCAGTCTAATTTCAATTTCTTCTTCCAGATTTACTGCCATCTCAGCATCTTCGTCGATGACATTGATCATCATTTCCACTTCTTCGCCCACGAATACCTTAATTGACTCATCCTCAACTTTACGTTTCGCCCTTGTTAGCGCAAACCCGACGGCAACTAAGAATAGAGTCATGCCGCCAATAATTGCTGAAAATATTACCAATTGATTAGTATCATCACCAGGCAAGAAAGAGATTAGAATATCCAAAAATGAAGATGGATCTGAGCCCTCAGGAGGTGCAATCTCTGCTATACCCTTAATCGACAATGAGCCAAGATTGGAACTTAATAGAAGAGCAGTGTCCTCATTAGGAGATGCAGCCCCTAACAATATCCCCTCTGTAATCAACATGGATGCTCCAAATTCTACCTCCTTGTGTAAATCATAGAAAATACCGTAAGAAACCGATGGACCAGCGATACTGATTTGGTCGTGGAACAATTGTACGCCATCGCCCTTGTCAACGAGTTCAATATATGTCATGCCTGGAGCATCGACGTACATATTGCTCTGGGCTGACCAGGAATCATCTGTCAAAACATATTCTAATCGCGTATTGCTCTGTTCGCTGTTGATCCATGCAGCAACTAAAACATCTGTACCAGAGGAAGATGTCACCTCTAATTTAGGATATGAAGCATAATCTCCAACACTGATTAGGTAGCCCCAAGAAGGTGAATCATAATTACCATGGGCATACATCATACCAGTTCTTTCAACTCCGGTTACATCATCTCTCATTTCTTGATAGAGAACATGCGTGTGCTCTACTCCGAGCTCTACCTGTAATGGCTGTGCAGAACTCGAACGAATGTCAATATCTGTGATTGGGTAGGTTGGATTATCCCAAGCACCAGGCACATCAGGAGATGCCGATGAGAGGATAAAAATCGACGTTACATCTTGCCACGAGCCTGCCGTTGCTATATCTCTGTGATATCCTGCAAGCAGAATTACTCCATCTCTTTCATCCATGTCAAAGCCCCAATATTGACCCTCTGATAGTTTGATTTTTGTCATCAAATATTGAGGTTGATTCAAATCTCCTCTGCTGGACATAGACGATGTACCAATGTCTGTTAGGGTATATCCTGAGTTATCTGGGGCAGTTCTTGTCCAAGCCATTTGAATAAAGTCATCTGATCTCGCTTCACAAGTGAATTGACCTCCCCAGAATTCCTCAACCAATACATTTCTTTGAACGCTGGTAGTCTTACCAAAGGTTAGTGTTTTAGCGATTAGCTTACCTTCTTCAGTTACGAATAATAGAAGACCGCCGTTTGAGGCACACATGTCTACGAACGTCTCAGTATCCGATAGCGTGATTGGTGATGCTGAGCCTACTGAATAATTATCCACTATTACATTGAATCTGTGAGTATTGAATTCCGAGTCCACGTCATTGCCGTTGATTACTACCCTGTAGTTTGAAGCGCCCACATTGCCTGCAATATCAGCAAATGTTGCATAAAAGGTTCCAGATGAAGTCGATGAGCCAGATATAGAAGTAGCTGTTGTCGAGCCTACTCTTACCCACGCTGTAACCGATTCATCTAATCTTTCCAAAGAAATTTCGATATTTGAGGCTGATTCTTGTCCTAAATTATCCACTCTTACTTGGATATCAAAAGCTTGGTTTGGAAGCGGAATCAGTGGTTTCGTAATTACTGAACCTGATTTGAACCTTAGCATTGGAGAGATTGGTCGTTCTTCCACTAGGAAATCGAACGAATAAATATTGTCGGATTTATCAATCTCGTTTTGTTGCTCATAGGGGTCTATGGTTATGGAAACTTCATGCAATCCTGGCTCCGTCGCAGACCAATAAAGCGTGACTTCCTTGACATCTCCTTCATTTAGTACCTGAATCTCTTTCTCACTTGGGTAGATTTCAGAGTCTTCTCCCGGGGCTTCAAGTGACACTCTTACGTCATTTGCATCCAAGTCACCGAAATTTGTTACAGAGAATGTTACTTCAACTATTGAGCCTGCTATTACTTTTGAAACGGGCAAACTCTCACTTACGACCTCTACGCTACCAACAAATCTGAATGCTGGTGCTGCTGGCTGATTATCTATGTTGTAGGTCCTGGAAGTTGATTCGGTTGAAACACCTGATTTGTTTACCATTCTCACTGAAACTCTGTGATTTCCATCCTCGACAGTGGTTGAGTCCCATGAAAAACTCCATTCTTGGTTACCATTCTCCAACTCTGGCAAGTTTTGACCCAAAATCCAATCACCGTTGTCGATTTTATACTCGACATCGCCGTGTTCTATACCGTGGACGATACCGCTGAATTGAATATTTCCAACAAGATCAGTACCAATCGATGGTGAGCTTATACTAATTGACATCTTACCAAGTTTAGTCCATGCTATCGTAGTTGCGGATTCGGCGTCATCACCCATTGCTCTAGCACTTATTATCAAAAAGAAATCTTCAGTAATAATCCAATTTTCTTGGAGGAGTAAATCGTAGTACCAGGAATCCAACTCACCGCCAGCTACTGTCCAATCTCTGAGCACATCCGGCGTACCACTACCTGTAGATCTCTCTACTTTGAATTCCGCACGATCGTATTCAGAATCTGGGTCATCGATTGTTCCAGAAATGCGCAAAAAGTCGCCTGCAATCAGCCAGGTTCCATTTTCTGGAGAATTGATTGTGGCATCAAAATCAGTACCATTTCCAGTTGGTGGAGGAGTAACAATTCCGCCGCCGCCTCCTTCGAGTGGAGAGCATGCTCTTTCCAGGGCGGTATCAATAGCACATGAGGCATCCAATAGACCAAAGCCCCACTTGTCATTCCATCGATCGGATACACTTGTTTCGGAAGCACTTCCTCTTGATTCGCTAGAATTTCTCAAAATATCTTTGACTTCATAAGGGTCTAAATCAGGATTAGCTTGTAGCATCAAGGCCACTATTCCAGAGGCATGAGGAGTAGCCATACTTGTCCCATCCTTCTCATCGTAATCATTTCCTGCCATAGGGCGGGTGGGCTGGCCTGGTAAACTCGCACCCGTTGCGGCTGACGCAGACATTATACCACTACCATAAGCGGTGACATCTGGTTTGAGTTCATCCCAATCATCATCATCATCATCGCTTAATCTTGGACCGTAGTTAGAGAAGGATGATACTCCATCATCAGTCCTATTTACCGAACCTCTATCATTTGCTGAACCAACAGAGATTGCCCCATCTGCGCTTGCAGGAGAAGGGACTCTTTGAGTACCATCATTTCCCATTGCAACAACGCATACGATCCCGTTTTCTGTTGCGTTATTGATTAGTCTAGCCTCAGCACCCGAACCATTGTCTCCTTGGTCTCCAGGATTAAGGGGTGATGAAAGGCTTCCAAAAGACATTGAACCAATTTGAATACCTTTGGCGGAGCCATTTCCATCCCATTCGGTATTTGCGTTGTTAATCATCCACTGAATCCCGTTTAGAGAGTATTGTGAATTTGTACCTCCAGCATCTGTTAGGACTTTGATATCAACTAAGTGGGCACCTGGAGCACCACCGATGTGATTACGATCTGGACCGCCAGTTCCTAGAGCAGAACCTGCAACGTGAGTACCATGACCTTGGCCATCATCTGGGTCTTGGCTACCATCAGGGTTGGATGCTGATGATGTCGCATCATAACCGGCTAGCCATTTGTTATCATCATATGATTTAGGATCTAAATCTGGAGCATCGTCTTGATCATCGAAGTCGTTTAGTGACCTATGCTCATTATCTACACCTGTGTCTAAAACTGCGATTACTATTCCTTCGCCGGTGTAACCTTGACTATATGCATCGTTGGAATAGACTTCTGAGGGCTGGACTCTAGCTGCCTTAACTGCGATGTCGTTGCTCGGCGCAAGCACATTTTGCATTTCTACAACTACAACCTCAGGCAGTGACCAAATCTCAATCAATGCCGACACGGGTACTTTATCCACCGAAATCGAATCGATGCTGTCTAATGTTTGAAACCAGGCACCAGAGTCTTCACCTACCCAACCGTGTTTGAGGAGTATCTCACGCAGCTTGGACTCATCGTCGAGAGTTGGATGCCATGCATAATCAACAACTATTGCTATTGTGAATTTTCCATCCTCACCAATAATCGAGGTAGGAGATTCTGAATCCATTCCTGCAATTACCCTTTGAAGCCTATCATCCATTCCATTGAAATCTAAATCGGGACCATATGAAAACCACCAACCATATTTCTCGCTGGCCGGTTTATTTCCACGCTGTATCGTTCTTTCTGATATCTCACAATATTCGCTTCCACACATCAAAGGTGGAAGGTTTTCGATGATTATTGGGCTTTCTAAAACGATGTTTTCGACCTGTCCGCTTTCTTCTGCAAGTGCAACTGGGGCTAGGTCTGCAATCAGTAAAGTAAGGACACAAATCAGCATTGTGTTAAGGCGCGCAGAACTAAAATTGTTGCTCATCGCAATCCATCCTTCTTTGTTCCTGTGGGTGCTTACCTTTGAGGGTTACGCGGAATTGGTCACTAATATGCTTCATGCATTGTGTTTACTCACAACTTCCGCTCAATTCATTTACCACATCTTTTTCGGTATATTATGGACTTCCTAGAAGACTCTGTGTTGCACATTGGTGCAGAAGCAAAAGTCTGGTCCGGTACTTTCCTTGGTAAGCAGGCAATCAAGAAGGTTAGAAAACCAAGGTCATGGAGGCATCCTTCCTTAGATCACAGGTTGGGAACAAAGCGCATGCTAAACGAAGCTAAGTTACTAATTAGATTATTCAATTCAGGATTGGATGTACCTGCGTTACTCGATGTCAATTTGGAAGATGGCTACTTAATCGAAACTAGATTGGAGGGGGATGAGCTCAAAGCAAAATTAGCGGGAGATTATGAACTTGAAATCAAGCATAATTTTTTGAAAGAAACTGGCAAAGCAATCAGGAAGCTACATTGCCTTGCAATAACCCATGGCGATCTTTCGACAAACAACATTCTGATTCATAATCAAAAAGCAAGATTGATTGATTTTGGACTTGCCAAGGTTGAATATGATTTAGAAGGATTTGGAATAGACCTACATGTTATCGACGAGATTCTCTCTGCCAGTAATCCTGACATCGATGGAGCGATTGACTACGTATTGCAAGGTTATGCCAGTGAAAATAATCAATCGATTGAAGGAGAGGGAGGAAATATTCCATCCTCAGATGATGTTATTGAACGTCTAGAAGAAATCAGAACAAGAGTAAGGTATCACGATTAATTCAATAAGTGCCAACTCGATTTTCAACTTGTCTTTGCCATACATACGTGAAAGTCAAACCGAGCAAAACGAATAATCCAATTTGTAATGCCATATTCGAATATGGTTGGAGAATAACTTCTCTGCTAAGGACCCTAACCACAGATTCGCCTTGAGAGTTTGTTTCAAGATACACGATGTGACCCTCAAGAATACTTGGATTAGTTTGGTGTATGGAATCAGCTGTAATCGCTTCGGTTAAACCGGTTTGTAAATCCATAAGGAAGATTTCTCCATCAAGGTATTCTGCAGAAGGGTTATTTGGGTCAAGATTGTCCTTGGACGACCAAACAACAAATCCGTATCCAATTTCAGGTTCTGTCTGAGAATATTTTGGATCACCAATCAAACTAGAATTTCCGGTTGTCCTGTCAATTAGAACAATCCTATCCGTTGTGGTCAAATTTACATTAACTAAAAGATAATCCTGGTCAAAATTAAGTTGTAAAATACTAGTGTTTGAAAGGTTGACTGCTTGCCCCCAAGATTCCATTTCTGCTTCCTGCTCAATAGAAGAACTAGCATTGTAGTTGAAAGAAGTCTCTCCAAAGGTAGCGATTGAACCCAACCTTACTTCAAATTCTAATTCATCAGCGCTGTAAATATACTCGCTTCCATAAACAGCAGCGACAATACCAGAACCATTGTAGATGAAGTTCTTCTGTGCAGAGTTGAGAACATCGACTAAGTGTACTAGATTAGATTCACTAACAGCAATAATGTCTACCCGCTGCTCAAGAGTTGTCAAGAATATGTCCTCAACACCAGCATGTTGAATCGTAGTTATTTTTTCCACCACCTCTCCGATAAGATATACATTAATTTCTAATTCAGTTGCAATGGCAAGGTAATTTGAAGCTATCGAATATGTCGAGTTTAGTGTTAACCCATCAATATCATCAACCTCGAAGACATTATCCAAATTCGAAAGATCATGGAGTGTGAAAATCGTTCCATTGGTCCGATTATCGATTACTCCCAACCACCCATCAGCAGCCTCGGCCTGTTCGGGAGATTCGACACCACCAGCAGGAATAGAGTTGTGAGTAAGGTCATATGTTATCACCATTAGAAGCATAATTACCACGGCAAATACCATTCGTCCTGTTTCTTTACTCGTCGGTTTTAGATACCTAGAAATGAAGCCTTTAAGGTTTGATTTAACATTGTTGAATGCTATTGACGGGGTGCTCAATAATACTGCCAATTGAGCATTCATCGTCCTCTCATCTAGATACTTCCAAATTACCGGTGAAGTTCTATCCGAAAGATGTACTGCAAAGGCTGCTATTGCCATTCCTCCAATGATATCGCTAATCCAATGAATTCCAAGGTAAATTATGGTGAATGCTGTTAAAATCACATAGCCAAAAACAAGCCTTTGATACAGAATCCATCGGTTATCCTCATCAAATCTTACCAAACATAGCCATACTGCGAAAGGAATTCCGATGTGAAGGCTAGGCATTCCGTTAGTAAAAGGGTCTATCCTTCTGAACCAATCTGCAATTTCTGGTGTTAATTGATACGCAATAGTCTCCATTTCCGTAATGTGGTCTCCAGTGACCCTTACGTTGAAAAATAAGTAAAATGGTACTGCACAAACATATACCCAGAATATTGCTAAAGCAACTCTATCAGCCATCCATCTATCATCAAAATATGCCATGTAAAATATTGACACATAACAAATAAACATGTATCCTGCAACATAAAAATGGGTAAGTGAATGACTTAGCCAATCAGCCATAAACGTCTGTTGAACCCAGAGAACCATATCTCCTTCCACAGCATAGATCCAAGGTGTCATATCTAAGCCCGTCCTTGCCATAAGAATCCTATCAATTTGGTCTAGGAAGTCCTTGGCGTTGTAGACCATTACCAAGAGAAAGACGTGAACCCAGTACCTTCGAATGAAATCCAAGAATGGAGGTAAAGAAACCTTAGACCATTTTGGTTTGAAAACCGGCAACAGGATTACGCCAAGAGCGAGGGCTGAAATTAGCCATGTCAGGTAAATACCATCCATATTTTGTGCCCCCTTGGCTTTTCGCTTGGTTCATTACAAATGAAAGCGTCGCCAAAAATTATCAAAATGCTGGTAAAAACTCACCACGGCCCATGGACGTATGGTTTTCCATTATCTGGGTCTTTATTATTGGCAAGAGCCCAGATTCTTTCAAAACGATAGATTCCTGATGAACAACCTTGATCCTCCCATTCAAAAGAGAGAGCGTAGTTTCCGATTGTAACAACTTTCGGCTTCTTATTCGCTAGTTTTTCCACCGATTCTCTCAAATCAATACTGGTTTGGTCTTCGTTTCTATTTGGTGCACATTTAGCACATGGGCAGGCGTGTCTGAGGTCAACATATTCTACAGAAAGTTCATCTCCGCTTTCATAGGTTAGTAATAGGTCAGATTTCCTTCTTTCTAGACGAGTAAGTTTGGGCATTATTTCGGCCATAATAGCACCTCAAATTATTTCCAAACTAGAAGACTCAGAAGCACCAATTTGTTCTTGAATTGCAGCAACTACTTCACTGAATGCCTTAGCAGAATGACCTTCTGGTTCACTGACAATTCTGTGGACTCCATCGTCTCCACCTCTTACGAAACCTGGGTCAAACGGCAATGCTCCCAGATATGGAACGCTGAATTCTTCTGCTGTGTTCTTGCCTCCACCTTTCTTGAAAATGTCGACAACAACTGAAAAATTACCCTCATCATCTGCTTGTGTTGAAATGCTTTTTCCACCAGGCCCTGCGATTTCAACCGTTGAGTTTGGTGCCGATTTACCATTGATGGTATAGCCCGACATATTCTCGACAACTCCCAAAACTGGGACCTTCAAAGACTCAGCAAAGCCAATTGATTTCCTTGAATCCATCAAAGCAACATCTTGCGGGGTTGTTACGATAACCATTCCGTCTATGTCTGGAAGTGATTGAGCTACAGTTAGTGGTTCATCTGATGTACCTGGAGGGAAATCAATTACCAGATAATCCAGATTACCCCATTCCACATCTCCAATAAATTGCTGAATTGCGCCTAATTTAATCGGTCCTCTCCAAACTACCGGAGTATCATCATCGTCAAGCAAAAATGCCATCGAAATTACCTTGACTCCTAAGTGACCTTGAGCTGGGTGAATCCTACCGCCTTCAACATGCAGGCGTTTTCCATCAAGCCCCATCATTTTAGGAACATTAGGACCAGTAATGTCGATATCAAGAATTCCAACCTTATGTCCTTGTTGCGCCAAGGAAAGCGCAAGACCTGTTGAGACTGTGGACTTTCCTACACCGCCTTTGCCGGAAAGAACCATGATCTTGTGCTTGATTTTCTTTCCAATCTCCTGCATTGACATTTTTCGCTTCATTTGAGCGTATGCTTGTTCCATTTGTTTTTGCTGCGCAGCAGATGGACCTTCGTCTTGGGGCTGCCCTTCATTGGGGTTGTGAACACTCACTGGGGAATCGCTCATGTAACCTCCAATGCGATGTGGTTCTTGAAATCACGCATGGCATTTTTGTAACAATTTCACCTGTTCGCAAAGAAATCTATTCCCTTTGAAACAAGATAGTGTGTGATTAAAACCAGCAATAACCAAGCAAATACCGTATTATTAATCTCCATTCCAGAATATGCTCTCGACAGACCTATAGTCAATGGAATTGAGATGATATACCCGATTTTATTCGCAAGCAATTTCTCCTCAGTTGATTCCGTTCTTGAAAGTAAAATTATGACTAAGCCGCAAAAAATTGTGTGCAATGTGATGGCGATGGCAATCAAAGAAAATAGCAAATCATAATCGTTTGCGGCAGCAAAAATATGGCCTACAAATAATGCAATATACACTGAAGCCGAGGTAATTATTCCTCGAATCAGCTTAGCTTTATTGTTCTGCTCCACGATATTTCCAATTTGCAAAACGATTTGAATTATGTCTTATTTCTACACAAGATTTAGAGAAAAGTTTAGAGTTATCTTTTATCTCATTCTATCCATGCGAATCTTATTTGTTTGTGTCGGCAATTCATGTCGTTCTCAAATGGCTGAGGCAATTGCCAGAAACATGGGTCACGTGGCTTGTAGTGCTGGAACTCACCCAGCAGACAAGGTATCCGAGAATGCCATTATTACTTTAGAAAATAGAGGGATTTCAAGCGAGGGCTTAACTCCAAAAAGTGTAGATAATTTCTCTGCTGAAGATTTTGATTGGGTTATCTCAATGGGTTGTGGAGTAAGTTGTCCAATGATGGAAATTGATGAGGATTGGGGGCTTGAAGACCCTGTTGGGATGCCGTTAGAGGTATTCGAAAAAACTGCAGATGAAATTGAGCAAAGACTCAAATTATTGCTCGAGGCTTGATTCAACTTTTTGAATACAGTATGGGCAAGATACCGACGGGACATAATCACTGGATTCTTGTTCATCAACATCCAATGGTTCTCTGCAAGCAAAGCATAATGCATGGTCTGTTTCTTCTAAATTCGGAGATACTGCAACCCTTCGGTCGAAGACAAAACAATCTCCATCCCAATAATCTCCACCAACTTGTTCAAAGTATCCTAAGATACCTCCTTTGAGTGATTTTACATTCTTGAATCCTGCATTTTCCATTACCACGCCGGCTTTTTCACATCTAATTCCACCGGTACAGAAAATAACCACTTCCTTTTCTTTGATTTCTTCTGGAAGGTTGTCAATTGCTTTGGGAAAGTCCCTGAATGTACGAATTTTGGGATCAATAGCACCTTCAAAAGTTCCAACCCTCATTTCATAGTCATTTCTTGTATCAAGAAATACTATCTCCTTACCCGAATCTAATTTTTCTTTCAATTCAAGGGGAGTAATTTCTGGAGCTGCATATTTTTCAGGTTGAATATCCTGCATTCCAAGCGAAATTATCTCCTTTTTCAATCTCACAAGCATCCTCCTGAATGGCTGGCGGTCTGAATAACTGATTTTGAGAGGGATATTGGTGAATCTCTCATCGGATTCAATGAAAGCGATGTATTCGTCTATGGATTCTTGAGTACCGGCAAGGAAGAAATTAATTCCCTCATGGCTCAATAAGATAGTACCCTTGAGCGATAGTTTAGCGCAGACATCCCTAAACGGTTGACGCAATTCATCTCTATCGAGCAGTTCTACAAATTTGTAGCCTGCAATATTGACAAATTGGTTTGTCATCATGTGGGCGAAAAATCATCAACATTTGTTATTTTCTAATCCAGGCAGCCAACCACTACCAAATCATAACTCTAGATTTCTAATAGATTTATTTGGAATTGATTTCAAAGAGTTGATAGAGAATGGTGCGAGCGCCGGGACTCGAACCCGGGTTCAGGCGTTGGCAACGCCCGGTGATAACCACTACACTACGCTCGCAGTAGTCGTCCCACCAGCGGGGAGTATTTGACCGATTCGGATGAGCATTCTAATCGTTAGAATCGCTAAACTATGCACTATTATCCAATACAATTTCGGGTTCCGTAACACAAGGTATTCAACGATTTCTTTGGTTCTCTATGCTTGTTTGAAGTTCTTGCAATTCTTTTACTTGGTTGGTTTTTGCAATATCATTGTCATCCTTTCTGCCACCAATTACCAAGAATGCAGCGCCAAGTATGAATAGAACACCGATGCCTACATACATCAGAATGTTTGATTCTCCTTCTCCTCCAATGATTGGGGGTGTGCCCTGTTCAAGAGAGACCGGATAGGATTCTGTGCTACTTTGTTTACCATAAGTATCGCTTGCCCTTACTTCTATCTCATGAATTCCTAATGGGGTTCCATCCCTAATTGAAATCTCAGCACTCCAAATATTGTCTCCAGCAATTCTGTCCCCTCCTTGACCGTCATTTCTCATTTGAATCCACTCGTCATTAACCGTAATTGGGCGATAAACTCCCAATGAGATGATTACAGATGATACGCCGTCAGGGTCGGTTACATTAACTTCGATAACCTCTGTTTTAGGAGTATTTTGTTTGTCGAATTTATTGGTGATTAATCCATTGATTTCTGGACCATCATTCATAATATTTATCGAAACATCATCAGAGCTGAATATCCAAGGCCCAACTATTGCTGAACTACTCGAGGCCCCTGATTCTAAGGTGTTTGAAGTGATTCTTCTTGCACCTTCCGAATCCTCGAGAATGAAAGTTAGAGCTCTATCCCCAGGAGTCATGGCGTCTGGAACGATGAATGAACCACTCCAAACTCCGTCTTTTGTGAATTCGATGACATCTCCACCGTATTGCCTCAAATCAAGTGCTACTCTACTAACCTCGTGTTGATCCACTACTACTAAATCCAGCAGAATCAAGTCACCCCTACTAGCTTGATTCGGAACTATGTCCGTACTGACCAGGCGAGGTCCTGGATTGCTGACCTCTATTGCAACATTTTCAGTGACTTCTTCATCGAATGCATCGATTATAGTAATGATCGCACTTAAGGATCCAAATTGGATTCCATCAACACGAATTGGATTAGAATACACTCCATCGGCTATTTGGTCATCGCCTTCTAAACCTCTGTCGTTTAAGGCAACAATTCCCATACCGAAATCGCTGAGGTCTACCGTCACGGACTCCACGTTCCAATCAGGGTCAGCAACAGTGACTTCAAGCACACCTGTATTTTCTCCCTCTCCGCCCAGATAGCCCCCTCTGACCTCAGCCGAAGTAAGGCTAGGAGCAGTATTTTCTTCGGCAGTTACAACGCTAGGAGAGACGACATGTTCCAGGGTCTTAGTTTCGTTAAACCATACCCAGTCGTCTGCAATTTGGTCTTGGAAAGACCTTGATTCTGATGCAAATAAACCAGCTAAAGGTCCTTCTTGGATAATAGTACCAGAAACTGCTCCTGCCATATTATCCATCATCATCTCCCATTCTATGACTTGGAAATTGTGCCCATCCTTTACCTCATTGGTAATATTACCAAACCTAATTGTGTCAAATTCTTGGTCCTCGGTTTTCAGATACACTTCGTCTCCACTCATCGCAGGTATTGGGGCTAAGCCAGATTCTCTTATGGAAACCCAAGACTGGAAGGTGTTTTCTGGTTCGGGTGCTGTAGCATTCACTTGAATTGGAGACCTCTCTGGTCTCTCATCCCCACTGCTGGCATCAGGACCTGTTTCTGACCAGATTATCCTAACGGTCCTATTTGTCCAATCAGAGTAAATTACGTCATAAGACCAAGATTCATTGTGATAGGCTCCGGCTCCTGCTCCATCGAAGAAATTTCCACCATTTATCCCGGTGATGTTGAACCATTCTTCTTGATGAACGATGTTAACTGGGAAAGTTACGCCTGTATAGTTAGCCTGTGTCGTGGTCTCTTCGATGTCTCTTACTACCCCGAATGTTCCTTGAACATCGCCAGATAAAGTCCCGTCAACAAGGATGGAATCTCCGATGTATACGCCGTCCTCAATCCACTGAACGAATGAGTAAACTGTGCCATTTACCATCATGGAAGCATTCTCATCTGAATCCACGAAACCAAAAGTCCCAGAACCATCTAATTTTTCGACATGGTCAATTCTAACACCGTTCTCCCAGATTGCAGTTTGGATGAACTCACCTACTTCAAGGTCAAGTCTTGTACCGTCCTCAATGTAAACAAAGTCAACTGCTCCTTCCAATTGTTGATGGTCGTAAACACGGGTTCCGTTGTAATCATGTGTTTCTATGTAGATAGTTGATATCTCTCCATCTACGATTGTAGTGGATTCGTTGGTTGATTCATCGATGTATATGTTCCCATTTGCTTCGAGAATTGTTTTCTCATCAACAACTCCATCTATCATGGTTCTGTTGTACCAAGCTTGTGAGACATTACCGTCAAGGTCGAAGTTTGTACTATCAATGGTCGAGTTGATATCAAGGACTCCGAATCCCTTTGCCTCGATTATTTGTGATGTGACAATACCATATTCTGAAGTTTGATTATTCCAAATTCTGTCGAACACCAAGTTCAAGTTCATATCCTGACCTGAAGAATTACCCATCGTGGTGAGTATACCATCTCCAAGTTCCCAGGATTCCAGGTTTGAACCAATACGCTGCTGCCAACCATTTCCTGCAAATTGTAGGTCAAAAGCAGGTAATGTGGAATTAGCATCCTGATATTGTTCTAGCGACCAGCTATTTGTTGTCGTTACTTCGTGGTCATCGATTGCTTGCCCCCAAGTACCAACTTTGATAACTCGCTCGAAGAGTAAATTACTGGTAAGAGGTACTTGATCAACACTCGACACGGTAACTGAAATTTCGTACTCATCTCCCCAAGCAAGTGATTCATTGACCTCTAGCGTGTAAGTACTAGGGTTGAGCGATGTTTGTGAAACCACGATTTCTGAAACGCTCTGTGTTCCGCTTCTATCAAGAGTAACGATGGTTGAAAAATCATATTCTCTATCATCTGCGAATTGCAAAACATAGTTATTTTCAATTTCTGAAGACCACCATCCATAATCCCAATCAACTAAAATTTCGAGAGTTACACCATCCTGGGTCTCTGCGTGAACTGCTACTGGCAGGATTAGCAGAGCAACAAGCATACAAGCGATGTGACCTCTGTTTGTCATGTATATCCCTTAACTGGCTACTCTTCAAAGGTTTGGGGTTTTTGAGTTAAGATTCTAAAAGATAGGAGAAGAAGATAGGAGCCACTATTGTAGCATCTGATTCAATCATAAATCTCGGAGTATTAACATCTAATTTCCCCCAAGATATTTTTTCTTGAGGTGGCGCCCCTGAATATCCTCCATAGGAAGTTGTTGAATCGCTGATTTGAGCAAACCACTTCCATAAGGGTACTGAATCCTGTAAATCCTGATTCAACATCGGCACAACACAAATCGGGAAATCCCCTGCGATGCCTCCCCCTATTTGGAAGAAACCAAGGTCAACATCATTCTCTTTGTACAGATTGCTTAGATGAATCATATATTCTGTTCCACTTTTGATTATGTTAGGATTAGACACATTACCGTTTATGCAATGAGCTGCGAATATATTACCACTGGTGGAATCTTCCCAACCGGGCACAAAAATAGGTAGTGATTTTTCTGCGGCTGCAACTACCCAAGAGTCCTCGATTCTTCCCTCACACAGATCACTAAAACCGTCAGATTTGACAAGTTTGTAAATTACTTCGTGTGGAAATAATCTATCCTGATTCGAGTCCATATCCTCCCATATTTTTGTCAGTCTAGATTCTAATTTTCTTATCGCTTCTTCTTCTGGTATACAGGTGTCGGTAACTCTATTCAAGCCTTTTTCAGCGAGTTCAGAATCATACCCTGGACTCAATTCTCTCCAGTTAGAAATCGAGTGGTATGAATCCTTCGCAACTAATTTGAAAATATCCTCCTCTAGGTTAGCACCGGTTGTAGAAATAGCCCAGATGTATCCACTTCTTATCAGAGGAGACAACGTCTTTCCTATTTCAGCGGTACTCATTGCCCCTGCGATGGTAACAAGCAATTTACCTCCTGACTGAAGAAATTCTAAGCCAGACTGGCAACAGCGCTTGAGTTCACCTGCGTTGAAATGGTGGAAGTTGGAATCAACGAATTCTCGCATTTTCATAACATCACCTAGTCGTGTAAAAATCTCTCAACAGTTTTTTCCTGAGTTGTTCTCAAAGTTGGAATCTTCTCTTGTAAGATATCTGTGAACTCCTTTACTATTGATTCAGTATCTGCTGAACCACAAGTGAAGCAATCAATTGCTAACCATCCTAGTTCTGAATAGCAATGGGCAGAAAAATGTGACTCGTCCAATACAACCACTGCCGCAAATCCAAGCGGTGAGTTGGAACCATCGAATTGAGTAACATGTGAGTGAACTTCTTCGGCTGTGGAGTTTGCAATGACATCCCTCATAATTTCAAGTATCCACTGACCATCATCCTTTTGCGGCGCGATATACCCAACATAGTCCAAGATGATGTGTCTGCCGTGAGACTCTAGGTTCTCAGGTTGCTTCATGATAGCCAACGCCAGCAGGTTATACATTAGAAATTATCTTAGTGCAAACTCCTAGAATTTTTCAAAGACATCGACTTCTATTTCTCCATCATTGCTCTGCTTTACTGCTTCCCATTTGCCTATTGTGCGTGCAATTATGTGTTCGGATACTATCCTCTTTCCGATTAGAGCCGCACTAAATTGGGTGAGCGGAGTATCTTTTTGTTCCACAATTTCATTGATATCAGCAGAAATCACGGTGCAATCTCCCTCGAATAACGCTATCAAAATTTCATCTAGTTGCCAATAGTTCAATCCGCCGGGAACTGGTGTTCCGGTTGCTGGAACTAGAGTTCCATCCAAACCATCGATATCTACAGTAAGATGGACAGGTCCGTTAATGGATTTAATTTGTGATAATAATTTACTCCAGTTTTGCTGTCCAGTGCTGGAATTGAATAGGTCTCTAGCAAAGTGAGTTGAAATTCTATCATTGGATCTGATTAAGTCATATTCTTGCTGAGAAAATGCTCGGATTCCAATTTGAATAAGGGAACCAACTCCAAGATCAAGAGAGCGTGATGCGGCACATGCATGCGAGAGAGGCTCGTCATCCAAACTTTCTCGAAGGTCAGCATGAGCATCGATTTGGACTATCGTCAAGTTGGATAGATCAGGTGATACCAGCGGATGATTTCTTGATGCAGAAACTATAGGTGGAAGAATTCCATGCTCCCCTCCAACGAATATCGGGAAACTTGTACCTGTGTAAAATTGGCTGGCAAAAACTGCCATCGAATCTAGTTGTTTGCGAAGGGTTGGTGCGTCACTCTCCCATGGCTTCACTGTTGAGAATGTGAGCCCTGCTGGAAGATCTTTACCCAATCTAACATCGAATAACTCAACTTGTGCGCTGGCTTCTATGAACGCTTTGGGTCCTTCACCAGTGCCCTGTCCGTATGAGGTTGTCATTTCATAGGGCAATTGCACTATGTGAACATCGGGATTTTGCTCAGATTCTGCTAAACCTAGAAAATTCTCCGGGTTGAAGTAATCCATTAAAGCACCTCGACACACCGAAAGAGTATTGCATCATTACTTTTTTGAATAAACAGCATATTTTGACCATATCGTTGAATTTTCATGTGGTAACGGCGATGAGTTCATATAGTTCGGGCGACAATAATAAAGAGCGTTGAGGGGAAAATATCCCGGCGACGCTGGTAAGGGGTGAGAAAATGGGAATGACATTAGCCGAACTAACACAAGCAATCCAACAGCACATCGATCTTGAGATGGATGAAGAGGTAGCAAGGGGGATGGCCGAGCACGCTCTAGGATTCTTTGGATTTTACAACAGAATTATTGACAATGCGCTTGAACCTACAGATAGGAACCTATTTTACATGTTTCAAGATTATGACCTACTGACCACAGAATCAGAAGAAACTACTCTATGGGATGGGAGAGAATGGAGAATACACTATTGGAAATTCAAACCAGACCTAAGAGAGAGAGTAGAAGCTTACATGCAAAGGGCACTGCAAACCGAAGACATTGATCCTTACAGTGACATCTATGCAATCGATGCCTCAACAATTTGGACAAGGGAAAGTGAAAAGGTCAAGAATCCAAATGCTTTCACCTCTGATTGGTGATTTAGGCCATCAAAATAGTGATGAATAACCGCTCCTTGGGTGATACCATGCAGCGCATCAAAGCGATTCTTTTGGTGCTAATCTTTAGTATTTCCACTCTAACTGGATTTGTAAGCGCCCAGGAAGCCGAGACTGAAGAAAACTGGCCTGGCGAGCCTTTTGATAACCACATTCACTTGACTTGGGCAACATTGACCCTTGATGTTAACGATTGGGCTGACGAATATCCAGAGATTGTTGATTTAACGAGCGCTGGAGTATCAGAGTTAGGAAAAACCCTGTGGGTTGTAAGGCTTTCAGATTGGTCTAATGACACAAAACCAGATGGTAGCCCAAAGGAAATGATCTACATAGATGGTGGACACCACGGGAATGAATATCTTGGTACTGCACTGGCTTACCTATCTGCAAAATGGTACATCACAGAATGGGCAGCAGGTAATCAAGAAGCGATAGACGTACTACAAAATACGGAGATTCATATTCTAATTATGCTTAATCCAGATGGCAATGATATTGATACGCGCTGGAACATCAACCAAGTAGATCTAAACCGTAACTACGATCATTATTGGAATACTTGTGACTCCACACAGCCTGGCAGTAGTGCTTTTAGCGAATCCGAGACTGAAGCAAATGCTGATTACATGAATGAATACATGGTCGATGCTGACCTTTACGTAACAATGCATACAGGAGTCTGGATAATGCTGTATCCTTGGGGTAAGTGGCCTGAACAACCTGCTGATTGGGAGTTATTCCACCAAATTAGGGATGATGTACAAGCAAACATTTCTCAAATCCCAATCCAAAATGCAAATCAGGGACTATATCCTAATTGTGGAACAAGCAGAGATTACGGTTACGGAGTCATGGGATTCCCTACATTTACATTCGAAACTGATGATGAACAATTTGTACCCGGTTCTTTTGAGAGCCTGAAGGAAAGGCTTGGAGAAGAGATGGATGTCATGAGGTTCTTGATTAACAATGTGTGGTATTGGAGGGCTAGATTGGACGTTCAATCATTGGAAGTTTCAGAAGATACTGCTGAAATTTATGTCCAAAATCACGGACATGCTTCCACATCAAATGCCACATTGCAATATGTTGCTGAAAACGGAGAAATAGAATGGTCTTCAGGATTATTTGGTGTCAATGCTACAAACTCAACCAAGATCACTTTCGAAGGCGACTTTGGTGACTTAACAACGGGTGGCGAGTGGAGGTTGAACTATGCTAAGCGAGTGATTCCTTCATCAACCTGGGTTAACGAAACAATAAACTCCAGCGTCATTGATTCTTCGGATGTAGAATCTAAATCTATGCCTGGATATGCTCTTTTCAACCCGATTGCAATAATAACTGGAATCTCTTTGGTCGCACTTTGGAAAAGAGAAGAAATAGATTATTTTTGAAGAAAAATAGCCAACTCTTTCCTGCAAGGATTGAAGTGCTGTATGTGATTAGCCTTATTTGAGTGAGAGCATGAAAGCAAGCATCATCGAAAACGAAAACATAGATGGAACACTAGTTTTGGGTATTTACGAAGGAACAACTGAAGTCGTCAATGACGCTGGAATGGCTAAGGACCTAAAGGCAAAAATAGAGACAATCCTAGAAGCTGGTGATTTCAAGGCAAAGAAAGATACCGCACTACCGGTGATCGGAGGCACAGAAGGTAATACACTTCTGCTTGGTCTTGGAAAGGAAGACAAAGCTGATTCAAGCACTTTTAGGAATGCTGGAGCAAAACTTGTTGCAAGCAAAAAATATCTCGGAAATAAGTTCACAGTTAGGCTTCCTTCAAATTCAAACCATGATGTTCTTGCTTTCATCGAGGGTTGCTACCTCAGGGACTACAAGTACGACGCTTACCTATCCAAGGATGATGATGATTCGGATGATGATATCGAAGTCATGATCTATGCTGGAGAAAAAACAGGTAGTTTAGACCCGGAAATCAAGAGAATTGAAGGTGTAACCAAGGGAGTATTTACCTCAAGAGATCTAGGAAACTGCCCTCCTAATGACATGTATCCAATGGCTTATGCACAGAGAGCAAGGGACATGGCACAATCATACTCGAATCTAGATGTTGAAGTCATAAATTATGAGGAAGCTCTATCCCAGGGAATGGGTGGATTGATCGGCGTTGGAAAGGGTTCGAGCAGAAAACCATGCATGGTATTTTTCAAACTAAATCACAAAACTACAACCGGTAAAGCACCGACAATTGTCGGAAAAGGAATTACTTTTGATACAGGTGGAATTTCACTGAAGCCGGGATTGAACATGGATGAAATGAAGTATGACATGGGTGGATCTACTGTGGTCTTTGGATTGATGCAGGCTCTGGCTGAGACTGGATATGAAGGCAGAGTCACTGGAATTGCCTGCATGGCTGAAAATATGCCAAGCGCTGATGCTACCAGGCCAGGGGATGTTCTAAAGAGCTATTCTGGAAAAACAATTGAAGTTCTAAACACTGATGCTGAAGGAAGACTAGTTCTTGCTGATGGACTATGGAAAGCAGGCGAATTGAACCCTGAATACATCATCGACCTTGCAACCCTAACTGGAGCATGTGTCATTGCCCTTGGACATGAAGCAACAGGCTTGTGGTCTAATGATGATGACCTAAGACAAAGAATCCATGACTCTGGTAACGAGGTAGGAGAACTTGCTTGGCCTATGCCATTACTACCTGCTTTTGAGAAGCAGATGACAGATTCAAAGATTGCTGATGTTAGAAACCTAGGCGAAAGATGGGGAGGAGCAAACTCAGCTGCTGCATTCTTGAAGCAATTCGTTCCAGAAGGTGATGATGGTGAGCAAATTCCATGGGCTCACATGGACATTGCAGGTACGTTCTGGGGTGCTAAGACCAACAAGATGGTCGCACATGGAGCAACTGGTGTACACGTTAGAACCCTTCACAATCTAATTACGAAAAACTAATTGCAAACGGGAAAATTGTTATCAACTAAAGCACTAGGTTGCATTTAATGAAATCTAAGTTGCTACCGTTTGGGCTAGCACTACTGATTTTCAATACACTAGTTTTAGGCTTCTTAATCACCTCGAGCGTAGATTCAGCGGTTAGGTCAAATTTCCAAGAATATCCAATCGATACGATATGCGAAAATGATGATTGCTCAAGCACGCAGAGCACTTGGGAAGTTACTAGTCGTGAGCAAACTTATTTTGCACATAATCTAGTGAACCCTAGTGAGTTCTTAGAAGGAGAATCTCCTATTTTGGAGAGGCTTGGCCCATTCGTATACGAGATAACAACTGAACGTGAGCTTCTGGATTATAGCCCAAACGATGGGATTTTGCAATATAGGCAATGGACATCGTATGATTGTAAACTAGACGTTAATGATTGCTCTAAGGAGATAACCCAGTTGAATATTGCATTTAATCCGCAGGTAGCAGGAGCAATACCAACTGCAATTTCATCGATTATTGATTTGACCGAAGACGGTTTTGTAAACGCTATGGTCGATCAGGACCTGAAAGTTAAGCAAGCCAGTATTGCCACTTCTGAAGATATAGCAACTGCAACAACAATAGGAGGCGGACCTTTTGCAACCGCGGGATACACCGCATGGATAGCAACTCCAGATGGCATTGCAATACAAGCTCAAAATGCTGCAAACTTCGACATATTACCAATAGCAGACTTCACTGCTGGAATAGATAATGCCCTTGAATCAACCTACCACGATTTAGACCCGAATTTTGATATCTCTTTGAAAAATCAAAACGGACCACTCGCTTTCATGAGTATGGGGGAGCCTGATAGAATTGTAGAAGATATCGAAGCAGATATCGAAAATTCTACAACAATGAAGAGAGCAATAATGTATGATTATGCAAAAGTTTCAGAATATGATGACGGAGTTCCTGTTTACAATATAAGGCAAACATTGGTTCGCGATTGGGCAATGTATACCGCTGTCGGTGGATTAATGCTGGTGAATGACGGCAATTCAGATTACAGAGACGCACTATTGATGCAAAATAACCTTGAATCTAGATTTTCAAATCTTCTAGGAGGAGATTGGAATGATGTTGATTTAGTCAAACTGGTATTGGATGGAGACAATACTACAAATCCAAAAGGTCTAGTTGCGGTTAGCGAGGATGGCACCGGTTTTGGCGCAACTTATTTTTTGAAAAACAACCAATCAGATATGATGCAAGAATTTGGTTTGAGTAATAGTGAATACTCGTCAATTTACTCTTGGATCAACAATTGGAAAACCTCAGTTACCAAATTACCTATGCCACTTATCGGAGAATCTGGAGAATTGGGGGCAAATGATTTCGCAATTATCAGTTTTGGAAGTGTTGATCCAATCTATGGTGATTATTTGGATCTCTCATTGAATAGAGGAGGACAACATTTCCAAGATGGTGGAGAAATAGTCAATCTTAGCTTAGAAGAAACAAGGGATTTGTTGTATGGAGAATATGGTCTGACAACTTCTGTTGGAATTAACACGATATTGTATGGGAATGCAAGCGGTGAGGCATTGCCTATCCCTATCATGCCCTATGTAGATGATTTATGGACAGAAGAAGATATCGCAGCAATGTACGGTGTTGATCTTAACACTGCAATAGCAATTGAAAAATTTGTTTGCGAAGAAATGTTTGAAGAATTCGTACCGCAATTCTTGATGAGCAACTTCAATGTATCAAGGACAATAACTCAACCACTCAATAACTGGCTATTGGGTTGGCATGACCCTGTTCTGGCATTTTTGGAATCTGGAGATTCTCAAAACAGAACAGTGGGTTGGACTTCTTTAGAATCTAACAAGACCTTCTATTCCTCGGATGGAGTACTAAACGGCAATGGTTCAACTTACACAATTTGCACAGGTCAAAATGATAACTGCAATACGGGAGAGGTGTTATTGAACGACCTTGAGACAGAACTATCCTGGAGAACAACAGAAAAAGAAATTGCAACATATGGAAGAATTTCCTCAGAATCTATTGTGGGAACTACTGGAGGATTCTTGTCAGAACAAAATAATCTAGTGAATGCTGCAGGTTTTGATGTAGTAGAAATGCAGTTTGAAGGAGAGATGGAAGTTAAGGAAATCAAAACAAATTACTTCACTGCAAATACAAATCCTGCTGAAAATCCAATACAAGCAAAACTAGTCGATAGTGGGGACATGCTTGATGCAATTCCGGGTTTAGTGCCGATATATTTCTCTACAAACATTTCAATCAATACCGAAGAGATTAGCGGTTTAATAATTGCAGGTCAATCAGAATCAAGGTTCTACCTAGACACCAGGCCTTTCTCTGAGATGGAAACTACTCCATCATCTTCTGATTTAGCAATAATATTCGAAATAGTTTCGAGTTCAGAAATTTCAGATGAGGATGCAGAATTGATGACCTCATCAATAAATGATAACAAAAACATACTCACATTTTGGACAAATTTCGATGTATGGGTAGATTTCTTGGTATTCCTTATCCATCTGGTTAGCGTAGGGTTAATCATTGCAGGAATAGGAGTCAAACAATATCACCAAGAAGAGGAAGTTGATTTGACTCAACCAACCGGTTTGCTCGAACTAGCAAATAGAATAAAATGAGGGAAGAAAATGCCAGAGGAATTAATTCTTGAGTTCGTTGGAGAAAAGACTGTAGACGCAATTACCGAGAAAAAACCAGTTAAAGTAATCGCAAAGTATTGGAATATCATCACAATAGTAGTCGTTATCAGCGTCGGAATTTATTCTTACATTTTATTGAGTTAAAATAAGCCTTGGACAGATAACCTAAGATTGATATACCCATGCCGTTTAGCCACTATGTAACCAGTGGTTAAGTAGTGGTGAAAAGATGAGCAATGAAGACTGGGAAGAGAAGCTCATCGACCAGATGATAGAGATGTTCCAACAAATGGGACTTCCAATGGATAGGAAGCGTATCAAGTCACTGATGGAGCAATTCAGATCCCAATTTGAAACAATGGGAATTGACCCAGAAAAACTGAACAAAGAGGGCGTTAATTTCAACATTGACATGACTGATTTGTCAAAATTATTCAACTCGGAAATGAGCCCAGAGGATTTATTCAAAAACATGGGAATTGATGTAAAGGTCGATGCTGCCCCTGTGGAGATAAATCCTCCAGAAGTCGACAACGATAATGACTCATTAGAAATCGAAGCCGATGACATCTACTTAGAAGGATGGAACATGTATGTTACCTTGGATTTCACCATGAAGGAAAGTCTGGAAGAAGAGACCGACCTTGATTTGGCACTAATCTCAGAAGGTCAAACTCTAGAGGTTATGAAAACAACACAAGTTAAGCCTGTGGCAATCGTAAAACTACCTCACCAATGTGATGACTTAGTGGATTGGACATTTAACAATGGAATCCTAGACATCACGCTCAAACTGACGCCTCAGGGCTCAGCAACACAACAAAAAGAATTCGAAGATGATGGCTTCGATGATGATACTCCACTGCCAGATGACGTCAGCGTCGATTTTGGGAAAGATGACGATGATGAAGATGATGGCGGTATACCTATAATTTGAATGGAGGAAATAAGAATGGCAAAAGTAATTGGAATAGATTTAGGGACTACAAATTCATGTGTAGCTACAATAGAAAACGGCGAACCTGTGGTTATTGCGAATGCAGAAGGTGCAAGAACAACACCATCTATAGTTGCATTTTCCAAAGATGGAAGTGAAAGGCTGATCGGTGTCACCGCAAAAAGACAAGCAGTAACCAACTCTGACAGGACATTTATCTCTGTAAAGAGACATATGGGAACAGACTGGAAGAAAAATGTCGATGAAAATGATTACACTCCACAAGAAATCAGTGCATTTATTTTGCAGAAACTAAAAGCCGATGCAGAGGCTTACCTTGGACAAGAGGTCAAGCAAGCAGTTATCACCTGTCCTGCATATTTTACTGATGCACAAAGAAAAGCAACAAAGGATGCTGGAAGAATTGCTGGTCTTGAAGTTCTAAGAATTATCAACGAGCCAACCGCAGCTGCACTGGCATACGGAGTTGACAAAGATGTTGACCAAACAATCCTGGTTTACGACCTAGGTGGAGGAACATTCGACGTATCGGTTCTAGAAATTTATGACGTTGATGGACAACCACAAATTGAGGTTAAGGCTACAGCAGGAAATAACAAACTTGGTGGCGATGACTTTGACGAAGAAGTAATCAACTGGTTGGTTGGAGAATTCAAAAAGGACACTGGGATTGATTTATCCAAGGATAGTCAAGCCATGAGCAGATTAAAAGAAGCATCTGAAAAAGCAAAAATAGAGTTATCCGGAACTCAGCAAACCCAGATTAATCTACCATTCATTACAATGCAAGACGGTGCACCTGTTCACTTGGATTACACCTTGAGCAGGTCAAAATTCGAAACCCTAGTTGCTAACCTAATCGAGGCTACAATGAAGCCAACTAGACAAGCAATCAAGGATGCTGGACTCAAGAGTGAGCAAATCGACAAAATTATTCTGGTCGGAGGTTCAACCAGAGTTCCAGCGGTCCAATCTGCAATCGAGGAATATACTGGAAAGTCACCCTTCAAGGGAATAAACCCTGATGAGGCAGTTGCACTTGGTGCAGCCCTACAAGCAGGTATCATCAGCGGAGATGACTCGGTTTCAGATATTCTATTACTCGACGTCACCCCTCTAACTTTGGGAATTGAAACTCTTGGTGGAGTTACAACTACAATGATCGAGAGAAATACAACAATTCCAACAAGAAGGTCCGAGACCTTCTCGACAGCGGCAGACAACCAACCAGCAGTTGAAATACACGTTCTTCAAGGTGAAAGGGAATTTGCTAAAGACAACATTACGCTAGGACAATTCCACTTAGTAGGAATTCCACCTGCCCCAAGAGGAACACCTCAAATCGAGGTTACATTCGATATCGATGCAAACGGAATCGTTAGCGTCAGCGCCAAAGACCTTGGAACTGGGAAAGAACAATCCATCAAGATTGAATCATCTACCAGCCTAAGCGAAGATGACATTCAAGCAAAGATCGCTGAAGCGGAAGAATTTGCTGAAGCGGACAAGGAGAGAAAGGCGAAGGTAGAATTGAGAAATATGGCTGACCAAATCGTATATCAGACAAGGAAAACTCTTGATGATGCAAGCGATAAACTTGACGATGAAGAAACTGCGCCAGTGCTTGAGAAACTAGAAGAATTGGAAAAATTGGTTCAGGGTGAAGATGGTAAACCGCTATCCATTGATGATGTTGACAGTGATGCCATTCAAGCAAAGGTCGGAGAAGTCGAGCAATCAATGCATGCAATATCTGCTAAGTTATACGAAGCAGCAGCAGCAGAGATGGACGACCAATCAGAAGAGCCTGTAGGAAGCGATGACGTAGTTGATGCAGACTTCGAAGTAGTCGACGAAGATTGAGGAAAATCACCTCGTGCTTGAATGGATTCCCTTATTGCAATTAAGCAGGTGGGACGCATATGGCCGAGACTCCAATTCTGCAAGACACCGAGAGGTTGTCAGGCAGAATTGCTCTGAAAAAGAACATCGATGCAGGTGTTGCACTAGCAGGTGCTGTGCGCTCCACGCTAGGACCAAAGGGTCTGGATAAGATGTTGATAGACCAGAGTGGTAGGATCCTGGTTACAAATGATGGAATAACAGTACTTGAGAATGCCAAGGTAGAGCATCCCATCGCAAAAATGCTCATCAATGCCTCTGCTACTCAAGACAGGGTTGCCAGAGATGGTACAACTTCGACTGTATTAATTGCCTCAGAGTTATTGCAAAATTCTTGGCAACTTGTACTACAGGGGGTACATCCAACCATAATTTCCAAGGGTTACAGAAAAGCGGAATCAATCGCTATATCTGCCCTTGATGAAATTGGGGTAATTGCAGATCAAGAACAAATTTTGGACACTATAGAAACTGCACTCGATGGAAAAATATCTGCAAGCTCAAAATCACATCTCGCCAGCCTCGCTTTCCAAGCTGCTTCACAAATTGCACAAGAGGGAAAAGATGGACTAAATATCGATTTGAGCAAAGTCGTGTCGCTTCCTAGAGTTGGAGGAAAAAATCTAGACTCAGAGGTAGTTAATGGTCTAGTAATGAACAAAAAACCAATTCATTCTGATATGCCTAGAAAATTATCAAATGGTAAGATATTATTGCTGGCTGGCGGAATAGAAAGAAGAAAGTTGAGGCAGTTATCAACTCTTCAAATCACTACAAAAACAGGCTATTCAGATTTCGTTGAATATGAACATGAAGAGTTAAAGAAAAAGGTAGAGCATGTCTTAGATTTAGGAATAGATGTCCTCGTAGTCAAGGATAACATCGATGATAATATTCACAAATTGCTTTCAGATAACGGTATACAGTGTTTCAGGAGAGTTCCCAAAGAAGACCTCGAGTTAATCTCTGATACTTGCAATGCAAACCTTGTTCTATCCGTTGAAAATGCATCAAAGTCCGATCTTGGAGAATTTTACTCATCCGAGTGTACAATGCCGGGAGGAATCAATCAGTGGATAATTACGGGACCTGGAAAAGCTGCGACATTCATCGTGAGGGGGTCAACAGAAACAAACATCGCTGAGTATGAACGATGTTTTGACGATGCCCTTGGCGTTGCTTCTGCAATGATAAAAAATGGAAAAATTCTAGCAGGCGGAGGAGCATCTCAAACCTACCTAGCAAGGAAGCTGCGCAGGGCTGCTATGAAATTCCCGAAACGTGAACAATTAGCCGTCGAAGCATATGCTGATGCCCTTGAGATTATTCCAAGAGTTTTATCGGAAAACGCTGGATTGGACCCGATTGATACTCTATTCAAATTGGTTGCTGCTCAAACTGAGCATGAGGCGACAAAACAAGACATGAATATTGGATTAGAGGTACACAGCAAAAATTGCGTTAACATGCTCGATTCGGGCTATGTTGAGCCGATTGGGGTAATACTACAATCGATAAATTCTGCAACCGAAAGTGCGGTGTCTGTTCTGCGAATTGATGATGTTCTATGGGCAAAGGTTGAACCAGATGTGCCGGATGAAGCACAAGAAAGGTTGAACGACCTCGGTATGGTGTGATTAACCTCGAAAACTGGAATTGTTACTTTTCATATTGGCGATTTTATATATAGTCTAAGAAGAAGCGAATAGTTATGTCAAATCAGTCAATCAGTGTTGGAATCGATGACATTGCTATTCATTTTCCAAGACTCTACATGGACATGAAAGACTTCGCAGAGATGAGAAAGGCCAACTATGACAAGTTGAACAAAGGACTTGGTCTCAAGGCAATGTCAATCCCTGATGTACACGAAGATACCGCTACTATGGGGGCTATGGCAGTAATGAGACTCATAGACAGGAATGGACTCGACCCGAACAATATCGGCAGAATGTATCTAGGAACCGAATCTGCTCTAGATGGTGCAAAACCAACTGCGACATACATCATTGATATGCTCACACAAAGATACTCCGAAAGATACGGAGAGGATTGTTTCCAAAATTGCGACGTTGTCGACATGACCTTTGCTTGTATTGGTGCTGTTGACGCCTTGAATACAACATTGGACTGGGTAGCTCACGGAACTGATGATGACAATAGAATCGGAATTGTAGTCTTTGCAGATAACGCAAAATACGATCTAAACTCATCTGGAGAATATACTCAAGGTGCAGGGGGAGGCGCTATTCTTTGCACGAGAAACCCAAGACTCATAGAAATCAGAGATTGCTGGGGAGTTTCAACTACACCTGCACACGATTTCTTCAAACCAAGGCGCAGCGTTAGTATCAGATCTGTAATTTCCCACGTTGTAGATTTAGCACGGGAAACAGGTGCTAATCTGAAAGAAGGAATTGTTGAGAGGATGGTGAAACATTTGCCCCAATCAACAGTTCGTAAGTTAGGAATATTCTCACATGGTGAAGAATCTGTGAAAATTTATCGCGATGAGCCAGTTTTCGACGGACAATTCTCCAATCGATGTTACCAGATTGCGGTACGGCAAGCATTCCATAACTTTGTCAAAAAGGCAGAGAAGAGAGATAGATATTCTGAAGGGGATGCGAAGTTTACTCAACAATGGTCTAGAATAATTATGCATTTACCGTATGCATACCAAGCGAAGAGAATGTTCCCGGCAGTATTCCACCATGACAGGAAGGACACTGATATGTGGTCTGCAGTAGTTGAACAAATTGGCGAAATGCCTGCTAAGCCAGAGGTTGAAACTGAAGAGAGCATGGAAGCATGGCAGAATGAAATGGATGCTTATCGCAGAGCAATTTCAAAAACACCAGAATACATTGAATTCCACAAGGCAAAGATCGAAAAGGGTCAACGCGCATCAAGCCTAATCGGAAATCAGTACACGGGATCTATTTTCCTAGCACTTATGTCAACCTTCGAGAGTGATCTTGAGGACAACTCAAACTTAGATAACGAAACCATAGGACTGTGTGGTTATGGTTCAGGGGCAAAAGCGAAGGTATTCGAGGGCAAAGTAAGTCCAAAATGGAGAGAAGTTACAAGTCGTTGGATGCTCTTTGAAAGGCTCGCTGGAAGAGTTGCTATCGATGCCAAGGTCTATGAATCACTGCACAAGGGAACTCAAAAAGAAAGTGTCATCGAGCCGCAAGGCGAATTTATCCTACAAGAAATAGGAGATGAAGGCGTCGATGAAGGTGCAAGAAGATACAAATGGGTCAGTGCATAATCTGAGAATTATCAACGCCAACAATGAATAAGCGTTTGCCGTTAACCTTCATTACGGAGGAAGCCTATGTCATCTGATTCAGGTACCATGCTTGCTTGGACTAAAACCAAGGACGAGCAGAATGGTATGGAGTTAATAGAACATAAGATTCCAACTCCGGGACCTGGAGAAGTGCTAATCAAGACCAAATCGACCTCTATATGTGGAACTGATTTGCATATTTGGTTGTGGGATGATTGGAGCAGAGACAACGTTCCACTAGGAACTATAACAGGTCACGAAACCTGTGGCGAAATCGTAGAAGTTGGAGAAGGTGTCAGCAACCAAAAAATAGGCGATTTAGTTGCTATTGAATGCCACTTTGCATGCTGGGAGTGCCCAAGATGCGATGAGGGAAATGCTCACGTCTGCGAGAATGGTGAAATCTTTGGAGTCCACTCAAATGGTGCATTTGCTCCTTTTTTCGTATGCCCTGAAGTCAACGCAAGGAAAGTCCCAGATGGTATTTCTCCATCACATGCTTCAGTTCAGGATCCACTTGGTAATGCTATACACACACTGACAGGAGGGCCAATCGAAGGAGCAACTGTCGCAATTCATGGTCTTGGACCTATTGGTTTATTTGCGGTGAATGCAGCCAAAGCAATGGGCGCTAAATTAGTGATTGCAATCGATTGGGATAATAAATTAAGGATGGAGATGGCTAAGGAATTAGGTGCTGATTTAGTACTTGGCAAAGACGATGATGTAATCAAAACAATTTTTGAAGCAACTGCAGGACAAGGTGTGGACAATTCATGTGAATTCTCTGGTTCACCTAATGCGCTTTCAAATGCAATAAAATCAACGAGAATGGGTGGTTTTGTGAACGTACTTTCCGTATATGGACAGAGCATGCCTCAAGTCCCTATGAATGATTTAGTATTCAGATACTTGCATTTGAAGGGAATAAATGGAAGGAAGATGTGGTCCACATGGGAGACAATGCACGATTTGCTTGCATCACGTAAACTCGACATAGAAAGGGTAGTCACTCACCAACTAAATTGGAAAGAATTCCAAGAGGGAATGGAGTTAACTAAGTCTGGAAATTGTGGAAAAGTTGTTCTCAATTTTGACTAAACCTCATTTTTTTATTCTAAGGCTAAGTGGTATCGTTTATGGGTGAACTAGACCAAGGAACATTTGTACCTGGTTTCCCTGATGGATTCTGGCGAAAGCTTCCAATATTTTTATGCATATTTTTTATGATAATTTGCGTAATTGGGATGAGTGCGGTTAGCTCAGCATTTGAGAAAATGCCACGGGTGAGTGATGCATATTCTGACGTACATCCACTTGATGTTACAGAAGACATGGCAGTCAATTTGGTTCCGAATGACCCAAATTCAAAGCAGGTAGTGTGGGTAGTTGCGGATTCAATTACCTTACAAGATTCTGATGTTGGATATACTTATTGCCAAGAGGGCGATGATAGTGAAACGCTTGTCCAAACATTCAATCCTGGCAGGTACAACTCCACATATCTCGGAAAAGATTTCGTGATGACAATTCAAGAACCTGCAACTAGATCTAACAAAGCTTGCTATGCATTCACTTATGGAAAAGGAGGAGATGTTGAAGAAATTAGTGCATATTTCATGGTAGAATTTAGCAGCCTGGGTGAGCCGCTAATCACAATGGAAGGAATGGGAGAGTCTGATCAAAGACCCGCAAGGAAAACTGCATCAGAAACCGTTTCGTTGTTCTTTGCGATTCTAATATCGATTGCATCGTTTGTTTGTGTTCTTTGTTTCAAACCACCTTTGCAAGGAAAACTCAAGAAAATGCGAGAGGAACACATGCCTCAGCCTCGTATTCATGCCGACCAAAATGGAGTTAGATTTGCTCAAACTCACGCATGGAATGGAGATGACTTCGATTGGGTTCTAGATCCATCGCCACCAGCAAATTGGGATTTAACCAATCCTTATGCTCAGGATCTGGATGGTGAAATTATCCCTGAACATCCTGCTAAAATTGGAACACCAAGGGCAGCTGTATTCACTTTGTATTCTTTCTTTGGAATACTATATGTTTGCATTACTTCTCTTTGGATTGGAAATTTCTTTCAGAGGGAATTCGATGGATTTGCAAATCAAATCTACCAACCGATCATTTTCATAATCTCCATGATTTGGTTAATTATATCCTATACCAAGACTAAGAAAATTCGAGCAGCCCTTGACACACCAACCTCACTAGTCAGAAGCGTAGCTGCTGGAATGGCAGAGATTGTTGGCCAAGTAAGACCCGCACGAGAGGGGACTGGACAAGTACTGGTTGGAGGGGAATTTGGAGCCGGAAAATTGTTCGATGGAGTAGTTGCATTCACTTGGGAAAGGGAGATTTGGGAGACAAGGAAAACTGGTGACAAATCCACCACTAAGTGGTGGTCAGAAGCAAAGCAATCCGGTGGAGGCAACTTCATTGTTCATGATGGCAGTGGAGGAATATTGGTTGAAGGAAATTCCTTCAAAGTTGAATTAGGGAATTTTCTCTCAAGATGGGAGGTCGGCAAAAAAATGTCTTTCAAAAATATGGCTAAGGCAAATAGGCCAAGAAGATTCACGGTATACGCTCTAAGAGCAGGCGACCCTGTCTATGTTTATGGCAAGGCATATCCAAGACCAAAACAGCAAGTCTTAATGGAAGGATTGGATGGTTCCTTAGCAAATTCAAACTTAGTAATGAAAGGAGAAAGTGACACTCCTTCAAAGCCGGTTTGCCACAGAGGTACCGAATTAGCAATACTGTGTAATTCCCGCTCTACTGTTGAAACGGTAATAATCCCTGGATTAGCATCTCTAATTGCTTTTGTAATGATTTTCATTTGACCGTTTCAAAAGTCTGAAGGTTAAATTTGCTAAGCCAAGTTAATAGAGTATGTGCGACACCGATTAACTCCGTTGAGGGGACATGAAATACGTCGTAGTCTCGGGGGGAGTCCTAAGCGGATTAGGAAAAGGCGTCACTGCGTCCAGTATCGGCGTCTTGCTTCAATCATCTGGGTTGAAAGTAACCTCGATAAAAATTGATCCATACCTAAATTCTGATGCTGGAACGATGAGTCCATTTGAGCATGGAGAAGTTTTCGTTCTCGATGATGGTGGAGAAGTAGACTTGGATTTAGGAAATTATGAGAGATTCCTAGACATCAGCCTAACTAGAGATAACAATATCACAACAGGTAAGATCTACTCCAAAGTCATAGAAGCAGAAAGAAGAGGCGATTATTTAGGAAAAACAGTTCAGGTTATTCCACATGTTACAGATGCTGTGCAAGATTGGATAGAAGAAGTTGCAAATTACTCCGCAGAAGATGAAAGCCCCGCAGATGCTTGTATTATCGAATTAGGGGGAACCGTAGGGGATATTGAATCTGCACCATATATCGAAGCACTTAGACAATTCCAATTCAGAGTGGGAAGGGAAAATATCACCTTCGTTCATGTATCACTGGTTCCAGTTATGGGTCCGGTTGGAGAACAAAAGACGAAACCAACCCAACATACTGTGAAGGAGATGATGGGATTAGGTATAACACCTGATGTACTGGTTTGCAGGTCCGAATATCCTCTTACAGAAGAGACGAAGAATAAGTTAAGCCAATTTTGTCATGTACCGGTTGGAAATGTGTATTCCACGCATGATGTTCCAAACATTTACCACGTACCTTTGATGCTTGAACAGCAAGGCATGTGTAAGACTTTAGGAATCAAATGTTCAGATTCTGTATCTTTCAAACGATGGGAACAAATGGCTTATGACCTTGACAAGATGGATGAAGAAGTTAGAATTGCCATGGTCGGAAAATATACCGGTCTCTCTGATTCTTATCTTTCAGTAAGTAAATCATTGCAACACGCAGCAATGGCAGTAAACAAGAAGTTGGTAATTGACTGGATTGAAGCTACTAACCTAATCCAAGACGAAGCCGAATCCACTGAAGCATTCAACATGTCCTGGCATAAGATGTCAAATGCTGATGGAATATTGGTTCCTGGGGGATTCGGCGATAGAGGTGTTGAAGGCAAAATTGCAGCCGCAAAGTATGCGAGAGAAAACAAGAAGCCATACTTAGGAATATGTCTGGGACTTCAGGTCGCTACCATCGAATTTGCCAGAAATGTATTAGGCTTAAACGGGGCAAATTCAACTGAATTTGACGAAAACACAGAGCACCCAGCAGTCGTATTCATGCCAGAAATTTCCAAGACCCACCTTGGAGGAACTATGCGACTTGGCTCAAGACCAACCCTATTCCAAGTCGATGATTGTAAGATGAAGAGACTCTACTCTGGAATGACTTCTGTTGATGAAAGACATAGGCATAGGTATGAGGTAAATCCAGATTTGATCAGTCACTTGGAAAATGCTGGTTGCGTGTTCGTAGGCAAAGATGAAACCGGTCAAAGATGCGAGATATTAGAATTAGAAGGACATCCATATTTTGTAGCAGTACAATACCATCCTGAATTCAAATCAAGACCTGGAAAACCAAGTCCACCATTCCATGGTTTGCTGATGGCAGCATCCGGAATGGAAATTTGATCACAGACCGATTGTTCATAAACCGTTGAAGTAACTTGGTCACCATGGCAACTGCTGAAGCATGGATGATAGGTGCGCTAACTGGCATTTTGGGGTTGGTTACAGGTTTTTTAATCGCACAACAGAAATTCTCAGGACAAAGTGATGGAAGTTCCTTAGGAAGATTGCAGGGTGAAATTGATGCACTTAGAAGTCAAAATGAGTCAGACAGGGAATTGTTGAAGGACGGCTATGAAAAGACTATTTCAGAGTTGAAGGAATCTCACAAAACCGCATTAGATGACCTCAAACAGAATCAAGCCAACAACGATGAAGCACTCGAGGAGAGAATCTCAAACCTGTCAACAAAAATTAGCAGGGAATCACGAGAGGATTTTATCCGGCTTGCTCAAGAGAATCTTGAGAATAGGCAAAAAGAAGGTGCTGCTGAGCTTCAAAAGCAGAAATCTGAGTTCGAAAAATTAGTTGAACCGATGAAGGCTGAACTAGCTAAGATAGCACAGAAGAATGAGGATATGAGCAAAGATCAACAAAGCCTGCAAGAAGTATTGAAAGCACAAATGGAGGATTTATCAAGACAAACTCAAGCTCTTGGCGATAATGCAACTCGACTCAGTACCGCACTCACTGGCTCATCATCTGCTAGAGGAGATTGGGGTGAAATTACCCTCCGCAAGATTTTGGAAATGGCAAACCTCACCAAAGGAATCATGTATACTGAACAGGAAAATACCGAAGACGGGAAAAGACCTGATTTTGTGATAAAACTACCTGGAAAAGGAGTTATTCCAATCGATTCAAAGGCAAGTGCAAAGCACTTTTTCGACGAGGCACTAAATGCGACAGACGAGGCTACAAAGGTAGATTTGCTCAAAAAGCACTCAAAGGCAATTGCTGGAAGAATCAACGAATTAGCCAGCAAAGCATATGCAGATAATATAGAAGGAGAAATTGACTTTGTCATTATGTTTGTACCAAATGATGCTGTCCTCAGTGCTGCATTTGAGTATGATGCTGAATTGATTGAAAAAGGAGTAATCAAGAGAGTATTCATCGCTACGCCTACAACACTTCTTGCGATGTTGAGAACCGTAGAGATCGCTTGGAGACAGGTACAAATTAACGCTGATGCGAAACAAATGGCTCAAATTTCAAAAGAATTTTATCAAAGAATTGCCACATGGAAGGAACACATTGACAAGGTTGGGAAGGGGTTGAGTATGGCTGCTAAAGCCTACAACGACGCATCTTCTTCCTGGAGAAGTAGAATCGAGCCGTCACACAGGAAATTGCTCGATGTAAAAATTAGTGATGGTGAATCAAAAACACTTGGCGAATTTTCAGACTTGACCAGCCAAATAACAATTGAAGAGGAAAATTTGCGAGAAGAGTCTTGAATGAAACTGTATTAGAGGATAATATGAGCAACAAAATAGGGCTTTCAGCGACAACAAAATCTGTTGTTCAGACCAGACCTCCAAGATTGCTTATCATATCTGGAGCGACTGGAGTTGGAAAATCTACAACCTCTACTCAGATTGCTGCTGAAATGAAGTTCTCAAGAATAATTTCAACTGATGCCATTAGAGAGATTATGAGAGCCTGCGATGGACAGCCACAGAACCCAGCACTTCACCGCTCTTCCTTCTCAAAAGGAGAAACTGGTGACCCAATAATCGATTGGACTGATACTTGCAATGCTGTAGAAGCGGGTATTTTTGCTACAATTGATAGAGCTAGGAGGGAAGGAATAGACTTGCTGATTGAGGGCGTACACATTCGCCCTGACAATCAATTACTCAGAGAATGGAGGCAATCAGGAGGTATTGCTCTTGGAGTAGTTCTTCACGTTTCAGATCAAAGTAAGCATGAAGAGATGTTGAAACAAAGAGAAGAGTATTCACATAGAACATCAAATCGGTATATCAACAATATCAAAAGGATAAGGTCGATTCAGGAAGAAATGGTAGACCGAACTAAGATAACTGGTTGGGCATGTATTGATGTGGGAAGCGAAAATGAGGTAAAGAGAATCAAACATTACCTCGACCTTGAATGGAATAATACCACATGAAGGAGATTATTCGAGGATAAATGAATAATCTACTTCCAATCTTGCATCGTCATCACTCACGCCTAGATTGAAACTGATTTCAACTCCCTCAGTGGTTTCCGTATACTGAATGTCGATCAGCTTGACTTCAACTCCTCTCAACTCTCCATGATGTAATAGATCATTGTTAACTGAATCCAATGCTAGGACTGCAGCTTCTTCTTCATCAATTCCTTGTTCAACCCACATTTCATATCTTGCTTGAGTTACTGGTTCGATTGTTGCAAGCACTTCTTGAGAAACATCGAGAACACCGGTTGAGTTGGGCTCATATGGCATCGACATACCTGCTAATTTAACGCTAAAAATTGCCATTGACAATAAAGACATCAACAGTACTATCCCAGTTGCTAGAAGCATTTGTCCAAATTCATCTTTGGAGATGCGGGTAATCTTCATCATGCACCACCTCCAACATTCCATACATCAATAGAAACTGTCCAAATTATGGTTTCTGTGTAGAGTAAGCGGTGAACTGTAATCGTTTCCCCAGAAGGAGTACCGACTATGGAAAAGGGCTCACTTGGGGCTGAATCTTTAGATAGCCA
This sequence comes from Methanobacteriota archaeon, assembly GCA_002718195.1. Lineage (GTDB taxonomy): Archaea > Thermoplasmatota > Poseidoniia > Poseidoniales > Poseidoniaceae > MGIIa-L4. The sequence goes on along the minus strand of PBDU01000006.1, from coordinate 49,921 downwards.
GCAGTTTCCTTGCTTAGCGGGAATTAGATTGCTGAGTATCAATTCACAAGCATCATCATATTCATCCTCAGCGAGATACTCATGCAATAGACTGTCGAAATTTTGACTAGAACTTGTTGCTAAAGAGATGTCTATTGCGTCTTCTGCTGCTAATTCCAAAGATGCATCAAAAGCGGTTGAAGGAGCATCGGGAACGTACACCTGGATCAAGAAAGTGGCAGACATAAAAAATACCCAAAATAATGTAAGCATCTCAAGGATGTGAACTTGGGCGTTCTCATCCTTGTGCAACTACATCACCAATCCAATTTTGTTGGGCCGAATGGGTTTGGATTTTGACCCAAATCTGTTAGGACCTGTACACCCGTCAAATCTGGAGAGAATGCAATTACATTGAATACGAGTATCGCAAGTATAATCATCATTCCAGAGTGCTTGAAGCCAGAAGTAAATCTTCCTGTAGCCATCAAACCAGCCATTGCACCGTTACCCATTGCCTGCATTGTTACGCCGTAATAGAAAATAGTAAGGAAAAACAGTGGATCAATTGCCCTGATTTGCATGTTTCCTATGTTCTGTCCGCCGCCATCTCCTTCACCAGAGTTCGAATCTGCGATAGCAGGAATAAAGACCTTAGCTAGAACTACGATTACCCCAAGGAAAACACCATATGATGTCCAAATAACTGCGATATAGGACCCAATTGCTCGCTTCCTTTCTCCTTCTAAGAATTTAATTTCACGACTATCGTTTGCAGCAGTTACAAGGATATCTGAGATTTTACCCCCTGCACGATCTGCTTCAGCAATCAATGCAATTGCCCTTTTTACCAAAGGCGTATTCACTCTGTTAGCGAAGAGATTTATGACATCACTGAACTTGACACCCCAAGACAATTGGGCCGACATTTGCGATACCTCATCGTTTAGGGCACCATATTCGGAAGTTGCCAAGGTTTGTACCGCGACGGTCATCGATAATCCTCCCTTCCAGTACTCAGCCAAGTCTCTGAGGAAATCTGGAAATTTCTCTTCCTTGTTGTTTCTCTTGGTTTCAAGCGCTTCCAAATAATATGATGCTGGGAAAATGAATAAAAAGAATGTCAATCCGAAAAAGTTCAGGAATATGAGTGGTTTGAGATTGGTGTTACCTAGTGATGGTCCAACCCACAATGATTTGTTGTTCATATTGTCAGGAATTCCATCATATACGTGAGCAGTCACCTCGAAGGAAGCGGTTGCCAATACCGCATCTCGTTCAGGAACCCAAAATCCAATTTCGTACCTGTCACCAGCAGGAAGGTCTTCGATGATAAAATTACATTGCTCATTCTTTCCGGTGGTCCCGTTGTAAAATGCAACAATACTCCTCTGAGCATCTCTAATTGCAAATGTGTAATCTGTTGGAACTGTAGCAGTGGCTGAGCAATTAGCATAGAAACCCTGCTCTTTTCCGAAGACACCTGTCTTGTATTGCTCTTCTATTCCCGGCATGACAAAAGATATCGCGAGACGGTCAACATACTCCCAATCATCTTCCTCCCAAGTAACGATTTGTGCTTCGTCTTTTAGTAGAGAACACGTCTCATTTACTGCATATGAAGGTGCTATGTTGCTGTTGAATGCTGCATCGCCAGTTATAGTCTGACATGCTATGTTTGTAAATAGCGGTTCTCCGTTTGCAGTTGGAATAAATCCTGAGTTTGTTACCCAGAAAAGACCAGTTGACATTCCAAGAATTATTGAAAATGCTAGAATGATTTGCAGATTCCTTTTGGTAGGGTCGTCCTTTGGCAGGTCAAGATCTACGACAATCTTCTGCTTTTTCCTTGCCATAATCTCACCTCACATTTCTTGTTCCTTACTCGATGACCAAACTAGGAAGGAGTACGCTACGTGGATAAGCGGAATGAACCCTAACACAATGCCGTAGAGCATGCCCTCAGACATTTGTGCACCTGAACCACTAACCCAGAACATAATAACGAGCATGACAATCAAAAACAGTGGCATTGCAACTGCTACCACAATGTAAGATTCTGCAAGCAAAGCAATGCTCTCTAAGAAACTCTGCAGCCTGGTTCTGTTTTCACGCATGTAGTGCTCTGCTCTGTTTAGGAAGAACAATTTCAGTTGACCTCCGGCAGTAAGTGTACCGATCATACCTTGGAAAAACTCAGTCAGCCAAACTGATGCTGCCCTATCTACTGCTAACTTCATGGCTGTAATCAAGTCATATCCTAGCAATGTAACGTCTCTGTAAATCATTGCCGCATCATCAGCAACATCACCGTAGATATCCTTGTTCATCGCAAGGGAGCGGAAGATCTTGGCAGGTGTAGCATTTGCCGCACTCATTGCAGCGGTGTAAGATGAAGCATACGGGAGATACTTTTCAATCATGTCGCCTCTTTTCTTAGCAGCACTAGCAGCACCACCCGCTAAAACTTTGAAAGTGGTAAACGGAGCAATCAATCCGAGTACTCCAACTAGAGCAACTTTACCAAAAAGCGGGAAAACACGGGTCTCATAGTGCGGACAGCCATTAAAGGGCTTAGTGTTATCAATTAACTCCTTATTCCAGTATTCCCAAATGAAACATGCATCTTCTACTCCAGGGGCAGTTAGTTTCTCGTAAAGCGCTATGCCGCCTATTTCAGGCATGAAAATTAGTGCGAGGAAACCAAAACAAACCAATGAAACAGCCACTGTAGTAACCCAGACACTAGCTAAGTAAACCTCAGGCATCATTGGCATTGAGCCTTTGACTAGATTTTCTGATAGATCTTTATTCGCACGGGCTCTTTTCTTCAATGCTCGACCAAGCAAGCGATTGCAGATTCTTTGCCATGCGGTTAGTTCCATCTAGATGCCTCCATTTACCTTAGTCCGTCTACTCTTGCAAGAATCTCATTCGGCCTGACGTAGTACTCGGTTACGATTTGTGAAACCTGGTCTGCCTTTCTAATGTCGTTTAGAACCATCCATTCCAAGATTCTCTTCCTGGTTCTGAGCTCTCTTCTCATCTCGTCTTGTGAATAATTAATCTTGACCATAATCTTCTCTAAAACATATGACTTACCAGAGAAGATGAAATCATCAGATGCTACATCCCATCTAAATACCTCATTGGTGATAACCTCCAAAGAGTTTGGATCAATACCTACAATCTCTACAAGTTGTTTGGTTCTTCTTACACGACGACCGTTAATTCTTGTTTGAATTTGAATTGAACATGCTTCAAGAGCAGGTAAAAGAACACGTGGAATGTCAATCGGTTTGTTCTCAAGCCTGTGGACAAGTGAAGGAACTGAGTCGGCGTGAACTGTTGAATAAGCACAGTGCCCAGTAGCCATTGCCTGGAACAAAACATATGCTTCAGCACCACGAATTTCACCCACGATGATATATTCTGGTCTTTCTCTGAGTGCCGCTTTAAGCAATTCGAACTCCCCGATTTCACCCTCGTTAGACTCACCACCGAAACCTTGCCTAGTTAGACCAGGAACCCAGTTAGGTTGAGGAATGTTTACTTCCCTTGTGGATTCGATTGATACGATTTTCATCTGCCAAGGGATAAAGATACACATTGCATTGAGAGTGGTTGTTTTACCAGATGCAGTACCACCTACGAATAGCATAGGGACTTCGTTTTGGAAAGCAATCCAAAGGTATGCTACCATCAAAGAAGACATTGTTCTAAACGCTACGATATCACATGGGGAGAATGGATCGTCTTTGAATCTTCGAATACAAAATGCTGAACCTCTTGTTGATACCTCTCGACCAAGTTTCATGACGATACGAGAACCGTCCATCAAGGTAGCATCGAGTAACGGGTCTGCAACAGAAATGTGCTTACCACACCTCTGTGCAAGTTTGATAACATAAGATTCCAATTCTTCATCAGTTTCCCATACACAGGTTGTCTCAACAGATTCGAACTTTCTGTGATATGCAAAGATTGGAATGTTTGTTCCGTCTAATGAAATGTCTTCTACGTTGACGTCATTCATCAACACATCCATTTTTCCATAGCCGATCAAATCTCTGCGTATGTAATAGAAAATCTTTGACTTTTGTTTCTTGGTGATTTTCATTCCGTAGGATTTGATGACCTTGTCCATAGCAGCCCGAAGGTATTCCTCTGGCTTCGCATCAATGGCCTCGATATCGGCTTGCAGTGAGCGGATGAAAATATCCATGATTTCATCAAGGTATTCTTGTTCTTTTTTCGTCAAAGGAGGTTCAATAATCTGGTAAATAATGTTCAATGTCCTCTTATCACGAACAACCTTTGCATATGCATGCGGAGGCATAACAGGGTATCTATCTAATTCGTCATACAAATCCTGTTGACGCTGTTTTCTCCTGCCGGAGCCACCACCTTTTCCTTTCCTAGCCATGGACATGCCCGCCTATGCAAATTCTTCACAGATACGACCACACTATAACCTTTGGCTGAAATCCCCTAGTTAAGGGCTTCATTAACGCCTTTTTTCTATAGCCAAAAACCCACTACTGACGGTTTGTTTTTTCAATTTTCGAATGGTTTATCTCCCCATTTTCTATCCATCATTTTCCACAGAATTGCACTCAAAATCAGCAAAATTCCAGATACACCGATTATTCCGTAATATCCTCCTCGCATTTGCTCTGGATCAAAGTATGTTGAGGTTGCTTCAAGCCCATCTTGTCCAACACGGTCCCACCAATTTCCGTACAAAGCCACATCCCCTTGCGTGAATGATAGTAAGAATAACATCAACAATGGAGCAACTGTTCCCAAGTAGAACCATATCATAATGGATGAATCGAAAATTGCTTTGTTCGGCCTCATTCCCATAAGGTATGCGGTCAAGGCCACTATGTAAATCGAGTTACAAATCATAACAATCAATCCTGTTGGCAGGGAAATCCATTCATCTAACCTCCAAGCCATCAGAATAAAGAAGAGGACTGAAATCCAAGATGTTGCGATGAAATATACCATCACTTTTGCCCGTATTAATTGGGTAAGTCTTAACGGTAAACCATTCATAAAATCTGGCGAATCAAGAATTGTTAACCAAGAATAAAAATTGAATCCGAAGAATCCTAAAAATGGAGCGTATGAAAGTAGGTTAAATGGAATCGGGAATTCTGCAAAATCAACAAGCCATGCTAATCCGAGCAGGACTAGAAGAGGCACTGCATAGGATACAAGCATCTTTTTCATAGTCCCAGACCTGATTAAATCAACAAATTCTTTTGCGACCAGAAGTCGTAATTCTGAGTTTCCTAAAAAACCTAATTTATTGTAAATCGGTTCAAACAAGTCTGCTCTTTGAACAACATGCACATCAAAGTCATCCAGTATCAAGGAAGATGCAAAAGCACCTGCGATTATGGTAATTGCTAAACCACCAAATACCCACACCAAACTCTGCTTTGTTTGAACTGCTAAACCTAGCATGGCTTGGTCCCAAGGTAGCAAACCCAAACCTACTGCAATTCCTGCGACAACTACCAAAGCAGGTCCAAATGTTGTAAACGGCTTTCCTCTCAACCATAGAACTGAGACTAGGAAGGCAACGGCCAAACCCTGAGCTAAGGTTAGAACCATCGCTGCCCAAGTCCATGGTAGACTAGACCATTCAAGTGGCGTATTTATCGCAGTGTACCTATCCAAAAGAAGTCCCAGAGCCATTCCGAATATAATTGGCGTTAGTATCATTACAACATAGAAAACAAGATCCTTGATGAAGTAAGAAAAGTGGGCTATTGAATTGTTTAGTGGTTGAAGTGCGGGAGCAGCTAGAAGTTCCATCTTCTCTCCAGTTCGTTTCAATATCGCATCCCTTCCTTTGAATGCAAACATTCCCATACCCATCGAGAACATGAACAAAGGCAAATGTAATGCAAATCTCAACTCGGACCAACTGAAGGTTTTCGCATCGATGTCTGATGATTGGGCTGCTCCACTACCCACTAGAAATTGTAGACCGATGGTTGTGACCATTGTAATCAATGCAAGCATCAATGGAAAGGTTAGAACCTGTCTTGCTTTTGCAAAGTCGATACTTTTTCTCCACTCCTCCAAGAACATCACTTTGAAGGTAGCAGAAAAGGCAGACCATCCCGTTAACGGATCGAGTAAAGTTTGACCATCATTCGAAGTGTTAATTGTGGTAGCGTCCACTGGTTTCAACAAATTACCCTCAGCATCAACAACATCATCCCAATTTCTTGAGGTGATGGTGGTTGTCAAACTCACTCCTCCTCGCTAGAGTTGCCATCCATGCTCTCGACTTCTTCAATCGACTTACCAACTAGTCTAATGAAAACGTCCTCCAAAGTTTCCTCAGAAGATTGTTTTAGATCTGAAACTTTTCCTGCAGCCAATACTCTTCCATGATTAATTATAGCCATCCTATTACACATTCTTTCAGCCATTTCAAGAACGTGAGAACAGAGGAATATTGTTCCTCCATCCGCTACATGGTCCATCAACCACTCCCTACATTTTCTCTGATAGATAGGGTCTAAATTTGCAAATGGCTCGTCCAAAAATAATAATTTTGGCTTATGGATAAATGCACAAGCAAGCATAACTTTCTGTCTTTGTCCTTTGCTCAAATCTTTACACATGGTGTCTCTTTTTTCTTCTAAACCGAACCAATCAAGCCAGTACTCGACCTTTTGTTCACGTTCCTCAACTCCCCGCAAGCGAGCGACAAAATCCAAGAATTCCACAGGTGTCAAAAATGAAGGAGGGGATTCAGATTCCGGAACAATACCAATGTTGGCTTTGAGTTTCTGAGGATTCTTCCTCGCGTTGATTCCGAGAACCTCGATTTCCCCTATCGAAGGTTTGAGTTGACCAGTTAAGAGTTTCATGAAAGTCGATTTTCCTGCACCGTTGGGACCAAAGACACCAAAGAACTCACCGGAATCAACCTGCACATTTAGAGGATGAAGAGCAACAAAATCTCCATATCTCTTTGCGATATCTTTTGCTATCACTAAAGGAGAGTCGTCATTGCCCATAACTTTGCGATAAGTGGAGATTTTATTTACTATTCCGATGTTAATTCATACAGCAAAGATATGATGAAGTTAGAACCCTAGGGCTGTATATGTCAGCACCTGAAAGCGACGTGTTCAAAGTCGAGCAAGTACAAGTTGAAGGCGGAATTATTGCCATTGGAACGATTAACAGACCTAACAAAATGAACGCCCTGAATCAAGATGTGATGGCTTCAATAAGGGCATTTACAACATGGGCTGAAAGCAATGACGAGGTGCGTTGTGTCGTATTCACTGGGGCGAGCCCACTGGAACCAGAAGAAGGGAAAAGAGCAAAACCCAACTCGTTTGTAGCCGGTGCAGATATCAGTGAATTTGTAGGAAAAGGCTCACATGAAATCAGACCGATTTTTTCTGATAATGGTGTTGAATACATCTGGAGGCTATCAAAACCAACTATTGCTATGGTCGATGGTTTTGCACTTGGTGGAGGATGCGAAGTGGCTTGTTCATGTGATATGAGAATTGCAAGCAGCAGGTCAAAATTCGGAACTCCAGAGATAAATCTTGGACTAATCCCTGGTTTTGGAGGAACTCAAAGGCTTGCAAGCCTTGTAGGATATGGAAAAACGATGGAGATGATCATGACCGGAGAGATGATAGATGCTCATGAAGCAATGAAAATTGGAATGGTTAACCATGTTGTAGAGGCAGATGAATTAAGAGAATTTACAATGAACATCGCTTCAATCATTGCATCAAAATCCAGTCACACTCTTGGAGTGGCAAAGAAGACCATTCGTTCTGCTCTTGACATGGGAATCACTGCAGGTATTGCTATCGAAGCAGATGCCTTTGCCAAATTATTCGATACCGAGGACAAAGAGATTGGCGTGAATGCCTTCCTCAACAGAGAGAAAGCAGAATGGAAACATCGCTGATTGTGGTAGTTTTGAAAAACCTCTTCCGATAGCACAAGCCATGTCTCTTGTATTGGCAGTCTGTGGAATGCCTGGGTCAGGCAAGGGAGAATTCGCTAGCATTTTCATTCAACAAGACATACCTGTACTCTCGATGGGAGATATGATTAGAGCAGAGGTAGCAAGCAGAGGTTTGGAGGAGTCACCAAACATATTTGGGGAAATCGCAAGCGAGTTGAGAGCTGAGTTCGGTGAAGAGGTGTTGGCTGTCAGATTGGCTGATAAAATAGATTTGATGAGGAATGACCACAACTTAATCCTAATCGAAGGACTTCGAGGAACTGCAGAGAGAGATATCTTTCAGAATAGATGGAATGATGAATTCAAAGTTGTAGGCATTCGTGCTGAGAAAGAAGTTAGATTTCAAAGAATTATGAAAAGGAATCGAAGTGAAGATGGGGATAGGAATAGCTTCGAGACCAGAGATGAAAGGGAGAAGGGATGGGGGCTCGAGCAATTGATTACTCAAGCAGATTACATCCTTGAAAATAGAGACCCATTGAGTGAATTCTACAAAGATACTAGAGACTTATTGGCAGAAATCAAACGATAATTTTTGAATCCCAAAATAAAGGGATGGACATGCAAGAGAAGCCCATGCGGTATCGCTGGGTATCACAGACCCTTGGGCTAATTACACCACTCAGCGCAATCATCGGACTATACATCGGTGGTTGGTTCATGGGAATTACCATCGTTTACTTACTTGGATTTTCAATGATTCTTGACCTCCTCCTTGGAGTTGACAACTCAGATAACCCAAATCAGGAAGGAATTATGCACGACCTAATTATTCACGCTCATGCCCTTTTAGTTCCAATTCTAACATTGTACCTAGTTTACACAATAGGAACTAGTGAATGGACGAATTTGAATTGGTTAGGAATTGCTTCTGTTGGTTTAAGCAACGGTGCATCTGGAATAATAACCGCTCACGAACTAGGGCATAGAAAACCAAAATCATTCAGTTGGTACATGGCTAGAGTCGACCTGCTTTGTGTCTTGTATCTTCACTTTACCACAGAGCACAACTACACTCATCACAAACACTGGGCAAGAGAAGTCGACCCCACTTCCTCAAAATTTGGTCAGTCTATTTATGGACATTTTATCCGCACTGTGCCCAAACAAATCAAGGGTGCCTACGAGACAAAATCTGGAAACACCATTCGCCAATTATTGCTTGAAATTACATTGATTGCTGTCATTTTCCTGTATTCTCTTCCTGCGGGTCTAGCATTCATTTCTCAGGCATTAGTAGCAGTATTTTTGTTGGAATTTGTCAATTATCTCCAACACCATGGTCTTGCGAGAGATCAGAGACAAAGAGCAGGTCCCGAACATGCATGGGAATCAAGACACAGATGGTCGAGATGGACACTGCTAGAGCTACCTTTACATCCATCCCATCACCTCAAAGCAAGCACCCACTACGAAAGGCTAGAAACTCATGATGATTCTCCACAATTACCATTTGGATATTATGTGATGTTTTGGATAAGTCTAATTCCACCGTTATTTGAGAAAGTAATGAGAAAAAGTCATGAGAGATTTTTATCTCAATAATCAGTCTTCCATATCATCTTTTAATGCCGCTAATGCACTACTTGCCGCAGGCATAGGAAGTGGTGCTGGCATTGGCAGAGGCATGCTTCCGTCTAATGCAGGCAATGGTGGTAGTTCCAGCACGGGTTCAGATTTTTCAACTGCCTCAAATCCTTCATCCATTGGAACTCTGAGCCTGAGTATCCTTGAATCATCTATGCGAACAAAGGTTGCACCGTACACTTTTCCGGGAACTGCTTCAGGTGGATGCACCAAAACTGTATGCCCATGGTTAGGATTTTGTAGTAATGAAACGATGTCTTCACCCTCATCATTGTCTTCAAGCATCCTTGCTGTGCTTGCTCGGATTTCTGCGAGTTGAGTTCGCCTTCTTTCTTCTATTCTCGAGCGAATTCTGTCATGGTGCTCTCTTCTCTCTCCCACGGTTTTCAGAATATCTGCGTCTTCGATTGAGTCGGCTGAAACTTCAACAACGAACTCGTCAGCAATGTGGACATCCTCAACCTCAACTTGAACATCGACCAAAGGAGTTTCATCCTCTTCAACATCCTCACTTTCAGCCATGGCCTGTGCCGCTGCGGCTTTTGCAGCCTCGACTTTTGCTCTCTTCCTGTCTGCAAGTGTTGTGACATCCTCATTCACTACTGGGGCTGGAATATCCGCATCAGCTTCATCTCCTTCTTCTTCAATTTCAATCTCTTGAACCGGTTGCGTAGGTATGGCTTGATGAACAATAGGCTTTCCTGACGAGCCGAGTTTAATGAAAATAAAGCCTAGTAAGGCAAGCATAGCAACGCTTCCCCAACCGACTTCGTCGGTTAATTGTCCAGCATTAAACAAGTAGAAACCCAAGAGCCCTAGAAAGGCAATTGCGGTTAACAATCTTGCTGGACTCATTTGGCTCACTTACCCGGAGATTGAACTTGTTTATGATGCTGATGTAATGCTCAGTCACAATTTACTCAGCAATGACTCAATCGCTCTTGACCTGTGGCTGTACTTCTTCTTCTCTTCCAAACCTATATCGGAAAATGTTTCCCCATGAGTGGAACTTTCTCCCTGTGACTCAAACGGAATTGGATTACCTAGTGCATCCAAATCAGCCGGAATGAAAATTGGGTCAAATCCAAATCCACTCTCACCTGATTCTTTTTCTGCTATTCTTCCTGGACAAACTCCTTCTCCTATCAGGATTTCACCATCTCTCCATAGAGCAGCAACTGCCCTAAATTCTGCCTTCCTCAAATTTCCGCTTAGTACAGGATCTTCTGAAACTAAATTGGACAGTAATGACAAAATTCCAGCACAACCAATAGTTTTCAATGCATACGAGGAATAAACTCCAGGAAATCCTCCAAGTGTTTCAACAAATAACCCTGCATCTTCGACTAATAGCATGTCTTCTTTGCCTGGCATATGCTCTAATGCTTGAGCAATCTTAGCCTGCGCAACTTGCGTCAAGGAATCCGCTTGTGGCTCAATTATTTCTTGATCGACTACTAGTTGCTCCACAACATATCCATGTTCAGCAAAATGATGCTTAGCTTCCTCTACTTTTCCAGCGTTCCCAGTAAGGAACCATATCTTTGCCATGACCCCTCCTCAAATTCATTACACTTGATAATTACACCAAATTTCTTCGAATGTTGGATTAAACTCAAATCTAAACCAATGTTCAATCAGGTTTGATGCAACAAGCAATCATCGTGGCTATTGGAGGAGCCGTTGGTGCACTAGCAAGGTGGAGTCTTACTTTTATTCTAAATTCAGATGACCTTCCTGTAGGGACTTTTTCTGTGAATCTAATTGGATCATTCTTACTTGGTTGCTTAACTTTTGCATTAACTCAACAGTTGGTTTCTGAGACTACGGCTTTGGCTCTTGGGGTTGGATTACTAGGCGCTTTCACAACGATGTCTACTTTTTCTGTTGAAACCATGAAGATGTTTCAAGATGGATTGTCCACAAATGCGATTATTTACGTTATGCTAACAATGATTATGTGTCCAGTACTAGCATTGCTAGGTTGGCATACCGGAGCAAGATTCCTAGGTTGAGGTGAAGATGGAATTCAAGGAAATTATACTTGAGTTCGACATCTAGATTTCACTGATTGTAATCCAATCCAAATCGTGCTTTTGAGCCTGTATAAAGAGTTCTTCTAGAGTTTCCAAAGTCACATCTTTTTCGCCTTCACCAATACCATGCCCATAGAAAATCATAGCTTGATGGTCATCACTCATCGACCTCATGTTGTACTTTATCATCCCGTAATTATCAGAGTCTTTTGCAAGCGTCCGAGCATTGTAAACCGCTCTATCGCTGCATTCAGCAAGCCATGGCTCTGTCTGTTCAAAGTAGCCATTAACCCCTCTTAAAGCGGTGAAATTCTCCAATAACACATTATCTATACTCGGAGATTTAACGCCTCTAGGATAAGCAAATGAGGTGATGACAAAGCCATCATTTTCCATCATCCTAACCCCTGGCTCCACCTCTTCAAGCCAATATGTCATGTCCGTTCCGCCGTTCTCCAAATGGATTCCATAATCTTGGTGAGACATGCCATGAGCACCTATCTCGTGTCCTGTTGACTGAAGTTCAAGCAAGAAATCAATTTCATCTTCATCCAAATGGTCGTAATTATCGATGTAAAACGTAGCTTTTACATCATATTCATCTAATAGGGGCATCATAGTTTTCCAGTCATCTATATTTTTGATGTCATCAAAAGAAATACTCGCGCCAACTGTTGATGGTTCATAGCAGCCCTCGTTGCTGGCAGTGAAAGAAAAAGTTGCAAGAAATAAGGTTAGAATAACGAATACTACAGCAAAATCCTGAGAGTTTACCATGAAACTCACTTTGGAATTGAAAGCATTCTGTTTAGCGCAAGCATTGAGCCTTCTTGTACCGAATCTGGGACAATAATCTGGTTTGGAATTTCTCCGTCAACTAACCTCTCCAATACGTCCATCAGATAAGCTGGGTGAATCATATACATTGTTGAGCAAGGACAGACTTGAGAATCTAAGCATTCTATGTGCTTATCAGGATGTTCTTGAGCAAGCCTTGCAACCATATTAATCTCGGTTCCGATTCCAACTTTTGATCCCTCAGGCATGGATTCAACATAGTTCTTGATGAATTGAGTTGAACCATTGGAATCAGCAGCATTAACCACTTCTGCTTCACACTCAGGGTGCACGATTACTTTGCCATCAGGAAACCTCTCTCTGAAGTTCTCGATTTGAGAGACTGTGAACCTTTTGTGAACTGAGCAAAATCCGTGCCACAAAACGATTCTAGGATTGTTTGTATCTTCTCCCATTAAACCCATATTCGGAACCCAAACAGGCATTTTCGACTTTGGAATTCCCATCTTTAGACCAGTGTTTCTGCCAAGGTGTTGGTCTGGGAAGAACAAGACTGCGCCATTCTCTCCTGCCCTTTCAAATGCCCAGTTCAATACACCTTCTGCATTTGAGGAGGTGCAAACAACGCCTCCATGTCTACCGACGAAATCCTTCAAATCTGCGCTTGAATTCATGTAAGTTACAGGAACAATGTAGCCATCACCAGGCTTGGCAAGAGAGATTGGGTCTTCCTTATCGATTGGATCATCCATTCCAGTTTCTTCCAATAATTGCTTCCATGCAACTTCAACTTCAACCAGCGTTGCCATATCTGCCATGGAACAGCCTGCCCGTAGATTTGGGAGTACAACTGATTGGTCTTTTGATGTGAGAATATCGGCGGACTCAGCCATGAAATGAACACCGCAAAACACGATGAATTCAGCATCTGACTCCGCAGCCTTTTGGCTAAGCATAAAAGAATCTCCGATGAAATCAGCGTGCATGACGATGGAATCTCTTTGGTAATGGTGACCCAAAACAAGCAATCTATCGCCCAATGTTGCTTTGAGCTCAGTAATCCTTTCAGCGATGGCTACTTCTTCAGGAGACAACTCTTCTCCCATGAAGTCAACCGCACACATTTCCAATGAAACAGACATGTTGCTCATTACAACCAACGAGTCATCCTTTTTGAAGTCTCCACAGAATTCAACTGGAGATTACTCTTCCAACTAAACGTTGAATTTTCTTTTCTCAGTGATTCAAAATTCCCGACTCAAAACATAACATCTACAAGTCGAGATTGATGGTGTTTTTGAGGGTTGGAGTGTTGTATTTTTCTACTATTTTTGAAGGCTTTTCATAGAATTTATAGAAATTATTAGAAACTGGATTTGTCAATAGTTATCGATTCTAAAGGAAGGTTTCGTAAAGTCATAATTATTGTGAAATTTTTTAAAAACATTATGCTGCGTACTATTTTATAATTATAAAATCTATAATTTTATATAAATTTTATAAAATTTAATGTAATTTTAAAAAAAAACACATGGATTTTTACAAACTTAAGACTGCCTGGATTTTCGCTGGAATTGGAATATCTTGGTTGCCCATAAAATCATTAATTCATTAAACATGATTATTAATACATAAATTAAACAAATAATAACTAATTTCAAAATCAACTCTTCGGCAGCATATTCCTTAATTTATTGAATTATAAAAACGAAACACTGGGTGATGAATTCCCATACGATGCTGGCGAGTGGGTTGACACCGATGGCGATGGCATGGGTGACAACACTGACACTGACGATGATAACGATGGCATTGAAGACAAGAACGAAGCTTATCCTCTAAATGCAGATATGTATATCGATGAGACAGTTGCTGACGAGGAAGTGAACGATTTGGTTTACATATTGGTTGGAATTATACCATTAGCGATTTTGATAGCCGGCTTGATGTCGATGAAGAAAAATGATGCTGAAGAAGAAATCATCCCAGAACAGGTTCCTCAACAAGTTGTCGTTAATGTACCTCAAGTTGTAAAATCAATGCGCAAGCGCTCCCAATGTGGCGAGCCTGGACACAACAAGGCAACATGCCCAAAGAATGGTTGAATGATCAAACTATTTCGCGGATATTGCTGCAAAAATGGCAAGAAGTCCTACTTTGAGGCAACTCCGGATTGTGAGGTTATTCACATATCTGGCATGTCTGTTTCGAACGCTTCACCGCTTGACCAGTCATAGATTCCTTTGCCGGTTTTCTTGCCGAGTCTTCCTTCCGAGACCAATTTCTCAAGAAGAGGATGAGGGGCATAAGAATCATCACCGAATGACTCTTGGAGATTAAGGAGAATGTCTCTTCTTACATCTAAACCTACTAGATCAGTAAGTGCGAGTGGACCCATTGGATGTCTGTATCCAAGGACCATTGCAGTGTCAATATCTGATGCACTTGCAACACCATCTGCTAGCATTCTGATAGCCTCATTGCCTAGGACAACTCCTAGTCTTGAAGTGGCAAAACCAGGGACGTCTTTGACGACAATACAGGTCTTGCCCATTTGCTCACCTGCTTGCTTTGCGATGTCAACTACATCTTGGCTTGTGTATTCAGACCTGACAATTTCAAGCAATTTCATCAGCGGAACCGGATTGAAAAAGTGCATTCCGATTACGTTTGCTGGACGATTAGTAGCATCTGCAATCTCCTTGATTGAAAGCGAGGAAGTATTGGTGGCAAGGATTGCATGCTCAGGAGCAAATTCACTCAAATCAGAGAAGATTTTTGCTTTTAATTCAGGTATTTCTGGTACAGCCTCGATGATTAAATCAGCAGATTCAACTGCAGTTTGCAAATCGTTGAATTCAAACAGATTCGCAGCCCAAGCTTGCTTTTGCTCTGCAGTGGTCTTTCCTCTCGCAATTCCCTTATCCCAGAAAGTATTGATTCTATCCATACCTCTTGCTAAACCATCTTCAAACGCATCGAAAAGATTGGTTTTCCAGCCGCTCTGAGCGCAAACTTGTGCTATTCCTGCACCCATAGTTCCAGCACCGATTACCGCTACAGTTTGAATCTGCATATCTAAGCCGAAGCGTGCTAGATTCATGACTCTTGCTTGAGATGATTTTGATTTTCTGCATCGTGTTTATACTGAGAAATCAGCAAACCTGATACGATTAGAACAAATGAAATTAGAAGAGAAAGACCTAGTTTTTCATCAAGAAGCAACCAGCCGCTAAATATTCCAAATATCGGGACTAAGTAAACGTACATCGAAGCAGGTCCTGCTCCGATAGTTCTGATACCATCTGCAAACCAAACATAAGAGAGAACTGTTGAAAATACTGCCAAGAAAATGATTCCTACCCAAGCATCAAAACTTGGATTAGAAATCCCTACTTGAGACACCTCAGCGATGAACGGAACAGTTTGAATTCCAAATCCGATAGTGCTAGCCCACACTGTCAAGTGGAGTGGCGAGAGAGGTTCTTCTGCATCTTTTGCTGGTTGCGTCATCATTTTCTTCTTCAGTATCGAAGAGCAAGCCCAGGCTAATGCAGAACCAGCGATCAGAATATCTCCAAGCAATCTCTCATTGAATGGAATATCCACATTTGGAGAATAAATGAACAAAACTGCGATTCCAGATATCCCTAATATTAGACCAAATACATAGCGAAGAGTCATTTTCTCGCTTAGAAAAATGATAGCCAAAAGAGATGTGAAAAAAGGATTGAAAGTAATCATCAAAGATGCGTCACCAGCTGCAGTATACTTCATTCCGTACATGAAAAATGCTTGATACAAGAAGGTGGAAAAGAAGCCAATAATAGCAAGAGTCTTCCATTCTGCTTTAGTTGGGGCTCTCCAATTGCCCGAGGCTTTTAGGAAGATTAGGAAACAAGTCACCGCAATTAGGTACCTTATCCAGCCAGCAGTAAATGGTGGAACTGTATCTGCAACTACCCTCCCTGCAGGCCATCCAAAGCCCCAGATAATCACTACAATGACCAATTTTACGTGAGTCCAGATTGATACCATAGCCTCACCTAATCGATGGTAAAGCAGTCCCTTTGTGAACTTAATCACAAATCGGCAAAGCGCTCTAAACCGAGTTGCAGGACTCTTGCTCTAGGCAAGCCAATTTCTGGTAGTCCTGCTGCAGGAGCATAGAGTTTCAAACCTTCAAGCCTGCTTACGAATAGCCCGTAAGAAGCCATATCGTTTGGTTTAAACGGTGTCTTTAGTCCTAGTTTTTGCAAACCAATGCAAGCTTTTTTGCTGTAGATAGGGTAGATATTTGTAGAAAAGTGCATCCATTGAGAGATTCTAACACAATCAATTCCGTCAAGTGTTGTGAGATGCTCGATCACACCTACATCTGGATATTTTGTTGCATGGAGTGCCATTTCAACTTCCATCCAAACTTCCTCTGGCCAGACATATGGGCTATTACCTGCCCATTCATCTGCAATTCTAATTTGCGAGTGGTAGTCTCCATAGGTTACAGAGTACAATGACTCTGAGTAGGAAGTATCCTCTGTTATGTCAGCGACCAAACCTGGGAGTTTCTCGTAAAACTCCTCACATACTTCGGTGTCGACTCCATAAATCTCCACCGGAATCAATTGACCACCTCAAGCGGTAGCGCCGATTCCAGATGCGATTTGCTTCTGAGACATTGGCTTTTCAGCAATCCATTCTTGCTTGAATAGTTCCTTCAAAGCTTCTTCATCTTCTGCGGTTGGAAGGTGTTCTGCTAGGTAAGCATCCCATTGCGCATCGTCGCCTTGGAACTCAGTTCCCTCGACTGTGTATCTTCCCTTGGAGAAAGCACCGATGTCACGGTTGAAGTTCTCGTGTGGAACGTAAAGAGGTGCTGCACCTTCTGGTAGGTATCCGCACAACTTCATTACTGCATCAGCAATTTCATCGTGGTAGTGTCCTCTTGCTTCCTCATTGAGCGTTTCTTTATTCAACTCAATACCTTTTTCGATTTTCTTTCTTTCATCCCAGCGTCCTTTGATTCCCCAAACGTATGCCCAGTTTGCAGATGTTGAGCCATCTACACCGAATAAGTCGTGAGCAGTTGCAACCCACTTGTTCATGTATCTTTGAAGCATGTCAAGTGGAATGACTCCTGCCTTGATGATTCTTCTCAAGCCGTTGGATCCTGTTCCCAGGTGGAATGATTCTTCTTTCAACATTGGACCCATTGAAGCAGCCAATGGCTTGAATGCAGATGTGGATAGCATACCAAGTTGGAACTTACCATCTCTGTCAACGAACATTGTGTAGCAGAAGAAGTCTAGCCAGTGTGGCATAGGTCTGTTGAATGCACCTAGGAGTCTGTCACCATCTTGTGCATTTCTTTCAAGCAACTTTTGTGCCTCTCTTCTTCCTTGTTGTCCGAAGTATGTCATTAAAAGGTAAGCCATTTGCCAGCCGTGCCTTTGCTCTTCAGCCATGATTCTGGCTGCTGCGTAGCGGTCGTAATCAGTTGGTGCAGAAGCTAGTAGGTGTCTTTGCTGCTCAACAGATGCGAATTCTGTGTCACCTTGTACTGTAATCATTGTGATTAGTGCATCTCTCATAGATTGTTGAGGAACTTGTAGTGCTCTTTCCCACTTTGCTCTTCCTTCATAGTCGCCATATTCGATAACGTCGCCGGCTCTGTCCCAGTCGAATAGAATTGAGAGATCGAAATCTCCAAGCCAATCTCTGTTAAATCCGACTCTGTCTTGCCAGCCTTCGAAGTTCGCAATCCACTCTTCCCATGTTGTTGGTAATTCGCCCATACAACCACACAAGTAGCCTACCCTAATTAACCCCCTACGAACATGTTCGTACGAATATGTTCGCTTATTTTCCGAACATCCAATCTGAAATTCACTTTCCAGACCTTCGACGTACATCATCAGCAAAGGTATGCAGGATAGTGGATTCCATCCTTTGGAGTTGGTTTGAAAGCGTTGATTTGGCTACTCCGAGTAGGGAAGCCATTTCTGTGAGCGTTATTCTCCTGGGGACTTCATAGTAGCCTTCTCTTAGAGCGACCTCGAAAACTTCTGATTGACGTTTTGTCAGTAATTTGGAAGACACTGGACGAGTTGAAATCAGCCGATGCGGTATTGATTGGTCCTTGAATTGCTGAATGAGTTCCCTTGCATTTGCCCTTGAACACTCAATAGTCCAGTCTACCCACCCATCTCTAACTTCAAACGGAGTATGAGGAATTACTCCGACGTCAAGCATTGGCTTAGGAAAAGCACCACCCTTCGCACCAATATCAACAGAGAATCGGTTCGCATCTATTTCTCTAAAATCCTCAATTGCCACATGATCAATTATGGTTTTCGAGATATCATCAGTACAGCTTGCCTTTGCTGAACCCCTTCCTTTGCTAAGTGCCATTGTCTCTTCAATTCGAAGCACTGCATTTGGATTTTCACGGGTAACATCTCCCGCCCAGTGTCCCTTTGGCAGCCTGACCTCGAGGCGTATCATGTGGACTGCCATGACTACTGATAGGTAAGCGGCACTAAATATAACGCGTTTTCAAAACCAATACAAAGTGTACCGATTGGTCCACCATCTGAAATCATAGAGATTAGTAGGTGGTTCTGATATCTCGCACGGTCTTTGTAGCTACATCAATAATCTCACTGTGAACTAACTTTCTGCCATCAACATCCTTGACTCCATCCAAGTAACCATCACATACACCAGCAGCTGCAAATATCGCATCCTCGGATTTGCACAGATCATTGGCTTTCCAAATCCTTTGGAGATCATCTCCAACCATGTGAGAAGCACGTTCCTCTTCTTCATCACTTCTGAAGACTAATTTTCCTTCAAACACGCCTCCTAAGCCTCTAATTGCTGTGGCTGAAATTACTCCCTCTGGAGCTGCACCAATACCCATTAGCATGTCGTATGGACCATCAGGTCTAGCTGCCCAAATCGCTCCAGAAACATCACCATCTCCCATCAAATGCAATTCTGCTCCAACCTCACGGATTTGAGAAAATAGGTCTGCGTGACGCTCTCTGTCCAATGCAACAATCTTGATTTCACTCACATCTTTGTCGAGGACATTTGCCGCTTGCTCGATATTGTAAGCAACGCTTCCTTCAAGAGATATCTCTCCAGCCAATGCAGGTCCTCCTGCAATTTTATCCATGTAACAATCTGGAGCGTGTAACAAGTCTCCACGTGGTGCTGCAGCAAGGACAGCAATCGAATTTGGTCTATCATAAGCGCAATTATTTGTGCACTCTAAAGGATCTACGGCAATGTCGACTTTTGCTACTCCTTCAACGCCGACCATGGTTCCAAGTTCTTCTCCGATGTATAGCATAGGAGCCTCGTCTCTTTCACCCTCACCAATAGCAACTCTGCCATCAAATGGAACTTTATCGAAACTCTTTCTCATGGCTTCTACAGCAGCAGCATCTGCATCGTTTTTCTTGCCAAGCCCACGCCATTGTGCGCTTGCAATCGCTGCCATGTCCACTGCTTCAAGGTAATTTGCCCAGAAGTCGGAAACCTTTGCCATGAATATGCTACAGGAATTCAATTCATGAATATACCCGCCGATAATTAAGGAGTAATTATTCGGATTTGAATTTTTCAAGAACTACTACATCGGTGATTTTTGCATTCGGATATTGACCTTGTTCATCTTTTTCCAAAGACTTAACCATGTCCCAAGCGCATAGCAATCCAGCCATGACTCCAGTTAGCGCTTCCATCTCTATTCCGGTTTTGTAATGAGCATTGACATCTACTTCACAAACTAGAACTGAATCCTGCCATGACCAATTTACTCTGCATCCTTCTATTGGCACGGGGTGGCAATGTGGAACTATTCTTGGTGTATCTTTGACCGCTTGAATTGCTGCAATTGTGCTTGCCTCTAACACATTTCCTTTCTTTACCGAATCTGATTTTATGGCTTGAACTGATTCGTCTGATAGCCATAATTTACCACTTGCTCTAGCTCTTCTTTCAACAACTGGTTTTTTTGATATGTTTACTATTCCTTCTATGTCTGTCATTTAACCCAGCCCCGCTTTCCATTCTTCTCCGTCTTCACGAACCTCTTTCTTCCAAATAGGTGCTTGTGCCTTGAGCTCATCTATGAGCCATGAGCACGCTTGGAAGGCTTCCTTTCTATGTTTACTCGAAACGTGGATTGCTACGATTGGCTCGGCAGGTCCTACCGATCCTGTTCTGTGTGCCAAGGCTGCATATTCTATGCCAAATTTTTCTATTGCTTCTTCTCCTAATCTTTGCAATGTTGGATTGAGTTTGCTCTGCCATGCATCGAATTCTAAACTGTAAACCTGCTTGCCATTATCAATTCCTCGAGTTATTCCAATGAATGAAACAATTGCTCCACAGGTATCGGTTGGCAGTTTGGCAAGCAGGGCATTAGGGTCCAAAACATCGGGCGCTTCTTCCACGATTACCCGATTGGACATGTTTGGGGCTAAAGGTTGAACTTAGTGAATTTAACCATCTTCTTGCAACAACTGAATTTCCTGCTTAATTCATTACATTCATTCAAGATAACCCACAGGGTACAACATGACCGGGCAGGCTGTAACTGAGGCTGCTCAAAAATTATCCAAAGCATGTGATGCTCAAATCAAGAAGTTAATCGGGCAAGGCGGAGCAAAATTCGTAACTAATCCACTTGATTATGCATGGGTTTTGCACGAGCAATACCTCGATATCGCTGCCAAGGGTAATGCTAAAACTCTACTCTTGGGAATGAACCCTGGACCATGGGGGATGGCTCAATCTGGGATTCCATTTGGAGCTACAGACATGGCAAAGAAAATTGGAATCAAATCCAAACCGCTCGGTGAGGCAAAACATCACCCAAAAAGACCGCTAATCGGTTTGGATTTAGAACGTCAAGAGGTCTCTGGCACACGGATCTGGAATATCCTATTCGAAAATTATGGAGATATTACAACAATCTTTGATAACGTATTTCTTGTCAACCATTGCCCTCTTTTGCTTTTGTCAGAAACTGGAGCAAATATCACTCCAGACAAATTACCTGCTGCAAAAACTAAGGCTTTGCTAAAGGCATGCGATGAGCATTTGCTCGATGTTATCAGAATCAAAGGAATCACTAGGGTAATCGGTGTAGGAAAGTATGCAGAAAAGCGGGCAAGACTTGCTTTAGGGGCTGGAAAAACTGGTCCTGGAATCATCGATGGAAGAGAAGTTGCGATTGATACTTGCTGGCATCCAAGCCCAGCCTCTCCCCTAGCAAATAGGAACAACGGTGAAGATTTGAAGGCAAACATTCTGTCTGTGCTCAACCAAGAGTAGGTGTTATGATGAAAGGCAAGTCTTGGTTAATCCTCTTGCTATTCATCAGTGCCTCATTACCAGGATGCTTAGAAAACTTCAGTGAATCCAGCATATCCCTTGTTGTGAGCCAAGAAGATACAGAACACAAGATTGTGAGAGTCATTGAAGAAGGACAGTTAATGGAAGAAATTTATCCCTCCGTAGCTTTTGATTTTACAGGAACTTCAAGTTATAGAGACCTAGTCGAAATTGGAATTGAATTTGGAGAAGAGACATACAGTGTTGATGAGCCAAAGGATGGGAACTGGATAGTTGGAGTGGTATTCAATCAGTACGGACATTACAACCTCACCGCATATGCTATCGACAAAGAAGGCAATCGAGAAGAATTTATGCTCAACCAATCGATAAATCTCGAAATTCGCTGGTCGGAAGAAGAAACAAATGAGCCTACGGATATTGAGTTCGACCCAGTACCAGCACAAGGAAAGTATGCAGATTACTTCCTTGTAAATTCAACGGTAACTAATCCAGAATTCCTGCCCAACGTTGGCAATGGACAAGGAGTTGATTTTACTTGGATGATGATAGAACCGGGCGACCATACCTGTCAAAGCAAAAGCGGAAGTGTTTCTGATGGAGCTTCGGCTGAATGGAATACCATTGAATTCAATACCTTACAGCCACATAGTTTGAGAGTCCAGTATGATGAAGGGCAGGATAGAATCGATATTCTGCACATAATCACTGTTGTCTTTTCAGATTGATGAAGCAACCGATGCAAATGCAACCACTGTATTGCCCAAGTAAAAGAACCAGTTTTTTTTGGCGCTAATTATGTATCCTTACCATCGCCTTGTCAAGATGTTTGTAGTGAACACTTTCAAGAAGAAAAAGGAAGAAAAAATCGATGATGAATTCATTTGGAAATTCAGACCAGGTTTTGGCGACATAGATCTTTATCCAGAGGTGAATAATGGTAGACATTTCGTCCTCTTTGACCTTGCAAGATATGATTTAGCCTTTAGAATAAAATTGGTAAAATATGTGACTAAAAACAAGTATGCATTCGTTATTGGTGGCTCTACTATCCGATACAGAAAGAGATTATCCCCTCTGAAAAGAGCGATTGTGCGAACAAAATTAGTCGGAGTCGATTCGAAATTTTTCTACTTCCAGCAAAGCACTGAACAGAAAGGAGAGGTGAAATCATCTGCCTTAATCAGAGCCGGCATCCGCAAAAAAGGAGGTACTGTTGAGCCAGAGAAATTAATGCATGACCTTGGTTATGATATAGATCCGTTCATGCAGGAATGGGTCAGAAATTGGGCAAATTGGGATGATAATTCAAGACCTTGGCCAGAGCCATGTTCATCTCAAACTGATGAGTAATTTTACGCACCTTATTTTCGGGGAAAATTTATTTTCCGGACTAACAGTTAATACCTATAACATTGCTATTATCAATATGGCAATAATATTCAGCAGACAATATCTGAGAGAGTTAGGAGATTTCATTTCTGGACTTCCTCTAAAGTTCAAGATTTTCTGCGCGATTTTTATTGTGACGACCAACGTTGCTGGGACTACGCCTTTTCTCAGACTGATTTTTGAAAACTTCTACATAATAGAAATATGGAAGATCAGTCTCCTAGCAGACATATATTTTATTCTTAGCATGTCATATATTTTCTTCGTTACAATTCGATTTGCATACAATGCAAAATCCAAATTTGAATATTATTTATCCCCCCTGATAACTACGCTATTGATTCCTTTTGGTTATACGATAAGTTGGTTTTTGGTTTGCATGGGTGGGGAATTTGGATACAGTATAGGTGTTGGTTTACCGTACTCAGATGGAAATTTGGGTTCCTTTATCATGCCAATTTCAGCGGAAAGGGAAATGGAACACTTCTCTGCTGTCTTATTTGGATATAACGGGCTTTGGATCCCCGCAATTGTTACTGCAATCATGATATTCACTTCTGTACCAGAACCAGAACCTGCTTCTTGAAGCATTAATCATCCAAATCAACCCATAATCCTGAATTGATGATTTTCTTTAAATAATCTCAACAATCCTTTACCTGGTATGTACGTACTCAGAGGAATTTGTTTGCAGAAAGGACGCTTAAATCAACATCATGATATCATCAGAGAGGAACCTAGTGGAACTGACCCATGCCCAATTTGTGGTTCAGTAAGACAATGTGACGTCCACTGGGAACATATCAGACCTTTTGATGAATATGAAATGGAAGAAATTGCGAACAATTACGATGGAATTGGAGGATGTAATGTATTTCCTGGCGGAGTACCTGGACCTTTCAACCCTAGATTAATTATTTTCGTAGACCACCCAGATGCCACAAAAGAAAGGATTCTTGAAAGGATAAGAAGAAGAATTTCAATGCATCAAGATGGACAGCGAACCTATGAGTTGATTTTCGTTTCACGAAGCAGAGGAACCATGCAAGCAAAGATGGGGGTTAAGGAAAAATTCGGTCAGCTAGTAGACCAGTGGAGATTCTTTGAGCCATCATTCGCACCAATGATTGAATTCAGGGATTTTGATGGAGTTTGGGTAAGAACATACCATGCAAATCAAAATTATATGATGTATCGGAGAATTATGCCGAACCCATTAGCGATTTGAGAATTTAACAATTGAATGAGGACTTGTCCTCATGGATGATGATTGGGTTTACGGGCTCACCATTAGACCATTCTCCCATACTTGTGAATTCATCTCCGTGCTCGAATTCATGGTCTCCAAGCAACCATTGAGCCTCTAAGTGAACCATTCGATAGAAGCCCCATTCCGCCAGTGTGTCTCTGGTTTCAGAAGCTTGCATGTAGTGAGTTGATACCAAGCGAGGATAACCTTTACGATCACTTTGAACGGTCATCAAAGTTGCATCTTCGCCAAGTAATTCAGAATGATGATATGAATAGCAATCATCCACAGTCATGTCGTCTTGATTAATCACCACGTGTGCCTCAAATCTCTCCGGTAAAAGGGATGTGTTGATGGCTAATTCCTCTTGGCTTGGTCTAGCATAACTAGCCTCTAAGGCAACAAATAGTGATTCATTACCCCAGCCTCTCTCTAAGGCAAGGTCCATGGTAACCAATGCATAACCTGCACCTAAACTGTGACCTCCAACATATAAATTGCTCTCATCGACTTCTTCAGGCAGTATTTCGCTAAAGTAATCAAGAGCTGAGTTTATTGCCGCAACCCTAGGAACGTGATGAGGATAGTTTGCGGTCCCATTTTCATAAACCGCTGTGTAAGTATCCCATGTCTCAGGCCAAACATCAGATGGGTATTGGATGTACATAGTAGCGATTCCATTACTTGCTAAAACATGAGCCCAATCCACGTAAGTGGCATATCCAGGATTGGCAAAACCATGCAGCAATATTGCCAAAGGTGCTCCTTGCTCAATTTCATCTGGGATTGCTGCATAAATTGAGAAATCGATATCTCCTTCATAATTTCCAATGATTTCCTCTACCTCGGGTGGCATGGGGTATGGGTGTTGTGTGGTGGTGTAGGAATATTCCCCGCCCATGGCTAACTCATATTCTGGCGGAGAAGGTGCTATACCAATGAAGGCAGGCACTGCTGGAGAAATCAAAACTATCGAGATAATCAAGAATCCAATATTGTAAACGGTGTGGAAATTGAGTTCTTTCAGTGAAAATTTTAGTTTATCGAAATCAACTATCATGATTACTGCCACAAGTAAACAGATTCCATAAAAAGCGGGAAGGAGAATGAATACTCCTCTAAGATATGCGAGGTTGAGTAATGTGAATAGAACAGCCATTGAAGTCCCAAAACCAAGTAAAATGAAAGGCAGAGATCTGAATGTATCTTTATCTCTCTGCTTCATATCAGCAAAGAATTCTTCGAGTAAATTATTTTTTACATACAGATATTTTATTACAGCGACCAGAAGTAAAACTAAGAAACATATCGAAAAAATCTGAATCATATTTTCCCTTAATGCAAGAGAGAAATTAAGCGAGCCAACCGCTGCTGGCCATATTGCATCAATGATGTTCCTTCCACTGAAAAGCAAAACAATTGGCTCAAACATGACGATGAGTAAACCTGCCACATATGTGACAACAGACTTCCAATTGGACTCCACTAACCGATAACAATTCAGTTTCAAATATTACACCTTGCATGCCAGAGCAATACTAAGTCCTATGCTACTGTGTTTGGTTCTTGAGAGAATTTTTGTTTGATTGGAGCTCTATCTTGATTCCTACTGCATCATATCTTGGATACTTGGTATTCATTGTTGCAAAACTAAATCCTTCAGGCATCTTTGATTGCAACTTTGAGCCTCTTAGACGTTTATCTTCTTTTTCTGTTATCATGATAACTTCGAGGTACTGCTCAAGAAATTCTCTCAAATGATGACCACATTTCTTCCCAATGTTTTGTCTTATTTTCATGCACTCCTGAAAAATCACTTCCAATGGGATTACATGGTCGCCAACAAGGTTTGGATTGCCTTTTTCATCCTTTAATTTCCAAGCATCTACAGAGTACTTGAAAACGAGTTGAGTCCTTTTTTCCCGCTTGTAGGTTTGGTTGTTATTTGCACAAAAATCTGTAATTCCTCTCATGAAATACTTGATTAGGTGTTTGGTATACTTCAAATCTTCAATCTCTCCGCTTTCAAAAATAGAGATAACGGTTTTCATGTGCGCATTGCGCTTTTCACCATAGTCGAGATCGGCTGAAGCCTTTCTGCGGACTTTTACCAGTCTACCACTCTCACAATTCACTGATAGCATCTGAGTGTCTGTTCAAGATATTTCGCAGCTTAACCTTCATTGAAGGCGTCAATAAATCATTGTCCGTGGTCCACTCAACGTGGTCTAGAATCAATGCATCAGGAATTTCGTATCCCTTCCATGCTGGTGCTGAAATCGCTGTTTCCTTCAGGTGTGCAAGTAGTGCGGTTGCAACTTCCTTGTTGTTACACAACTCTTCATTGTCACCAGGAGCAGAAATTCCTTTTGCAGCCATAAGTTCACGAACTCCTGCAATATTTGGATGAACGATTAGGAAGGTCTTCTTTCTGTTTCCACCATCTAGTACAGCTTGTTCAACAAGCGGGGATAATTTCAGATTCTCTTCAAGTGGTGCTGGAGCAACGTACTTTCCGTTCTCTAACTTGAATTGTGACTTTACTCTTCCAGTGATAGAGATGTATCCATCTACTAGTTTACCAAGATCCCCAGTTCTGAAAGAACCATCTTCCGTGATGACTTCTGCGGTCTTTTCAGGAAGGTTCCAGTATCCTTGCATGATATTTGGTCCAGCAACAACGATCTCTCCCTCATCAGGTCTGTCTGGGTCGTCCCAAGCAGATGTGTCGATAGTTACGGTTACGCCATTTGCAGGCATTCCTACAGTGTTCAATCTTGACTTACCATAGCCCATCCATCCATTTGCACTTACTAGTGGAGATGTTTCAGTTAGACCATAACCTTCGAAACAAGAAATTCCAACCATCTGAATGAAATCAGCAACGTCTGGAGAGAGAGCAGCAGAACCTGAGATTGCGAACCTTAGGTTACCACCGAATCTGGCTCTTACTTTAGCCCAAACCAGTTTGTCGAATAATTTGTCAAGCATTCCACTTGGAGCGACAGCGTCACATTGGACATTTGCCTTATCGATTCTCTTTCTTGCATGCTTTCTTGCTTGCTTTGCCATGAATCTCTTCACTCCAGAAGATGCTAATTGTGCATTTACTCTATCATAGAACTTATTCCAAACTCTTGGAACTGCAATCAGTACTGCTGGCTTGATTTCCATCATTTCATCTGCAAGTTTGGTTATGTCGGAAACCAAGTTGATGTGTACACCACTTCTAATCATCCAGTTCAGGTCAAAAGTTGCTCCGAAAGAGTGAGCCCATGGAAGGAAAGCAGCGGTCTTATCACCGATGTAAATTGGGAAAACTGCTTGCACACAAAGGATGTTGGAAAGCGTGTTCCAGTTAGTTAGCATAACCCCCTTAGGATTTCCAGTAGTACCGGATGTGTAGATCAAAGTGTTTAGTGCAAATGGGTCATCAGCAACAACTAATTCGGTTTCTGATGCTCTACCTGCAGCAATGAAATCGCTCCATGAGACTACTTCAATTCCCTCAGGTGGCAACTTGTTAGCAGGCTCGTCGCCTAGAAGAATAACACCATTCTTTGGCCAATTGCTTGCATCATCGCCGTGATTGTCAACAAGTTTGTCAAGGCATTCACTATTTGCAATTGCAACAATTGAAGGTGTTGAATCATTCAAAATGTAAGACCACTCGGATCCGTGTTGGTGAGTATACATTGCAGTGTAAGCAGCCCCGAAAGCATTTCCAGCGTATGATAGTGCTCCCCACTCAACTGAGTTGTCAAGGATAATTGCAATCCTATCTCCTGCTGCTACTCCTCTATCCATCAATGCTACAGCTGCAGCGTCAACTAAGTCAGCAAATTCATTGTAAGTTACGTGAACTCTAGAAGCTCCTGGGGCTGGAATGTATCCAAATGCATTGGTTGCTCCGAATCTTTCTACACTGGTTTTCATCATTTGGTAAAGGGTTCTAGGGTCGTCGCCTTCTGGCTTTTCCCATTGTCTAGTATCACTCTGTTTAGGCCATGCCATGACTTGGTCTTGCATGAGTCTATCATGGCTATTCAATAAATAAAATAAACCCCGAATTTATTTGAGAAAACAGTATGTGTCTCAATCAAGTGCAGTGAATGCAGAAAACACCTTTGCCCTAGTAATTGGCTTAGCAGAAAGGTCGACTTTTGTATCCTTTGCGATATTTTTACAGCAAATAAATCCAACAAGTAATCCAAGCCCTACTCCAGTGAATAATGCTGCACTCAAAGAGAATCCTAAGAAGAAAAAGTTTAGCAAGCCAATACATCCTCCAGTAGTACACGCAACTAACACAGAAATGATTCTAGTGTTATTATTTGCAAGGAAGGAAAAAAAATCCATTAGTGCTCACCTATCTATTTTGAAATGTTATTTATTTTGCTGGGTTTATAAACAATGTCCCTTTATTTTCACTTTTGAGATTCAAAAGCACTGTTTTCTCCAGTTTCCGACCCTCAGAAAGTGTTTTTCGGACGTAATCTGTAATTTCTTTGTTCTTTGAAATCACTTCATTTGTTTTCTTGGCTAAATTTCTCATAGGCATCATCATCCTGTGATTACCTTCGAAGTGTTCCTTATTCTCATTCAAGAAGTTCCAATACATTTCTGAGATTGGACAACTTTTCTTGAAATGCAACTCACAGTTGCCACAATAATCACCCATCTTCTTGATGTAAGGTGTTCCACAAACATATGGCTTAGTCGTCATTACCTCTCCTACAGAGTAAGTACCCATAGCTAGCACATTTGGCTCGACTACCCAATCATAGGCATCTGTGAACATAGCCCAAAACCAATCGGTTATCTCTCTGGAGTTTACTCCCAATAAGGTAGCAATATTTGCTAAAACCATGAGTCTAGGAACGTGATGAGTGTAGCCAGTTTCATTCACTTGTTTAATTGCTGAATCCAAGCATAGCATTCCGGTTTCTCCGCCCCAAAATGCTTGAGGAAGCGGATAATCTGCTCCTAAAATATTCGGGCTAGGATTTGCTTCTGCCCAGGCTGAATTTTCATTCCAACCTGCAGCAGGCCTTGCTTGTATCTCATTTTGCAGTGCTAAATCCTCGAAGCCGTTGGTTAGATTATGTACATGGCGAACGAATTCTCTCCAACCAATTATTTGGCGGATGAAGCCTTCTTTTGAATTCAAGCGAATGTCCAAGTCTAGGGCTTCTTCTAGAATCTGTTTTGGCATCAGCCTGTGCATATTCATGAGTGAGGAAATGGTTGTATGAAACAAGGTCAAATGCTCTGAAGTCATCGCATCTTCATAAGGTCCGAAATATTCCATAACCTCCTGTTTCGCCCATTCCCATAATTTTGTTGCATCCTCTCCAGTTGTAGACAAGTTACTCTCATCGATTAAACCAGGATGATGAGAGAATTCTTTGTTCACCATTTCGATTACTTCACGCGTAATTTCGTTAATTTCGAAGTGAATTGGTTTGGGAAGTGGAACTGCTCTATCCCAAGTCAGGCGATTCTCGGCATCCAGTGACCATTTTCCCCCCAATGGTTTTCCATCATCAGTCAGCAAAATTGCGTGATTTTTACGGATTTTCTGGTAGTAACGATCCATTCTCCAAGGTGGTGAATCACCTACAGCGTCAATGAATTCTTCTTGTGTTGTTAGCCATCCTTTGTGCTCGATAAAGTGAATTAAACCGTGGTCTGTCAAGTTCATCAGGTCATTTTTCATCATCAATTCTGCAGGCATAGTTGCTGTTATGAGCCCCTTTTGTTCTGCAACTGGCATCAACGTTGAGCTGTAATCAGTTTCGCTTTGTAGATAGATTATTGGATGCCCGATTTCCTGCATCTCCAAAGCAAAATTTCTCATGTTTGACAATAGCAAAACCAGTTTCTGCTTATGGTATGGAATCTGCTTAGGCTTCCATTTGGTTTCAACGAATATCAACCCTAAGTCTTGTGGAGTTTCATAGTCTGGAAATAGGTGAGCGTTGAGTTGATCATAAGCAATAAAATGCCATTCCTTCGGCTCATCGAACGTTTTTACTAAACGATTCGAGAACTCACTCATACCACAGATTATCTCTGTACCGCTTATCAATAGTTGTCTCAAAGGTTAGCAAAGGCACTACCAAGTTGAGCCACTTAAACAGGGCAAAATTTGCCGAAATTCCAGTTCAATTTCTGATCAGTATGCTGGTGCTGATGCAAAGAATGCAAACATAGCGATTGCATAAATTACGATGAATATTGAATAAAGAATGATACTGATTATTGAAATAATTCTTGCAACGTTAGCATTCGACTGGTCGGGATGCCCAGGATATTGCGAAGTTATTTTCAGTGCTCCATTTGCAATAATCAAGGCAGGTATAGCAAGACATACGCCACCGAATACTAAACTTACACAACCTAAAATCAAAGCTAGCATAGCATTAGTGGTCGGAAAACTTTGCATGTTTTGCATAGGTTGCATTGGGATAACTTGACCCTGAATTTGTGGTTGAGCAGCTTGCTGCATAGGAATTGCTTGAGGCTGAATTTGAGGTTGTGCTTGTGGTTGTTGTGCTGGTTGCATCGGTGAAACTTTGGCTATGCAGTAAATAAAAGTTCAGCCGATAGAAGAGTAAATCCCCTCAACTAAATCGACACCATGATGAAGTAAGAGCCATGCGATGCGATTTGGGGACAGACATGGTCAGGCAACTCATCACCGTAGAAGGAGTAGAGCGCTCATTTGGTCCCGTAGATGTTTTGAAAAATATCGACCTGATTGTCAATGATGGCGATAGAATAGGAATTGTCGGTCACAATGGAGCAGGTAAAACCACTCTGCTCAACACAATTTCTGAACAAGAACAAGATGTTGGAGATATCGAATTCGCACCTGGACTTCGCATTGCATATCTTACCCAGATAAGGGACCAAGAGAGTGATAAGACAATCGAAGAAGAACTGTCAAGAAAAGGAAGACAATTCCAAGAATTGGAAGAGGAAATCGCTAGCATAGAAGCACAGATGGTCGACCCTTCGTTCTACGAAGGTGACTGGGAGCCAGTAATGGAAAGATACACTGAACTTCAACAAACATTAGCCTCCTCAGGAGGGGGAAATGTTGCTGGAATTGCAAAAGGAATTCTAACACAATTAGGACTAGATCAGCACCCAATGGACATGAAAGTTTCAGCCCTATCCGGAGGAGAGCAAGCGAAATTAGCACTGGCAAGACAATTAGTTGGAATGGGTGGAGTCGACGTTATTTTCCTCGACGAGCCTACAAACCACTTAGATATTCAAACCACAGAGTGGCTCGAAGAATTCTTGAGAGAATTCAAAGGGGCTCAACTAATTGTATCTCACGATAGATATTTCTTGGACCAAGTATGCACTAGAATTGTTGAAATTGAGGATAAAAATGCTTGGAAATACAAAGGCAATTTCACAACTTATGTCGACAATAAAGCCAACTTCGAAAAATCTCTAGGCGAGCAAATCGAGAATACAGAGAAGAAGATCAAGAACACAATGGGTGCTCTACAACAGATGAAAAGAGCCAACAAATATGACAAGTCTATCTCTGCAAAACACAAGATGATCGAGCGTATGCAAAAAGAGCTCAAGGCTCTGAAAGGAAGAGTTCCAAAGAAGCGCAAGGCACTGATTTTGTCATTGAATGCTGTCGATAAAGCAAGCAATGACATGGTTGAATTCAAAGATGCGACTAAGAAGTTTGATGGATTATACAGACCTATCCTAAGAAAGCAAAATTTGGAGATTCGCAAAGGTGACAGGATTGGAATTGTTGGTGGAAATGGACAAGGAAAAACCACACTACTGAAGATGATTGTAGGAGATGAGAAACTCACAGAAGGCAGCATAGATATTGCACCAGGATGCGTAATAGGGTACTTCCATCAAGACCACGCAACCCTAGATTTTGACAAAAATCCAGTACAGCAAATCGAGGCTTTGAGACCAGACCTAACCTATGGAGAAGTGCGTGGAGCACTTGGAAGATTCCAATTCAAGAGTGAGCAAGTTAAGTCTAAACTAAAGGATTTGAGCGGTGGAGAAAGAGCAAGAGTTGCGCTTCTAAAACTGCTACTGGAAGACAATAACCTGCTTTTGATGGACGAGCCTACCAACCACTTGGACATGGAATCCAAAGACACGCTAGAAGAAGCACTCAATGGATATGAGGGAAGCCTTGTGACTGTTTCTCACGACAGATGGTTCCTAGACCAAGTCGTCAACACAATTTGGGAATTACAAGATGGAAAAGTCACCGTTTACCGAGGAAATTACACTGACTATGTGCGTGCAAAGAAGGGGCTTCCGCCGTTGGTTGATGGAGAAATTCACAATCCAGATGATGAAGACTGATTCCGATTTTGGCATCGAAAATAGATTTCTTAGCGCGAAAGATTTCATGAAGTGCCCAAGGCTGGCAATAACATGGCTGAGGAAGAATCCCCGGTGTTCACCACTAGCACAGGTCCCGTCAGAGTGATTACCGCTGCCTCTCTATTCGATGGACATGATGCTGCGATTAACGTCATTCGCAGATTGATTCAATCCAGCGGAGCAGAAGTTATCCACTTGGGTCATGACATCAGTGCGCAAGCGGTTGTTGATTGTGCTATTCAAGAGGATGCACACGCTGTTGCACTCACTTCTTATCAAGGAGGACACATTGAATATTTCACTTACATCCGTCAACTTCTGGATGAAGCGGGATGTGAACACATCAAGATTTTCGGTGGAGGAGGAGGAACGATTACCCCTCCTGAAATCAAGGAACTTCACTCGAAAGGAATCACCAAAATCTACTCTCCAGATGATGGCAGAAAGATGGGATTGTTCGGAATGATACACCACCTAATGGGTCAAGCAATCCAAGTTGACCTAATCAATGAAGAAAGAATCGCTAGGCTGAATTCTCCAATTACTCCAGAGCAAACAGATCTTGTTGGTTTGATGATGACCATCAGCGAGAATGCAAGTGATGAGATTTTCAATTCAACTCTTGAAGCGGTTAGAAGTAGTGATGGAAAAACAGTTCCTGTCATCGGTTTTACCGGAACTGGTGGAGCAGGAAAGTCAAGTCTTCTCGATGAGTTAATGCTCAGGATTCAAAGGGATAATCCAGATCTGAAAGTGGCTCTTCTTTGCGTTGACCCAACTAGAAAGAGAACCGGAGGAGCGCTTCTAGGTGACAGAATTAGAATGAACTCATTATCTAATTCCAATCTATACATGCGCTCTCTTGCTAGCAGAGGATCTGGTAGCGAAATCTCTGCTCACCTGGACCGAGCAATCGCAGTTGCAAAGGCAGTTGGATTTGACCTTATTTTCTGTGAAACAAGCGGAATTGGGCAAGGCTCAGATGCGATTACCTCAGTTGCAGATAATTCACTTTACGTCATGACGGCAGAATTCGGAGCACATACTCAGTTAGAGAAAATCGAGATGCTCGATGTAGCAGACTTAGTTGTGCTAAACAAGTTTGAGAAGAGAGGAAGCGAGGATGCGCTTCGTGCAATCCGCAAGCAAGTAAGACGAAACAGAAACATGTTTACTCAAAGCGATGAGGAATTGCCGGTAGTGCCGACAATTGCTAGTCAATTTGCAGATGCTGGAGTGGATCTATTATGGCATCGCTTGGCTGGAATCGTTAACCAAAGCGGAACATCATTGAATTCAAGCGAACCTATGGGCGAAGTAGGTGAGACAAAAGGTGTTATCCCACCAGAGAGAGTTCACTACCTCAATGAAATTGCAGAGACTGTTAGAGATTATCACTCAAGCAGAGACGAGGTTGCAGAAAAGGTAAGGCTGGTTCAGCATTTACAAACCGCTCAAGCACATGCTTCCAACAAAGGGTCTAGTGCTGTTGCTGATGAGATTCAAGCCAATATCGATGAGGTTCTAGAAGATGAAGATGTAATTGCTGCAATGGCTGAACTGGAAACATTTGACAAGGTAGCAGAAGAATACAGAAGTGGTGAATTCACTTACTACGTACGTGGAAAACCATTCAAGGTCCCCACAACTACTGAATCACTTGCACATTCTCAAATTCCAAAAGTTGCTCTTCCAAGAGGAACTGATAGAGGCGACTTGTTCTCATGGCTAGGAAGAGAAAATATTCCTGGCTCTTTTCCATACACTGCTGGCGTTTTCCCGTTCAAGCGACAAGATGAGTTGTCGGCTAGGATGTTTGCTGGAGAAGGAGAGGCTGAAAGGACAAACCGCAGATTCCATTATCTGTCTAGAGGTGCTCCTTATGTCAGATTATCCACGGCTTTTGACTCTGTAACTCTGTACGGAAGAGACCCAGAATTGCGCCCAGATGTTTGGGGTAAGGTTGGGAACTCTGGAGTTTCTATCGCTAGCATTGATGATGCCAAGAGGCTATACTCTGGATTTGATTTGTGTGATAAGAACACCAGTGTGAGCATGACAATTAACGGTCCTGCTCCAATCATTCTTGCTTTCTTCTTGAATGCTGCAATCGACCAGCAAGTTGAGGCATACCTGGCTGAAAAAGGAGAGCCGCTACAAATTTCTGAGAATCAATACAGAGGAGATCTACCTGAAGGACACAATGGATTTGGAATTGCAACCGTTGGTTTGCGTGGCGAAGACTTAGTTCCAGCAGATGTTTATGCAGAGATTAAAGCAAGGACTTTGGCTACAGTTAGAGGAACTGTTCAAGCTGATATCTTGAAAGAAGACCAGGCACAAAATACCTGTATTTTCTCAACTCCTTTTGCCTTGAAATTAATGGGTGATGTACAGCAATACTACATTGACCACGGAGTAAGAAACCACTATTCAGTAAGTATTTCTGGATACCACATCGCTGAAGCAGGAGCAAATCCGATCACTCAATTGGCATTTACCCTAGCAAATGGTTTCACCTATGTTGAATACTACAGAAGCAGAGGTATGGATATCAACAAGTTTGCACCAAATTTATCCTTCTTCTTCTCCAATGGATTGGACCCTGAATATACTGTAATTGGAAGGGTTGCTAGAAGAATTTGGTCCGTAGCGATGCGTGACTTGTATGGAGCTGATGAGAGGTCTCAGAAACTAAAGTATCACATTCAAACTTCCGGAAGAAGCCTACACGCTCAAGAGATTGATTTCAATGATATCAGGACGACCTTACAAGCACTATTGGCTATCCAAGACAATGCTAACTCTCTGCACACCAATGCATATGATGAGGCAATCACAACTCCTACAGAAGAATCAGTGAGAAGAGCATTGGCAATTCAGTTGATTGTCAACAAGGAAAGCGGATGGACTAAGACTGAAAATCCGATGCAAGGCTCTTACATCGTTGAGGAATTGACCGATTTGGTAGAACAAGCAGTGCTGTCAGAGTTCGAGGCAATAAGCCGCAGAGGTGGCGTTTTGGGTGCAATGGAGACAATGTATCAAAGAGGCAAGATTCAGGATGAGTCGATGTATTATGAGCATCTAAAGCACGATGGAACTTTGCCGATTATTGGAGTGAATACTTTCCAGAATCCTAATGCTGCAGAGTTGACTGAAGAGAATGCTGATCAGTTCGATATGGAATTAGCAAGAGCGACTCCGGAGGAAAAGCAGGCTTGCTTGGATAGAATCAATGCTCAAAAAGAGGCTGAGGCAGACAAGACTGCAGAGATGCTCAAGAGGCTGCAAGAAGTTTCAAGGGCTCAAGGAAATGTGTTTGAGGAATTGATGGAGACCACGAAGTATGCGACTCTAGGACAGATTACTGAGGCGCTGTTTAATGTCGGTGGAAAGTACAGGCGCAACCTCTAATTTCTTAGATTAAGAATGATTTAGCTCCACTAATCTCCTTCAATCTGATTAGAGTACAGTTTTTTGTTAATTTAAAATTACGAATAAGCAAATAACCCATCACTAATTAGTAGACTCAGGCGAGTTGATGCAGTTTTGGTGGGTATCACAGAATAAGACCTGGAAACCTCTTGCAGCCTCTAATTTTGAATTCAACTCAATAAAATTTGATGAGATTTCATCTTCCTCAATCAATTGT
The DNA here is from genome assembly GCA_002718195.1 of Methanobacteriota archaeon. Classification (GTDB taxonomy): domain Archaea; phylum Thermoplasmatota; class Poseidoniia; order Poseidoniales; family Poseidoniaceae; genus MGIIa-L4. Next base: position 13,433 of record PBDU01000006.1, on the reverse strand, counting down.
AGTATCGACAAAATTAGGAATGGTTTGTGAGGTGCTCCATGAAGAGATTCAATACCATAACGAGTCTTGGCTTTATCCCGATTAAATCTCATTAACCCTCATATCCTGCTTAGTTTATTTAATTTGGACATCGATCCCGGGAATCCATTAAATGTAATAAGAGAGTCGTAAATCCATGAAACTAAAATCACAGATTGTGGTTCTCCTCATCGCCTCGCTATCCTTATCAGGTTGCATAGGGGAAAATGATGTCTCTTCTCCTGATGATGGACCGACTTGGATAAATGACACCGGGGATGGTAATTCGACATGGAATATCGAACTAGATAATTCAGAATGGTTGGAAATTTATTCATCATATGCACAAGTCCTTTATTGGGATGAATATGGAAACGGGAGTAGAGAAGAGTACGTAACGATGACAGCGTTTACGATTTCAGAAGATTCTGAAGGATGGTTAGTACCTGGTTTCTCCCCTATATTTGGTGGTAATTACTCTGGTTGCTATGTGTTTCAAGATGAATGTAAAACCAATCATGCTTGGGGTGACCAAGGATTTGAAGTCATAAGCTGGTCTGTGATTTACAGAGTTCATGAAGTCTGATAAAAAATAACAATATGAACTAGAACTATGGAAATTACATACTTCTATGAAGTTTGGAAAAACCCAAAAAGGTCGCAAAAACACCACTTTTGTCTCAATTTCTGACAGAAGACAATATAACTACTGAAGAATGGATGGGTCGGGAAGAGGAATCTTGCCAGGGATTCAGATGAGTTGCTCATTGGATTTACCATTAGGACCCTCAATGAGGGATGGAGGACTTGAGGCTGACCTGCAAGCACGTATTGAAGACGGACACAAAGTCTGGGCAGTGGGTGATATTCACGGACACTTAGCCACCTTTAGAGCCCTAGTTCATCGCCTCAACCTCACAAGCCAAGACCGAATCATCTGTTTAGGCGACATGATCGATAGAGGACCAGACTCAGCCGGTCTAATCGAATTCATCCGCAGTGATGAGCGAATCATCTGCTTGAGAGGAAACCATGAGCAAATGGCAATTCGCTGTGCTCAAGAAAAAGGACAAATCGAATTGTGGAAACCTTGGCTTGAGCGTGGAGGAAACTCGACTTGGGGCTCTTACATCGTTAGAGCAAAAGGGGACCTTTGGGAAGCTAAGGCAAGATTCTGGGATGACCTGATGTGGATGGACCAGTTACCAAATCACATCGTTTTAGATGATGTTAGACTAGTACACGCTGGCTATGATCCAAGAATGCCTCCAGATGCTCAAGGCGATAAAGAAATGCTCTGGATTAGAAAGAGATTCTATGAGCACCATTCTCCAATCGATCCAAACAGAACCATTCTATTTGGGCACTCTACTACTACCAAAGTAGGTCCTTGCCCTGGACAAGTCGCTGCCTCAAACATGACTCTCGATGATGGAAGACCTGCATGGATTGCTATGGATGTTGGAGCATTCAATCACGTCTCACCTGGAATTGCAGCCATAAATATCGATACCCTCAGGGTAGTCAAACAAACCACACTACGCAGTGAAAGATGGTTTGACCTCCCTACACGTAGGGAATCCACTGTCGGGGAACACTGGGGCTTATCGGTGCTAAAGACAGAGCGAAGAAAGGAGATGACAAAGCAATTGAGAAAGAGAAGACAATTGCGGATGGCTGGAGTTGTTTTGCAAAGTGAAGAAGCGATTATGGCTACTGCAAATGAGCCAAGACATATTCAGAAAATCGTTGCAAAAATGGATTGGAATGAGCAATTTGGACCGACTCAAAGAACTCTCCAATTAGAGAAAACTACCAGCGTAAAAATGCATGATGACTCTTCATTGGAACACTTAAAACCGGGAGATTACACTGATGGATTCTACTCAGATCGTGTTGAAATTTGCTCAGATGGATGGACGCCAAGAGGCGGAAATCGTATCGTGTATGGTCCAGGTCACAGCCAAGAAGAGAGACAATATGGAATTCAAGGACCAGACCACTTCAAGGTCTATGCTAGAAGATTCGATGGAACTGAAATTATCAAATCACAGAAACGAAGAGAGATTTCTCAATAACTTCTCGACTCAAGCATAGCGATAACCAAGCCTTATCCTCGAAAATAATTATTGAAGTCAACCCAAAGGGCTTGTCATGGAAATTAGAGAACTTAGCGACTCTGATGTCCAAGAGATGTGGGAAATCAATGAACAAGGCTTGCCTGGAACTGGCAAAGTCGATGAGCAAGGCTTGTTGAATTTGCTTGAATATTCTGAAATTTCAGTTGGTGCATACGAAGATGGAGAGCTATTAGGATACGTTATTTGTCTTCCACCTGCTACCGAATATGGTAGCCTCAACTATGCTTGGTTCAATGAGAATATGGCTGATTTCTTGTATGTAGATCGAATCGCTGTAGCCCAAATACACCGAGACAAAGGAATCGGAAGCAGACTTTATTCACACATTATCGAATACTCGAGCAAACAAATTGCTGCTGAGGTATCACTTAACCCACCAAATCTTGCTAGCATGCGCTTTCATGGCAGATTTGATTTCGAGAAAATAGGTGAATTGCATCACGAAACTTACTCGGTTAACCTGATGCTCAGGAAAGCAGAATAGCGACGCTATTTCCAGCAAATTAGCTTACTGAGGAAGAGCGTCAAGCATCATTTCGCCCAATTTTTGCCAGTTAACTTCTCCAATAGTTGCGGCTTTCTTGTTAAGCCCTATAACCATCTGTCCATCCTTAGTTTTACCAGGAATTCCATCAGGTACATCTCCATCATAGTCAAACTTGATACTTATCTGACTGCTTTGGAATTCTAGGCTAACATATTCTCCATTAGCATCCTTGAAATTCAGAATCAGATTAGCCCCCGATTCGTCAACCTCCATTGGAACTAATTCATTCATCGCTAGAATACTGACTCTCATTGCGGTCAAATGTGCAGCATAGTGACTCGCTGCCTTCTTGACTACAGGCGTCCAAACACTCTGTTGGAAATCTAGTAATTTCATTCCTTCATCTGACAATTCACCAGCAGCCTTGCTGATATCTCTGTTAATGCTGTTGATTCCTTGCTCAATTGCTACCCTAATCATGCCTGTTGATTTGTAAATAGTTCCGACATGTTCACCAGCTGCCTTGATGATTTTTCCAGCTGCAGTCTCGATTTCTCCAAGTTGGGATAACTCCTTGGTAATGATATCAATATCTGCAGTCAAATCCTCAAGTAAAGTGGTTACAACATCAGATTTTGATGCTTTGATTGCTTTGCCTTGAATGATTACTAGTCTTGCAATTTCTCTCAAAAGAGCATAAGCGACTAGATGCCTCATTTGGTCTTGGTTCTCGTTGTAAACTAGAATTGCATACTTTCCAGATCTTACTTCCACCTTTACACAATCTGATTGGTTAGCAATGGATTTATTCAATGATACGAAGAGACCGAATTGCTCACTAGCGCCCATTAAGTCTCTCCAAAACTTGTCAACTTCTCCTTGACCAACCGTTTTCTCGTACAACTTTGATTCAATCAGTGCATTTACTGCTACTGGTGTTCCTGAATTGGACTCAAGCATCATTGAAGCCCTAATATCCATCGTTCTGTTCTCATCAGCAATTGACTCGAATTGGTCTCCTTTTGTTCCGGAAAAAGCAGTCTGCAAATGACCTTTGACAATTTGTTCACCAACCTCTCCCTTGGTTGAGGATCCTTGAACTCCTGTCAATAAGCGGTCAACCATCCCTTCAAGTTGAACCATTCTGCTGTCTAGTGGCTTCATAAGTGAATCAAGAGAATCTGCGCTAGTTTGGAAGGTCGCTGCCAAATAAACGCTATGTCCTAGTCTCAACAAATTCTTGAGATGAGAATCTAACTTTCCGTTATCCTTTGCCTGGGTCAAACTTTCGATTAACTCTTCATCCTCATCATATGATAATTTGAATGAAAATTCCTCATCGGTGGGTATGTCTTCATCATCTGCCATGTTGCTGAGAAAAATTTCCTCCCTTATATGTGCATGCGCGACTATTTTTCGGATTAAGTAACCAAAAACAGCGAGAAAACGATTCAGAAATTTATCATAATTCGGCTAAAATTATCAATAAACTCCTTTATCTGGAAACAAATTGACTGATTATGTCTTGATTTTGGAATGAGCAAAAAGAACAACAATTATATCCTTAGAGGTTGTTAGAATACTCATGAGGACGGACAGACGCCGAGAGTTAATCGATGCGGTACAAACCAAATTCCCACATGGGGTAAGAAACCAAAAAGCATCCCTATCCAGGGCTTTTGCTCTGGTAGTATCGCAAAAGGAAATTCATCAGGATTTATTCAAGGTCTCGATGGAAGCCGCAAAGAGAAAGAAGACTCCAAACTACCAGCTAATCGAATTCTGAAGGATTTTATTTAGTGAAAGCAATAAATAGTTGTGCGGTTAATTAAAATCATGAGAAAGATTCATGCCTGTTGCATAACATTTGTTTTCATTTTTTCTTCCTTGGCGGGTTGTACAACAGAACCTACAGATGATTCTGAAAACACTGGTGAATACCAAGAAGAGTTAAATCAACTGGAATTGGAAAATAAGCTTCTAGCTCAGACGGTTTTAGAACTAGAGCAAATGATAGATGAACACAAGGCTACGATTCAACAACTCAACTCTAATTTGAATAATAGCAAAGAGTTGATTTCAGATTTAGAAACTCAGAAATTAGAACTAGAAGCAGATTCTTCAACCAAAAACCAGACAATAAGAGAACTAGAAGCACAGATCCTAGCTCAAGTTGGTCTAACTGAGCAACTACAGTACTCTCTAAATCTATCATATGCAAACATAACAATCCTCGAACAACAAGTTACCAGCCTAAACGAACAAATTGCTAATCTCAACTCACAGATCGTAAGTTTACAGGCAGAAGTGAACTATCTTGAAGATGAACTTGACCTAAAGAACACATCACTCAACAACATTGACTTCATTAAAAGTCCAAGAAAGATGTCCATTTACTACGGATATGCAAACGAAATTAATGGTGTGAACGAATTTGACAGCATCGAGTTAGAAAGCGATAGTGGAAAGTTCGATTATAATTTGTTCGAAACATCCCTAAATACAATCGATGACCAACAATCAAACTATGCTGGCAAAAACATACTCTACTGGGATTCATCAATAAGCAGTTTAAACAATACCTCCCCAAAAGATGCCTCAGAAATAATTGCTGAGTATGATGTTGTAATACTTAATCGTCTACTTGGAGACAGTCAACACTGGGATTTCGACAACACACAGATAGCAATCAATGAGTCCAAAATACTCAATCCAAATGTAGAAATTTTTGGCAAGTTGTATTGTAGTGACGGCAGTATTTCTTTCTTGAAACAATCAGTTACAGATTGGTCAAATAACCTTGACATAAATGGAATCTATATTCATGAATTGGACTATTTGGATTTGCAAGAACAAGCAGAACTGATTTCAGCAATAAGAAATGAGAGCATGAATATCTTGGTTAATCCAGAAGAGTACTCAAACATAAAATCCTATTATTCGAATAGCAATCACCTAAATTTCACCCAAGGCGATGCATTTCACTTTATGGATCATAATTTCTTTGATTATATTGAACAAGAGGATTCTGATGATTTCATTTTAGCCCTTCAAACAACTTCTTTGCTAAAGCAAATGAGTAGCGATGAATCAATACCGGTTTACTTTACTTTTAATTCATGCGAAGACATATCATACACGTCCGACCTGCGTTTGAGACATTCCACAGCTAGACTATTGGGATTCGATGGTATAGGATTAGACGGGGATCAGTGTAACAAACATTTGACTATCGAACCAGAGTGGGTCACCAAATTTGTTAATTCCTCACTCGATTATCAAACATACCTTGATTGGCACTCGGATTTGATGTTTTTTGAGTTCATGCACTTTGATGATATCGTTTTTTCCTATGATCTTTTTGAGCCGGACCACAGAGACAATTCGTACATGCCAGCATTAGTTTCGAAACTGAAATCATATAATCCAAACATTATGATTTATGGGTATGTAACACTCGACAGAGATGATATGTCCATAGATGAAATAAAGCAATACTTCGATATATTTTCCAACTATAGTTTAGATGGGGTTTTTCTAGATGAAGCGGGTTACAAAAAAGACGGTAATGACAACAGAGATTACACAAAAAGAAATCACCAGATTGAAGTCATTCAAGAAGCACATAACCGCTCACTTCAGGTAATAATCAACAATTACAGACCTGAAGAATCCTTAGGAACTAGCTACGGAGAAAACCAAACAAATCTGAGAGAGGGAGATATGTATCTCATGGAAAGTTGTATAGTGAATCAAGGCGAATGGACACCTGCAACGGGAGATAGAGGCTATTACATCCCTTATCATAACAAGACAATTGAATCGCAAAATATGTTGTCAGTATTCAATGGATCACTGATTTGTGGTATTGACTCAATATCTCATTTACCACAGGAAATTCAATTGCAAATGTTACAGTTTAGTTATTACTACAGCCTGATAATGGAGATTGAATATTTCTTCTTTAACTTAGGACCAACGCATGACGAAACAGCATTCCATTATACAATCAATTACCCAGAAATTGGAAATTATTGGACTGGATATGTTGAGTTGGCGAATAATACCCTTACCAGGACAACAGATACTGGCGCCTTGTCGATAGACCTTGACAATCACACTGTACAATTTACGCCAAATGAAAATGAATAGGATAAACAATGTGTTAGTCCATATTGGCTCAGTACATGGAGGAGATATTCTGGCCAGCCATTGCGGCTGCTGCTACGGTATTCATCCTCGGTGCAACATCGCCCGGTCCTAGTCTTGCAGTTGTTTTACGCAACACCTTCGATGGTGGCAGAAAACAAGGTGTAGCCTGTGCGGTTGGGCATGGTTTAGGATTCGGAATCTATGCATTTGCAGCAGTCTTCGGATTGATCTTCATCTTAGAGACATCAGAACAATTGTACAATATTTTGCAAATAATCGGTGGAATTTTGCTGGTCTGGTTTGGTTATGAAATATGGAAAAAACCAGCTATTAGCGAAGATGAGAAGCATGATTCGCATGAGGGGAATCAGAGAAAAGGCTTTGCTGAAGGCTTTCTAATCGCTTTTTTCAATCCAAAAATTGGAATTTTCCTATTGTCAGTTCTTAGTCAAATTCTACAGCCAGATTTTACTTCTGCAACAAAAATCGCTATTGCTGTTCTCGGCATGACCATTGATGGAGTTTGGTATACCATAGTCGTATTATTCCTTACTCAAGGACCAATACTTGGTGTACTAAAGAGAAATTCTAAGATTATCGATCGCATTACTGCACTGGTTCTTTGGGGCTTTGCAGCACTGCTAGCATACGAATTAATCCTATGATTACTTCTGACACTTTGGGCAATAGAAAGTAGACCGTCCTCCTTGAACGATTCTTGCAATTTTGCCTCTTGAGCATTGATTACATGCATCTCCTTCTTTTCCATATGCTCCGAATTGGTGCGGGAAGTAGCCAAGCGAGCCATCAACACCCTTGAAATCCGATAGGGTTGAGCCACCAGCAAGGATTGCTTCTTTCAATATCAATTGACATTCAGCAACAAGGTCAACCATTTTCTTACTCGCTTTACCAGATTTTGTCAGCAGCTCATTGGCTGGTTTTTCAGGATGAATGCCAGTTCTGTGCAATGCCTCACAAACATAGATATTGCCAAGACCTGCTACGATTTGCTGGTCCAGTAGCGTGGTTTTGATAGGAGATTTTCTGTTTTGAATCTTTTTTGCAAATTGATTTGCATCCCACAGAGACTCTCCCCAAACGCCTTCCATGCGCAGTGGTTCCGGACCTATCTTAGCAATGAATTTGTTATCATCTACATCTTCCTTGTCAAGTGAAAATATGAAGCCAAATCTGCGGTGATCTGTGTAGACTCCGTAGGAATTGTCTGCGAAGTGAAATACGACGTGGTCATGCTTATTTTCGATAAACTCATCCTCTGATATCATTGGATTAGATGCCGACTTAGCATCCATTTCATTACCTGCTACTAAGGTATATTTTCCAGACATCCCAAGGTGAGAGACCATCACTTGCCCATTGTCAAACTCAACCAGTAGATACTTCGCACGTCTCCAAACATCTACTACGCGTGCTCCAAGTAATCTTTCTTCCAAATCTGCTTGGAATGGGTAGCGCAGACCTTCTCTGCGCAACTCCACTCCTGTGACCTCACGTCCTCGCCAAGCACTTTCTAGTCCACGGCGAACCGTTTCGACTTCGGGAAGTTCTGGCATTATCTGGTTGCTAACCGATTACTTCTATTATCCTAAGTATCGATTATTTTGCTCAAGAATGTGCCTTTTTGACGCAGTGGAACAAGACGTGGTTTTCTTCATACCTGGAAATATCAACTGCTTCTACTATTTCTAATCCCGAATTAGCAATCTTTTCTCCAACGCTATCAAACAATGCTTTCTCGCCCTCTTTGGTCCATCTCTCACTAGCCGCTTTCAGGCTTAGCAATGCAGTTCCGCCGTGATTCAAGAATTTCTGACAGGCACCCAAAAAGATGTCAACTTGTGCAGATTGTGCAACATCTTGGAAAATCCAATTCACCTTATTTGGGACATAAATCTGCCATTCAGCATATTTTCTAGCATCGCCAAGCACTGGAATTATTCCTTTGCGTGATTTGGCTAAAAACGTAAGATCTCTAAGACACCTTGGTGCAATATCTACTCCGACAATTCTGCCTGAATGGATATTTTCAGGACCGCAGATTACATCGTGAAGATGAGAAATCGTTGTACCGTGACCTGCACCAAGATACAAAATATCATCACCAGAATTTGGAATCAGCCCATCAGGGTTTTCTCTAGCACACAGCAAACCAGCACAAATTTTTGAGCGATTAGCTGACCACCTTCTCCACTCCTCTCCAGAAAAGTCCCTTCTGGTCTCACCATAAACTGATTTCCCAGAATCGGCATTGCGAGTCCAAACTTCCCTGGAACCGAGGCGTAAATTTTCATTTACTTTCCTTCCGGGAGGGTTTCTTCTTCCCTTGCCAGATCTCTTTGCCAAGTAATCACTTCCTTGGAGGCTTAGGATGAGAGGATTTGATTTCGTTGACTCTAGACTCTACTTCTGAGACTTGTTCTTGCCCCCAAGGCTCCCCATCGTAGGCATCTACTCTTGCTGCTATGCTCGCTTTTGCAGCTAGGGTTCGAGATATCTTTCCTCTTACCCAGTAAGGTGATTTTGAAATCCATGGGTGAGAGAAAATATGTCCGTGTTTTGGTGGTGGTGTGCCTGTTTTCAAGTGGGAAAAGAACGCTTTTTCTGCCCCTAATACTTGTAGAGTTCCACTTGGAAGACGAGCTAATCTTTCTCTTCCGTGAGCGGAGACACATAATTTTGAAGCCAATAATGGACCAAGTAAAGCGCTAAGACTAGGCAAGTGAGATTCTGCTATCGTTCTTACAGCCGCTTCCATTCTATCCAATTGACCCCTGAAAGTCATGGCAGATTGAGCATGTCCTTTCAGAGATCTCCATTCGCTAGTTTCTGGCTCTACTTCAGGCGCTTCAACGCCTAATTTGTGAGCAAGGTCAGCCAGTCCATCCGATTGGCTTACCGTTGAAGCCAATTGAACACGATTGCGCTCAAATCGGACCTGTGGCAGGAATAACCCAACCCATTCAACCAATCTTGATTCAAGGCTCAGAGTGATATCTCTTACTTCGGTCATGGCTTTTTGCAAGTGTTCAAGCCGCCTGTCCGAATCTCCAGCAGCCCTTGAAAGCCCCAATTCAGCCAAACCAAGTGCTGCTTCTTCGAAGATTTCATTCAACTCCGCAGTCATTTCCGGATAGTCTGCTTCTGGTAATTCATCACTACCAGCAAGGCATATTGTTGCTTCAGGGAATCTTTGTGCAAGAACTTCAGCTTCGTCGGTTAAACCTCCATTCCTGATTGCATCTATTCTGTAAGTTGCTTGCTTGACTTCAGGTTTTGACCATTCGATAATGTCGATTATCAATCCATCTTGGTTGACAATAGCAGCCGCGCGCCAGTCATACCATAGCCACATAGTGAGCCCTAGAGTGCTCTAACATTTGACTCTTGATGCAAAAAAGCGAGTAAAATAATTTTATCTTAAATAATAAATAATAAGTCTGAGAATATCAAAATCTTGATATGTTGAAAGTACGGGGGTTGCTCATGTTCTGTCCAAAATGTGGTACTTTGGGGTTTCCAGATGCTGCAGGTAATATCTCGTGTACCAACTACAAATGTGGTTATGTTGGACCTGTGGGTGGTGTGAAAATTGGAAACAAGGAAGTCTCCCTAGACGAGTTGACCTCCAAGACTGAGGCACAGGGTCGCGAATACGAAGTTATCAGTGATGCAGACCAACAACAAGGAATTCTAACAACAAATACCTACATGTGTCCTAAGTGCGATAGTGTCGAAGTTTATGCTTACCTAGAGCAAACAAGATCTTCTGATGAGCCTGAGACAAGGATGCTTACCTGTGCTAACGTAAAATGTAAGCATGGATGGCGTGAATACTGAACTATTGTAGTTCATTCTTGGAGACTTTCAGGGCAAATTCGAATAAGTCTCTATCCGAAAATCTGCCATCAATACTTCTAGTATCCATCATTCTGTCAGTTTTAGAAGGCTTGACTATAGACCATTCATGAATAATTTCAGCATCCTGTTCTAATTTCAAGCCAAATTTTTCAACGAAAAATCTCCAATATTTTTCAGATATCACCGGCTCATTTCCATAACAGTGGTAATTACAAATTGCCTCAAATCTAAACTCTTAACCATCATGGAAGCCCTGCATATAATCAGAAGTGTAAATGCAAAATTCTTCTAACCAACCGCTACAAATTCTGTATCCTACTTGTTCCATAGTATCTTATGGATTCAAGAGTATATAGTAGGCAATTGATTTATTTCTTCTGTAGCATAATAAACCAAAACTGGAGGAGTTGTTTACACAATTGATTTTGAAAGTGAATTAACAATCAATAACGGTGTACGGACTTCAGGTAATCTATGTAAATACTTATTCTAAAATGAAAGTTTTTTTAAGAACAAATATAAGATGTTAAAATTTACAAATATTATGGTAGAGAGAGCAGCAATAGAAGCATTTTTATTTTCCGCAATGATTTTTCTGGCACTTTTGACGATTGAAAATCCTGAAGCAGACCTAATTTTGGAAGAAGATTTTTCCGAGGAAGATATTTCTTGGTTAATGGTACATAATGCAAAAGGTTTTGATTTACAAATAGACGAACAGATGGGTAATTTTTGTGATGAAGATGAATCTTTTTGGTCTGGAGTACTTACTTTGGAAGATATTGATAATCTTTCAACATGGTTTTCAGATCGACCCGCTAGGATTGCCCAAGAATTGCCAGTTGAACATTTGACCATGCGCTGGGAAGCTATTTTCACTGAAGAAACCGGAGGTGCTCCAAACGCTGCTCTTGTCTTTGACAATCAGTTCAATATGTCTGAAACAATAGTTGTAGAATTACAACCTCCAACACATAATAGATTCAATTTAACAATGACCTTCTCGGTGTGTGGAATTGAGGTCGCAGACAATACATTACCTGAAACCGTATCCCTTGATTCAGAAGTTGAATTATTCATTGACGATGTCCACTATATGTCAAATTCTCACTGGCAGTACTACTCAGAATGCACAAAAAACGGTCGATATGGAAATAAAACCGATGGGTCAATATGGGCAAGAATATGGGCGGAAGATACAACAATGGATCCGCAAGCTGGGGAAATTTGGACTGCTTTTGACAAAATTCAGAAAGTAATGCAGGTAGAATTGAATCCAGGTGATGTAATTTGGACACATGAACAAATTGATGCTAGCACTCATAACTACCTCAACAAAAGTGCAATGGAATCAGCAGATTATATTGAATTTAGTGTTTGTCTTGAATATTGGAATTACTATCATCCGACTGATCGAATTGCATTATTACTAGTTGATGATGATGATGGTTCCGCACGCGAAGATGCAGTTATTGGAGCACTCCCCTACCCTGATCAATCATACCTAGAATGGGATTATTATCCAACTACCGAGATTACTGATGACTTAAAGGGCTATAAGGATGACATTTACACCCCAATATTTGAGTGCCGAACCCCTGAATGTTTGAATTGGGTAGATCTTAGACCAGAGCACTCAGATGAAGAGAATTATGGATATTGGAATGGGACTGGAATGCCAAAATCATGGCTTTTTGAATTGCCTAGCGACCTGGAAAACGATGTTAGATGGGTTCAATTTGGAAACGAAGATGATGTATGGAGAAATTCAACTTGTTCATCCGACATGACAGATTCTACCTGCAGTCGCGGATACATATGGGACAATGGAGATTATCTTGCAGATGGAAAATACTACAACAATCCATATTTTTCTTGATGAATTGCCTGATAGCCCAATTTCCGGAATATCAGTCTGATTCTACTCTTGGAGCCAAGAAATATTTTACAGTGCCCTCATCGTTAGGGAATTCGAAGTCCATAGATAGGGGGAAATTTTCACCGAATGAAACTGTAACAGATTCTAGGCTTCCGAATATTTTGCTCAGAGGAACCAAGTAAGTCAAACTGTATTGGGAAAGTGCTGGACTTTCACACTTCAAGTCCTGTAATTCTTCCTTGTCGAATGGAACTGTTACGCTGTCAGCATTACCCTTGACGTTAACGATGAATCTGTCTTGGTCAATTGATAGAGTAACCAAGTCGCCAACCAGTTGTGCAGCTCTAAGAGCCTCAGCAAACTGTGCTCCTCCTATTGTAACTGAACATGGCATTGTCAAATCTGGTAGATTTGGAGGATTGATTGTGCTAGAGTCAAGTGGTCTAACATCTCTCTTTGCCTTTCTCATGTTCATGTGGAAGTCGCCTACTCCCGGTTTGTATTCCATTGTTAGCAGGTCACCAGCGCTTCCAAGTCCAAGTGTTTCTTTCAACTTCTTTAATTCCAATCCAATCTTTGTTTCTTCTACTTCCCAAGAATCGAAAACAGCGGAATCAACGTCTAGCTTCACCATAGCCACGTGGCTAGGATCAACTACTCTGACGCTGAGACCGTTCTCATCGAAGTCAAATCTTGCATCTTCTACAACGATGCCTAAAGTGTCAACGATTCTGCTTAGTAATTCTTGTCGGGTCGTGATGTTCAACATGAGATACACCCCTCAAAAGCCCTTGCCTCTTTGGGGGCTTATGAACTAATTGATGCCTAATCGCGAAACCGCGAAATTTTACCACTCAAAATCTTAACACAAATC
>PBDU01000005.1 GCA_002718195.1 Methanobacteriota archaeon | reverse complement strand
TCCGAGACTAAGCCTTGCCCAATTTGTGGAACAGAGAATCCTGCAGACGCTAGTTCATGTGTTGCTTGTCACTTTGAGTTCAACTGATTAAGAAGAAGACCATTGTGGCCAAGACTCATTTTCACTGGAGTCGCTTACCAAAACAATGCATCTGAAAATTTGTTTTTCTAGGTAATCCGAGAGAGGCATAGAGATGCTTGGTGGAATTACTCCATCTCTTAGATCTACCACCAACCATGCTTCTTTGTATTGCATTGCCCATGCTTCGATACTAGCTTCGATACCTTGAGGAGGCACTCCTTGCCTTACGCTTGGAATGAATTGATATCCGTTTATGCATCGTCTCTGATCATCTGTCCACATAAAGAAAAGGGGCTTTGGTGATAATTTCTCAACCTCCCTATTCAAATCAACTTCAGTTGCACAAACCGGAACTCCAGGCATCGGAATTGGAAGAGGATACTGCCAAGTTTTCGATGCTTCCAGCGGGTCAGTCTTTCGCATGAACAAATCATCGAAGGCACGGTTGTATGAACTTCACTGTTCAAATGGTTGAAATTGTTTATTTTTCAAGCAATATATTCATGCGAGGGATTGTTTTGGAATGATTATGAGCAACGGTCCAGGCCCTGCACCGCCAACCCCAAATCGCAATTCTGTGATTACTATGTTCATGATAATGGGTTTGATGCTACTGCTGGTAATGAACCCGGGATTGAGAACCTCACTCGGGGAAATGGCTCAACCCATACTTTCACCAGTTTTACCTGAAGAGAAATATTTCATACTCACTGTTCTGATTTTGGGTTCTGCTTCGATGCTGGTTAACACAGTACTGAGAAACATGTTCATGGATCCAATCGCACAAGCTCACCTACAACACAGACAAAGGGAAGTTAGACAGATAATGAATGAAGCAAGGATGAATCGTGATTCTTCGCTCCAAGACAAAGCAATGACCCTTCAGCAACAAATGATGCCTGAGCAGATGGACCTCCAAACAGGCATGATGAAGCCAATGATGTTCACAATGGTTTTCATCATCGGAATTTTCGCTTGGCTTACTACATCTGTAGAAAACTTCCGTGTTGACTATGTTTCCCTTCCTTGGACTCCAGAATGGAACCTATTGGATGACAGATTCTTATTTTTTCCAGCATGGATATGCGCATATATCTGTATGAGTGCTCCACTGGGGAGAGTTGTAGACCGTCACATGAAGTTAATTCGATACAAATCCCACCCGTTAGTTTTAGACGGAGGAAGAATTTCTGAGCCACTCCTGCATTTGGTACAAACCAAAAAGCCTGAGAAGAAAAAGAAGAATCGAGCTAACAATAACAGAAGGAACCAGGCTAAAGCCAGCAAGAATACTTCTAAACAAACTCAGGAAGAAGACACTGAAACACGAAGCGATTCAACAATGGTATGTCCTGAGTGTGGAAGTGAGAGCGTCTCGAGAGATGGACCATCACTAATGCGATGTGATGTTTGTTTGCATTCATGGAAGTGAATTCTTGGTTAAAGTGACAATCTCAGGACATCCAGGGAGTGGAACTAGCACACTTGTTGGATTATTGGAGAGGAAGTATTCTTGGAATTCGCTAAACGGAGGAGATATTTTCAGAAGTGAAGCAAAAAAAAGAGATATGCCCCTGAATGAATTTGGGGACCTGTGTAGAGAAGACCTGAGTGTCGACAAAAGTCTAGACCAATTGCTCATGGACAAGATGAAAAACGATAATTCCATTGAAATATTTGAATCAAGATTAGCTGGATGGTGGGCTTACAAACTCAACCTTAATTGCAAGAGGATATGGTTAGAAGTCTCTGAAAAGGAACGTGCATCAAGAGTTGTTGCTCGAGAAGGAGGCGATATCTCTAATAAGATAGATGAAAACAGGGAAAGGATGGTTATTGACGAAGCGAGGTTTATGTCGCTATATGGTATAAAACCTCAAGAAGAAGAACCATACACGGATATTATAGATGCCTCAAATCTCAGTCCTGAACAGGTACTAGAATTAGCTTCAAAAATCATAATGGGTGAGTAAGATGATTGTCCTTTCAAAAGATTTTACGACTAACCCAGAACATGGCAAGGATCCAGACAGCAGGTCATTAGAGGAAAGGCTTGCTAGTGGGTTTATCTTACTTGACAAACCAAAGGGTCCAACCTCACATCAGGTTAGTGCATGGGTTAGAGATCTGCTGGGCATGGACAAACTCGGGCATGGAGGTACGCTAGATCCATTCGCTACCGGAGTCCTTCCACTTTTGTGTGGAAATGTGATGAGACTCACATCCAAGGTTTTGACTCACAATAAGACATATATTGCAGTATTGAAAATGAGCAGAGAATTTACGACTGATGAATTAGAAAATGCAATGAGTAGACTTCGTGGAAAAATCTTCAATGTCCCTCCTGAAATATCTGCTGTTAAGGTTCAAGTTAGAACAAGGACAATTCACGAATTCTCAGTTTTAGATGAAAGTGAGAATTTAATCATTGTTAAGATAACCTGTGAGGCTGGAACCTATGTTAGAACCATGGCAAGAGACCTTGGTCTATTGATGAATCAGAAAGTTGACTTGGTGGAGTTAAGAAGAGAATCATCTGGAGATTTCAAACTTGAACATTGTGTGAGCCTTCAAGAAGTCGCTGATGCAATCTACCTATGGAAGGAAAAAGGCGATGAATCTGCCATGCTAAGAATTGTACACCCTGTTGAAAAAATTGTTCAAGATCTACCTGCGATATATGTCAAAGACAGTGCTGCTGCTGCATTAAGTCATGGTGCACCTTTGCTCAGACCTGGAATAGTCAAGGTTCCTACTGGATGGACAAAAGGGTCCAATGTGGCTTTATTTACGTGCAAAAATGAACTTGTTGCAATCGCTGAATTGCTCTGCGATACAGCATCGATTAAGGCTATGAGCGAAGGCGAAATAGCAAAGCCAAGCTCTGTGATTATGAAAGCAGATACTTATCCAAGAATGTGGACTAAGTCTGAATAATCAAGCCTCTATGTATTCTTCGTAAATGAACTCCTCAGTTTCTATTCTTATTTTCAATTGAGTCATTGACCCCACTTCCTATTCTCCCTCGAAAGGACGGCCCCCACAGCCTGAGAATATTCCATCAGCGATTACTTGAGGTTATGAATGTATACCCCAATCATAGAATTATGCGACATCGAGTGTGCAAAATGATATTTGCTCATTCTATCTTTTTGATTTTAGCTGGCGCAAACAGAGCATACAGACCAACAAGAAGAATAATTATTCCAATCGTGGCAATTGTCGAAGCAGTTCCTGATATTTGTATAGAACTACCTTCAGTTCCTGAATCATCGTCTTGGTTTGGGGTGATTATTACGTTAAGCCTTTGCTCGTTATTAGTCTCGTCACCTTCATCAATATCTGATGATCTATCTACTATTGCAGTTAATGTGACTAAATTATCAGAATCAGGAACTTGCCAGTCAAAACTGACAACACCTAATCCACCCGGAGAAATTACCGCAATCTCTCCAATGTGCAATACTGAATTATCATCTTGTATTCTAACAGATACGAAACCAGCCTCTGCTTGACCGGAGTTTCTTACGAATACGGAAACCTCAACAATATCCCCTTCTAATGGCTTCTCATTCTCAACTTCTATAGATTCTATGAATAAATCAGGCAAAGCCAGAACCTCTAAATCTACAGTTCTTGAAACACAATTTGAATCATCACAGATTGTCAAATCAAATGATTGATAACCAGGAGTAGGAGGAATTATCGTTATCTCTCTTAGTTCGATATTTACTGTTGCCCATGAACGGCTAGTAGATGCAGTAAGTTCCAACGAGTCAACATCTGAGTAAGAGAACTGAATCACGCTCTGAACATCATGTTCAACTGGAATAACTGCAGGGAACTCATCCAGCTGAGGTAAATCATCAACTTCATCAACCGTTATTAGCCAATTTTCAGACCAAGTATTTCCTGCAGTGTCTGCGACAGTAGTAACAATACTCGCTACTCCGTGTTGATTATTTACCAAAGCAATTCTTATTTGTCCTTCACTCAAGCTAACATCGACAAGACCTGGATTTGAATTCTCGAATGAAACAATCAGATCCTCAGGAGCAGTTCTATCATCAGTACATCTTGTTATCAGGGGTAGGACTAGTCCTCCACCATCTTCCTGTAAGTTTTGATTTCCAGATATGGAACAGACCGGATCTTCGTCGTATTGAATGGTAAATCCACCTGAAACATCAACGTTTGAAACTTCTAAGATTGTTGTTGAGGCATCTCCTCTACTATTCCAAATAAACCAGCCAGCGATGCTCAATTCAAAACTCTCAGTATCTGCGTCAAGATATTTCCCGATAGGAATGGAGTAACTCATGCTCATTGGACCAGATATTGGTTCAGAAATTACTGCATTATCCTCTATGGCTACTATGAAACTTGAATAATTCAAATCCAAACCATCAGCATCTCCGATTATTCTACCTGTGAGGGTCAAAGATGGATCATTAACATCGACCCACACGCGCTGTATGCATTCTTCTGAAGTCGTGATTCTAAGTTTTGTAAATTCATTATCAGGCAATAACATGTGTTTACTAATCGGAGAGTAACCACTCCATTGAATACCATCTTCACTTGTTGCGTATTCCAAAACTACATCATCCTCGGTGTTGTTTTCAATTTGATAGTGTACTCTTCCAATTCTCTGATTGTAAGGAGTTTCTATGGGTTCACTCTCCCAGGTTCCAGTTGTTCCATTTGATGCCTCTAAACCACAAGGAGTCAACGAGAGGCTTGAACTCGTCCCAGTTGAGAGATTTTGTTCGATTATTGGAAGACCTAAATCTGAGAATGTAGTTATCGCCTTTGAGACTTCATTACCATACCATTGTGTCTTAGCAGTTAACTTCAAGCCGACTGCATCAACGTTAAGTTGGGAATCATCTGTTGTGCCTTCACTGACATAATCCAGTGTGACCTCTATATCTCCAAGTTCGGAGAAGTTCCAGTTATTGTACTGGTCAAGGTCAATTTCATATGCATTAGAGTTGATGTAATTAATCGCACCAGTTGTATGTGCCCAGTTCTTTACAAGTTCGTAAGTTCCTCCCCACTCTATGGATACTCTTACTGAATCTTGGTAAAGTGCATCAGGTATTTGGATGTGTAAAAGCAACTTGGCTCCGTAGTAATCTAAATCTTCTATTGCAGAGATATCAAATCCATCTACTGAAATCACCGGTCCTTTGGACCAAGAGTAAGCGCCATCAGGGTTTCCAATCGAGGCATTCGAATCGGTTGAGGTAGTAGAAGCCCAGATGGTATGTTCACCTAGATTTAGAGGGCGATCGTTTACAATTGATAATTTGTCATCTGCCACCATTACTTCGGTATATTCCGCATTTTGCTGTGTGAAAATATCCTTAGAGGATAATGCCCATTGGCTCTGGTCGGCGAAGTCTCCTTGTGGCAGTAAATCAATCACAGTGGCGTCATGAACTGACCTTGCCGTGACCGAAGAAGCGGAAGCGAGTAAGATTAGAGAAACTAGCAAAATCGCAGTATTACTACCAAAATTCGTTCTCATCAATTACTCCACATCAACCATAGCACTTGAAGACATGGTTTATCTGGATGAAATATGTTCTCTAACAAGAGAGTTAGGCACATCGCATTCTTGAAATACCTAACTCAAGACGGCAGGCTACCCAATGGCTGTGGTAGTGTAGGGGTTAGCACGGGGGATTGTGGTTCCCCCGGCCCGGGTTCGATTCCCGGCCACGGCCCCATTTTTTCAATCTAGTTGTGTGTCTTTGATTTCGTGTCCCATCCTTTGAGCCTTAGTTTCAAGATATGATTTGTTTTCAGGGCTAACTCCAAACACCCATGGAATGCGATTTGCAACATTGATACCATAACTTTCCAATTGAGCGATTTTATTGGGGTTGTTTGTGAACACAGAAACCACATCTATCCCAAGGTGAGTCAGCATGGATGCAGCTATTTTGTAGTCTCTGGCATCAGCGGGTAAACCTAACATTAGGTTAGCATCAAGCGTATCTGCTCCTTTGTCTTGAAGATGATAGGCTTGGATTTTTGCGTGTAATCCTATTCCTCTTCCCTCTTGTCGTAAATATAGCAAACATCCCCAGCCGTTGTCTGAGATTGATTTCAATGCAGCATCTAATTGCGGTCCACAATCACAGCGAAGCGAACCAAAAGCATCACCAGTTAGACACTCTGAGTGAACTCTTACAGGGACTGGATCAGGTCCATTCATATCTCCCATCATCAAAGCAACGTGGTCTAAACCAGTCTCCTGTTCATGGAATACCCTTATTGTAAAATCACCAAACTTAGTTGGAAGTTTAGCTTCGCTTGGGACATTTTCTTTCTCCACAAGGTTAACTTCGATGTCTTTCATTTTATCACCTCTATTAAGAATCGAATTTCTCCAGCCTCTTCTTTCACAGAGATTAACTCACTTCTACCTCTTCCTATCAACATCGGTATATCATGTAGTGTTTCAGGGTCATCACATATTAGTTCCACTATTGAGCCATGACCTAATGCAGTGATTGCGTTTTTCAATTCTGAAACTGGTACTGGGCAGAAATACCCTACGAGATTCAATCTGTGGGTCGGTTCCATCTTTTCTTCAATTGGAGAAGAACCCATTGACTCCTCCATGGATTGTGCAAAGTTTCTCCCCCTTTGAATTAATCCATTTAGACGGACTAAAATTCAAGCCATCGAACAATTAGATTCATTTGTAATGCCGATTCTGTTTAATTAGGAGGGATTGGATTGGGTTTCAAAGGAATCGAGTCAAAATCCCAAAAAAAGCTCAAAGAAGCTCGTG
The DNA here is from genome assembly GCA_002718195.1 of Methanobacteriota archaeon. Lineage (GTDB taxonomy): Archaea > Thermoplasmatota > Poseidoniia > Poseidoniales > Poseidoniaceae > MGIIa-L4. The sequence goes on along the minus strand of PBDU01000005.1, from coordinate 166,619 downwards.
AAAAAAAGAAGCAAGTCAATCTCGGAAAGGAAAATAATGACGATTTGAGTACAGAAGAATTCATTCAACTTGGGATGAAGTATCTGAAAATACCATTAGCACTAATCTTGGTCGAGGCATTTTACTGGTTTTTGACCGCTCCAAGTAATACACTTGCACCAATTCAAGTTGCTGAGGCATGGATGTGGAACGAGATTGTCCAGATGATATGGGGGGATGGAGCGTCTGCACTATCCATGCACAATGGCTGGTTAACTAGAATTGATTTTTATCACGCTGATTTCCCAGGCGTATTCGACTCTGTTGGACTCTATGTTTCTGATGAATGTGCGGGAGTTCACGAAATGATTTTCCTTGCCACCCTGATAATGCTTACAGACGGGGTTGCTCAAAAAAAGAGGATTCAGGCAATTATTGTATTCAGTGCAATTGTTTTCATAATCAATTTGACAAGGCTTGTTTTGTTTTATCCAATTGCAGTAGACGCTTGTGTTGCGAATCCAAACGATCCTACCTGCCTGAACAACATGTGGGCCTTCCACAGACATGTCTACGAATGGGGATTCTTAGTTCTCTTGATCTTGATGTGGTTCATCTGGTTCATGTTCATTGGTGGTCCCAGTAGAGTTAGAGATTCTTCAAAGGCAGGAATTGACAAATGGAGATTCACCATCAGAAAAGAATGGAATGTCAAGCCATTTTTGGGATTAAGTGTCATGATAATTTTGTTTTTACTCGCTATATACAGAGTTACTAATGATGCTGATGCTCAAGCAGCAAGAGAGATTCTAAGGACTTGTGAATTCAATAACCTTGTTTCCTCCATGTGCGGGAATGCCCAGATACAGTGGGATAATTCAATCCAAGGCGCATGGTCTTTAGCAGCTATTGGCTTGGTTACTGGATTATTCTCATCGATAATAATCGAAAAGCCAAATGATGAAGGCTATTGGCCAAGTGGTGAAAATAGTGGTTTTACTATATCATTGGACTACAGAGATTTACTGCCTCAGAAGAGTGAGGAAGAGTAAATCAAAAAGTTGACAGAGAGTAACTTAGACTCTTACCGTTGTACTTTTGCTTTTCAAGTACTTTCATGGCTAGCGATGCCTTTGATTTGTGAACCTCTATAATTGTGGAATCCTTTAGTTTGATAATATCGCCAAGTTCCTCTTCCTTACAATTAAGATTTGTTCTAAACCATTTGAATAATTTGAAGTTGGAACCATGTAGACCATCCAACTCAATTCTAACATAGCCAAATGGAGTTGAACTATCTGTGAAATCTTCTTGCCATGCAACTCTCTCTTCGCTGCCAGAGGGTAATTGGGGTATGTCCATTTTTTCTTGGACTATTCCAAAGGCTGCCTCAATCTTATCCATTTCTCCAGAATCTTGGGAAGAGCATAGAGTCCAAGCACTTCCTTCCCTTCCGATTCTTCCAGTCCTACCGATTCTATGAACAAATGATTCATGGTCGTTAGGCACATCATAGTTAATCACCAAACTAATCCCGTCGACATCAAGACCTCTCGCTGCAACATCTGTAGCGACTATGATGTCTTGCTTACCATCTTTGAAGGAATTTATCAACTTCTCTCTCTGATTTTGATTCATATCTCCGTGTAGTGCGTGAGCATCAAACTTGGATTTCTTCAGTTTTGAAGTGAGTAAGTCAACCATTCTCTTTGTATTTGTGAAGATTATTGATTGACCATGCTCATTGTTCATCAATATTCTTGTTGTAGCATGAAGTTTGTTATTTCTTGAAACTTTTACTCTGAACATCCCTATATCTGGAAGGTCCAGTTCGTCTTCATTGGTTTGAACGAATTCAGCATTCGACATAAATTCGTTTGCTGCATCGATTATTTCCTGCGGGAAGGTAGCACTGAATAGCAATGTTTGCTTTCTGTTTGACATTTTTTCTAGGACCCACATTATGTCTGGGAAGAAACCCATGTCAAGCATTCTATCTGCTTCATCAAGTACAAAGTAATGTGGAGAATTCATGTCGATATATCCCCTTTTAGTCATATCCATAACCCTTCCAGGGGTACCGACGATAATATCGACTCCAGCAGACAATTGTCTTGCTTGCTTTTCTAGATCAGTACCACCGTAAACAGAAATGATACTGAGATTCATGTCCCCGGATATGCTCTCTAATTCCTCTGAAACCTGCTTTGCTAATTCTCTTGTTGGACACAAAATTAGAGCTTGAAGGTAACCTTTCGCCTCTATTGCGTTGAGGATTGGAATTCCAAAAGCACCAGTCTTTCCAGATCCTGTTCTAGCTTGTCCAATGACATCTAGTCCCTTAAGTGCTATAGGAATCGTATCTCTTTGGATTTCTGTAGCAGAATCCCAGTTGATTTTTTCTAAACCAGAAAGAATCTCTGGTTTAAGCGACCATGTTGCAAATTTTGTATTGGTAAACATTTGATATCCTCTCCGTGTATTAGTCGTGGTCACAGGAGGGATGCGACCTTACCTTTCAAATCAGAAAGATTCTGATTCTTTAATCTCCTTTTGGAGTTGACCCATCCAATACTTCTTTGCGTTAGCACGAGTAAGTGGTCTGCGTGTTTGTCTAACATGCTCAAGAATGTATTGTCTGAACTTGAATGCCTTTGTTCTGTTAGTTCCCTTTGGGGTAATTCCATCCCAAAGGCGGTCAAATTGTTCTTCCTTATCGTTGAATGCACCGCTCATAGTGTCAACTCCTTGCAAGCGTCCGACCAACGACCACTCTTTAATGCTGACGGCTTGGTAAATATATTCAAGGATAGTGATTATCGTACATATCCTCAAAATCATCATCATCGTCGTCGATGTCTTCTATTGGAACACCATTGAATGTGGGTCTAGCTTTCTTGATGTGTTTCTGATCTTCCTTTGGTATTCTAGAGATGTTTATTGAATCACGATTTGTCTGAATTTTTGCAGATGGTAGAGTTGTTCTAAGATTGCCGTTTTCGTCTAACAATCCAATCGCTTGACCCATAGCACTTGCTACCTCCCTGTCAATTGCAGGGACGGGTTCAGCAGGAGCGAGGAATCTGTTCTTTTCTGCTTCAGTCCCTTCCAATGAGATGTCTATCAAGAGTTTCCTCAATGTCTTCTTGATTTCTTCGTCTTTTTCGGTCTTCAGCAAATCCTCAGCAAGTTCTCTTTGCTCTTCCTCAACTAATATTCTGTCAAGCATTTCGATACAATTGCGACGTATTTCCGGGTTTGGATGCCTAGTTGAAGCGATAATGATTTGCTTTGCTCTTCCTACATTTACATCCACTCTTTGTAGTACTTGAAGAGCCTTATTTCTTACCTTAGAGTCTGTATCTAGTAGTGCTCTTTCAGCGAATATAATTGCCATTTTTGCTTCTCTATTAACCATGGATGGTAGGGTGTTTGCTGCATTTATCCTCACCTGCGTATCGATATCTTGTAAAGACCAAGAAATCAAATCCCAAGCAGCAGAAGATGCTGTTGAGACCACTCTTTTCAGAAGTTTAGATGCCTTTCTGCGCAAGATTGGGTCATCCTCTTGTAATAACCAGTCTATATGGTCGCAAACAACCTCAGGCCAAACATCACAAAGTGCTTGTAAACCATTCCAAGCAGCTTTTGCTCTATATGACACATCGCTTAGTAGTTCATTAACTAAAGAATCCTCAACGCCAGAAGGAAAAACTGGAGCCATTATTTCTAGTGTTTGGGATGCAGCTTTACTCACATTGATATCCCGATCATCAAGTAGAACACTGAGATAATCAAACAACTCCCCAGATTTTTGTTCTGCTATCTCAGGCATAGCGTTCAACGCAGCAATTCTCAATTCTGAGTCATCAGATGAGGCTGCTTTTATTAGAGCGTCATGAGCACTATTTATTTTTGAACCTTTAACCTTAGATAATGCCTCAACGCCGTCTTTCCTGGTCATAGTGTAACTTTTCCCTCTCCAATCAACAGTTAGTGATTCAATATCCCCAGTGGCTAAAGGGATGATGTTATTGTTTGGAATAGCATTCCAAGGACCATCTCTTGCAACACTGATGACCGCTCTTTTCTTTCTTGATTCAAAAGAAATAGGTTTACCAGTCCTTGGGTCAATTGCAACGTAGTCCTTTGTCATACCAACCCTCTTGAAACCCTGCAAAATACTAAACCCAATTAACCTGTGCATCAAGCGTTTATGAACTCTAATGATAATCCTCCAACAAAAAAAGATTTTAACATACATCTAATGGATTGATTATGGCCAGTTCAAACCTAACCAAAGCCTTAGCACTGGTCTTGCTAATGTTATTCTCAAGCATTAACAGCATGATTGTCCAAGAAGATAATCAGATTTTTACCACAATTGAAGATTCCGGCAATAAGGTTGTATTTTTGAACGATAAATTCGACTCCAGTAATTTTACTCTGACAGATCTGAGAATTGATTCCGCATCTAATGAGGTTCTACTATCTAGACCACAAGTCAACTGGCTAAGCCCTCAAGGTCAGGGATTGGTAATGTCAACAACGGGCTCTTGCATGGTGTTTGTTCAGGAAACTAATGAATTTTGGTTACTAGGTGGAAGAGTTGACCCTAATCCACAGCAATCAGGGGATGAAGGACCGACTCAAGTTGTTCAAATATTTGATGTCGCTAACAAAACTTGGACTCCTGCAAGCCACACTATGGTGTACGAGCAACAATACCATGGTTGTGCAAAACATGGAAATAAAATTTTGACTATTGGCGACCATTACCCAAATTCAAACCCTGAAGTGATATCTACTGGCATGGTGCAGATTTACAATTTAGCAAACTCGACTTGGTACGATGGGGCACCTATGCCTTCCGGAAAAAGTGTTGGAATGGCAGGAGTTACTCAGAACGGCAACGATGTTTTTGTGAGCGGGGGCGTATCAAGGGAATCCCGCTCTGATCCTTCAAACGCCTTGTTGAAGTATGACATAAACAACGACACCTGGACTGAACTTGGAAGCATGAATGCTAACAGATATGCGCACGTACTCGAATATTACCATGGTAAATTATACGCCCTGGGCGGATTTGTTAGGCTTCAAAATGCAAACGGAAATTGGCAGACTCAACCCGCAAATCATACCGAAGTATATGACCCTGTAAACGATACATGGACAAATCATACAACACTTCCTTGGAAGATAATGGGAATGGCGTCAACGGTTTACAATGACGAGATTATACTGCAAGGAGGATATACCTTTTCTCCAGAAAGAAAAACATACGGGTATAACCCAGAAACGGGGCACATGAGGAGATTAGGGGATATTTCAAACTCTATGTTCATGTCTGCAATGGCAAGTGGAAACAATACAATACTGTATGCAGGAGGAGATGCAAGTTATTGGCCATTTTCCAGTTGGTCGGTAAATTATCTCGGTGATACGCAATATGACACATCTCCTGACATAGCGATTGGTTGGTTAACATCGGACCCGATTGATTTGCGCATTAATTCTGAGGGTACGGCAACACCGCATTGGATTAAATTGTCTGGTTCTGAACCACAAGGCACAGATTTGAAGTTACAATACAGGACTTCTGAGTCGGAATTTGGGTTGATAACATCCCCTTGGATGCCTTTGGACTATACAGGGAATTCAACATTTTTACGAGTCGGCAATCACACACTCATTTCAAATAACGAATCAATGCACTCTCGAATGTCATGGATCCAATACAGAGTTAATTTTTCGTCTACGAGTCTAGACCCTTGGATTACTCCTGATTTTGATGGAGTAGAAATCGGAGCTCATCAATCAGTAATTCTTAGCCAAATACCAACTAGAATTAATCCCTATTCAGAACCTATAACCATACAAAGTTCCCACATGGCATACCTACAAGAGAAAGAATATTCATTGAATATTTCAAGTCATTCCTTGGGAATTAATCAACACCTAGCTAATGAATATGCTAATCTTATCTATTATCAGCATAATGATTCCACACATATAGTGGAAAGTTCCGATCTAATTGTTGACCAGAGCATTGAGATTGTACCCAGCAATGGTTCTTATGGATTGACTAACATCAACTGGACATTTAGCCTAAGCGAGAATGCTACAGGAGACGTTTTGACATACAACATATCATCTTCATCACCATCATATCCGAAGATAGGAACATATCACACCGAACCAAATGCTATCGCAATTGACAGAAACCTAACAATTTCACACTCGGATTACTATTCCTCCATCAACGCTCTTAACCCAATTGAGAATGATGATATTCTACCAGCAAATTCAACATTAGGCGTAAACCTAAACGCAATTTATTCCAACACCGGGAAAAAATTAGATTACGGGGAGGTCGAAGTCAGATTACACCTAGACATAGAAGGAAAGATTGCTGGAAAAGATAATCTCCCCGGGGAGTGGTTTAACTCCTCTACCGACTGGATGAGGTATAGCACTGATGTGGAGAATAATTTTGAGATTGTAATTCCGTCAAATACTTCAGGAAATGGCTTATTTTACTACGAAGCAAGATCTAATCAAGCTATTAATGTCCTGACTGCAATGAACTCCCTTGACGTGATAATAGATGCAGAAATACCGATTCTAGCATCATCCAATCCTGTAAGCGGCTCATATGTTAACAAAGACGAAAATAGATTAGTAGAAATCAACTATGCTGATTTTGGAGGATTGGATGACTCAACTTTGGAAACAAGTGTATGGATTCAAAAAGTTCATGATACAAACAACGATGGGATGTCTCAAGAAAATGAATACCAAATTTATGAGCACATTCTTGAAACAACTGGTAGCGAGAATGTTATCAAATTGATACTAGATGACTCGGTCAATGATGATGACCAATATGTTAGGGTACTTGTTGAAGGCGAGGATAAATCCGGCAGTTCAATTCCAACCTATGAGCCATTAAATGGAACGATTTGGTGGACTACGAGGACACCTTATTTTTCTGAGATATTATCTATAGAACCGATATATGAATTCGAAAACTTAGGAAGCCAATTAATAGAGCCTAACCAAAAAGTTGGTTGGTCAGTTACAGTTTCAGACGCAAATGGTATTTCCGACATAACAGAAGTCAGTCTGCTTCTAGGAGGACAAGAAAATCTAGGTATAACGTACCAGATATCCAGTGATTCTTGCCTCCCTAGAGATTCAAGATTACAAGTGATTGTTGATGAGTGTTACTTATTTAGTGATGATGAAATGATTAAAATTAACTTCGTCCTTTCCAGTACATGGTCACTGAATAGCAGACAATTACAAAATGGAAGGTTAGATGTTAAGGTTACAGACATAGATGGCGTAAACCAAACCAGATTTGATTCCCAGTGGATTTTGAGTAATAAATTAGATTATGTCATCTCAAATCTAATTGATGACAAAGGTGAAGTTACTGGAGATATTGTCCAAAATTGGGCATTAAAAAATGATGAATATATTTCATTCACTGGAAGTTTAACCCATAATTATACTCAAAGAGCATACACAGGAGGAATCCGGATAACTTGGGACGGGTATATTGGACAGCAAGTATGGCAGGGATCTCTTTCTGAATATTCTAATGATGGAAGTTTCAGTGTTGAGATTCCAGTTCCTCTTAATCAAGGTATCCTGAATCAAGCGACTATCAAAATTAAAGATTCAAATGATAATAGCGTTATCGCTGAAATTGAAATACCCAGAATTTCAATAGACGATACCAATCCTATCTTGAGACAACCGATAGAATCAACTGAATACTCTAGGTACCACCTGGATGAAATAATTGTTGCTGCTAATGTTGAAGAAGAAATATCATGGAACGGTAATTTGTCAATGTCTTGTCAAGTAAAATCTGAATCTTTGAAATGGGAACCTTTGACGGTCAACAATCTGCCATCCTCCTCTTATCAAGGAGTTTCTCTTTTCACCTTTGAGTTCGATTTCTCAGAGCAAGGTGACCCAAATAATCTCGAAACCCAAGCATACATTTCTTGCTGGGCATATGGAACTGACGATGCTGGTTGGGAATTACAGACTGCGGCAGGAAACACTGAACTGGAACCTTGGTTTACCCTGCCACTAAATTCCGTTGGTCCAGACTTAAAATTAGGAGAGTTTGAGGTACCTGACTTTGATGGAGGAGATAGAATTAATCTACAAATACCCGTAATTAATGTTGATGAGGCAATTGAGCGTTCGTTCAATATTACAGTAATAGCAGAGGTTGAAGGGCAAAGGGAAATAGTTGCAAGAGAATCATTTAGCAGGATTGATTCTCAAAGCACTAAGTTAGTTAGGCTAGGGTTTGTCACCCCAAGCGATGATTGGAAAATGATTGTTGAAATTGACTCAGATAATTTGATATCTGAGCTCGACGAGAATAATAACGTCAAAGTTTTCGATTATACCTCGTCAGGATTAAACTCAACAACGAATTTAATTTTTGGAAGTATTGGAGTTTTGGTGGCAGTTATCATCGTTGGACTAATCCTAAAGAGAGGGGGAAATTCTGAATTGAAGTCTATGGAACTTGATGCATCAGGTAAACTAGTTCAACAAAAAGAGCAGCCTCAACCAACCAAACCAGCCGGCCCACCAAAATCAATCAAACCCAACCAAAATTCAGCAAGACCAAAAGGTCCACCAAAAACTAAGTCAGTAGATGAAAAATTTAACATCGAGCAAGCTGCTTCTGCTTTGGATGTTCTGATTAAGGACAAAGCAGATAATGTGAACCGAATTTCAGGCTGGGAAGAACTTCCTCCGGGTGGAGAATACGAGTATGAATTGGATACGACCATTTACAAAACACCAAATGGGGACAAATGGGTGATGAATGATGACAAATCATTCACAAAAATGTAAACACCGCATTGTTCATTAGAGGACGGCAATTTGGCTATGATATGAGTCCTGAACAACTTGATGTTATCAGGACCCTTTCTCACCTTTTCAAATCTGAGACTGAGGTGGAATTAGAGGATGCGGAAAGAATTCTTTCTTTCGATTTAAAGTTTCTAAGTCCCGGTGATGCGGAACGGGCAATCAAAAAACTTGTTGAACAAGGTTGGATTATTCAAGATGATGAAGAAATTCTAACTCCAGCTGTAACTCTGCAGAATATCGAAAAAACTCCTTTGTCATGGGTACCGAGACCTTCACGTCTGCTCAATCCAGTATCATTTTCAGACTTTGAAACCGGGACCTTTCCTACTAGTACCGAAGTTGAACCAAATATTGATCAATCCGAGCAAAACAAGGTAGTCGAGAATGCAGATGAGGATGGATTTGAGATTCAGTCATCTGATCCTAGAGTTGCAAAAGAAAGGCTATTACTAGGATTTATAGCAAGAAAAACCGGGCTTTCTAAAGAAGAGATATCAAGAAGACAACGAAGGAAAAATAAGGCTTTAGAGCCAAGTACCAGTTGGATATGTTTGGCTTTAATTGCAAGGGAACAGGGTCTTGAGATGAATGAAATAATAGCAGCTCTGTCAGCTTTCTAATCAATTTGCCTCAGTCTTGTTTTCAGTTAGCTCAACCAGCACTGGCAGGACAAATAATGTTAGAAGCAAAGCAAATGCAACAGTTACTGCTGTGATAACTCCAAAGTCTTGAATTACTGGCATTGGAGAGAAAATAAGCACCATGAATCCAAGAGATGTTGTAAGACCAGACATGATGAGTGCCACTCCCGTTGTCGACATAGCCGAAGCCAATGCCTCTTCTCTTGACACATCATTACGTTCAAGTTCAAGCTCTAACCTTTTCCACATGTGAATGCTGAAGTCGATTCCAATTCCAAGAGAAAGTGCAGTAACCATAACCGTTAGAACGTTCCAACTCAAACCCATTAGAGCCATTGAACCAACCACCCATATTGCTGCCAGTCCAACTGGAGTTAGAATTACCAAAGCAGGTACAAACTTGCGAGTTAGTATGAATAGAACGCCAAGTGAGGCTGCTAAAGAGAGCAGAGTAGACTCAAGTTGAGAAATACTCAAGCCATCCAAGACAGATTGTAATGTGACTAAATCACCAGTGACATAAACAATTGCAACACCATCAAGGGAAGTCGAAATCTTCCCATCTCCATACACCATCTCCTGGAAATCAGCGATTACTCTTGCAGATTCTTCAGAAGTTGAGGCATCAACCCTTACTTCTATCCTCAAATGTTTGATTTCCCCGTCCTCTATATTAACAGTATTTTCAACCCTCTGCGACCAAGTTTTTCCACTCACTGGATCAGATAGTGTTTCATTATCTGATAACTCAATCAACGCACTTACTAGATCTATTTCATCAACGCCCCTCAGGGGCAGAACGTCACCATCGTAGACCTCCAATGAATGGTCTAATCCAAACTGTTCATCTTGAATAATCGCATCTCTTAGAACAACGTATATCCCATCATACGATGGAGATGGGTTAACTGCACTAGTTCCAACGACATCGCTATTCACTTTCAATTCAAAATGCAATAATCTCAAATGATCCAATAAATCGATACTATCTGCAATGACTGCACCCTCAGTTTCTGGCTCAATCAATATGTAAACTAGTTTCCAGCCAGCGGATTCATACTCCGTCTGGAGTTGATTACTAGTTTTCATTACCTCAAGATCATCGTCAAGAAAATCCGTTAAGTCGAATTCTGTAGTTAAACTCAATGCCCCAAAGATTGACGCTATCGAGATGATTATAGTCATCAAAATAACTGCAAATTGTTGCTTCGTCTGGAATGATACAAGTTGTTTTGTCAACAAAGGCAGAGACAAATTCTCCCCAAAAGTTACTTTTTGCAGACCATCTATCTTCACATGAAGCGCACCTACGACTAATGTTGAAGCGACGAAGGCACAAATTACACCTAAAGCGAGTGCGATTCCGAAGTTTGCTACTGGGCTGAGTGGGCTTACCAAATTAGCTAAAAACGCTGCAACTGTAGTTACAACTGCTAACCCTAATGGCATGCTCAAATTCGAGCATGACTTCAACCATGCTTCACTTGGATTATCGATATCTTGTCGTAAGGACGTATACGCCCTCTGCAAGTGAATCGAATAATCAATTCCTAATCCAAGAACTAGCGGAGCAACTGCAACCTCTAGGGCAGTGAATTTGTATCCAACTAAATTTAGGCATCCATATGTCCATACCAAAGCAACGCCTAAGGCTGTTAGAGGGAAAACTACGCCCTTGAAAGACTTGAAGGTAATTGCTAGAATTGTAGTTACTACAATGAAGGCAATGATGATCAATAATGTCAGATTATCGAAAGTTCCTTCATCAATATCATGAGAAATCAAATCCAAACTGACCACTCTGTAGGAAAGTCCGTCCTCTCTAGACAGTGATTCAATTTCATCTCTCAATTCATTTGATTTAACTTCTCTTAAGTTGGAATCTAAATCCGGATCAACTTCTAGAACCCATAGCAGAGATGATGCTGTTGGAACAGAATCACCCTGACCTTCTGCAAGATATTCACAAATTGGATTGACATCCAAGTCCTGATTCAATAATGCGCTGGATGCATAAGTAGCCGCACTAAGTAAGCGATCATCTGATGTTAATTCACATTCAATATCATCATCAACCACCTCATCAACTAGCTGAGTCCATGTGGAAATTTCTTGAATCGATAAATTACTTTCTGCATCCTCTAGAGCCGCTTCTATAATTCCCGGTCCAGTAGTCCAACTCACGATTAAATCTTGACGGGCTTGGCTCTCATTTCTTATTATCTCCTCATCCAAGTCCATCTGTTGGAGATTTTCAATAGTAAGAACATTACCTGAAGAAGAGGTAATATGAACAAACATTGGTCTCGATTCATTAGGGAAGTAATTGTGAATTCGCTCATGAGCAACAACCGACTCCGATTCTTGAGGAGTGAAATCATCAAGATCTGTGGAAAATGTTGGTGGATTTGTAACAAGAGTTGCTGTGAAAACAATGGTAAGCAGCGCTGCAACGACCAGAATTGCTGAGGCGGATTTCTCAAAGGATTTTGATTTTGAGAGTAGGAACTTGTCCATTCTACTCTCCGACATTACAGAACCCAACAATTTTTGGTTGATAAGTAGGAGGTCGAATTGACTTCAAACAACATGTAATCATCAGCATAAGGTTCAAATGAGGAACTTAAGTCGGAGGACCGGTTAACATGCCTGTTAAAGTACTACAACGCGACTCTAATGAACTAAAACTTAGGATTATTGGAGAAAGCCACACAAGTCTTCAACTCATCAGAAGCAGATTAGATGCACATGATTCCGTTGAGTACGTTAACTACTTCCCTGGTCACTTAGATTTAGATGATCCAGAGTTTTACATTCGAACAACAGGTAAGAAAAAACCCGAAAAATTGCTTCAAGAGATTATCTCTCAAATCACTACAGAATTTGAAAGTGCAAGCCTCTGAGGAGGCAAAATATGTCTAACTCCACTGCCGAAATGATCGGTTTAGAGGGTTTCTCCACCAACTTCACAGGGATAGGCGGTAGACTAAAATCGAGAATTTCAGATTTCCGTGTGGAAGAAATGTCCACTTCCCTTGCCATGAATAACAAAGGTAGATTTACACTAGCAAGAATTACCTTGACCAACTGGGAAACGAATAGATTCATCAACAAACTCGCTAAGATATTACATATTCCAAGAAAGAGAATATTCTTTGCAGGAACCAAGGACAAAAGAGCGATTACAAAGCAATTATTCGTAATAGACGCACCTGCTCACAAAGTATCGCAAGTTGAGCTCAAAGATGTGGAAATAGAAGTCCTGGGTAGAACAAACCACAAGATTGGGTTTGGAAACCACAAAGGAAACAGATTCACAATAATCGTAAGGGGTTGCGCTCACCCTGATGGCTCTCCAATGCAACCAGAGGAAGCAGAGCAACAAGTCACCTCAATCCGAGATGAGTTGGCAAAAAAGTTAGGAGAGAACACTTTTGCTAATTGGATTGGACCGCAGAGATTTGGATCAGGACGTCCTGTAACTGCTGAGGTTGGCAGGCATGTCATCTCCGGCAATTGGAAAGATGCTGTAATGACTTATCTAGCAATGGAAGGTGAGGCAGAATCTGAAGAGGCAGCTGCGGTTAGGAAAAAAATCAGAGAAAATGGAATCTCTGACGATCTTCTCGAAGATATACCACAATGGATGGGTTTTGAGAGAAGCATTATCCAACATCTGCTTTCAAAGCCGAATGATTATCTAGGGGCATTCAAAACTCTTCCAAATAATCTCCAATTGATGACGGTTCATGCCCTACAATCAGTAGTTTTCAATAAGTCATTGCAATCAAGAATTGACTCTGGAATTGCACTTTCCACTCCAGTCCCTGGAGATTTAGTTGCTCATGTTCAGCAAGGAGGACAGATGGATGCAAAAGAGTTCTTCAAAGTCGAAGAAAGAACATTACCAAGAATTTCTAGGAATTGTCAAATGAAGCGTTTGTGCGTCACAGGACCTCTACCAGGTACAGAAATCAAGACCTCCTTTGGAGAATCTGGGGAAATTGAATCTAATGTGATCAAACAGATGGGATTGGATGATTCTTCTTGGACAATTGAAGACATACCAAGACTTACCACTAAAGGAACTAGAAGACCATTGGTTGCAGAATTCGATGAGTTTTCCTTTGAAAGCGTCACTATCGCTTCCCAAGAATCCCTTGGCGAAACTTGGATCAATGGCCCGAAAGAAGGAGACAGATGGCACCCAGATGGAGCCTGTATCAAGTTTAGGTTCACATTGGGCTCAGGAACTTATGCCACAACGTTACTTAGAGAATTCATGCAATCACCAATCAATCACATGGGCTAGTTGATGAAGATGTCTGATTCCATTAGAATTAGTAATTGGGAAACTGTGGTTTTGAAGTTTCAAGAAACCTTCCAAAATCTTGGATTGGTGGAAATTTCCAATGATAAGATAGTGTACTCATCAGTTCCACCAAGCGTGCAAACTGGAATCAGCATCTCAAATGATGGTCTTCTGATTTCAAATATGCCTCTACACGAAATAAAATCACGTTTTGAGAACATTACTTTCAAAGAGCACGAAATAATACTCTCATCTAGAGAGTTCAGTTATACTTACAGAATTCCACAGGAAATTCTGAAACTGAGAAACTCAAAGTAAGCCCATGGAAAGAACTTCAATCTCTCCAACACCGTGAATCGAGGACATCTTTCCTTCGAATGCGTCAGATAAACCAGTTCCATCGTCCATGACTACGTGGACTTCTACGAATTGAAGACCAAAAGCAAGTGGCTTTGTCTCGACATTCTGTACATCGTAGACTTCATCTGAAAAGGATCTGATTGTTTCTGCGATGGCATTTGCGTCGACACCATCAACATCTGGGTTTGGATTTACTTTGTACGTCATTGCTACTAATCCCATTTAATTCACCTCATGGACCTTTGAAACCGCAGTTAGGACAGACGTAAGTTACACCTTGGTTTCTACTTTGAGGACTTCTACCAATCGGATGATTGCAGTTTGGACAAGGAAAAGCAGTACTTGCTTCCTCTTCAAGTGGTAGTCCGGATGATGTACAATGGGTCGCTCTCTCTGTCATGATAGCACCTCTTAGGCACCCTGCCCACGCCCTCCCCTTCTTTATGGTTGCTCAAACACAATACTGGTTTGAAGGATTTAATTTTACATCAAATAACAGTGAGGTGCCCGTATTTACCACTAGAGACGATGATTTCGCCGTCTCTCCTTTTGCACCAACCAGACTCAATCCTAATTATGTCTCCAACCTTGACTTTTTCAACCTGCCTTCCCCAGAAAACAATGCCAACAATACCTGTCTCATCTCTACCGCATCCGGCTGCAACTGGTCCTTTGTAGGAATCAGTGTTCAAGATTCTCCTAGGATATTTACGCAAAACTACCAATTCTAGTCGTTTTACTTCTTTGTTTGGAACCAATTCGGATACCTTTTCTCTTTTTCCTAAACCTCTCAGAGGCTTAGAATTCACTTGTTTTGACGCATCGGGTTTTGCCTTTAGTGACATGAACTTTGAGTCCCTAGTCAAGGAATATAAAACAAATGTTTCACTTTTTCCTCATAACCTTGAACGATGAGGGAGTTGAGTCGACTTGTTCTAATTCATTTCCACCAAGTTTAGAATCCATCATTTCCTCCCACAAGTCGTTAACTGAGGTATCTTTTACTTTCCATGACTTAAAATTTTTACACACCAAATATACCTCTGATGAGGAATTTCTGCTGGCTTCAGGAGAAAACCTCTTGCAAACTGAAAAATATGGCTTAACCACTTTTATTAGTTCATCTACCCCAACTCCCTGAAATAGTTTCGTGACAAACGATCCACCGTCGCTAAGATGGGGTAATGAATAATCAAACACCATAGAGACTAGATTCATAGCAACTGCTTGATCGACATCCCACTTCCCTGTAATGTGTGGAGATATATCGGAAATAATGGAGTTCAACTTTCTTCCATCCAATAATTCGTCCAATTTTGATTGGATATGTGAATCTGTAATATCTCCCATGATTAGGGTTGCACCTTCAACTGGTTGACAGGCCTGTAAATCAACGCCTAAGACAAAACCTGTTTCACCAGCTTCCTCGACAGCAACTTGAGCCCAACCTCCTGGATGGCAACCCACGTCGAACACAACATCTCCCTCACGGATTACATTCCATCTTTGTTGGATTTGTTTGAGTTTGAATGCTGACCTTGCCCGATAACCACTGGCTTTTGCTTGCTTACGCCAAGAATCCCTCTTGTGATTCTCAACCCAATGGTCAGCCATGGTTACCCAATGCTTGCCTAACAGCAATCTTTGATGAACTCTTTGCTTGAATTTTGCAAAAATCAATTGTTGAATTCGCAATAGAAGTGTTTGATAAGTTCCTTCTCTTGGAGTACAGTATGAGAACAAAGCCATTTTCTAATTTGGTTTTGTTGCTTGCTCTATTGATGCTGATGGTAAATAATGTCAGTGGAGTAATAGTAGAACAGAGTGAAATAGAGTTAGGTAAATCCATAACTGGGGGAAGAACCATTCTAGTGGAGGAAATTACTGCCACATGGTGTCAATCGTGCACGGAAATTGATCCATATCTTGAGGAGGTTGCTCAGTCGCACGGCTCAAGGATTGCATTAATCGCATTGCATCCGGATGATGGAGTAGATGTGTTCTCCAGCGAGGCAAGTCAGGCTCGCATAGACCGCTTAGTGCTTTCACATGACAATTACTCAGGAACACCTTCTTTCTCTGTTAACGGATTGGATTATCAAGAGGGCCCCGAGTCCTGGCCATCCGTACAACGAGAGATTTTGGATGAGGAGACCAAAAGATCAGACTATCAAGAAATTTCAGTTGATATAAAAGAGGCTAGTAACTTCATTCAACTAGATGTAACGACGAGCAAAATCACAACAGACCAGCAAATTACAGTCATGTTACTAGCACATCAAAAACAACTACCTGATGGAGAATTTCCAGGTGGACAAACTCGAGATAGGGTTTTGACGGACATGTTATACTTGCAAATGGGAAATAACCAAACCTATGGAGAACGAATAAACATCACTTCAATCCAACATGGAGAAATTTCCTCTGAAGCAAGTTTGAAAATATTCGTTGGTGAATTTGAATATTGGAGTATTGTCACTTCAGTAGAATTCACTGATTCACATATCTCAACCGGAGGTCCCACCTACAGTCTTGGAAGTCTTGAAATCACTAATAAACAATTTACCAATTATTCTGATTCTAAATTATCCGCATTTGTTCTAATCAGTTTCTTTGCATTTGGAATTGCATATATTTTCATAAAAAAGTAACATTTTCAAAATTTACCGACAAGAAATGGTAAAAAACAGGAAATTAAATTCACTTTTTATGAAATGCGCATAGCAATATATCAAATCATTGATAAGGAATGAAGGTGATGTATTATCATGACAGAATCATGGGAGGAGGTGAGTTGGGAATATGATACAGCAGATAAAGAATGGATTGTTGAATATGAGGCAAAAAGAGATGGAGTGGTTTCAAGACATCTCTCTTTGTTGATATCAGATTCGATCGAAAATGTTCACAAATCGCTACTTGAGGAATTAAAGACACTATATCCCGGAACATCGCCTGTTGAGGTCACTGTACTAAGCGTAAAAAGAGCAGATGAAGTTGACGATGACTTCGGAGAGCATTCACTATTCATGGAATGATCAAGCCTACTCATAGAAAATGGCAATGCTTTGACCATCGAGCAATAGCAAGTCGTCAAATTCCGTGGATTCAATGCCATCAACAGTCATTCGCATGCTATGAGTTTCATTTACTCGGTAATCAAAAATCCCCGTTTCGTTGAAATGCACATCCCAAATATCGAAGAAAACTCCTAGAGGGACATCTATTGGATCATTGGATTCAATGTGAAGGTAGTTTGGTTGATTGTCGTGAACGTGCACAACGTGCATGTTTGCCCCTTGCTCATTGCATACTCCAGTATTGATACCAATTGGTGAAGGCATTTCTTTTTCCTCACCATCGATATATATCCTCAACCAAGCATGGTCATGTCTAGATAATCCGCTATGGTCTAAGCACTCAAAAGCAAGGGAGTCAGGATTATCACTTGTGCTTTCAAGAAGGTTCTGTTCAGGACTTTCGCTCGTAGAATTCGCATCAAAAACGTCAGTCTGAGTTGCTAATATCACTACCAAGGCAATACATGCGATTAATGTCATTAACCCCCATTTAGCTGATTCTTGCATCTTATTCACCTATTACATCAGATTTTTCCAAATCATTCCATGTGTCATTTTTCAAATGGAAGAACATTATGACAAACATCACTAGAACTATGATATTAGCGAGATGTGCTACAGTACAATATTGACATAGTTTTTCAATTTGAGCCTCGTAATACATCAATAGCCCAATTACTGGAATTCCTCCTCCCGTGAGGAGCAAACCAACCATTGTAACAAGTTCAGGTTTGGACCTAGCATTGGATTTTGTAACCTTCTTTCTAGTACCTGATTCAAGTAAGGACATTGGCTCTTTTTTGAGTACAAGTCCTAAGTATAGGAGGACAAAAAACACTCCCATGCCTATTAAGCCCCAAGGTACTCCTATTATGGGAGCATAACCGTATGTTTCGTGGCCAATCACATCTCCACACGAGAACAAACCTGAACCGCTGCAAAAACTAGAGCCTTGACTTGCTATTCTTTGGTGAATCCAAAATGTGTGACTTGAGACAGTGAAACCTCCAAGGATTGTGAAAAGCAATCCGTTTATCATTCTCTCTTGCTTATTCCGATTTCCTTTCAGGACATTCTTAGTTAACCGAGCAATCTTGGTTCCTAGGGGAGAAAATAAAACTGCGCCGTAAAGGATAAGCAGTATATGTGGAACTAAAAGGATATTAGCAGCATTGGTGTTGAACCAATCTGCCAAAGCTGACATACTCAAGAGCTCCTAGGGGTATTGGCTATAATTGCATCAGTTAGATCTTCACCTGGGTTTTCAGATGAAATCCAGTTGATAATTCCATCTGGTTGGATGAGAATGTATGTAGGTGTTCCTTGCACTTTCCACTTGTTCAATATCTCTCGGTCTATGTCGTCGATGTATGGCGCATAGTGAGGAGGACCTGGTCTAGACGAACAATCAGAGCCCGCACACTCATAGCCTTCGGTTTTGTCTCTGAATGCTTGTATCTCTCCTCTAGATGAATCATGACCGTTAATTGTTAATTCACTCGCAACGATTACGAAATTGACAACTGGTCCATTCCAACTTGGAGTGTTGCCCGAAAAATCCTGCATGTCTTCAGCGATATCGTCAGCAGATGCAACACAATAAGGACAATCTGTGTCCATAAATTCAATTACAACCCACTCGCCACTTACATCTCCTTCTTCCCAGGACTCATCGAAGTAGTCTTTCAGATCAAAATCATTCCAACCATTTCCATCGTATGCAAACCCGCTTAGTCCGATAGCTCGGTCTCCCTCATCTACACCGACTGATTGAGTATCTGCGGTGAAAGCAATAACCATTATCGCAGCAACGGCAACTACCGCTGCTAGCATCAATGGGTTGTCGGTTATGGCTGCGTGGTCATCATAATCTGTTTTCTTCAATTTATCACAATCCTATTTCTTCAATCAATATCTTTGCTGTATGTCGAATCGATTCAACGCTAGTATATGTTGGTTCAAATCCAGATGCCCGTAGTTTATCAATCGCAAGCATAGCCCTAGGTATGTCCCCAGCCCAGCCTCTGTCTCCGCCAGTATAGGAAATTTTTGCATCAGTAAAACCGGTTTCTTCGATTACGACCTCAGCGATATTGGTTACGCTTGCAGTGTCAACACTTCCAAGATTTACAAGATTGATACTTTCATCGAATTTCTCGATGCAGTGAAGGATTGCCTCCACACAATCACCAACTTCCATGTATGATTTCTCCTGCCTACCGTTTCCTAGAACCTCTAAATTATCGGGGGTATTTTTGAGTTTATGTATGAAGTCAAAAATTACACCATGAGTGCCTCTAGCGCCGATGATGTTTGCAAATCTAAAAATCCACGCTTTGTGTCCAAAAGTCCCACACCAACTCGAGATTAAACCCTCACCAGCCAATTTGCTTGCCCCATAAAGGGAGATGGGCAAACATGGACCATAATTTTCCGGGGTCGGCATTGGAGCACCTTCACCATAAACCACCGAGGAAGAAGCAAATGCAATGTTCTTGACATTGTGAATTCTCATAGATTCTAGAACATTGTAGGTGGCAATAGTACCTTGCTTCAAGTCGGTGTCAGTGATTTTCGTACCAAGCCTGATATCAGGATTTGCTGCTAAATGGTAAACGAAATCTATTCCTTCAAAATGACCTATTATTTCATCTAGAGAGGTTATGTCGACATTAACTAACTTCACTTTTTCATCGTGATGAGAGAGGAATGACGATTTCCCGCTACTTAGATTGTCGAGTACAACGACTTCATTTCCTCTGTCGACTAGTCTATCGATTAAATGGGAACCAATGAAGCCTGCTCCTCCAGTAACCAATGCTCGCATGTAAAGTCCCCTCGAACCAGTGTCGTTTAAGACTTGCAGTAAAGCGAGCGATACTAAACAAATGAACTAAATTGGTTGATGTTGTTTTGTATGTTTAGGCTCGGGGGACAGCGAGCCGAAAAGTACTGCCATGGAAGTGAAAAAATGCCAAAAAACGAACAAAGCAAAAAACAAGAAAACCAAATGAACGAAGAAACAAAGTCTACCCTTGTAGGCTATGCAAGGAAGAGTAATGCGGGGGGAGCAATTAAGCTCTCAATTAACACATCAGCATTTGCTGATTGCGCAACTTACGTAACAAGCGATGGGCAAGCATACGTGCCTCTGATCATCCCAATCAATGCACTACAACGTGTGTTGAGTGGAGACAGAGCAGTCACAACTGTAACCCAAATCAACGATTGAAGTAATTGATTGATACCCCTTCGAGTCACAGCGAAGCTGATTCGGGCACGGGTAGAGCCAAGGCTTTACTCGTGCCACCCCTTTTGTTTGGCGGATTTGTTGTGATATAGCGCTGTTTCAGCATATTTTCTATATACGACTTACTTTGCCGTCTAAGCGTGCAAACCTCTGGTGGCGAATCAGAAAGGCGCAAGCCTCTGGTAATCGCAGGTATGCCAATGTATAACGAAGAAGAGACGGTTGGAACTGTCGTCACAATGGTTTCAAGACACGTCGATTTAGTCATCTGTGTAGATGATGGATCAAGCGATGCAAGCGCAAGAATTGCTGAAGCAAACGGCGCAGTGGTATTGAGGCACAGAGTAAACAGAGGCTATGGGGGCGCGTTGAAAACGCTCTTTCACAAAGCCAAGGAATTGAATGCTGATGCCTTGGTTATACTCGATTCAGATGGGCAACATGAAGCGAATGATATTCCTTCATTGTTAGAGCCAATAATGTCAGGAGAAGCTGACTTTGCCATAGGTTCAAGATTCATCGATGGTGGAATGGGAACTGATATGCCAGCCTACAGAAGGTTAGGAATAAAAGTCATCACTGCAACAAATAACCTAAGCAGTAATTCCAAAATCAAAGACACACAATCTGGTTTCAGAGCATTTTCAAAACTTGCCTTGGAAAGACTTAGGTTCGACTCTGAAGGAATGGAATTAAGTTTGGAAATGATAGATGACGCAGTAGAAAAGGATTTGAAAGTCAAGGAAATTCCGACTGTAATTCGTTACGATGTTCCAAAAGGTAGCAATTATACTGCCGTATCACATGGTTTCACCGTTCTATCTTGGGCGCTATTATCCCTTTCTCAAAAGAAACCTCTCTTAGTTCTTGGATTACCTGGAGCGGGATTGCTAGCAACGGGAGCTGCGATGGGAGTTAACACCGCACAAAATGTAACAACTACTCTAGACTCTTTCCTTGGAGCAGGTTTAACTGCGATTTGGGTCGGATTGCTTGGATTAACCCTTATCACAACAGGACTAGTTCTCCAAAGTGCAAGAAGCCTGCTAAGATTGTTGATTGTGAAAGAGTTCGGTCTTGATTGAAAGAATTCTTCACAGCCAAACGGTTAATTGATGAAATATCACTAATTAGACCTACTATGGGCAAGGGTGAAGGGGGCAAAGCGGCCCAAATCCTTAGCCAAATCCCTGGTCTGGATCTTTTGAATTCCAAACTTGATTCTGCGACAAAACATGTCTCAGGAAAAGCATATCAAACTATGGATAAGCTCTACTCAAACATACTAGCATCCCCTGCAATGGTAATAATTATCCTAGTCATCATATCCGGTTTTTTTGCTCAACAAGCCATGAGTTTCCAAGAACAAATCGAAGATGATGTTGAAATCTTCTTACCAGATGGTGCTGAATCAACTAACCTTCTGTTGGAGGTAAGAGAAGAATGGTCTACTGATATAGCCATTATTTATGTCCAAACTGACAATGCAAGATTAGGTGGAGGACTTGGTGATAATATTACCTCTGAGGAAGTCTTGCGCCAAATGAGTTGGGTAGAGGGGGATGATGAGAATGCCGATAGAAGTAGTACTGAAAGAGGCATAGATTGGAATAAATTCGACTACGGCAGAGAGGATGGAGTTCTATGGATTATTTCGCCAGCACAAGTAGTCAAAGAAGTCAATTCAGCAGACGGCAGATTCAACCATTCAATGTGTGAGCATGGAGTTAACACAAGAATACCTGTCAATATAGACTGTTCTCTCACGACAGGAGGCTCATATTCAATCCCGGACCAAGAAAGGATAGATCAAATCATAGAACAATCGAATGGAGCCTTCGATGCCCTTGTCAGAGACACCAATGACCAAGACCCTACAATAGATTCTGACGGGGATGGAAATTTTACCAATGACATGGATGGAGATGGAATTTGGGATACTGCTGCGATTGTAATAGGAATGCAGCACGACCTCAGTGATACTGACTTTGAGGAGTTTTCAGACCTTTTCATTCACATTCAAAACGTTATGGATTCAAGAGATAATACTGCAGTTACAACAAGTATGACTCTTACAGGTCTTAGCAAGGTATTGGAAGATGTCAGTGATGAAATTTACAAGGACTTGCTGAAAATGCTCCCATGGTCGTTAGCATTCACTGTTATCTGTATCACTGCACTTCATAGGTCTTGGAAGGTTGTGATTATCACAGGTACACCAATTGTAATGGCTTTGGCTGTAACCTTAGGTTCTACAGTTTTGATGAACGTCACATTAACGCCAATGATTGTCGCAACATTCCCAATTCTGATTGGCTTAGGAGTAGATTACGCATTGCACATGGTCAATAGAATTGATGAGGCTAGAAGAAAGGAAATAGACTCAATAATAACTGAAAACGAGAAGAGAAAACGAAGAGGAGAACCATTGGAAGTTGTTCCTGATTTGTGGGATCTGCCCTTGTTCAAGCATGCAGTTCTTGAGATGACGCAATCAACTGGAGTAGCCGTTCTATTATCTGCGGTTACGACCGTCATCGGTTTTTCTGTATTGATGGCACCAACAATTGTTGACATTGCACCGATTAGGTCGGTCGGACTAACCTTAGTGCTTGGAATTATTTCCACACTTTTCTTCAGTGTTTTTACAGTTCCAACCCTAGCATGGATTTTGGGTTATAGCAAGAGAACTAACCCAAAAGGTTGGTCATCAATAGGAAGATCCCCGATTAAAGCATGGTGGATAATTATCCTATTAGCCGGTTCAATTACAACAGTTGGTATCTTGAATTTGGATGAAATGAATGAACCGATCACAGGTTCTTCTGAGGCTCCAGATGGCATTGATTCCCTCAACACCCTAGCAACTTACTCTCAACAATTTGATGGAGGGCAAACCTCTCTTTACACGTTTGATGCCACCAACAGGAGCGCTGAAGAAAATGGAACTGACAACATTAGAGATCTGCCCGTTCTTGATGAACTTGATAGAATTGAGAACCTCATCGACCAGGTAGAATACACCAATACAACCAGCGTTGTTCTATTCCTCAAAGCAATACCTGCAACTATAGAATTAGTAGATGGTGTTACTTTGTACGAAGGCTCCTTGTGGGATTTACTCCATGAGGAATGTTGGGAGAGCAATGACCCAGTAGAATGCAATGCTTGGCTGCTCTTGGATGCAACAGGACCAGATGGAAGAGAAGGTCTTCGTAGAGATATGGTGAATGTAGTATTCGATACCCTAAGCGAAGAAGTTAGATCCATGCTATTGAACAAGGCTGGCACTAAGGCAATCGTATATGTTACACAACCATACCTCAATCTGAATTATGCTGGTGAATTAAGGGATGAGATAGATGTAATTCTTGCCGAAGATAACCTTCTACCAGGGACACAAACTACTCAACTTACTGGAGGATTACCTGTTTCATTAGACATCAACAAAGGAATTCATGATACTCAAACCAAAACTACAATCCTAACACTATTTGTCTTACTTGGTGTGTTAATGATTATGTTCAAGTCAGTCAGACTTGGAATTTACACTATGCTGCCAGTGGCTGTTGTAATCCTTTGGCAGCCATTATTGATGCGAAGCGGTGATGTAAACGTCAACATATTCACTGCGATGATTGGAACTCTTGTATTCGGAATAGGTGTAGACGATGCGATTCACGTCATGCACAGAATACAGGAAGAAGGAGAAAGCGCAGTAGGACTATCCAATGCTGTTTCAAAAACCGGACAGACTATTTTTGAGACATCAGCTACGACAATTTCTGGGATTTCTGCTGGTTTCCTTGCTGCCTTCCCTGGGCTTGAAAACTTCTTCATGATGATGGTTTTGCTAATTGCATTTGCATTCTTGACAAGTTGCTTCCTACTGCCCGCTACTATGACTGCTGAACACTACCTATTTGCAAAAATAAGAGGTGAACCCGAGTTCATTGAGTTTGGGGATGAATTTAGTATCAAGGATAAAACTCATACATTAGATGCAGATTTATCTTAATGCCTATGTTCTTAACAGAGATATACAACAGGCAACTGGAGGGAGTGGGAGGACTGCTGACAGAGTTCGACTCTGAGGAAAGTCCCCTCTCCACAGCACGAATGGGTCACAGAAGTGATAGACGGGAGACTGTCTGGTATTGGAGAAGAAACGAACGATGCAGGGGTTTGATGATGATATCGAAAGATGGAGGCTTCCTTGTGGTCGATGAGACGAGCAACCCCATTGGAGCAAGTCCAAACAGTTCCGTTAACGTAGTGCGCACAGGAACAGGTAGGATGCTTAGTTGAATGCAGTCGCCGAAAGGTAACAGAAAGGGGCTTACTCCCCACACCCTCCACATTCTAATTATCCCGTATTTGATAGATTAGTACACCTGTTAAACCAAGTACTATTACCATCATTATTACAAAAATCACAGGGGAAAATCCAGAGTTCCCACCAAACAATCCATTTCCACTAGAATCAACTCTAACTGTATCAGATTGAATCGATAGCTGTTCAACAATTTGATACTCAATCCACATTGTACCCTCTCTATTTGTCGTCCAAGTACCTTCCCAAGCGAAGGTTGAATTCGAGTCAATCTGAATATTCTGAGCATGAATCCTCGTTCTTGCTCCATCTGACTCAACCAATTCAATAATGAGAGCAGCACTCCCGTTTGCCTGCCCCGTGTTTCTAATTTCTAGCCCCAAATCTACTACATCTCCAACCTTTAATCTACTCGGAAGATCTTCGATTTCTCTCAATTCGAAATCAGCAACTCTCTGTTCTAGAGCCCAAATTCCTCTTGGAGTGTCGAGGTCATTGTATGTCTTGTTAACCTCACGGCCGGATTCATCAAATCCAGAAATCCAGACTCTCAAGTCCAGTTCACGGGTTCTTTGTTTAGATTCCAGAATAGAATCGACATCTATACTAGAAATGCATGGTATGCTTTCCCCATAATTTCTCGCCCCTAAAACTGTAATTGATTCCTGACCACTGATAAGAGATTGTGCACCAAAGCCTGAGCCCTTTGGATAAATTGCCCAATTAAGCTTCAAAGAACTTTCATCAAGACCATTTGTTTCCTTAATTCTAAATTCAAATTCGACATTTGAAAAACTACTCTCGGGAATTACAATACCTTGGCTAGGCTTGGAAATTTCAATAATTTCGGGTTCTGAACCATCAACGATAAACCAGATTACGCCGGATTCTGTTGTTCTGTCAATGGCTCCGTTTGGGGAGTCAACCATGTCTATGAATAATGGGAACTTTCCTTCTGTAAGAGGAGCATTAATTGTTGTGTTGAACATCTTTGTTGCAGTGAATATTTGACTTTGTGAACCCAATGCCATATCAAATTCAAATGATTCGTTTACAATTCCACCTGTTCTGTACCAAGAGACTTCTCCTACTATGTTAATCAAGTCGTCAGGCTTTACAAAAATATCATTCTGTGCCTTAGATTTACCATTTACTGAAAACGACATTGAATTGCCGACAATCTGAATCTCTGGACTAAACTTCCAATCCAATTCTTCCAAAAGAGTCACAGAAGATTGTCCTTGTCGGTCTTGGAGCTTAATTCTTGGCTTGTGTGTAACGCTTGAATCAGGATTATATGCCCAATCAAAAGTAAGTGAAAGGTCCAGAACTCCCGAACCAGAAAATACATCCGAACTCGAACCTTCGATTACACAGGATTCAATTTGGATAAAGAATGATGATGAAGTACAAGTATCTGCTAATCGATCAAAAATTATCACATCTTGTCCGGGTTGATTGCTTGAGAGATCCAGCTCTATCATCGCAATATCAGTGTATCCATTCACGTCATAAACTGGTATGGACAAATTTACCAATTCTGAGGGATGAACCCAAACCGGAGATGGTTTATTCCATGAAATATCATCTATAGGAACACGTGGCGAACCATCGTCTGAAATCATGACATTGAAGAGAGGATCATCAAAACTTCCTCCATCCATGAGATTGCCGGCATCATCTGAAACCTCTAGCCATGCACTGAGATATTCTCCTTGCTGAGCTCTTGCAGTGTCGACTGTGAATTGATAATCACCGATTAAATGAGATGTGTTAATTGGAACTTCCATATCAATAGAGTTAATTTCGTTTGATTGCATTATACCATCAAAATTGAAATCATCTATCCAAGACCTCCAATAATGTGCCTGAGCATTTGTTGGTAACGAGGGTCTGTCTGCAATGGAGAAAGTAAATGTTGATTTTCTTGATGCAGGTTTATGGTCGTATTTTTCAACAGATTGCTCCATCAGATTTGGAGATATTGGATCATAAGTCATTAAACCAAATCTAGAGACCTCATAGTGAATGCCAACGTTTTCTAATGGAACAAGTTCGACTTTCAAATCAATGCTATTTCCTATACTGGGTATCGAGAAGTCAAATGATTGGAAGCCGTTGAAAATAATCGAAGAAGAATTAACCAGCATATCGTCTGAATACAGGTTGACTTGGACTTGCCCTGTCCTTGGCTTTGCTCTTTCATCTATTCCTTCAAATCCGAGGTTTATCTCTATCTGTACATCGTCGCCCGGAAGAATTTGTCCGTCAGATGGATCAACTAAAACACCGCTTGAGGTCCTGATTCCCCATGATTTCAGTGAAACATCATTTTCTATTCCCAAGGACGAACCCAGTCCAAACACAGTAGTTGCCGGCAGCATTGGTCCTACGGATGTGATGAAATTAACGGAAATTGATGCTGATTCCTCGTCATCCCAATCCGATGGTAATTTGAATTTTGAAACGATTGAAATGAATCTTCCATCCCCGAGATAATCTATGGAACCCAACTCGTTTTGATATTCCCATATTAGTTGTTTACCAGATTGAGTGCAGTAAGAAGCAACATCTCCCTCAATTGCCAAAGACCGAACTGGACATGTCGTAACAGAGTTCAGATTTTGACCCTGAATTAGAATTTGAACATCCCAATTTCCACCAATTGCATCAGATTCGATATTCGTTAAGCCAAGAGGCGAGCCATCAAAAGTAGCATTCACTTCTATCCAGTCATCTGAAGGAGTGAGAGTGTCATATGCTCCCTGAATATCCATACTTACGGCAGCAATGGAAGGATTAGTACGCAATTCGAGTAATTTAACTCCAACGGAGCCATCTGAGTCCATTTTTATCGGCAAACTAACCGTTTTGAATCCCCCCTGCGAATTCACTTTTCCTAACTCTTGATTTAACGCCAGGACTATCGGATTGAGAGCAGTTAGTCTCAACGAAGGCTCGTAATCATAATTTGCAGCAATACCTCCAAACAGTACATTTCCATCATTTGTTGAATCAACGCTGATTCTTACCTTAGCCATTACAATTCCATTGTTAGAGATTGTATCAGAAGTGCTAGAAATAGCGGCGTTTAAGGAATTAACATCTTGTGATGATAGATATTGATTTGAGATCCCAGAAAGTGTACCCAAGTTCATCAATGCAACCGATGTTCCTCCAACCGATATCGTCACTGATGTACCCTGCAAATCTCCTGCTGGGGAATTAATTGCATAGCCAAATGATGTTACGCCTGAAACAGGCAGTAAAGTTTCAAATGATGCTGTTGAAGACTGAGAAAGATAAGACTCAGCCCACATACTTCCGTCGGAAAGAGTATCCTGGAACCCGAAGCGTCCCATACCTTGTTGGGCAAAACCCCATTCGACCGCTCCATCAGAACCAACATCAATTCCCATTGCCTTCGGAGCGCTTGATTGGATCAGCTCCACTGAAAACTTTGATATTGCTGTGTTTGAAGTTGATACTATCTTGAATTGTGCTTCATGATATGGCTTGTTGAGCATCAATAATCCAGTGCTTGGCACTTCGTATTCCCCGTCACTTAGAATCACGAATAGGCTGGCACCACTTGGCAGATTACACGAATTTCTTACCGCTGAAAAACCACTCCTGAAGACTCTCGAGTCTGTTAGAGCATCACCATTCCCAGATATCCCATTTTGGCTCCAAGTCATTCCGTTAAATAGCCAGCCTCGTTCTGTTGGATCTGACATAAAGGAATCGTTCCAATTATTTTCTAAATCTATAGAATCCAGCATTGGAGTGCCACTTGAGTCAGCCAACATATGAATCTTAATTCTCAATGAAGGATATCTCTCGTAATCGATTGCCCCTAAATCGAAATGTTGCACGGTTAATGAATCAAAACCAGGGATGATAGAGTTGGTAGTTGCATCTATTAAACTCCACTCAAAGTTTGCTTCAGAAGGTATCAAACCATTAAAATTTAGGTGACCATGAGGTCTTAAAGTTTCAGAAAGACCACCTGAACCGAATGTTGGACTAGTCCAATTACCTTCACCAGATCCTGCCAAACCGCCAGCAGGTTCGATTAGAATATCATCAATATTCCATCCAGTATACTGAACTGAACCATCGGTTGTTCCAATTCCAAACCTGATTTGGAATGCAGGATTACCGCTGATGTAATTCCCAATACTGTGAGTTTGTTGAGAAAAACTATTCTCTACCATGGTTCCACTATTGGACCAAATGTTCTGCCAAGAGCCTTGAGAATTTTTCACTTGGACATAGGCGTGGTCGTAATATGATGATTCAATCTGAAGTTTTCTGAAATACTTTAGTTCCCAAGATCCAGAGCACCCACTGCAGTCCATAACTGGAGATTCTGCCCAGTGAGTAGCGGACATACCGCTTGGATAACTACCAACGTGGCTGTAAAGAGCCTTAGTTCCAGAATTCACTCCCGCTGCTTGACCGAGCGTAGTATCAAAGCCATGGAACCATGTTCCTGAATGAAGAGTCCAGGTAGTGTTCGCAGTTTCGAAATCCCATCCCCAACCTTGCGGCAAGACACTCAATACGGTTGAGTTAACATTCATAGAATCATACGTAGTAGTTGAGTGGTCGAATGAACCTGCATCATCAAATGACTCACCTCGGACCCTTGGCAAAGCAGATTGAGAAATGTCTAGGTCTAATCCAGTTATTGATTTGCCATCCTCAACAGAGAGTGTTAACGAATCGTCGGTTCCACCGGTTTCAGAACCTATTGTTATTTTTTGCACCTGATCAAACGGAGTAGTCTGTTTAGTTGTGTTTTCTAGGAGAGTTAAGTCAGCATTTGGTGGTAGTGAAATCAATGGAATGAGCATTATTGCACAAAGGAACAAAGCAACCCCCGCTGCACGCCTCCCTGTCTGCATTGGTTGGCAATCTTTAGTCAAGCATCTAAATGCTTCCTTTGATTATTCTCCCTCCGCTTAAAATTGGTGCAAAAAAAACTCTCAAAAATATATTACACCAAATCACTTTAGTCATTCTCATGCAAGATATCGAGGCACTGAAAAAAGAAGCCGGAATCAAAGCATGTGAATATGTCCAAAATGGGATGAAAGTTGGTTTAGGTACAGGGTCAACAGTGAAGTACACAATCATCGAACTTGCTAGAAGGATTATCGAAGAGGGATTAGAAATCACCGGCGTACCTACAAGTTTAGCTACAAAAGAACTGGCAGAGTCACTTGGAATATCTCTTATCGAACTTGATCAGACAAACGGCTTGGATATCGTGATTGATGGAGCAGATGAATTTGACCCTAGTTTCCAGTTAATCAAGGGAGGTGGAGCTGCGTTACTTAGAGAGAAAATCGTTGCACAAGCAAGTAATAAGATGGTGGTTGTAGCAGATGATAGAAAACAAGTAACAACTCTAGGTCAGTTTCCACTACCAATCGAAATTAATTTATTTTGTGCAGGAACAACTGTGAAGCAGATTGAAAAATTACTCAATTGTGATGTTAAAATTCGCAAGCAAGACGGTAAGGAACTGAAAACAGATAATGGAAACCTGATTGCTGATGCATTCACAGGTCCAAAAATCGCTGACCCAGTTTCTATCGAGACGGATATCCTCAAAATTGCGGGGGTTGTTCAGGTTGGTCTATTCAACAATATGTGTGATGTTGTTATTGTCGCAGGTAAAAATGGGGTAGAGGTATTAGAAAAACAATGATTCATTTCATTAATTCTTCCTTTGTTTTCCTCTTCACGCTATTTTCTAAACTAGAAGAATTGAATGGAGAATGAACTAGTTAGCGGGCCTGACGGGGTTCGAACCCGCGACCGATGGATTAAGAGTCCATCGCTCTACCTGACTAAGCTACAGGCCCAGCCGACCGTCCAACAAATCCTATTTAATCACAACGGATTCAGTCCGTGTAAATTCATTTATCTATCTTTGAATCAAAGTTCCTGACTCTCCCCTGAGGGACGAAACTGCCTCGCCGGGACTACACAAAATCGCAACCATGCTAGGTACATGACTTACCGCTTCAATCAATGAGCCAATTTTTGGTGCCATGCTGCCTGCAGGAAAATGACCCTCTTCGAGATATCTTAATGCTAATTCGACTGAAATCGAATCGAGCGACTGCTCATTTTCTTTCCCGAAATTAAGTTTGACTGAATCAATACCTGTTGAAATAACTAGTGCATCAGCCTTGAGAGATATGGCTAGCAAAGCGCTTAATCGATCTTTGTCAACTACTGCCTCTACTCCCTTAATTTTACCATCTTCAATTGAAACGGGTATTCCACCACCACCTCCACAGATAACTACTGCCCTTAAACCAACTAATTTTTCAATCAAGGCTGAATCTATGATAGATACAGGTAATGGGCTTGCTACTACCCTTCTCTTTCCATGCTCTGTATGTTTAGTAGTCCAATCTAGCGGAATGATTGCATCATCCTTCAACACCGGACCGACAGGCTTCTGTGGGTTATTGAAACCGTCATCCCTAGTGTCAACCTCTACCCTCGTCAGGACAACTGCTGACCTTTCTGGTCGATTTCTAGACTTTAGGCGAGAATCAAGTTTCAGCGCGAGAGAGTGCCCAATCATTCCTTGAGTTGCTGCAACCCAAGAATCCATTGGCTCAGAGTTTTTTGAATCTAAACTCATCAAATGTCCGACCTGTGGTCCATTTCCATGGGTGAGAACAACTCTCCAATCTGCTTCCAGTAAATCGATTACATCGTCGATTACAGATTCCAAAACATCATCTGAATTATGATCAGAGCCCTTGGGGTCTGAGAGGGCATTTCCTCCTATTGCGTACACGACGACCTTGCCCATGAGGACAAGTAAGCGGGATTATTTTTTAGTCTTCATGAAAATTTTCCCGATTACGATGTTTTTGTTGGGTTGAACCTCGCAATTGAAAAGTAGGTTCTCTTGCGAGATACGATTGAGATGGCAAAGGATATCTGGGTTGGAGATGTACAAGCCGGTAAATATGACAATGAAACCGTTGAATTGAAAGGTTGGATAAAAAGAGCAAGAGGATCTAATAAGATTCGATTCGTGGTTCTGCGCGACTCTACCGGCGAAATTCAATGCGTTGGGAAAAGAGATGCTCTCGGAGATGATGAATTTGATTCCCTCAAAAATTCAATCATAGAAACATCTGTGATTTTGACAGGGGTAGTAAACGTTGATGATAGAGCCTCAGGCGGTCACGAATTAACTATTACATCTGTTGAAATAGTTGGACCTGTAAATCCAGAAAAACCATTCCCAATTACAGAATCTGCAATGTCCGCTGCCGACGGAGGGGAAACTGAATTCCTTCTTGACAATCGACACCTATACCTTCGAACTTCAAGGATGACTACGATGCTTAAGATTAGGTCTACTGTTTTTGGAGCAATTCACTCATACTTCAGAAACTTAGATTTCTTAGAATATCAAGCACCAAATTTCGTGGCTGGGGCAGTTGAGGGAGGTTCCACACTATTCGAAGTCCCATATTTTGGGAAAAAGGCATACTTAACTCAATCTTGGCAACTCTATGCAGAAGCGGCAATGCCTGCTTTGGAGAGGCTTTACACAATCGCTCCATCTTTCAGAGCAGAAAAATCTCGAACCAGAAGACACCTTACAGAGTTCTGGCATGCAGAAATGGAAATTGCATGGGCAAGCAATGCAGAGGTAATGGAACATGGAGAAGGTTTGGTGAGACACATCGCCAAGACATTGTTAGAGGAACGCAGCACAGAGTTGGAATCCTTAGGAAGAAATTTGGATGACATCAGGAGATTTGCTGATACCCCATTCCCAAGAATATCCTATGACGAGGCGGTAAGGAGACTCCAAGAAAAAGGAGTAGAAATTGAGTGGGGCGAAGACTTAGATTATTCGAAAGAAAAAATCCTCACTCAAGATTTTGACGTACCACATTTCCTTACAAATTATCCAAAGATAGCAAAACCATTCTACCACAGAGTTAACCCCGAGGATGACAAGTATGTTCTATGTCATGATCTTCTAGCACCTGAAGGTTATGGTGAAATCATTGGTGGAGGAGAGAGAACTTGGTCTGAACATGAAATCTTGCAACGGCTTGAAGAAGAGGGAGGACCAACCGATGCCTACCAATTTTATATCGATACGAGATCATATGGTGGCGTCCCTCACGGGGGATTCGGATTAGGTGTTGATAGAGTAGTCTCATGGCTAAGCGGTGCAGACCACATTAGAGAAGTGATTCCATTCCCAAGAGACTCCCGTAGAGTCACACCTTAGAGCAGTATTTCGCCACAATGTGGACACGGGATACCGGGAACGAACTCACCTAACATAAATCCGCAATGCATGCAAATCGAGGAAATAAGGTAATCTTCCATAATACATCTACAGAAGATTTCGTTTATCTAACTATGCAAAAACTTCCTTATTTCATCAAGAACTAAATTCAGATTTTTCTCTTCAATAACTACGTCCGCATGTTTTTTAGGTACATCATTGTAAGGGTTGAAGCAAATTCCTAGTCCACTAGAATTGAACATAGTTATATCTCCTGCTGAATCACCAACAGATACTATTTCCGACTTTTTGAATCCATATCTACTTGAGATTAAATTCACAATTGAGCTCTTTCCATTCATCTCAACTTGATACCTTCCAGTCTTCTCAACTCTTCTAATCCCTGACTCATGGTGACATGATGTCCAACCATTAGTAAACACATCGAGCAATGTATCCTTTCCTTCACAGTATAACTTACTAGTCAAAAAATCAATACCCCCTAACCGTTTTTTATGGTCTTCATCGCTAGGGAAAGAAGCTGCTATTTTTCTTGCAGTATGCTGCATCCCACCTGATATAATAGCCACTTTCAATCCTAAATCAAGACAACCTTGGATGAGATTATGCCATCCAGCCATCAAAGGAGAATCATCCACTAGTTCTCTCAGTATTTCATCGGTTAACTCACTACCATACAATTCCATACAGCCATTACGAATTAACTCCAAATCTAACTTCATCCAATCCCATTCATTCAGCTTACCGGAATTATACAGATCAAATGCCTCTTTATTTGAGACCCCTAACTTATCGTAAACAACTTGCCAAGTTGATAGATGATCGACCAGCACTCTGTCCATGTCCAAGCATACCAAACCACGCATGCAAATCAGTCCTCATTCCATGCGTACTGATTCTGTACGTGCTCTACTTGTTTACCCATAATATACAATATCAGAGAAATCATCAATCCAAATAGCCCTAGGAGTGTTAGAGCAATAGTTCCGAGAGTTACTCCCATGGATGTTGAATTTAATTCGTTGAATGTATCAACTACGTTATCACTTAATTGCCAGCCAAGAATGAAGAGAGTAAGTCCTGGTATACCAAATAGAATCAGTGGATGTCCCGTTTCAAGCATCCAGTAAAATAATTGAGCAAAGCGACTTGCCTTAGCAAGTGATTGTCTTTGAGGGACGACAACTGGTTTGGATAAAGGTAGAATCCTGGCCCTAACACTTTCCTCTAAATCAATGACGGTCCCGTCATCTGGAAGTTTTAACAAGGCATCCAGACCAATTTTATTCACCACAAAATGGCTTATAGGAGTCTTGTTTATTTCTACTAAATCCGGATCAACATCATCTGATTCCGATATAAATGCTAAGTGAAAGTCCCATGGCTCCCTTGCTCTGTTCACAATCAATGGTAAATCCTTCAAACGCCATTCCTTTGTAACATTAATTATCATATTGGTGTCAAAATCATCTGACTCAATTTCTCCTAGTAGTTTAGCAATTTTTGAGGGAGTCACTTCTCCCGATAGATTCAAAGTCCTACAATCAACTTCATTTGCTAATTCAACTGTCTGATCATTTGAACCCAAGTCAACAAAAATAACATCCTCGCTAAATTCCCTTGCCCTAGTTATGAGTGAAACTATCCTCAATTCAATATCGCGGGAGATGAATATCGTGCGAATCCTTCTCCCCCGCATGATTCCTGATTCACATCAACGATTTCAATTAATACCATCAATAACAAAATGCAAAGCCTATTTGACACAGTATCCATTGGATTCACATATGCTGGAAGGTACACATATTTGTGTGGTAGTCCCAGCAAGAAATGAAGAGGAGTTTATCGGCAATGTATTAGGAAATATGCCTACTTTTGTGGATTTGGTAGTTGTTATTGATGACAATTCAACAGATAGTACAGGGCAAACTGCTAAGACTGCAAATGTAAATTGTGAGACTATAGTTATCCAGGGAAATGGTGATGGTGTTGGTGCAGCAATTGATCTTGGATACCGCACAGCAATACAAAGATTTGGTGATGAAACATTCCTGTGTGCAGTAATGGCAGGAGATGCACAAATGCATCCTGATGACCTCATTTCTGTATGTAAGCCAATTATAGATAACACAGCAGACCACGTAAAAGGAAATAGGTTCCTTTCCCCAACTATTCGAAGAATGCCACTTCAAAGAAGAGTTGCTAGCAGGATTTTGTCATTTGGTACTAGCATCGCATCAGCAATGAGGATTAGGGATAGTCAATGTGGATTCACAGCCACCAGAGATTCAGTTTTGAAAAGTTGGAATTGGGAAAATTCTTGGAAGAGTTACGGATATCCAAACTACTGGATAATTGAATGCTCAAAGCAGTTTTACCGTGTGAAAGAAGTGGAAGTAAGAGCAATATATGGAGACGAAGTTTCTGGAATTTCACCAAGGAAATTTTTCTTTACAGCTTTTTTCATCCTCTTCAAATACCACCACTCAAGGGCATTTTTTTGGCTCAGAAGCAACCCGAACATTTTCTCATTACTGTCCTTGATGTTTTACATAACCGGTTGGTTGGCTATAATCTACCCTCTAATTTCCGGATTATTTCTTAATGGATTCCAAGTAATTGGATTAATTTCTTGGACGATTTCTAGTTGTTTTGATAGAGCAGCAAAAGGATACCTATCTAGAAAAAAGAGTGGGCGCACCAGGATTTGAACCTGGGTCCAAGGCTCCCAAAGCCCCGAGTATAGGCCAAACTAACCCATGCGCCCCTATTCATCCCTGCGACGACCTTTGGGTTATGAAGTTCACTCAAGAAGCATCCAAGATTCCGCTCCTGACTTCAACACAAAACCTTGGTATGATAACTCCTCCAGAACCAAATTAACATTGCTTTCTTGGTTATTCTTCATTAATTCATTTTTGAATTCTTGAAGATCGATTTCTCCTTTATTGTTTACACATTTTCTTGCTAATTTCGGCCAGATTCTTTTATCATCTATCTTTTTGTGAATTTTAGCAGATTCTTTCTTTTCAAGCATCCGGTGGAAACCATCTCTGAGTTCCTCGGGCATGTTTCTCAACATCACCAACTTTTGCAATTCCGTAGCAGAATTACACTCTTTCAAAATTTTGTGAGAGCATGTGAGTGAAGAACCGCATCTGGGGCATCTAGCAGCGACTTTTCTAGCCCCATGTGCATTATCACATGTCGTGCATAGGATGAGCAAAAATTCGCCCCTCGACCCAGCCATTTGCTTCAACTCACAAGCTGAAGTCTGAAGTTCCTGAATTTGGCCTCAAAGCAGGAGCTGCTGGTGCTTTTGTATCGACACGTTTTGCAGCAGTTTCGATTGCATCTGTTGCAGATTTTGTCAACCCCCCCCTGATTGGACCTGTTGAGGTCTTTGAACCCAGAGAAAGAGAGTCTGGTAGAATCAGTGCTGCAATCACAACTCCGTGGTGATCTGCTCCAGCTGTGACTTCATCAACAGCCATATCAAAGGAAATAACTTCTAAATCTCTCGAGGCAAGTCTTCTTTGTAAATTTCTTCTCAGAAGTAATGTTGTCTCTTCATAGTCCATCTCGGTCGAAACAGTTGCTACAATTGAACACTCGACGCCTTCTGGCGTCCTACAATGAGCCCATGCAACTCCTGCGCAAGCATAGCCACCTGACCAGGCATAAGCAGTTGAAAGGTGGCATTCCACGAGTGCTCCCATAGGCAGGTTTTCAGGTGTTGTCGCTTGAAAGCCTAAAGGAAGCATTGCACCCTCTGCTTTGATGATTCTAACATCTCCAAGACCCATCTCCACTAGACATTGGTCGAATGCGTCCTCAGCATTTTCACCCCATGAAGAAACTCCTGTCATTAACCATCCTCTGCACATCGAGGATTGTTGATTTGAATTAGTCATCATCATATCGTGCAAAGCAAAGAGGTTCATGAACAAAATGGTTTTGCATTTACACATGGGGGGTAGTACCACAGAGCGAAGTACTCCATTTCTCAAAGCCTTGACACCGATAATTTCTTTAGCATTTATTGGTGTATGTATTCAATTCTATAGAGCAAATAACGGATTTACAGCAATTCATTTTTCCTTTGTATTGACCGGGTTAATTTTGTTAGTAACAGCATTTTTGATTTTCGGGGGAAAGAAGAACTCGAGAGGGAATTCCACCAGCGGCGTTTTGAGTGGCTCCCTTACAAAGCCCACACTAGTTAGCGTAGAGATCGATGATTCAAAGGAGGAATTACCGGATCCCTCAGAATACGGATTCGAGGTACCCTTGATTTAGTTTCTACATCAACCTAACAGTTTCCAAATTCTTTGGCGCATAGGTCCTGCAGCGGAACTTTTCTCTAAGAGAGTGCCCCAGTTCATTGCACTTGAGATAATCCCCATGATGACAAATAATATTCTTCGGTTTAGGATTCATCTGTTCGACGAACTCTAGAAGTTGTCTTCTGTCAGAGTGACCACTGAATCCATCAATTGTGACCATTTCACATCCAATCTTGACCATTTCAGTTTTACCATCGATTATCATTGGAACCTCTCCAAATCCTTTCTGCAATCTTCTTCCTAGAGTCCCTTCTGCTTGGTAACCCACGAAACAAAGTGAATTTCTTGGCTCACTAGCCCAGTTCTTGAAATACTCCATGACGGGTCCACCATTTAGCATACCAGAGGTTGCAAGAACAATACATGGGCTGTTATCCATCACGATAGATTCGCGCATATCTCTTCCTTTCACTTGCCTAAACCACTCACTAGTAAACGGGTTTTCTCCATCGTCAGTAAGCAAACTCCTACGTAACTTACTTGTTAGGTAATTTGGATGTGCTGCGTGAATTGCAGTCGCTTCTTGTATCATACCGTCCAACCAAACCGGGACGGGCTTAACTTCGCCACTTCTGAACAATTCGTCTATGGCTATCATAACTTCCTGGCTTCTGCCAACTGCAAAGACTGGACAAATCATCTTCCCACCTCTTTCTATGGTCCTCCTTACAATGTCTTGTAGCTCTTGATTCGCTTCTTCTCTTGAAGGTTGGTAATCACCACTCGCGCCGTAAGTAGATTCTAAGACCAAGGTTTCGCATCGAGGGAATCTTACATTTGCTGCATCAAACAGCCAGGATTTCTCATACTTTTGATCACCGCTGAAGACAATGTTGTGTTTGCCTTCACCAATATGAAGGTGAACAGATGATGAGCCTAAAATATGACCTGCATTGGAAAAAGTCAATTTGACATCTGGCGTGATATCAGTTGTTTCACCCCACTCCACGTCAACAACATGCAGCATTGTCTGTCTAATATCCTCCATCGAGTAAGGTGCCAACTTACCCTCAGCACCCCCCACTTTCAAGTAGTCTTTTTGCAACAGTAACATCAAGTCTCTAGTTGGTGAAGTGCAGTAAACCGGACCACGATAGCCATACTTGAATAGTACCGGCAGCATTCCAGCGTGATCTAAATGTGAATGCGTCAATACAACGGCATCTAATTTTTCCAGAGGCAACGCCTCAGGGGCGGTAAAAAATGGCATCGGGTCAGTATCGCTGGCAATGTTCACTCCGACATCTATCATTACACGAGATTCGTTTGTCGTTACTAAGTGGCATGCTCTACCAACTTCCCTGTAAGATCCCAAAGCAGTTACCCTTGCCCAAGACTGTCCAGGTCTTTGTGGTCTGTGAATATTCAATCCAAATGATTTCAGGAGTTTTTTCCTATCTTCCCAGTTTGCAGCGCGATACTGTCTGATGTCATGAACTGTAGATGACATAATCGGTGGCTTTCTTTCAACTTTTACCAACCATCCAATCTTATCTCTGAGTTCCTTGAGTCTCGAACCTCTTCTTCCAACTGCCTCTCCAGGGTCATTTACAAGAATCGTTACTTCACATGTGCATCTATCAAAATACATTGAGTCCAATCCAACTGATTCTGGCATAACATCATGAATTATTCTTTGTGCACTCTGTTCATCTAACATTACATCTGATGAAGGTCTAACAACTAATCTTCTGCGAATTTTCTTAGCTATTTCTCCAACAAGTCCTCTACCTCCACCAAACTCGTCTGGAGTTGGGGTGAAAATCGCAATGTTTCCTGCCTCGAGTTCAACGGAATATTCAATCTCCTTAGGAACAATCTTAGCAATCTCGTCTTTGATTTCTTTAAACGTGTATCTCAAAGTTACCACATCCTGCCCACGACGATAAGGTTGCCTTGCGGCATAAGCGACTTTGTCGCAGGGGAATATGAATTCACTTCTTAGAGAGAATCTTGGATATTTCGGTTTGTTCAACCGCTACGTATCCATCTTTTGCAGTGATGACAGCCAGATCCATACCGTTTCCGGAGGCTGCATCTCTTTGCCCAGAAGCGTTCAATGCTCTAGCAGCAAGTGATACAGCTTCATCTCGAGACATGTTGTCTTTGAAACCATCTTCTAGGACACCATACATGTAGGGTGAACCGGAACCAGTTGCGCAGTATACGTCTGGAATAGAACCACCCGCTGAATCGATTGAATATACGTGAGAGCCTGAGGCATCAACCCCTACGATTAGCAACTGAACCCAGTGAGGTCTACCAACAAGAATGTTAGCAGTCAAGGTCGCTGCTCCCTTTACCGTCATCTGCGTCTGTCTTTTCAATTCAAAAAGTTGTACTTCTGCAGCAAGGGTTCTACTCAAAGATTGAGCATGACCGACCAATCCGGCTGTGGTCAGGGCAAGATTATCTCCAATCTTGAACAATTTCTGGACGCTTTTATTTGCGATGAAATGACCCATAGTAGCTCTGTGGTCAGCACCAACAACTACTCCTCCTTTGAATGTAATTCCTACTGTGCTAGTTCCTGTTTTTATAGCATTTTCATGAGCGTTCATAATCGTCAC
This sequence comes from Methanobacteriota archaeon, assembly GCA_002718195.1. Lineage (GTDB taxonomy): Archaea > Thermoplasmatota > Poseidoniia > Poseidoniales > Poseidoniaceae > MGIIa-L4. The sequence continues at coordinate 126,521 of PBDU01000005.1, read as the reverse complement.
CTGCCCTTAACGAATCGAAAGGACAAGCAACCCCTAAGGGTGGACCCTTATCAACCCGCCGAATTAACAATGACAAACTAAGGTCATTAATCTCTTCGGGGCAAGGATATTATGACACCCATCATCCTAGAGGTGTCATGACCGGTGAGCAGAGCGATGATACTGGTCAGACTTCCTTGGATAAATTTCTGAGTAAATTCACCTCAAAAGACGATAAAATCATTCCAATCCCAAAGATTGAGAACCATACAGATTTACCAATTAAAACAATTGACATGCCATCAAAGAAGATTGCACCTGTGGAAAACACTAACACAAGGGGTCAAAAATTCCACAAATTGGATACCAGCTATCCAAACCCCCCTGTTCCAAGTCAAGATGGGGGAATGGTATTGCACAATTCCCATCTGCATGACCTCTCTGGTATTTCCACCTTGTTTGATTGGATCTCCGATGGAGATGCTGCAATTGTTGAGTTGGGAAGCATGATTTCAAGGCAATCAGAATTTGATGCTGCAATCGCACAATTAACACGATTTGTAATCGAAGACTTAGGTGGAAAAATTTTGCAAATTGGCGAATCAAGGATTTTGTTGTTACCTCATGGATGTACTGGTATTAGCGGACTCGAAGATGAATCATTTAACACAGACAACCAATTTAAGATGATGTGAGATGGATAATTCATGCAAGAGCAAGACCTCGACTTGGCATGCCCAATTTGCTCTTCAGAAGGAACTGTCAAGATGATAGCCCATGTTACCGAAATCCCCTATTTCGGGGAGCATACTCAGGTTACAGTTTTCTGTACAAGTTGTGGCTGGAAGCAAGCAGATTTCATTCCAGCGGAGGGGAAAAAATCCGAAAAATGGTCTCTAAGCGTTAAATCACAAGCAGACCTTAGTTCTAGAGTTGTACGTTCCTCTTCTTGCACCGTAAGAATTCCAGAACTTGACTTAGAGGTGAATCCTGGCTCCTCATCAACCGGATATGTATCAAATATCGAAGGTGTCCTTAACAGATTTATCGAGATAATTGACATGGTTGCTAGGCAAACTTTGGCAGAACTAACTAATTACAGCCCAAACTCAGATCTAACCCTTGAGGAATTAACATCTCAAGTTGAGAAACTAAATCAAATGAAGATGAGGCTTACAGGATTTGATGAACAACATTTCGAATCATTCACACTCGAATTATTGGATCCTAGAGGTCATTCTCAAATATTGCATCCTGATGCCACAGAGAGAGAACTTACTGAAGAGGAGATTAAGCAATTACCAATTGGTCCTGACCCTGCGGTTTTAGAACAGTAATCACCTTGCATCATTAGCAAGGAACTCAGTTACTAAGTGGCTTGTTTGATCACGCATTTCCGAGAGATTAGACATCCACTCTTCTGCTCTATCTGCACAAATTTGTTTCATTTCCCCTGCAAGAATCTTGCCTGCCCGGTATTCTGCATTTAATTCTGAAAGGTAAGAATCATCATTTTCAAAAAAGTACATCATGTATTGATATGCAACATCTATGTCGGGGTTACCTCCTAATCTTCTATGTTCTTCTAAGGTTGGCTGTCCGCCAGAGAAGGACTTCATGATTTTCTTTTTCACCGATTCTAAATCATCACTCAAAAATATTGTAGTTTTTGGTTTTGAGGACGACATTTTGTTGCCTGTCAGACCTACTGCGAAATGATGGTATGTGGAACTAGGAGACATTAAACCTGGACCGCCTAAGGATCTCTCAAGTTCGAGTAATTTCATTTTTATCCTATTTTTATCACTTGTGACTGCGCTCGGTAGAGAAATCGTACCGTGTTTTGGATTCGATATGATATCTGAGAATCCTAATGCTGACATCTTTTCTTTAATTCGATTAAAGATATTATTCCTAGTGCCTTTGTCTACCCTTCCATTCTGTAAAACACCAAGTTGTTGAGCGTTTTCATCTTGAACACTTAGCGATATCACCAAACCGCTTTTTGGACCTGGTTTTACGTTGAACCAGTTTGTTTTCCCAGCCAATCCACGTGTGAGCCTGATGTGCGGGTCCTGATCCACGCCTACTGGAACTACTATTGGTCTAAGCCCTCCAAACTCATCCAATTGTGGATGCAAGATATCTCCTGCTTGGACTAACGGAGCTTGTACATGAGCGAGGTTTGTTTGTCCACTAAATCCGTAGATTGCCTCAAATTCACTAAGGTTGGTCTTCTTTCCTAACTGAAATCCAAGTCTTTGAACCTCGTGCCTACTGCTTTGAAAATAAACATCGACCTTTTCTGGATCAAGTCCTAACGCTGCGTAATTTGCTACGTACTCTGTTAGCGCAATCTCTCTTCCTTTCTCGAGAGAAATACCTCTTGTTGCTTGGCTTTCCAAGTCCGCTACAGCAATATTAACATCTGCCCCATGTTCTTGAAACCACTTAACTTGTTCGACAACCATTGAATGCCCAAGGTGCATCTGTCCTGAAGGCATTAATCCTGTCATTACTCCAAAATTTTTTCCCATTGAGATTGAATCCATAACAACATCCAAGTCCCTGTGTGCGAAAATTATACCTCTACGATGAAGCTTTGATGGCTCAATCACATCAAGGTTTGAGAATGATTGAAGTCCAAATTGCGATATGATTCTATCATAGTCAGTTGATTGGGAACTACCCCATGGGTCTATAATCAACTCATCATCCATTAGACTACCACTACTCCTCAGAATCTAATTTGGTATTAGTTTTAGGGGTTAATCTCTCGTAAAAATCGGATTCTTTGGTCAATCTTGATTTGTCGGTCCTCAATAAGTAAAACATTCCGAGTATGGTTATCGCACTAATACTCAATCCAATCGCAGGCAATAACAAACCGTGTTGTTCCAGTTCTTTTGGCGTGAGTAACCAAGTGAAAGATAGATTTGTTTCATCAACAAATTTTCTAGACCATAAGAAAAGATCTCTCGTGCTGTGACCTGCTATTGTAACCGCTGAGTCAAAACCATTGAAAAATTCGGTCTGGCCCAATATATCATAACTCTCGATTTCATCCTCCAGGACTATCTCAACACTAAGGTTATGCTGTACGCTTAGAAGAAGTAAGCCATTTTCAACCCTCCAACCATTCTGTAAGTTCTTGACCTGACCCATTTCTTCAACCGATTCGCCTTCAATTTTGACATCTTCAATAGTTTGGTTGGCTACATCAATCATCCAAGTTGTTGGGATATCAAAAGCCTCAGGGTTAGAAGATTCACAGGCAACAGTCTCCAACAACTTGAAATGAATAGTTTTGTTATCAACTAAGTCATGACTGAATTCATAACACCTGGAAATGGCCCAATAAGACCATGCTTCCCCCCAAGTTGTAAGCCAAACTTCAGCGTCATATTCAAGCCAATTTACAATTTCAGAATCAGCTCTAATGGAAGCTTGGTCATTTCTGCCAATCCAGTACATATTAACTAGACCACCTTTCTCAACCTCCGATTGTAATAGATCTAGGGAACCGATTCCTGATTCCAAAGATCCTCCTCTCCTACCAAGATTGTACCAATCTTCCTCATATACGGGTACATCTTGTGAATCATGCCATGCAGTGTATCCATCTAATCCGTTGAGGTCACCGTGGACAGTGAACCCTTGACTTGCGATTTTGGTGTGACCAGACATCGGGACATAGTCGGGAGTGTAAATGGAGATAGGAGATTTAGACCACTTGGAAGCAACCGTTCTAGATTCGATATAATCCCTGCACTCTGCCGCAACGGCACCAGGGTCGATGGACCATTCTAATCCGGGTATCCCATAACATCCAAATTCATCACCTACAGTTAAGCGATTTTCTGCTAGGTTTGTTTCTAACCAGCCATCCTCCGTCCATTTAGTCTCAGCCAACACGGTGGGGGTAAATGCTAGGCTAAACATCAAAGTAACTACACTAAATGTGAGCCACTTCACACCTCGCATGGTGTAAATCAAATACCGCTCATTATTGATTATTGCTAAACCGGCGTGTTTACAACTATTCGGCGGAAATATTCAAACCCTCGATGAAAATAGACAACCTATGGATAAGGAATTCCACGAAGCATGGTTGGAATTCAAAGAGTTCTGGGATGTTGGAGCAAGGAGGTCAAGGCTCCCTTCAATACCCATTTACAGAATGATGAGAACATACTTATCTCCCTTCCTTAGATTGTTCCTAAAGTTGAGAATGCATGGATTAAACAATATACCGCGCAAAGGAAAAATCATTCTAGCTGCAAATCATCTTTCTCACGTGGATCCAATTATGGTCATTGCCGCAGCTAGACGTACCACTCATTACATGGCTAAAGACGCTCATTTCGAGAAGCCTTTAGTTAGGACATTGATGAATCAAACAGGACAAATCGAGACAAAGAGAGAAACAGGAGCAAGTGATGCTCTGAAAAAATCTGTTAAGGTTCTAAAAGCAAACAGGGCTCTTGGAATTTTCCCGGAGGGGACACGTTCCAAAAGGAAGGAAAAACCATACTTACTCCCGGGTAAAACTGGAATCGCAAGAGTTGCATCCGCTCAACCAGATGCTATCGTTATTCCGATGGCGTTGATAGGTACAAGAGATATGATGGAGCCAGGCAAGGATAAACTTCCAAAATTATGGAAGACTATCAGTATTAACGCAGGTGAAGGGGTATCTTGGTACCAATGGCTATCACATGCAAGTGGAGGAGATATGTCGGTTTCAAAACTCAAAGACTTGAGGTCGAAAGAAGAACATGAAATACGTGCTGAATTAGCCAGACTTTATCGTAGGTTTACAGACCAACTAATGGGTTCCATACAGGCACTTGGGGCACCTTGAGCATTAGTAAGCAATAAAGGCCTCATTGCCTAGAGGAAATTTGGTGGCAGCATGAGAGAGTACCTCGACTTAATGCAAAGAATTCTCGACGAAGGTGTTGAAAAATCTGACAGGACTGGCACCGGAACCATATCCGTTTTCGGGCACCAAATGAGATTTGACCTCTCTGAAGGCTTTCCTGTAGTTACCACAAAAAAGGTACATCTCAAATCGGTTATCCATGAACTATTATGGTTCATTTCTGGAGAAACAAATATCGGTTACTTGCAGGATAATGGAGTGAGAATTTGGAACGAGTGGGCTGATGAAAATGGAGATCTTGGACCGGTTTATGGAAAACAATGGAGAAGATGGAAAACTCAAGATGGCACAGAGGTAGACCAACTTGCTAAAGCTATTGAAATGATAAAGACAAACCCGAATTCTCGCAGAATAATCGTATCTGCATGGAATGCTGGAGAGTTGGATGAAATGGCTCTTATGCCCTGCCATGCATTCTTCCAATTCAGGGTCGCAAATGGAAAATTAGATTGTCAATTATACCAGAGAAGTGCTGACGTATTTCTTGGTGTTCCTTTCAACATCGCATCATATGCTTTGCTGACTCACATGGTAGCACAAGTTTGTGGCCTAGAGGCAGGTGAATTCGTCCATACAATTGGTGATGCTCACCTTTACTTAAATCACCTTGAACAGGCAAAACTACAGTTATCCAGAGAACCTTTGTCACTTCCTAAATTGCATCTAGATCAGAATATTATGGATATAGACGAATTTACCTACGAATCAATTACCGTGGAAGGATACGAACATCACCCTCATATTTCCGCACCTATATCAGTTTGAGGCGATTTGATGTTGATGATGATTTTTGCCTGTGACCTAAACGGAGTCATAGGAAAAAATGGTGACCTACCTTGGAGACAATCAACAGATTTGCAATTTTTCAAAAAAACTACTCTAGGGAAAACTGTAGTAATGGGTAGGAAAACTTGGGATTCTCTGCCTTTCCCTTTGCCTGGTAGAAGAAATATTGTTATTTCAAGATCGAATAGAGATGATGTCGAAGTAATGTCTATTGAGGAGGTCAGAGGGTTAGCGAAAACCGATGATCTGTTCGTCATCGGAGGTGGAGAAATTTATTCTATATTTATCGAAGAATCAAATGTCATATACAGGACAATCATCGATTCAAAGATAGAAGATGGAGACACCTTTGCCCCCGAAATCAACCCTGAAGATTTTAGTTTAGAATCCGAAGAGATTGTAAAAGCGGGTGAAAACGATGATTTTGACATGAAATTCCAAAAATGGATTAGAAACTGATGCTCCTTTAATTGCATCAATCGCTATACTCAGTAACTCTTACACCTAGCCTTCCTTTTCGAGTTGGACGATTCATTATCTTACTAATTTTCATCTCAAATGCTGATTTCAAATCTACTTTCATGGCAAGGGAATGTCCCATTAAGAGTATCAAAATGTCAGCCATTTCCTCAACACAGTCAGCAATTGGTTTGCCTTTGGTTATCGCTGCTGCTAGTTCACCGAGCTCTTCAACCGTCAAGGCAATTCTATAACCCATGTCGTGACCATTATTTTCAGCGAAATTGAATTTGTCGTGGAAACGTGCAACCTTTTTCATCATTTCTTCCCATTCATTATTCGCTTCATTATTTACCCAATAGTCAACAGACAAATCTTCCATAAATAATACAGACTTGGAGAAGGAATTATTCTTTTCTCAGATTAAGGAAGCAAGACAGTCTAGAACTGGTGTTAATTTTTCATTAGCCTGATTAGATACCGATTCATGGCTTAAATCAGCGTTTGGGTCTCCAGGTTCTTTCCCTGCTGCCCAATTTGATGAAATCAAAATCGCAGAATATGGAATTTCCAATTCCCTGCACAATTTTGCCTCTCTAGGCATTGTCATTCCGACCACCTCTCCTCCGAGCATAGAAATGGCTCGAATCTCAGCAGATGTTTCAAATTGCGGACCCTGGGCAAGATAGTAGCAAAAGTCTATTTTTTCGTTGGAATCTATATTCTGGTTTGTTCTCAGAGCCTTGTCTATTTTAGAATTCAAGTCCAAGTCAAAGGGGTTTGTCACAGAAGTAAATTGTGCTGAATCATCAAAAAAAGTGGTAGCAACTCCCGTGAAATCGATGTACTGACTGGCATAACCAATTCTCCCCGGGGGGAAAATTTCGCTAAGGGTACCAACAGAGCAAATACCCACTATTCCATCAACATTGCAGCCCTTCAATGAAGCAATGTTTGCTCTATGATTTATGTTATGAGGTGGAGTACTTGTCTCGGTTAGCCCATGATGTCTTTGTAGGAATATTAACTCATGTGAAGAACTGTCTTTTGAAAAAGAAATACACCGTAGTGGAACATTGCCGAACTCGGTATCGGCATTGATAAAATCATCAGATTTTACTTCGAAGCCTTGGCTTGAAAGGAAATCAAAATCCTCTATTCTTACCAATCCAGTGCCACCAATCACACCAAGGCGCATGAATATTGCAACTCGGATGATGGTATGAACTCATCGGGATTTATTGCACTAAAATCAAGAAAGATGAGCAATAATTTTCTCAGCCAATGCTGCGCTAACGCCCTTGATTTCTGATATGCCTTCAACTCCTGCATCAAGCAGTGAAGCGAATGAGGTAAAGCCTGCGTCTTGTAATTTAGTAACTGTTGCTGGACCAACTCCAGGAATGGTGGACAGGTCATCGTCAGAAGATTCTGCTGGTGCTTCCTCTGTAGCTTCCTCAGTAGCTTCCTCTTCTACAACCTCATCAACGGTTTCTTCTGCAACTACCTCTTGCTCATCGGCAGAGTCCTCTTCTCCTTCATCTTCAACATCTTGATCTGTAGCATCTTCTGCTGCTGCCGCTGCCAAAAGAGCCGCTTTCTTAGCCTTCATCTCAGCCTCTAGTCGTGCCTCTTGAGCATGGATTTCATCAAGAGTAGGACCGTCGTTATTCTCAACACCTTCTTGAAGCAATTGGGACTTCCTAATCACGCAGGTCTTTGTTGGATATATGACCTTAACAACCTTAGAGATGGATTCTTCAAGTTCGCCAGAAAGCATGATTTTTTGCAAGTCAGCATAGGTCATTTTTGCGGCTGTTGTCCTGATTGTTTCTGATGCTGTTTCTCTGATGGATTGCTTGACGGATGTCTTTACTCGATTCTGGGTAATGATCATCGGCTTCATTCTAATTAGGAACCCATCCTTAGTTACAACATCGACTACAGCGTCAACCTTTCCTCTGTATCTTCTAACTTGCCTTCTTACGTGGTCATTTTGATGCTCGTGACCTATGAATTGTGTTATAGCATCTTGACCTACGCAAGATGTTACTTTGAACTTCAATAGAATGTGCATCTTGGTGAAATCACCGTTAAACTCTTGCAATGTCATGCTGTAGACTCTACCGAATATGTGCTCGTCGGACTCACCCAAAGTTTCGCCAATGTTTTTGAAATCCCAAGGGAATCTTGGTGCTCTAATTGTATACCATCTCTTGGACTTCCACTTATCTCTCTGCTTACGTGCTTCTGCACGTGCCTTTGCGCTCATCTTTCTTGCCACTGTAATCAACTCGGTTTCGTCTTGCGGGGGCTACCCCACTTGCAAGTCGCCGACATACAGGTCATATATGAAAACACATGCAATGTAAAACTCGCTATAGAATTACAAGAAATGCTATCGGAGTAGATTTTTCAGTAAGCCATTTTAATGAAGAGCGGGTAGTTAATTCATGGCAGCCCATTGGCTATCCTTGAGGACAACAGTCAGCGCTGTCGAGAATTTAGACGTCATCTGCGATTCGATTGCATGGTTATCAGGCGAACCAGACTCGACCAAAGTTGACAAGACAAAATCACATCACGGCAGTAGTATGTATTCGGTAACTTGCAAATTAACAAAAAACAAATCCATACAGTGTGTTCTTGATAATCTAGGAGATGAGATTAAAGCAGAATTAGTTGCAAATTCGCTCGAAAGGTTAGATTCCAATGATTGCATGCACTTTCGGGTATCCAAAGCATCACTGGTCGCAGGCAAACCAGAGATATCGCCCCCAGGTTCGTCTAGCAGTGTCAAATTCTCAATCAAAATAAAGAAATTCGGTGACCAGAGCACAATCCAACAAATAACTGACCTTCTTGGCTAATTTTTCGGACCCCCTAAATTATCTACTAGCGCATGCAAGTATATATGTACAGTATGCACTTAAGGCAACACGAGGAAAACAAAATGCCACACGTTGTAACATCCACTTGCGTTGATCACAAGTATCAAGAATGCGTTGCTGTATGCCCTGTTGAAGCTTTTAGAGAACTTGACACTTATCTAGTAATCGATCCTGACGAATGCATTGATTGTGGAGCATGCATTCCAGAGTGCCCTGTCGATGCAATTTTTGCTGACACTGATGTTCCAGATGAAGAAGAAGCATGGATAGACAGGAATGCAGATGAGGCAGTAGATGCTCCTATTGCGGAAGGAGATTCTCCTGTTCTAGCAGATGATTGATTCAATATAAGGAATCAAGGCTGAAAACATACCTATTTTAGGGACCTCCAAAGTGGTGATATCATGGAAACACTAGACTTCAACAATTTCCGTAGGGGAAGCGACCTTCTGAAAAGAGGATTTGCTAGAATGCAACAAGGTGGAGTCATCATGGATGTCGTCGACCCTGAACAAGCTGCCGTTGCTGAAGACTCCGGAGCCGTTGCCGTAATGGCACTTGAGAGAGTCCCAGCGGACATAAGAAAAGCAGGCGGAGTAGCGAGAATGAGCCATCCCGACATGATTCAAGGAATTCTAGATTGCACATCCATTCCAGTCATGGCTAAAGCAAGAATCGGACACGACGGCGAAGCAAGAATCCTGGAATCTATGGGAGTGGACATGATAGATGAATCTGAAGTTTTAACACCTGCAGATCCATTCTTCCACATAGACAAATCAAACTATGAAATTCCGTTTGTCTGCGGTGCNACCGGATTAGGTGAGGCAGTTAGAAGAATTCACGAAGGCGCAGCTATGATTAGAACAAAGGGAGAAGCNGGGACTGGAAATGTTGTTGCGGCTATGACACATGCAAGACTTATCGATCAAGAAATCAAGCAACTTGCTACACTTGATGATGAACAAATCTCAGCAACTGCAGATTTAATCATCGATAGATACAGAGTTCTTGCAAAAACCTCTGAACTTCCAGGGACACATCTAAAAACTCCGTTTGGAAGTATTGATGACACGATGAAAAACGATGTGGTTTCAATTCTAAATGATGTTAAATCCCAACAAAGATTACCGGTTGTTACCTTCTGCGCTGGCGGAATTGCAACTCCTGCTGATGCAAGCCAAATGATGTTGATGGGAATGGATGGAATCTTCGTTGGATCTGGTATCTTCAAATCTGATGACCCATTGACTATGGCAAATGCGATTGTCATGGCTACTGCTCACTATAACCAGCCAGAAAAAGTAGCAGAAGCAATGGCTATGATGTCAGGAAATCCAATGAAAGGTGATGAATTAGAAACACTTGAAGTAAGACTAGACCAAAGAGGATGGTAATCAGTCCAGTGGAGAATCTATTCCTTCCTCTCCTAAAGTCCACCTTAGCGTTTTAATCACACCGTCCAAGGCTTTGTGATTCCTCGCAGCCTCTTTCATTCCCTCTCTATCACCGGACTTCTTGCAAGATTCAAACCATTTTTTCCAATTATTCCTTTTTTGGATAGCCTTATTCAGCATATCTTCTATCTCTTCCCAAGTTCTGTCATAACTTCTGTAGACATCCTCTGCTGACATAACATATATTCAGAGACAGGGGTATTTAATTCACTTCCCGACGAGTTTGAGAAATTCAAGGAATTTTCTTGCCGTTATATTCTTGATTGTTATCAATAACCACTTCATCTCCGATTACACAATGCATAATTTTGACATTATCTCCAATGGTTACATTTCTACCGATCACAGAATTTTTGATGATAGAGTTTTGACCGATTTGAACCCCTTGCATTAGCAATGAATCCATCAAATCTGTGCCTTTTCCTAATCGACAATCCGAATCGATTGATGAATTTCGAAAGGTTCCTTCAACTATAGCATTTGGGTGCACTATGCATCCATTTGTCAACTCACCTTGTGGTCTAGTAAAGGGTAAAGAATCCATTTTGTTTATCAAAACTGATTGAGCATCCAATAATTGGTCTGGATTCCCCACATCAAACCAGATTCCATCGATTTGCTTGGCATACATGGGCCACCCCATTTCTAGGACGCGAGGGAATAATTGTTTACTGAAGTCATATTTTTCTCCCTCTGGTACAAGTGCCAGTACTTCAGGCTCGATTATATACAGACCAGCATTTATGACATTGGAAAATGCTTCTTCGATCTTTGGTTTTTCCATGAATTTTACGATAAATCCTTCGGATAAGTTTCCATTAATTTCTCCACCTTCAGTTTCACTAAGGCCAACAATACCAAATTCTGTGGGGTCATCTACTTTCCAAAGCGCCATGGTAACCTTTGCACCACTCTCTCGATGGGCTCGAATGAATTCACCTAACTTAAGCGAAGTAACACTATCACCTGAACCGACCACGAAAGTTTCAGTGAGTTCATCCAATAATAGCCTCACACTTCCGGCTGTCCCCATAGGCATCATTTCTTGATTTACTCTAGACTTTACTCCCGCATCATTCCATGATGAAACTAAATTTTCCAGTTGTTCACCTTTGTAGCCCGTTGTAAGAATAATTTCTTCCAAGTCTGCATTCACCATCGCTTCTTTCACAAATTCAATAACGGGTCTTTGCAATAATTCAACCATTGGTTTTGGTCTAGTGTTAGTTAGAGGCCTTAATCTTGAACCTTGGCCTCCAGCCATTATGATTCCTTTCAGGACAATCCCTCAATGGTTATCTTTTCCTTGAAGCGTTCATGTCTATTCTTCGCATGCTCTTCTTCTTTTTTGATTTAGAGGGTGTTGCTTGGTTAACTTTTGTCGAGTCGCTAGCAGCAGTTCCACCGAATACCAGTGAACCAGTTTCTAGTAACGAATTAGTCAAGGCATCAGCGACTTCATCAGACTCCGCTCCTGTTTTCATCTCAGCCTCAACAGCTTTGTTATGGTCAACCATCCATGATTTTCTTTCTTCCCTTGCAGCGTTTAGTTTGTCTCTGGCTTCGTTGACGTCCACCATCATCTCTTCAATCTTAGAGTGGACATCATTCGCTTTCTCCTTAGCAGCAACAAATTCGTTGTGATACCTATCACCTTCTGATTTTAAGAAATCTCTGTGGTTGAATGCTTCATCAACCTCGCCCGATTTTTCATTTGCCCTTGCTACAGCATCCATCATTGCTTGGTGTGCTGCATCAGCTTCAGCCCTTAGGGTTTTGATAGCATTATCCATGTCAGATAAATCAACACTAACCATTTCAAAATTAGCAACCTCAGGCTCTAGTTCAGCCAATCTGCGGTGGTAGTTTTTGAGTTTAGACATCATTTCTTTTTCTTTCTTGACACCAACAGAAGTGGTTTCGAAGATTTTCTCTAGCTGTTCCACTTCTGATTTGAGTTTAGTATACTCTGCAGTGGCACTTCTTTTCTCGCCTTTTTCTGACCTCTTGCCCTTTGCTTGTGATATGATATCTCTTATTTGGTCTTGGATTGCATTTCTTTTCTCTTTGAATAATTTTATTTCAGCACGGATTGCTTTTACTTCAGTCAAAACCAAGTCTAATTTCTCCTTATGCTCTTTGTATTGAGCTTGGCAAGAATTTCTTTGGTCAGCAGACCTCCTTGCATTATCATTGTGTTGGTTTCTTACTTCTCTGAGCTTCCTTACCTTTGCCTCCATAGCATGAAGTGCATCTCGTAAATCGGCATCTGGTTTACTCTCTTGGGTGTCTCCACCTAGTCGGACCATGTAATCTGGTAAACCTTTCCTTCTTCAAGCCTTATGCTAACCAATTATCGAGAAAACAACACGAGTTGTCCTCAAATGATGACTCCTGAAAGCAAAAGTAATGATGAAAGAAGCAAGCCTGCGCCTCCAATTATGTTAAACGAGAAGGAAATTGAATTCATCACGCGCTTTGTAAAATTTGATCTGATTCTTACGTTAATCTGTTTACCTACCAACAGAGAACCATTCTCATCTTCTAGTCTAACGGATAAGGTCCCTTCCCCTTTGGTATTTGTGAGTAAAGTGTTCCATGTTGTAACACCTCCATCAATAATGGAGAATAATTTCTCAAGATTTTCTCCCTGGTCACTTATTGTTAAATCAGGAGGAAATGAAGGCCAAACTTCGGAATTTCCAGGGGGAAGGCGATATTTCATAGAGAGATTCTGTGGTCTGAAATCTGGCGATTGAACCCTTAGGATCACAACTCTTTCCTCATTTGATAAATTATACATAATTGTGAACAAGTTTGAGTTTCCGATTACAACATTCTCCATGTCTACCTCGAATACTAAATCAGGAATACTAGGAGGATTAGCCATTCCCAAATCATGTAATAATCGATTTAACAATCTAAAGAATGCTGGCGATTCAAGCTTAGCCTTCTCAAAGATATCTGCCCAAACATCAGTATCAAAAACAGAGTGGGCAAAAAAAGATTCTACCCCGTTTTTGGTTAGAATTTTAGTTAATTCTTCTCGGGCTTCCTTTTCGCCCCAGCCCATCGTTTGTCGGTATAGAATAAGCAATATCATTTCACGAACTTGATTCGCTTTCTTTCCACTACGAGAATATTCCAATATTTCGACAAAGAAATCCTCAATTTCTGTTCTCAAAAAGGGATCAACGTGCGATGAGATGAAGTCGTAAAATGCATTATCTAGTGTAGAAGGGTGAATGAATGGAGAAAAACTTTCTAACAGACCAGTCCTTTTAACTGAATTAAACTTAAAATTCTTGGATAAGACATGCTGTCCTTCGCTCAACATAAGTAACGACACCGATAGTCCAAAAAGGTTCAAACCAACAGAGTTATCTAAGCCAAAAATCATAGTTAAAGAAAGTATAATCATCGAGGCAAGAGTGAAATAAACCGTTGAATTATGAATCAAAATTGAATTATCAACACTGGATTTTAATCCATGATATCCATGCAGAGAGGTTGTAGATTTATTTTTTGAAGAATATTCATCCACTCTTTTTTGCAAGGAATTTCTTGAGATTTGGCACCTCAATCTATGGGTAATTACTACTGCAAGTTGTCCAAGAATAGCGATAAATGCTAAACCAAGAAGTACGAAGGAGAAATCTGTTTGAAGATTACTTTCAAAGTTATCAACCCACCAAGCCGGAGACGAGGATGAGTAAGACCAAGCCATGAAAAAAAGGAAAAATGCGAAACTGGGTAATGCAATCGAAAGTCTAATTCCCCCAGTCAGAAATTTTTCATCCAGCTGAAGTAAGATTTCTTCTCTCTTGATTATCTTATCATTTTCAAATCCCAAACTTTCAGATACTTCTACCTCCGATTTTGCTGGTTCTTCGACTTGATTTTCAGGAATTACTTGCTCTTCCTGTTCACCAACATCTGTTTGTTCGACTAAATCGGGCTCAGACATAGTAATTCGCTCAATTTACCGATTCCGGAGCCCAATTATAGGTTTAGTGCCGTAGGACCAATATTCCCTTTGATATTTCGGGATTTATACCGACCTCAACCCCAGATTCAAGCTTGTATCCAGAAGATACAACTTCTATCAAACTACCAAGATTCATATTGTTTTGATCAAGGAATATTTTAGTTGCTTCTGAGCAAAACAGAATTGCGATTTCGCCGATATCCCCTTCTTTCATTTCGTTTAATGAACAATATTTATTCTCGATTGCGCTTGCTTTGGTTTTCAATTCATCAGATAATTCAGGAATATCTCTTCCCGAAGGATCAAGCCTTGGCGATCCTAGCATTATTTCCAGAGCAACATCAAGGTCGTCGTCAATTGCATGTTCTAACCTACAAGCGGTTTCATGTGCGTTCCCATCAAATGGAATAATATCCAGCAAAACCTCTGCTAACCTATGCCTTCTCTTCATTTTCTTCCCGTACTCAATCCCGGAGGGTGTCATTTTAGCCCCCTTGTAAGGGACATACTCCAAGAAGCCCTTGTTTGCAAGCCTTTGTACCATTTCTGTAGCACTTGCTGGTTTAATACCTAATTTCTTAGCAAGATCTCCGTTTCTTACATATTGATCAGGTTCGTTTTCATGGAATTCATACAAAGTCTCGATATATTCATCTTCAAATTCCCTAAAGTGTCCAAACATTCATTCAACTCCTTTCTATTCTAAATCAGGTTTGCAAGAAAAAACGCAAGAACAAGCGGGGCATTTTGCAGAACCTTCGTAGGTCTTCGGTATTTTCAATCTTTGCCCACAATCAGGACATGCCACTTCTTTCTTCCCAGAATCTTTAGTTTTTTCTTCCGCTATTTCTTCTGTTTTTGTCTCTGATGCTTCAGGCTCAACTGGGAATTTATGGTCACATGCTGGACACTTGACATTACCTTTGTAGTCAAATGGTACTCTCAAACTTTGACTACACTCCGGACATGAAATTTCTACTCTTTCTTCACTTGGAGTTTTACTAACTTCTTCTGTCTTTGAGGAGGAGAAATCTGAGCCTACTCGCTGATTTGTAGCCACTCTTACGACCAAGAAAATAAGAGTTGATGCAACAAGTCCTCCAATTATTCCATTCCATGGTATCTCCACGTTTGATTCTTCGATAATGACGACTTCATATGTTTTTGAATAATCCGAAACCCCATCGCTCAAGTACGCCTTCAATGTGACTTTTTCACCTTGCGGCCAAATTATTGGGATATCGAAGGTGTCTGTCCCTGAGACAGAAATATCTTGCGATGAAAGGATTGTACCGTTTTCTGAGATGATGAATAGTGTATCGGAAATATCTAAATCTCCAGTAGATGTTACCGATATGCTGACTATTGCCTCACTACCTTCTACAGGATTTTTTGGGTTAGGAAAATCTGCAAAATTCATGTAATAACCGTAACTTCTTGGTTGATACTCCAAGTACACTCCCCAATTTTGTTGCTCTTGCCAGTCCACTCCTGAAGCTGAAAGATGAATGGCTCGACCTGTTTGTTCCCCCAAGTTGATGGTAAATGTTTGAGAGGCAGAACCAAGCGTAACAGGAACTCTAAAAATTTCATTCAAACCAGCACTGTCCAAATTGTAATCAGAGAAAATTAAGTCAACATTTCTTTCTCGATATGAGTCTAAATTTGCTGTAATAGTTGCTTCCAAACCATTAACCTTCCAATCTAAGTCAACGATTTCTAAATTAATTGATTGCCTCTCAAATACAGAGAAAGTTAATTCAGAACTATTCAAACTAGTTATTCTACTGTCAAATGATGAAATCCCCCAACCAATTGAGTACTGCCCGGGATTCAATGAATCCATTGTCAGCATTATTTCTCCAGCGGAATTTGGCTCGAGTTGTAAGTAATCGCCATAGTAATACACATCATTAATCACAACATACAATCTTGCGTTCCCCTCTGATTCCCCGATATTTCTGATCAATAATGAAAATATGAGTTCATCACCCTCATACCACGGTCCACCCATGATTGATGGGGCATCCTCAGAAGCCGACTCGATCATTCCAGATTCAAAATCAAGAGAAACTTCTACACTGGTTTCTGAATACTTGGACAGGTTGTCTGTGCTAAAATAGCAAGTCATATCGCTTGGGATTGCGCTAGTAGTGAATGAAAATGTCTCAGTTGTAGTATTACCAATTTCTACTTGCTCTGAATATACGTTAGTATCATCTGCCCAGGAACAATTCACATATCCATTATATGCAACATCAGCAATGTTCGATGCTGAAAGATTCCATTCAACGGTAGTTGTCAGATCTATTTGTTCGGGCAGATAAGTCAAATTCAATCGGAGTATTGGAGATTTTGCTTCCTCAATTGGTACGATTATCTGCTTAAAGTTGTTAGAATTATCACTGTCGCTTAAATTTTCCAACTCTATGTTTAATGTTACATTTCCTTCTAGCCAAGAATTTGATGTTTCCACTAAGACCATATTAGTAGAACTTGCATTGTATGTGTTGTTTATTCTCAAAGATTCTACAAGATCCCCCTGTGCAAATTGTATGGTTAAATTACCCTGCCAATCAACATCACCAGTGTTGATTACTGGAAATCCTATTGATAGCGATTCACCATCTCTAGGTAATTCCCCGGTATGAGAATTACTTTCATAGCCCTCAAACATAAAACTGTTGTTAGAACCTATACCAACCTCCAATGGCATTTTTCTATACACTGTTATTGTAATCTCATCGTTGAAATTTTCCGAGTTAGTTCCTACATCACCATATAGCGTAATTATTAGGTTGCTATATCCAAGAGGAATATCATTTAGTTCATGGACTAATGAGAGAGTTTGATTATCCAGAAGAGAGTGTTGGGAATTTGAAGAATTTAAATTCTGACCGTTTAATGATTCATGTGTGTAAAGAATTGAAATATTTGCTTGCCCAAATCCTAATTCAACAACATTGAAATCGACTATAGTTGAATCATCCCAAAAAGAGTATGTGTCCCTAACGACTACTGAATTTTGATCGATTAACACCTGACCGTTATCAATTGCGCTCACAGGTAACACGATTACAGGAGAAACAAGAATCAGTGTAACGATAGCGGATAGAACACTGACTTTTTTCCTCCCCATGTAACACCCTCTTTACTGATAGTTCTTCACATTCTCGCTTGAACGACTCAATACGATGTCTTTATTCACACATTTCAGGTGGGCGGATGCATGAGTCCCGAGGAGTTGTTAGCGATATCTCCGGATTTGCTAGCCAAGTCTATCTTACATCGTCGAGAACGGTTAGCAGAAGTAATACCAGAGCAACTGGATTCAAGACAAGAAGAACTTGTCGAAGCATTGTCCATTGCATCAGCAGCAAAGGAGCAACGTGATGCGATAAATAGTAAAATCTCATCTTTGAAAAAAGAGAGAAATGATTTCCAAAAAAAGGCAACAGAACTATTCAAAAAAGCCAATCTGATTAACGAGGAATTTCGAGAAGCAGGAGGAATACCAAATCCAAATCCAAAATGGGCTAGGGAAAAACTAGACGCCCAACTAGAGCAGATAGAGTTCGATTTAATGACAAATTCTGGAAATCACAAGACTGAAGAGAAGAGACTAAAGGAAATGAAATCATTAATTTCAGAACATGAAGATTGGGTTACCAAAAGAAGCGAGAATGTCCCCAAATTGAAAGAAATGAGAGATTCTTACACAGAAGCGAGGAAGATGAGTGAATTAGCACAAAAAGCACATGAGGCTATGCTTGAACGAGTTGCAGAGAATGAAAATTTCCATTCTTTGTACATCGAAAAAGAGACAAGCAGGAGAAGAGCTGACTCAAGAACAAAGAAATTAGCAAGGGCGCTTGATTCCTCGACGACTGGTATAGATGCTTGGAAACAAGCAATTGAAGAAGGCTTTGAGATAGATAGCGTAACCAAATATGACCTAATGTCTGGAAAAAGGAGGATTCTTGCCAAAGAAAAATCCACGCCAGCGATGAATAAAGCCGCTAAAATTCAGAGAGAAAAAGAATCCACAAACCAAAAAAGGGGTGAGGAAGAATGAGCAAGGTATGTGAGATAACCGGTCTCTCAAAATCCCAAGCAGAAAGGTGGGCATATTATCACAATATTTTGACTGGAAATGAAATAATTTTCGATACCGCTGCCCTTAGCGAGGATTATTTTTCTGGCTTATCTGAACAAATAAATAATCAAATTGATAAATCCAAACTTAGCAAGAGAGAGATAGAATCAAGAAAGAAATTATTCAACCATCTTAAGAAAACAATAGCAGGTAGAGTTAAGGGCGCTAAATTGCTAAAATTTGGCTCGAGTGTGTCCGGACTAAGTTTGAAACATGGAGACATGGATCTCTGTCTAAAGGTGACTACAGAAAATCCGAAGAAGACGCTGAATTATGTCTCAAGAATGCTCAAACAACAAAATATGGATGATGTATTAGTAATTTCAAGAGCAAAGGTTCCTGTTGTGAAATTCTTCGATTCAAGATCTAGAACACCTGTTGATATTTCTTTGAACAACACTCTTGCAGTACATAATTCTGAACTCCTCAAGAGGTATTCCTCTCTTGACCCAAGGGTGAGAGAATTGATTCTAAGCGTAAAAAATTGGGCTAGTTCAAGAGACTTAAATAACGCATTTGAAGGAACATTTTCATCTTACACCTGGTCAATTTTGGTCATCCAATTCTTGCAGATGCTAGATGAGCCCGTCATTCCAAACCTCCAATCCTCAGAAGAGAGGCATATCGAATCCATAGAAGGCATCGAATACGACATCACAATTAATGACGAAATAGGCAAATCTTTCGAATCAGGAAATAAGATGAGTTCTGGAGAACTATTTTGCAGATTCTTTGAATTTTATGGAATAAAGTGGAATTGGGAATCCGAGATAGTTTCAATTCGCAACAGTGGTCCGCTGGCAAGGGATGAGAAAGGATGGCAGGCTTCAGGCAAGGATGCATTAGAGATCATATCAAGTGATAGTAATGCACGCTTGGGCCCACATCAACTGGCAATAGAAGATCCGTTTGACCTCACTCGAGATTTATCAAGTGTCCTCAGACCAGAAGGATTCTTCGACATCAAAAATGAGATATTTAGAGTATTGGATATGATTTCCAAAAATGAAAACTACTCATCAATCTGTGAACTCAAATCCCCAGAAAAGTTCTCGATGTTTGAGAAAAAGGACTTGTTCGAAGATTTAAGGGATGAACAAAGACATGTGCTTGAGAGCAAAAAAGATTCATTAATGCAGGAACTAAAAGCGATTGAAAGTAGGTTAGAAAGCGCAAAAGAAGAAAGGAATAGGGCACTCAGGCTATCAAAAGCAGTCAAAGGAGTAATTGATGCTACGTCAGAGATGAGTAAAGATGCAAAAGAAGTCATTAAGTTGCTAAAACAAGGAGCAAAAGAATTGGAAGCAACTAGAAGCAAAAGAGATGAGATAAATGATAGAATCCTTATCCCATTGCATTCAATCGAAGAGCAATTATCCCACTATTACGAACAACTTACAGGAGAGGTTGACATATTTAGAGTTCCAAGTTTGGAAAAGGAAATGGCTGATTTCAGATACTTCTTCGAATTACAGGCCATGCATGCTGAAATGAAGAGGTCTCAGGAATATCACGAGAAATATATCACTTTAGTAAAAAACCAAAGAAGCAATGTGAAGAAGCTTGAACAAATAGACAAAGAAAAATCAGAAAAGGCATCTAGCATACTAGGTGCAGATGAATCAATAGGAGAAGTCAAACCATCAATAGGTGATCTGAAAGAATATAATCGTAAGATAACAAAATTGAACAAAATCTTGGATGATATTTTCAACCAAAGAAGAGAACTTCGCAGAGAAATTGGAAGACTTGAGGCATGGTTCAATATCCTTGACAAACCAAAACCCAAGCAAAGGTCAAGAAGGAAGCACAATGATAGAAATCGCAACTTTGTTCCAAAACCAAGTGCATTTGAGGTTCGAAAGAAATCAGAATCTGGCGGGTCTTTGGATTTGACTGAACTCGATGTTCTACTAAACTCTGGAGGCTTGCTTTCTAGTAACAAAGAAAACTCCAACAAATCTAGAAAGAGGGTGTCATCCAGCAAGAAATCAGGAGTAAAAAGACTTCAAAATATCTCTGCTCACAGGGGTCAAAGAAACACTAGGTCGAAAAAGAAGGAAGAGTGATTTTTTTGGATTACCTTTGGTTCAAGGGTAAGAATCCTAAAAATTTGAATAATGAGGAATGTGAGACAATAAGAAAATTATTCTTAGAGCAAACAAACGAAAAATATGCAATTGCAACCATACGAACAATGCCAATTCCAGAATGGAATGGTAACATAATCCTTGCAGTGAAAGATGAACAAAAGCCTCAAGAGAATTTGAGAGGATTACTGTGGTGTTCACCCTTCAAAGATGACATAGTAAGAGTTGTTGCATTTGCAATAGATAAGGAACTCCAGGGTAATGGTTATGGTAGCAAAGCATGGGATATCTTTGTTGATTCTGCAAAAAAGGCTGGCTTCAATTATATACAGTTAGAGGTGCGTGCCAAAAATACAAGAGCGCAAAATTTTTACAAGAAAAGAGGTATGGATATAATCCAAACACTTGATGGATATTACGCAAATGATTTGGGCTATTCAATGAAAGGTAAAATCTGAGCGTTGATAAGAAAGAATAAATTCTCTCCACAAAAAGCAGTGCTCATGAAGGAGTCAATTGTTCACGCATTAATCGATGACGATGGGGCAGAAACCGTTGCATTGATAGATACGGATGGTTTCCTCGTCTATTCAAAAGGTGCAGATGTTGAAAAGATATTGAGTCCGTTAGTGCAATTCTCGGAGGAAGTAAAACCAGGAGGAATAATCACATTAATTTCAGAAAATAAACACTTGATAGCAACAAAATTGCAATCGGGAAAAATGCTTGCTCTTTCTTTTGCTAACTCTGAAAGGACTGGGTTCATGCGAATGAAAATTACCGATGCAGCTACTTATCTCTCAAGACTAAATGCTTAATCAAATAATGTCCCAATAACTCCCAAACCACCACCGGGAACTACCTCAATTGCCTGTTTATCCATACCGTGTCTGATATGACGCATTTTCTCAATTTGCATGGTTCTGACCAATTTTCCGTTCCTATTATCCATTCCTAAATTAATAACAGCATCCGCCAAAAATCCCTCATTTCCTTGTAATTCTGCGTGATTACCTAAATTTCGTTCTGTGATAATTATGGTGTAAAGGTTCATTGATCTCAGGAAATCAAAGAAATTGAACATTTTCTTTCTCATAACATCATCCATCGTGGTTAAGGTATAAATCGCCCCCAAGGAGTCAAGAACAAATACTGAGAATCTGTCACCATGCTGTTGCTTAAAATGCTCAATCATCTTTCTTGTGAATTTGAGGTAGTCCATATTTTCATTCTCTCTCCTCAATTCTGTAAAGTCTGTAATCTGGAGACTTTGAGGCAACTGAAGTCCTAGCGAATTACTGGATTTTACCAGTGAATCAACGGTTTCCTCAACAGTACAGTACAATCCAAATTCTCCGGTTTTTTCTAAGTGATTTTTGAGCAAAGTCAAACAAAAACTGGATTTCATGGCTCCGGGTGGACCCGTCACTAGAGACACATATGGAGCTTGAACATCATTTTGGATTACTCTTTCCATGCCCGGAATTCCACCTAAAAACAATATCTCACCAACGGCTTGTAGAATCACAATACCCTTAACCATTTTCTTATGATGTTATACTAAAGTTAAAACTCTGAACAAGAAATCCCAATAAATTTCACAATTCAAGCAAGCGATGAGATGAAAAGGGGGAGTCAGGTCGATGGGCTGCTGGAGTAACGGGAGTTACGAAGCAAGTAGGTGATTATGGAATGGTAGAACTGATGAGTTTGTTGGAAGAAAAAAGGAAATTAGTGGATGAAAAGGCTACAAATTACAGAGTTAACAGAGATAACCTGAATGTGAAAACCAAAGAATTTACTGGTGCAAGAAACGAACTCAACAGTGAAGTCAGAGAACTAATCCAACACGTAAGAGAACAAAGGGAAATTCGTGAACAAATGAATGAAATTGTTCGCGAGAAGAAACAAGCGAGAGCAACCGCATCTGATGCAGTTCGTTCTGCAAAAGAAAAACTCCAAGCCCTAAAAGGGGAACCTGAAGCAAGAGATAGCAATGACCGAAGAAGAGGCAGAGATAGACCAGAAACAGTTTCAAGCCTAAAGAAGAAACTTGCTAGACTGGAAAATGATTTTGAGATGGGTAAATTCACTGGTAAGAATGAGAAGAAATTCTTTGACCAAGCAAGAATCATTTCTAGGAAAATCAAAGACATGCAAAGTACTGATTCAGATAGTGAGGAAGCCAAAGTTGCTAGTGAAGAACTAAGAGCAGCGATGGAAGAACAGGAAAGGACCCACCAAGAAGTTACAGAAGCGGCTGATGCTGCGCAAAAAGCTCACGAGTTAATGCTAGAGTGGAACCAAGAAGTTGATAGGCAAAGAGAAAAAGCAGAGAGGGCTCACAGGGAATTAAGAAAATCAAAGAAAGAAGCCGACAAGGCTCACCACTTTTACATCGTATCCCTAAGGTGCCTGCATTCTATACAGGACATGCTGAGAGCAATGAAAGGTGCTCAATCTGGAGAAACTCAAAGCACATCTTCAAGAGTTGAAGTACAGGATTTGATGAGCAAGTTATTGAGTGGTGAAACACTTTCAACTGAGGAATTGATGCAACTTCAGCGTGGAGATTGAATCAATAACCACTGTTAGTATTATCAGCCGAGTTGTTTTGAGAAATAACGGGGAAGCATTATGATATCACCAGATGATATTCGAGCAGTCATTGAAGAATATGACACAATGAAACTCAGAATTGGGATGACTGCATCTCACTCAGCACTAGACATTTGTGATGGGGCTATCGAGGAAGGATTTCCAACTGTTGCATATTGTCAACAAGGAAGGGAAAAAACATACTCAGAATACTTCAAAGCTCACAGGAATAGCACTGGAAGAGTAGTAAGAGGTATGGTTGACAAAGCAATTGTAATGCCTCATTTCAATGGAGTCCTAGATCCATCAATGCAAACCGAAATGAGAAAGAGAAATGTGGTATACATTCCTAACCGCTCATTCACCTCATATTGTGGAATAGACCAAATTGAGAATGACTTCAGAGTTCCACTATTTGGAAGCCGAAACATGCTGAGAATGGAAGAGAGAACTGAAGAACAAGATTACTACTGGATTCTTGAAAAAGCAGGACTTCCATACCCAGAGGCAATTGAATCTCCTGAGGATATAGATTGCCTAGTAATCGTAAAACTTCACCATGCACAAAAGAAATTGGAAAGAGGTTTCTTCACTTGTGCATCATATCAAGAATACCAGGAGAAATCACAAGCGCTTCTAACAGAAGGTGTAATAGATCAAGAAAGCCTTGCTGGCGCAAGAATTGAAAGATATGTTATCGGACCTGTCTTCAATTTGAATTTCTTTTACTCTCCCTTGGCAGAAGAGGGAGAGAGACTTGAATTATTGGGTGTAGATTGGAGATTCGAATCTTCACTAGATGGGCATGTAAGACTTCCAGCTCCTCAGCAGATGACGATGCCAATTCATCAGCAAATACCTGAAATGACAGTTGTCGGTCACAACACTGCCACAATTAGAGAATCTCTTCTTGAGAAGGCATTTGAGTTAGGTGAGAAATTCATTAAAGCAAGTAAGGAACACTATTCACCTGGAATTGTTGGACCGTTTTGCTTACAGACATGTATCGATAAAGACATGAATTACTACATCTATGATGTCGCACCGCGTTTGGGTGGAGGAACAAATGTTCACGTCAGTGTTGGACATCCTTATGGAAATGCTCTTTGGAGAAAGCCTATGAGCAGTGGAAGAAGAATCGCTATGGAACTCAGAATGGCTGCAGAACAAGATAGACTTCTAGAAGTATTAACATGATTAATACCGAATCAAATCGGGCTGTAGCCTGGCTGGGGCTTAGTGCAATCTTGTTTTTGATAGGGATTAGGTTGGTTGGTTCCGTGCTTTTCAACCCTTACGGGACATCAGGAGCAGGACAGGTCATGGTTGGATTGTTTCTAATCTCAGCGAGCTGGATTCTTCCATTCAAGAAAATTCCTAGAAAGTCTACTCAAAAATGACTTCATTTTTTCTAGATCATCACAAATTGAAATCTGGGAAATACTGCTTAGTGTACTGAAGTGCTTGGTCTGCAGTGTATCCTTGAGCGATTAAACCATTGTAGTAATCTGTTGCTGCTGGATCGTTTACAGGTGTAACAACCGCAGGCTGTGCGCTCATGTCCGGCATAACAGGTTGAGCACCCATGTCCGGCATTGATACGACTTGTGCAGGCTGAGCACTCATATCTGGCATAACCGGTTGAGCGCTGAAATCAGGCATTGCTACTGGCGGACTTCCTGTTGGAAGTGAAGCAAAACTCTTGGCTTCGTCATCTCCTCTTCCCCTGGTAAGAATAACTCCTCCAATTAGAGCAAGGATTACAATAACAACTCCAATGATAATCACTGTAGTGCTTATTCCTGATGATGGATCATCAACCTCAACTTCTGCTTCATATCTAGATGCGTCAAGTGGGAATGCATCTCCTTCATCGGAATAACCGTCACCGTCACTATCTAGACAACCTATCCTGTCAGCCACCGAGGTACCCGAAACTAGAGGACATGCATCTGCTCCATCCTCAATAGTCCAATCATCATCAGGGTCACTTAGACCGTCGCCGTCGGTATCAAGGCACCCCAATCGGTCAATCAGTGAGGTGCCGAAGGTGTCAATACAATCATCTTCATTTTGATCTGCATAATTATCGCCATCAGTATTTGACCACTTTGTTGAGTCAAGTGGATATTCATCTGCACCATCATTGGTAACAAAGTCAAACGAATATCCGTCGCCATCAGTATCGACACAACCAAGTCTATCGATTGTTGAGTTATCAGTAGCAGCACCATTCGGACAATCATCTGCTTGGTTTCCATCAGGATTATCCCCATAGCCATCTCCATCTGAATCTAGATATTGAGTATCATCTGATGGGAATGCGTCAAGTGCGTCAGACCAGCCATCATCATCTCTGTCAACACACCCGTAAATCATCAACTCTGTGGATGACCCTGGTTGTGTAGGACATGCATCTTGATTTGTTGCCCCATCAATAAACTGACCTGGCCACGAAGGATTTCTATCATCCCAGGTATTGTTACCCCAGTTGTCACCATAACCATCTTCATCAAAGTCAGACCATTGTGTTGCATCAGCAGGGAATGCATCTGCTCCAGAATCGATCTGCCATGTAGCATCTGCGTCTGAGTATCCATCGCCATCAGTGTCTATGCACCCAATTCTATCCATGGTTGAGGTTCCTGCAACATTTGGACATACATCTCCATTTGTTCCAGCTAAGTTATCACCATATCCATCACCGTCTGAATCCATCCATTGCGATGCATCATCTGGGAAAGAATCCTGAGAATCAGCCCAAGAATCACCGTCGGCATCAGGACAAGCATTTGTGTTATTTG
This sequence comes from Methanobacteriota archaeon, assembly GCA_002718195.1. Lineage (GTDB taxonomy): Archaea > Thermoplasmatota > Poseidoniia > Poseidoniales > Poseidoniaceae > MGIIa-L4. The sequence continues at coordinate 100,368 of PBDU01000005.1, read as the reverse complement.
CGGTAGAATTACCAGGGGCCTGAGGGCAGTCATCGATTGTGTTTGCCCATCCGTCCAAGTCATCATCAGGACAGCCTCGGATATTTCCTAAAGAGGATGTTCCAGCTTCAGAAGGACAAGTATCTTCAGCGTCTGGGTAATCATCTCCATCATCATTTAGATCTTCATCAAGGTCTCTGCAACCATCGCCATCGATATCATTTGTGGCATTTGAGACCCATGTTGGTCTCGGTGGGCTGTATGGGGTGTAATCACATTCATCATCCACATCTAGGATTCCATCATTGTCATCATCTGCATCCTCTAGCTCATCATTACAGCCATCGTAATCATAATCAGTGGAATCTGATGGATTTTCCATATCTTGGGTACTTGTCCAGTTCACAACAGATCCTCTTGGACAATTATCTGGTGTATTATCAGTCAATCCATCATTATCATCATCGGAATCACATTCATCACCTTCTGAATCTCCATCTGCATTCAATTGGTTAGGATTAGGGGTATTTACACAATTATCAGAAGTATCAGGAACTCCATCGCCGTCAGTATCCAGGAATTGTGTTCCGTCAAATGTATAAATTAAGCCGTCTAAATCTGTAGAACCGCTTGATGAGATAGATTGAGAGTCTATTGTCAGGGTGCCAATAAATCCACCAACTACTGCAAAGGTATCATTACCATCGGTAGCAATTTCAAGGAATGCCTCTGGGTTACTTGTGCCAATACCCTTTGCCCATGTGAACGAACCAGATGAAGAAAGTCCTGCTAAGTAAGCATCTTCATAACCACGGTTAATCGTGGAATAGCTACCAAATGTCATGCTGTTTGAACTGGTACCGCTAATTACGATATCTCCAGTAGTCATCAACGAAATCTTTGGATAACCATCATCATCATTGGAGTAAGCTTTGACTGCCCAATCTGTTCCTGACTGCAAGTCAGCCATTATGAATCCGTCAAATTTACCAGATGTTGAGGTGATGCTCCAACTAGAGTGGGAGAAGGTACCTCCTGTGAAATTCCCTGAACCAAAGATGTCATTTGTACCTGTTACCAAAATTGAATCGAGATTGACTATACCATTGCTAACTCCGTATCCCGTCAAAGACAGCACGCTTCCTGTTGAATCGGTCTTAACGATAAATGAGTCCTGATTACCGATGCTAGCATGGAAATTTTGCCCAAATGATATGGAAGAATCTGAATATCCGCTAATGAAGACCTCCCCGGATGGTGAGACGCCAATATCAGTCGCTATATCGCTTCCAACACCGCCTCCAGTAGTAACCCAATCAAGAGACCCCATATTTCCATTAATCTTAGCAATAAATACATCATTATCACTCACGTTGACAATCTGCCCTCCAAAGTCGGTTTCTCCTATGAAATAACCAGTTACATACGCATCACCCAGAAGATCAACTTCTGCAGCTAGTGCTACTGCTTGAGAAGAAGTTCCATTGATTATGGTATTTGTTTGGTAAGCCCACATCCAATTACCCATTGGGTCTGTTTTTGCTACGAAAGCCTCTCCTCCAGGATTTTGTGCATTCAAGATTACATTTGGAGAGAAAAGCATTGTTCCTACAAATAATCCAACTACGTATGCCTCACCTGTAGGACTAGCAACCATGTCTGTCAAAATTGCAGCGCCATTCGAAAGATCAGGTGTAGCAGCCCACTGCCAAGCACCAGTTGTGTCCATCGATGCGATATAGAAATCTTGGTTAGAGGAAGGTGAGACGCTAATCTGCGGTGTAAAGGTTAGTGTATTACCTAAACTGCTTCCAATGTAATAATTCAATTGATTAGCACTTACTTCAGTAATAAGCTCTTGATTTCCATTAGTACCAACCCTTTCTAGAAGGTTCTTGCTGGAAGAGGATAACAACGGTGCATTTTCCTCGTTGAGTTCTTCGACAGGTTCTTCTGAACCAACAATACTCAGCATTCCACTTGAAATCATCAAGCATGACATCAAAATCGCAATGTATAGCCTACGCTGCATAACATGACGCCAGCGTCGAAAGGTCATCAAACCTTTCATTCTAAGTTCTATCAAAGATTGCTGTCCAATGTTAGTAAATCGCTTTCTCCAGCATCCAAAATACAAATTGTTGAGACGCTGAATGGCTTTCCACAAACCGTTCCCAATTCTCTGTTAACGATCATTGTTTGGTGCATTGTGACTTCTGGATGAGTTGCAGACATCTCTTCGATGTAATTTCTAGGGCAATTAGCCGCGAAGATGATTAGTTTTGCAGTCCCATTTGCGCAAGCATCTTTGGTTTGACGTTGTCCAAACAGTAGTTTTCCTGACGATATTGCTAGTTTTATTTGTCTTGTAAAGTCCATATTATTTCCTCCATTCTCCACTTTTGTTTCTCATGGGTGGAATATTACTCCTCTGGAATGTAGTATAATTCTACGCTTCCTGTACCTAAGGAAATTGGTTGACCGACAATGATGTTCTCTGCAACACCAGTTAGGTTGTCTGTCTCTCCAATAATACCTGCTTTGAGCAAGTGATTTACAGTTACTTCGAAAGCCGCACGAGCAAGGATACTGTGCTTTGTACCACTTACACCATGTCTTCCAATTGCTCTTACTTCACCTTCGCTGGTCATAACATCAGCAACAGTTAGTAGGTGTCTTGTATCAACTTCCAATCTTGCTCCGTCCAAAGTCGCTTGTAGTTCTCTTACGATTGCTTCTCTGGCTGCTTCAATACCAAGGTTCTCGAAGATTTCGATGATATTGTTCGTGTAAGTTCTTGTTCTGTCGATAGTCTCGATATCGTTGACTCTAGTTAAGTTTGAACCAATTGTGGACAGGTAATACTCACCTGTTGCTTCTTCCAGTTGAACATTTGCTCTTTCGATACCTGGAACACCTTTCAATCTTAGATCACGGATTTTCTCTTCCAGTTGTAATAGCATAGTGTAGGATGGAGGATTCTCAGCCAAGTCAGCCAAATCTGCTTCACTGTGTACACCAGGAATAATGGTTAGTTTGGAAGCATTCTTCTCTTTGTCTGCTTGGACCAATAGCCTTGTTGCATTACCCAATTTTTCTTGAACTTCCTTAGCAGTCATCTTCTTTTGCTTTAGGTTAGTTTTGTTAAGTTTCAATATCAATCTTCTCTGTGCTACATCTGTTTCTATTGTTGCGATGTTGACGGTTGTTGTAACCTCAAGTGCTGCAGCCAACTTTTGAGCCTCTGCAACATCCTTTGAATTCTCCGGTTTTAGCCTGATATTCATTGTTGGAGTTTGAGGGACTTTTCTTGCATCAACAATTTCAATGATTCTTGGCAGACCTTGTGTAACGTTGACTGTTGCAACACCCGCATAGTGGAAAGTACGCATGGTCATCTGTGTACCTGGCTCACCGATTGATTGTGCTGTTACGATTCCTGCAGCTTCATAAGGATCTATAGATGCTCTTGTAATTTCGCTTGCAGCTTCAGCAATTACAGCCTCTGCCTGCTTCTTGGTCAGCTTCTTCTTTCCTCTGCTGTGGACAACGGCAGTCAAATCATTGAGCATTCTTGGTGTAAATCTAGAGTTTCCTGCTGCCTCAACAGCATCGGAAAGAGACTTGTACACAGGGTCTTCTGACAGAGGGTCAACGAATGATAGCATTTTCTTGTCGTGGTCGTATTCAGACAAGTCAGCCGCTGTCTTGACTTTACGTGTCCTAGCGCCTCTCTTCAGTCGAACGCTTGTCTTAGGACCTGCTCCATCCTCTGCTTCTTGCATACCTTTCTTTGTACCAGCACGAATCTTTTCGTAAACTTGGTCTGCAGTGCTTGAATCTGTTTCAAGGATCTTAGCAATCTCTTCTCTGGACAATATCTTAACGTTGTCCCACTTTCTGTCATCAGCAAGTGTGTGTGCGAAGTTTTCTGTAACTCCTAAGTCCATCAACTTCTTCTTTGTTGCACTCTTTACTACCATCAGTTTTCACCTCCGTCATGTTCAGCAGCATCTTCCCATGCGCCCATGTCATCTTCACTCTCTGATCTCTCTAGTCTCTCATTCTTGACAACAGTCATTCCTGAGGTACCCAGAGCGGTATCAACAACAACATCAACGTTGAATGGAGAGCCGTGTACTCCACGAGCAGGGTCTATTCCATCCTCACCATAGGAGAATTGAATAATTCTGTTTGCAGTGTTTCTAACTGAAAGCATTTCATCATCGTAAACCTTCAAATCATCCATAGCATTGATCAGTCTTCTTTGCATGTATCCAGATTTAGCAGTACGAACCGCTGTATCGACCAGTGATTCTCTTCCTGAAACCGAGAGCATAAAGAACTCAGTTGGTTCCAAACCACGCTTGAAAGATGATGAGATGAAACCTCTTTGTGAGCCTCCTCTATCTCCTCTTCTGAAGTGAGCAAGAACACGGTCTTGATATCCTCTCTCCAATCTCTTTCCTCTAACCTTCGCTTGACCGATAGAACCAGCCATCATAGTTAGGTTATCCATTGAACCACGTGCTCCAGAAATAGCCATGTTAACAGCAGCGTTGGTCGAACCTGATTGGTTCAACTCGTCCTTAGCAATGTCACCGGCTGCTTGCTTACCTTGATCAAGAATCATCATGATATTCTCTTCTAGCGTTTCTCTTGGGGTTCTTCCAGGTCTAGTCTCGTATCCTTTTCCGTTCTTACCAAACTTCTCTAATTCATCACGGACCTCTGCTCTTGCACCTTCATTTGCTTTCTCGATACCAGCAAGCGCATCAGCAGTGAGGTCTTCATCATCAATACCAGTTGTGAAACCTAGAGAAGTACAGGCACCAATTGTTAATTTGGTGAAGTCGTCAAGGAACTTTGCCCCTCTTGTAGGACCAACTCTTTGGATGATAGCATCCAATAATCTACCATCTTCAGCACCGATTGCTCTCTTGTCAAGAGTACCGGATACAATTCCATCCTTGACAACGACATCGTCGTTAGAACGGCTTCTAAATGTCAAGTTGATTTCATCTGGAATAATTAGAGAAATCAAGTCCTCACCTCGGAAACACTCATTTCCGGATTCATCGGTTACAACCTCTGGAAGTTCTCCAGTCCAGTTGATGTAACCAAGTATTTCCAAAGCGTTACTCTTTGCGATTAAAGTTCCAGGTCTGCTCAGCAGGTATGCTCCAGAAATGTGGTCGTGAATACCACCGATAACCGCTCCACCATATCTTGGAGTTAGGATGTGTTCTTGTACACGCATCAGAATCTTTGCTTCAGCTCTTGCCTCTTCAGATTGTATGACGTGTAAGTTCATTTCGTCACCATCATAGTCAGCGTTGTATGGAGTACAGACTGCTAGATTGAATCTGAATGTCTTTCCTTCCATAACCCTGACTTCGTGTACCATCATTGACATTCTGTGTAGAGATGGTTGTCTGTTGAAGATAGCAACGTCTCCATCGATCAAGTGTCTCTCAATTACCATTCCAGGCTTAGGATTGCCGTTGAAATCAACTGTTGAGAGTCTGTCTTCGACTCTGGTTCTGTCTCCCCAGTCATCTACAGGACTTCCACAGTGAGGGCAAGTAATCTGAAGATGCTCAGGTACAGGGTCCTTGACAGCATTGGATGCTTGACCTAGTTCCCAAAGCCATCTGTAGTGCAGCACTGCTCTTGGGTCATCCTCTGGAAGAGGATGTCCTTGGTTGTCTTCACCACGTAGGTTTGCTAGTGTAGCGTCATCATCTACAACATATTCTTCCAGTTCTGTACCAGTCATGTCGTTTCTTGTGGTGACTTTCCTAACTACTAGTCCTGGAAGGAAATTTGGTGCAGGTAGGCAAGAGTCCAAGTGGTGTGCAAGAGTTGTTTCTCCTGAACACTCAGGGTTATGACATCTGAAACCAGCGTTGATTAGTCTTGACCTTTCATTAATTCTGACTCTTCTTCTGTCACCACGGATGATGTAGTTTACACCAGGGTGAACTTCAGGACCGCGCAAAATCATCTGTCTCATTTGTTCTCTGTTCCTCAGAGTAACTCTAATTGGAACTGTTAATTCCTTGGCGATTCTTGTCGGAACACCAACTTCGTTAATACTCAAGAAAGGATCAGGAGAGATAACTGAACGAGCACAGAAGTTCACACGCTTTCCGCTCAGGTTAGAACGGAACCTACCTTCCTTACCCTTTAACCTCTGAGTGAGAGTTTTCAGAGTTCTACCAGACCTGTGTCTTGCAGGTGGAATCCCTGATGTTTGGTTATCGAAGTATGTGGTGGTGTGGTATTGTAAAAGTTCCCACAGATCCTCAACGATAAGTTGTGGAGCACCAGAGTCCCTGTTTTCTCTTAGCCTTTGGTTAATTCTCAAAACGTCTACTAATTTGTGAGTCAAATCGTCTTCGGATCTGTCTCCGCTATCTAGGGTGATAGAAGGACGAACTGTGATTGGAGGTACTGGTAGTACTCTCATAATAATCCATTCAGGTCTGTTTGCCTTGTCCATACCGATGAAAATCAAGTGCTCGTTTGGAATAGATGATAGCCATTCTCTGATATCACGAGGATTTAGTTTCCTCTCTGTCTCTTTTCCAGCACCTTGGGTCTCAATCTTTTCTTTGAAAGTTGTTGGCTTGTCAAGAATGATTTTTCCTTGAGCTTCACCACAGTGCATACAGACTTTTCTCTTAACACCGGATGTTACCTTCTCAACTTCCTTAATGATCTTCGCAAACTCTGTTGATCCAACACCGTGCTTGGTGATGATATCTCTGATTCTGGCACGGTAGTAATCTTGCTCACTGAGTGCAGGATTGGATGGGTGAGTACCTTCCGAATCGTGAAGCAGTATCTTTGAGCATGAGTTACATGTTGCCTTCAATGCTGTCTTGATTAGAGGCACGAAACCTATGTGGATTACAGGTAGTTCAAGCTGAATGTGTCCGAAGTGACCCGGTGATTCATCGTACTTGCAGTTGTCAGTAGGACAAACCAATCCAGGCTCAATAACACCCATATGAGGGTCCATCAAACCTTGTCTGTAGGAATGACCATCGTCTTTGTAGGTGTCTGCTGTCTTAACTTCTACAGCGGACATCTTCCTGATTTCGGATGGATCCATTAGACTGAATTTAATGGAATCAATTCTCTTTGGAATCATAATGCTTTGTCTGCTCATCTTCTGTCCTCCAGTTGTAGTCTCATGGCCACTCCGAGACTCTTCATCTCATCTAGTAGCAACTTGAATGCATATGAAGTTGAAATCTTGTAGACTTCAGCTCCGTCACCGTGAATTGGGCTGACGTATGTTCTTCGCTTCGGGTCATACCATGCAATGTGACCAGATTGCGAACAGACGTACAAGTCTATACCGTCAGACTCATCCAATAGCCTGTCTTTGATGACCATGCTCGCTCCGTGAGCGATTAGACAATCTCTTTCCATCTCACCAAATCTTAGACCACCTTGGCGAGCACGTCCTTCGGTTGGTTGTCTTGTAAGAATTTGAACACGACCACGGCTTCTTGCGTGTATCTTTGATGATACCAAGTGATGTAGTCTCTGGTAGTAGATACATCCAACGAAAATCTCAGCAGGATATTCTTCTCCGGATTCTCCATTGATCATGACTTCTCTTCCAGAATGGTTGAATCCATTTCTAACCAAAGCATCTCTCAAGCTTCCTTCTTTTTCACCTCTGAAAGCAGTACCTTCGATTCTTCTACCTTCCATTGAACCAACCTTTCCACCAATCATTTCCAAAACGTGGGCAACTGTCATTCTTGAAGGAATTGCGTGCGGGTTGATAATCAAGTCAGGAACGACACCGTCAACTGTGAAAGGCATGTCCTCTGGCTCTACAAGTCTTCCAATTACACCTTTTTGACCGTGTCTTGAAGCGAACTTGTCTCCAACCTCTGGGACCTTGTGGGAACGGACTAGAACTCTAACCAATCTTCCACTGTCCAAGGATTCTGTGACATAGACGTTGTCTACGTGTCCTGTTTCCCCATGGCGGACGAGCATTGAGGATTCTCTTCTCTCTTGAGCCATTAGGAAAGCTCCGCCTGCGGATTCTTCAAGGAATCTTGGAGGGCTTGTCTTACCAACTAGTACATCTCCTCCCTCGAGGTATGTTTCAGGTACAGGAAGACCGTCAGCCTCTAGGTGTTTGTATGATTCTTCAGGCTTGAGACCCTTTACTTCTTCAAGAGAAGTTCCTGGCTTTTCAATTTCTTCAACCTGACCACCAGGGAATCTCTTCCTCTCAGCGTTGTATGTTCTGTTGAAGGAAGATCTACCAAGCCCACGGTCGACTGAACCCTTGTTCATGATTACAGCGTCTTGCATATTGTATCCATGCAGGGACATAATTGCAACGATGAAGTTTTGACCTCCAGGTCTTTCATCGAACTTTGTCGTTTGCATTGCATCAGTTCTCAAAATTGAACGATGTGGGTAGTGTAGGATGTGAGCCCTTGTGTCAGGTCTCATCCTGTAGTTTGCGCTAGGCAATCCAAGAGATTGCTTTACCATTGCAGTACCACCAGTAACACGTGGAGTGGAGTTGTGTTCTGGATAAGGAATCAGTGAAGCACAGACACCCAACATCAATTGTGGGTCTATCTCTAAGTGAGTGTAATCCTCATCAAATTCCAAAGGAACGCTAAATGTTGAGGATTCCCATTCTCCGTTTGGCATTCTAACCTTAGCAGTAAGAATCGCTTCGTTGGAACCTGGTTCTCCTAAGTTGGACCATTCGACGTTTTCACTCGTTACAGGTCTACCTGCAAATTCGTTTCCTTCAGGAACGACCTCGGGTAGTTTGTATGGTCTTGGTGCTATGAAAAGATCTTCTTCTTCTTCAGCATCAACCCACTCGACTATTCCATCAATGACTAGTTGTCTGAAAGTCAAATCTCCTGAACGCAGGGAAACCAGATGGTCGTTAGTTAATCTTGGAGTTCCGTCATAAAGAATCAAAAGTGGTCTTAGGATTCTTCCTTTGTCGGTATTGATGAATATATCCCTGTTTTCGTTATCGTATCTAATGGATACTTCCGATGGAATTGCCCCTCTTCTTCTTGCTGATTTGAAGTGTCTAACAAGATTCTTACCGTTCTTGTGTATTCCGTAAATATCACCATTTACGTGAATTCTGTCCCCATCAGACCAATCGTCTGGTTGGAAAACATCCAATTCATCTAACCTTTCTCTGATTTCAATTTCGTCGATGTGCTCGGAAACGTCAATCATTTGTGCTGCGTTCTTTACCAAACCGCAATTTTGACCTTCAGGGGTTTCGTTTGGACATAGCCTACCCCATTGAGTTGGGTGAAGGTCACGTGCCTCGAAGTGAGGTTGGCTTCTAACTAGAGGAGATGTGACTCTTCTCATGTGAGATAGTGCTGATAGGTATGTTGTTCTGTCCAATAGTTGACTGACACCAGATCTTCCGCCTACCCAGTTTCCTGTAGCCAATGCGTGCATTATCTTAGAAGATAATACATCAGGCCTCAAACAGGAAGTGATTTTCAGTTCTCTCTTTCTGTTGTGGTGTCTTTCTAATTGGTATTTCAAGTCACGAGCAAGTTGTCCTGCAGAGACACGGAATAAATCCTCGATTAGGTCTCCTGCTAGTCTTACTCTCTTGTTTGCGTAGTGGTCTTTGTCATTTGGTTCTTTGTCGTTCAGAGCCATTTCCAATACTTGTCTGACAATTCTTCCAATAAAGATAGCCTTCTTTTTCCTGTCTGTGGTTTGATCACCCAAGTGAGGAAGCAGTTCTCTGTCAAGCAATTGATTGACTCTTGCCTCACGGTATTCCCTTTGTTGACCCGCTGCAAACTTTTTCTGGAGCCATTCATATGCCTCTTGAGTGTTTTGAACAGTGTATTCCTCGTTGTCGTTTACTTCGTTGATGTTTGCAACGATGTATTTGAAAGTCTCAGTAGGTCCTGCAATAGCAGTGAATATCTCTTGGTCATTCTCAATCCCAAGTGCTCTCATCAACAGAACAACTGGGATTGCAGTGGTTCCAGCAGTGGATACCTTGACCATCAACATTCCATCTCTTCTTTTCTCTACTGTGAGTGGTTTCCTCATACCGTCCTTTTGGGAGAAAATCTTAGCAACTTCTGTTTTCTTAGCATATCTCTTGTTTATCTCGACAGTTACCCTGTTAGGAGCTAGATCTTCCATAGAAATCAAGACTCTCTCTGTTCCGTTGATGATGAAATAGCCACCAGGGTCTAGAGGATCTTCTCCGTTCTTCTTTAGTAGCTTATGCCATGTTTCTTGGTCTTCTTTGGAAGTTGTAGGATGAAGTACTCTATCCTCAGCAACATGATGTGGGTGCAAGTTACATCTACCGGATCTAACCATGATAGGCATGCTTCCTACTTGAACTGCTTTTTCAGTGGGGCTTGGGACTCCATCTCTATAGATTGTGAAGTCGATAGTAACAGGGGACATGTATGTGAGTTTTCTCAGCCTGCATTCCATTGGATTTCCTGCGTGCTCAGCACCGTTAGCCTCACGCATAATTGGCTCACCAAGTTGGACATTTTTCATCCTGATAATGATGTCTTGGTCGACTACGTCTAGTTTGATGTAACCGCCGTCTTCACCGTCAACTTCTTCATCAGTTCCTACTCTGATGTTTCTGATGATTTTTTCCATTCTAGAAAGTTTCCCATCTCCGCTAGGAATGCAGTCGTCGTATGATGCTAATTGGTGGTTAACAAGCGATCTTGCTTGGAAGAATGATTGTATAATTTCTTGCATGATAATTCCCTCCTCAGCTTCCCTCCACGATTAGCCGATAAGCCACAGTCACGCCAGCAGTTGGGGACTTGCGAATTACTTTCAGAACACGGTCTGCAATCCAACCTGCTGGGAGCGGGGAGTGCTCTGGGTTGGCTGCAAGTTCTGCAATGTCTGCTTTTTCGCATGTTTCCTTAATTGCCTGAACGACTGGATCCGTAATTAGTATCTTTGGAAGCAATTCCTTTGCAAGCCTTGGCTCACCTGTTTCGGAATCTGTTTCAAGGAGGCCCCATGGGGATAGTTCGTCTTTCTCAAGATCAAATTGCTCTTCATCAGAGATATTTGCTCCTCCTAAAAGTTCCTGATGAGGAACTATCTCGTGGTTTAATGGATTAAACCTCATAGTAATTTCTGGTCTATCATAGTCATCGATAGCCTTACTTCTGATTGTGATTTTCTTTGATTTCTTTGCAGCTCTTCTACGGTTTCCTTGTTCCGCAACTATAGCCTTGATTTTGTGGAACGTTTCGCTTTCTTTTGAAACACCTAAAGCCCTGGACAAATCCTCCGGAGAAAGTTGCTTGATTTGGGTCATGTTTCGGTCAGTTGCAAGTTTGTGGGAATACTCTTCAGATATTCCCAGTTCCATTAAACGCTTCTTTGTTGCACTCTTTACGACCATTTCCACTCCCCACTGACCCTTGGGCGTTGAGCCGTTTCTCAGTAGGCGGGCCCGACGGGGTTCGAACCCGCGACCGACGGGTTAAAAGCCCGTCGCTCTACCTGACTAAGCTACAGGCCCAATTTTAGCGCTTTGGGCTAACAAGCCGACCTGCATACCCTTCTTAACCGTTACCCCTCTATTTTCACCTAGAAAACAATGACCTACAGTTGTAATTCTGCCAGTTTAGATTCGTAAATAATCTACCTAAATTAATTGTACGACTTTTTCCTGCCTGTGCTCATGGAGAAGGACACTAGCACTGAACCTTTTCCGAACATGAATCACGCTAAGTATTATTCAGCAGATTCAATCAAAAGAGAAATTGATTACAGTCAAAGCAGCCCGACATTTTCAGAATGGGTTGATCCAAACGGCCAGAAAATGAGCATCAAATTACTCCCCACAGTGTATCCTCCTAGAAAGGATACAGATATTATTGCTAATCATCTAATTAAAATCGGGGCAAAAGGTGGGAATTTTCTTGAAATCGGTTGTGGAAGTGGAGTGATTTCTATACTAGCTGCAAGAATGGGTTGGAAATCCCATGCTTGTGATGTAAACCCTTTCGCAGTTGCCTGTACTATAGAAAATTCAAGAGAAAATTATGCGGATGTTCTTGCACTCGAAGGTGGTCCAGGACCAAAGCAGGATGAATCAATTTTGAATTGGTGGCATGAGAAAAAACATGACCTAATAATTTGGAACTTACCGTACATTAGAATGAATAATTTGCCGGAAAAAACCCTTGGACCGATAGAAGAATCTGCTCTAATAGATAACGATGAGTTTGGAGTGGAAAAAAGATTTCTAAATCAAATGATGGAAAAAGATATCCTAAATCGTAACGGAATTATAATGTTGCTAGGAAAGTTGGATGAGTCTGATTCTTTGATATCTCATGCAAATTCGCTAGGATTGGCTGCAAGAATTGTTGAAAAAGTTAGACTTGAGGATGGAGACTTACTTGCATTGACCAAAATCTGGCATCCATGGGTTGATGCGAAAAGGTCAGATTACGAAAATATAGAATCCACAAACGAAGAGATGTTATCTAAGCACTCATCACATGGAGACATTGTCACATCCAAACATCAGAATAAAGGCAGAGGACGAAGTAGGAACAAATGGGTTTCAACCTCAAAATGTATAGCTGCAACCTGGCATTTGAATCACAATGCCAGAAACGTTGATCCATTTAGTACACAACTAATTTCAGGATACATTGTTAATTCTGTGTTGAGTTCGTTTACCAAATCCACTACCATGCTAAAATGGCCTAACGATATTTATGCATCCAATGAACAAATTACAGGTAAATTGTCTGGAATATTAGTCGAGGGGAAAACCAAGGGAAATTCCACGAAGATAGTATGCGGAGTGGGTGTTAATCTTGAATTAGCAGAATTCGAAAGATCAGATGAATTTCCAATAATTGGACTAAGTGATCTTACAGAGGACCAGGTAATTCGAGAAGATATATTGCTTAGACTGAATGCTGCGATGGCTAGTTTTTTCGAAATAAAGTCCGATGTGGAGGACCTGAATACCGAATTAGTGATGTCAGACATCTCTGTAAAACTTAGAGATGATGCAAGCAGAATAGGTCAATGTTTCTTGGAAGGCAAAAGATGTGAAGTTACGGGTATTTCGCAAAAAGGTGAATTACTATTGAAAATGCCTGACGGTGAATTACGAATTATTGATGAGCCAAGATTAGTACAATGGCATCTCAACATCTAATCAACTAGTTCTGCTTCAACTACCACATTGACATCTTCATCATCATTTAGTGCATCAGATTCGTTAGATGGAATGATAGTTTTGATGGAAAGACCGTACAGAAGCGAGACACCTCCTGTCATGAATATCGCTACCATAATAACCAGGGAAAAACCCTTCTTTTTATGATCAAAATCAAGTTCTCCATCCGAATTAGATTCTAATGACCAGGTGATTGGTTCACCTCTTGTTAATTCACATTCTGCATCTAAAGATTCTCCTGAAATCAAATCAGCCATTTCTGTACAAATCTCAACCCCTTCTGAATCATATACTAAGAATTCAACAGATGTGTCATTGACAGGTGAAAATGATATGGTAATTATATCGGAACCTGAGGGATTTATACTTCCCTCTGCAAACCATTCATTCGAATCATCCACATAACTCATGGGAACGTTAGAATCCCAGGTTGTCAAAATGAAAGAGGCAGCAAGGATTGAGGCGCCGATTAGTATGAAGACATCTGATGCCTTCAAAGGAGAAACATCACCTCCAGCACCCATGAGCCATCCCTTGAAAGCCCAACAAATGAAGTTATGCTAAAAGCAATTAGTTCGATGATCTCGATTTAACTATACCCATTCTTGAGCGAACAAGTCTTATCTTCCCGGACATAGTTACAGATTTTATTTCCTCAAGATTTCCCTCTAAACTCTCAAGCCTCTCCTTGATGAAACCCAAATCTTCATGTCTAACTTCCACGATTCCTTTGGTGATTCCAGACTCGTCATTTTCCACTAGATCAAATAGTCTAATTTTCTCTACACCGAGGAAATCTTTTGCCTTAACCAAAGCCACTTCTCGACCAAGTTCACTTCCTTTGTATTCTAGGCCAATCCAGCGCCTTTTCCCACGCTTTGCCTTGGTTGGCCTCTTTCCCATGATTACGCTATAATCATCCTACAAATAATACTTACAAGGGAAAAGTGTTTTTCCAACCACCTTGTGCCCAAAGCATGGAGGATGAGGTCATCGACATAGATGATGAACCAATTGAGTCCGAAAAACCCTCCATACCGAAACATATTGATAGCGTTGTACTAAAAGAGGAGAATGACGGTGATTTAGCCGAAGATACTGAACAAATAATCGAAGGAAAAGATACTGAACAAATACTTGAAGACGAAATTAAGCAGAATTTTTCCTCTGATACGGCTAAAGATGATGAATTAACAGAACAAGAAGATATTATTGAATCAGATTACGAAAAACCTCTCGTCGTCATCATAGAGAAAGGAGAGCAAATAAGTCTCTCAGAGCTGATTAGGTCCTTGGTAAAAAAAGAGACTAGACCCCACATCTTGTTAATTCTAGCAGTAGCAATTCCTCTTCACGTGCTCGCTTCAATTGAAGGACTAATTCTGCCAATTTCAATTGCTTACCTGAGCATATCCATTTCCTACATTTTGATTGCTTATTTAACCCGCTTTAAGATTGTAAAGAAAATTGTCTCCACAAGTTCTAACCAAGATGAACAATTAGAATTGTCATTTGCGAAAAGAAATTTAAACAGCTTGAAAATCCTCTTGACACCCATTATACTCAGTTCAGCTTTAGCGGCACTAATGCTAATTTCTTTCTCGGAAGGGAATCGATTGCAGAGCGTGGGCAATATCCTACCAGAGTTGCTTGGCTCCTTATTTTTGATTTGGGCTATCGGTCAAGCAAGGTCGTTTAGAGGATCAACAAATGCTTTCTTAGACGGAAGATATGATGCTCGGGAGATAAAAAAGAATAATTCAATTATAATTTCATTTGTTGGCACAATTTCCATTCTCATTCTTACTGGTACTGTGTTATTGTACCTCTTTAGGGGCTTCCATAGTGGATTTGATTTTACATTGCTTAGTTTGCTAATTAATGACTGGATATTCTATGTTTTCTTGGCAACTATATCCATAATTCTAATACTTACCACAAAACCTTTGATTGAAAGTGCTGATGACAGATTATTCAGAAAGAAGAGTTTTGTGTGGGTGACTTTGTGTAGCCTGTTTATTGTCTGGCACGGATTGACAATTTACAGAAAATTAATCATCACTGACTCTGCAGGATTTGGTTCATTGATTGAGGAAGTAATTCTCATGTTACTTACTATTGTGATGGCTATTTGGTCACTAACAAGTTCACAGGCTAAGTCCGATTTCCCACTGGTAACCAAAGACAATGCCTTATTCGTGGGAATTTCGTTTGGTTACGCTTACGCTGGGAGCGTTGCCATGCTCACATCTGCATTGGAGGGAATCAACATGGTAATTGCAGCAGGACACGGTATTGCAGTGTTATCCTTGCTTGTGTTGCAAAGAACCACCATAAAATCTCGAGTCGACAAACATCATTCAATTGAGAGAATCCAAAATTTGTTAAAAATTGAGGGTAGTGACGAGAAGTTGCCCTAAGTTTGTATCCCACTCAGAACGCAAACTACTCTTAGTTTGCCGGTTAATTCTGGTGTTATTCTTGCACCAAGAATTACTTGTGCATCTTCATCCAAGGCTTTAGTGAACATATTTGCCAGTTCATCAACTTGAGAGATGGTCATGTCGGTTCCTCCATCAATCTGCAATAAACAACCCTTTGCACCTTTGACATCAAATTGTGCTAGTGGAGCAATCAAGGCGGATTCAAGTATTTCTTTCGGCTTCTGATTATCACCGTAACCCACTAACATTGTGGACAAGCCATCTTTGCAAACAATCGTTTTGAGGTCCATAAGATCAAGATTAATCAGACCCATGTCCATTAATGTCCTAACCAAACCATCGACCAGAGACTCGACCCAACTCGCATTTTCAGTCCATGTATTTCCTCTCAAATTCTCTTGCTTGGCGAGTCTTTCAGCTGATAATTCAATGCACACATCTGAGAATTTGTCGAGTTTCTCAAATGCAGATTTTGCTAAATTCAATCTTGAATTTTGAAATTCAAATGGCATACAAGCAATTGAGAGTACAATTGAACCTGTTGACTTCGCTTGTCTTGCGATTTCCGGAGCGGCACCTGAACCAGTTCCCCCTCCTAACGCTGCGATAATGATAACAATCTCCACATCTTCGAATTTTTCGAACATTGATTTGTCCATTGACCGCATCCTCTGCTCTGCAAGCGGTGGTAGTGATGCATTTCCTGCACCTGAATTTGCGTTTCCAAGAATGCATATTTGGTCTTGATTAAATGAATGACCAAGGTTTTCATCTGCATCTACTAATAGCAACTGCGCAAGACCTTTGCAGGAATTAAATGATTGAATTGCCCAAGCGCAGCCCAAACTACCAACTCCGACAATTTTGATTTGAGATGCATCCATGTTTTTACCGCCTTAAACATACCTTAGGTAACGTCTTCGACTATCCCGAGCCCAAGCGTTATCGGGCTCAAGAATCAGTACCTTCTCAAAATATTCAATCGCTGTTTCAAATTCGGACAAGTACCTTCCATACAGAAGTCCCAAATTACACAAAACTGGGATGCATTCATCATCTTCATCCAACATCGAAAGAAGTAATTTTTCACAATTACCAAGATCCATTCGAACCATCATCTCTTCTGCTTGATCAAGTTGCTTTAGTTGCTCTTCACTTAGCCCGTAGGTATTTTCGAACGTGTAATTAGACATCCTTACCGATTCAATGTGGTAGTTGAAGGGTCATGAATTATTCCCTAAGTTTTTAAACAAAACCAAGGGTTTATTTTAGTGTAAAAAAATCGCCCTTATTTTTATCCAAAAACGACTAACTGCAAGGCAATTTTCCTATTCTCTTCCGACAATGTTTAAGGAGTCCATACAAGTGGCAAGGGATAGTAGGGTGAGTTTATGCTCAGCAATGAATCCAAGACATCAACTCGTCTCGTCCTCATACTCGTTGCACTGCTAATCCTTCCGGGGTTAGCATCATCTTACCACGGCGGTATTGGAGGTCAGCAAAGTAATGCCGGAGAAACCATTGATGATGTCGCAAAAGAAGGTTGTCTTTGTCACAACGGAGTAGCAGACAATTCTGTTCAAATAATTCTTGATGAGGTCCCTTACGGCTATGTTGCCGGAGAAGAGTATGTTCTTGTTTTGACAATCATAGGTGGACCTGCAGCAGGAGGAACATATCAAGCCGGCTACTCAATGAGGACAAGTGACGGCGTCCTCAGCGGGGACACTTCACAAAACTGGGAAGATGACCCCACAACACTGACCCATACTGAATCGTCTGCGGTAAATGCCGAGCGAACTTGGACCATCAAGTGGGTTGCACCTGCCGCTGAATCTGGTCCAGTCAACTTCTGGATCACCGGAAATTCTGTGAACGGAGACGCTATTCCAGGAGTAGAAGATAGATGGAACCAGTTATTGTTTAGTCTAAATGAAGGCGATGAAGCAGTTTCTGCCCTAGGAACAAGAACACTATTCGCTGGCGATGGGAACATCGAAGCACCTGAACCAAGCCATCACGGAGTCGACCTCCACCACATGGGCGCAAGCATGAGAGCACACTGGTTAGGTCTACTAGGATTCATGGCTGTAATTCTAGTCATCATCTTTGCAGGAGTAATGCTGAGATATGGTTTCTCAACATCCTACAAGGGCAGGTCCAACTTGCTGAGACTAAGATACAAACTAAACAGAAGAGGTGATCAATGATGGAAGACTCAGTTTCCAATTTACTCAGAAAGGTTGCCAGAGGCGAAGTTAGTGTTGAAGACGCCAGAGAAGTTCTAGAAGGTGTTGAACTAACTGAGCAAGAGATAGATGCAGTGATTGAACATGGCGTCCACAGTAGAGCAGAACTTGGAACTATAGTTTCGGCTAGCCTTGCTCCTTCTGGTGGCTCTTATCTCATCATGCTGTTTTTCACATGGGGGATATTCTTCACATTGATGTGGGCATTTAGCTTCATTTACGGACTTGCGATGGATTGGGACCAACAACAATTATCATTCCACCTTGCAATGACAATAGTTACTCTTATTTTCATGGGGATTATTTACCTGAAGTATGTTTTACCGGACACCATTGTTGTAAAGCATGCGCAAAACAAGTATATCCCTGAACACGCCAAAGATTGGAGAGAATACAAGTGGTGATTTAGATGGCAAAGGAATACAATCTCAAACCAAGCCCACAATCTATGGATGCTTCCTCTGCGTTTGGAGAGAGCATGAAAATCAACAGAAGACAATTCATCAAGTACGGTTTCAATGCAGCCACCGGTGTTCTTGCAGCATCATTAGGTGTCCTTGGATTTGCATCCATCCTACTACCTCCAAGCGGGGGCAGCGGAGGAGATCTAGCGGTCATGTATTGGGCAAAAGGTCGTGAAGATGAGGCATGGTATGGTGGAAGCCACCTGCAACCAATGAAAAAATCTGATTTCGTTGCTGAGGCTGCAAGTTCCAACACTGGAACAGCAGGTGCGGCGGGCGTTTGGAACGGTGTTCCGGTGGTTGTAAACTACGTAAGTCACAGCCAATACGCAGGTACTCCAACATCAAATGGAAAAGCAAGATTCCAATTCATGGATGGATATGATGAGACTGGAAAATATGTTGGAAATTTCTTGGATATGTCAGATGTTGATGAAAGGCTAATGCCTAGTGATGACATTGTAATGTCCTTTGGACGATGCACACACCTGTGCTGCATTCCTGGTTGGCAATTAGTTGCAAACAACTTCACCGATGACACTTGGACCCCAGGTGGTGGAGATGATGGTGGAACCAAGATGTTCTGTATTTGTCACTCCTCGAGATTTGACCCAACTGCTCTTGAACTGAACACAAACAGAAACAGAAGCAACGGTGCAACGTTTACCTACGCCGGAATTAGAAGATCCGGTGGACCTGCTCCGGTAGGACTTCCTATTATTCCTGTAACCATTAATGGTGATATTATCGAAGGTATTCCAGATTACCTTGACTGGTTAACTTACTGTGACTGAGGTGATATTGTGAACACGATGTTTTGGGTACTTTGGTTTTTCATAGCGATAGTTGTTGTAGTGGTTGCATTCACTCTCAGAAAAGAAGATGAAGAGATGCCGAGAAGGGACATCCTTAGAGCTGTAGAATCTACAGGAGGAATGGGTGTTGCTGAAAAATCATTCTTGTGGGTATTTTCCTGGCTGGACACCAGATTCAGAGTTGAAGATTATTGGAACATGTCGAAAAATGCATACTACAACATGCACAGGCAAATGCCTCTTTCTCACGCAGAGAAGTACAAACTTAGAATCATCTGGTATTGGTACCCTCTTTACTGTCTTGGAGGAATTTCATTCCTTTCCTTCATCATCCTCGTAATTACAGGAACTGTTCTTGGTATCTACTATGTTCCTGGAGGAGAAGGAGACCCGTCTCCGGCATATGCCTCAATGGAATACATCATGACAAAACTTCCTTTCGGTTATATCATTAGGGCAGTCCACCACTGGACAACCCACTTCATGGTCGCAAGCGTTTTCCTGCACATGTGTAGAGTTTACTTCACAGGTGCTTACAGAAACCCAAGAGAACTGAACTGGTTAATCGGTGTTGCATTGATGGCTTTGACAATTGTTTTCGGTTACTCTGGTTACCTTCTACCATGGGACTCTCTTGCATACGGGGCTGCAGTTATCGGAATCAATCTTGCAAATGCAACTCCTCTAGTTGGTAAGTACGTGGCAACCCTACTCTTTGCTGGGTCAAGTTTGACCCCTAGAACAGTAACTAGAATGTACTTCATTCACGTTTTCATTCTACCAGTGATCGTTACCACTTTGATTATCGTTCACTTGTTTATTGTATGGGTTCAAGGTATAGCGGAGCCGCACTGATATTCGTAGGAGGTTTGAATAATGGGATTAATGGAAAATTTTGGTCGTGTTGCAAGCACATACATGGATGAGAAGGATAAACTTCTAGTCGCTGGTGAAAAAAGGCAAAGGGAAAGAATAGGGCACGCTTTTTGGCCTCATGAAGTACTCAGAGATGCTCTTATCTTTGGGGCAATGATGGCAGTTCTGCTATTCTATGCATGGTTGATTCCACCGCCACTTCACGGAGCGGCAGACCCATATGCACAAGCAGGATTCGTATTCCCTGATTGGTATGTTTTGTTCTCATATGGATACTTGAGATGGGGAGAATACCTACCTCAATTCACTGTTCCAACTGGTTTTATCGGAGAAATCGTAGGGCAACCTGTATTTGCATGGAACGCTGCATGGTGGGGTGCTGCTCTAACAGGTATCCCAATAGGTATTCTAGTCCTTCCACCATTCCTTGGCGGAAGAGAAAAGAGACCAGTAGAAGACCCATGGTTTGCTAGTGCAGGAGCAGTTTATCTTGCCCACATTTGGTTCATCTCTGTTTTCTCTATCAACATCTTCCTAGATTTGTACGATAAGAACAGAAGCGATTACTGTAAACTCGATAGCCACGGCGACTTGCTCTGTGGTGTGCGGGCCCCTTGGCTGGCAGAGGTTTTCAACACAATACCTTGGGTGATGACAGGAATCCTGCTGTGGATAGTGATTCACTTTATGGCTAGAGGATTCTTTGTGAAAGCAATAGGTGCTCGATTAACTCCAGGTGGTGCGAAGAGAATTATGATCGGAGCACTAGTTGTATCTGCTGCAGCAACTGTAGGTACATGGGATGTATATGACAAAGGATTCTGGGGAGCTCAGGGTCTTTTGACAATAGAATCATATGATGAACTAGAAGCAATGAGAACTCAACCTTCTGATGTACATCCACACGATTTCAACGAATTTACCGATGCTCAATCATATGGTGATTACACCTTTACTGAGGCACACATAATTCCAGCAGCTGCGTTTATGCAATGGGAGATATACCAACCAGGTAATTACATGATGATGGATTTTGCAGATGCAAATAATCATCAAAATGCAGAACAGGAACAGAATGCTGCATCTGTATCAACAACATTCCTAGGCTCAGAAAAAGTCTTTTCTAAAGAAGGGCAAATGACCATTACAAATGATAAATCAATTCTACCTGAAGGTCACCACCACACTATATCAGAAATTCCTGCTGACTTCCTATGCTCTTACAGAGTTAGTGAAAGGATGATCGATGGACAGAAGGCACTATCAATGATTTCTACGAATGTAGTTGTAACTGATTCAAGCGGTAACACTGTTGTTTCCTTTGAAAATTGCGAAGGTGCTGAATTCGTTTACTTGAAGCCAGGAACATATGACTGGACATTCGAGGTAACGACTAGTGGAGCTCTAGCAGAAAACGATTCAGTGATTGTAACTGCTGGCATGGAATTTGCTGCTTTCCAACCTCTGTTGTTGTTCAGTGAAGATACACCAGATGGGTTAGCAGGAACTACAGTCGATCTGACAAATGAAACACACGTAACTACTTACAAATCCTACATTGGTGATGTTGAAAACCCAACTTACCACACCAACCCAAAGAAACTGGATGCTAAGCTAACTTATGCTATGTTCATTCCTTGTGTTACACTGGGAGCATTAGTCTTCGTGGTCTTGAGGTCAATGGCTACTGGATATGAATTTGAAATGAACAAATGTTATGGCTGTGACCTTTGTGACGATGCGTGCCCAATTAGACTATTCAACGGTGGAGACAAGTTGAATATCATTTACAATTCTTGGAACAATGAGGATGATGGGGTCCCGCTGTATTCGTGTTTAACATGTTCTGCCTGTACAAATGCATGTCCACAATTGGTTGACTACGACTCCTATGTAGATATCAGAAGAACTCTGATCGTCGGAGGACCTCAAGCAGAGATTCCTCACACAGTCCTGCAAGCAGTTCTTGCTGCTGAAGCAGAAGAAGAAGCAGATGCAGACTTCATCGCAGTGGAAGATTACCCAATCACATCCAACGTTGGTTACTATCCAGGTTGTGTAGATTACCTCGACCAAGAGATGGTATTCAGCCACGTCAATGACGGTGAGATGAATCTTGGAGAAACAACAACTGCTGCTTTCACACTATTCGAAGAAATGGGTCAAGATGTCTCATATCTAGGTCGTGACTTCCTGAAGTGTTGTGGACACGACCAAAAGTGGCAAGGTCTAACTGAGGTCTTTGACAAGTTGAAAGCTTACAATCAAAAGAAGATTGAAGCATCTGGAATTGACACTCTAGTTTCGTCATGTGCAGAATGTTTCAGAACCTTTGCTCGTGATTATGAACTCGAAGGAATCAAGGTCATGCACACAACTGAATACCTATTGGAGAACAACTTCGATATGTCTCTAAGCACTGAAGATACAACGGTTACATACCACGACCCATGCAGATTAGGAAGACAAATGGGAATCACAGAAGAGCCTCGTGAGTTAATCAATCAAGTTGAGGGAGTTAACCTAGTGGAGATGGAGCATCATGGCGAAGACGCAATGTGTTGTGGTGTCTCAAGCATGATGTCTTGCAATGAAGATGCTAGAGCACTAAGAGTTACCAGAATGGAAGAAATCAGAGCAACTGGTGCTTCCACAATGCTGACTTCTTGTCCAAAGTGTGTTTCACACATGGAGTGCCTAAAGTTCGAGGGTGATGAAAGATACGAGAACATCGAAATTCTTGATATAGTATCCTTCCTGGCAAGACAGGTCAACGAAAAGAAAGCTCAAGTGGAAGCAACTTCACTAACTTCTGTTGAAGCATGAAGCATTTCATGGTCCAATAGATGTGCCTTTGTCGTCACTCCACCGTACCCGGAATAATTTCCTAACGATCCGTCTGACCTAATCACTCGGTGACATGGAATAATCGGAACATGACGATTTTTAGCCATTGCAGTACCTATAGCTCGGGCTGCTTTTGGTGACCCTACTTGATTAGCAAGTTGACCATATGTTACCCTTTGTCCCGCTTTGACTTGTATTAATTTAGAATATACATTTTCCCTAAAGTTAGGCGTATCAGAAAAATCAAGAATAGGTAATTCACAATCAAATGTACCTGATTGATAACTCTCAATCCAAGAATAAAGCCCATCGAGAACATTCTTTTCTGAAGTTGTTAGTTTATTTAGAATAGAATATTCAATCGATTTCACTATTTTACAAGAATATATTCCATTTTCACTGAATGTTACTCGAAGGAGATATGGTTCAAAATCTACATCGATTGTCTGCATCTTATTCACTCTTTGAATCGTCTGCATTTTCATGGGATTGATTTTGACTCTCATCCTCATCCATTCCAGATATTTCATAATTTGATGGGAATAAAGCAACCGCTACTCCTAAAATACAGAAAAATAGCCCCCATCCAAACATCTGTAAAGCGATTAATAACTCTAATCCGATAACTACCATCGTTAGACCACCTAAATTTGATACCCAAACAAGTGTTTTGAAAGTACCCAAGGAAACTCCAGTAGTGTTCTCACCTCGATACGGTCCGAATTCCCCACCAAATCTAGCAGCAGATGCAGTTTTCCCTTTCTTTGACATGTTATCACCTATCTATCATGATAATTGCATCCGTTGGACAAGCTAGAACGCATAATCTACAGCCCGTGCAATTATCTCTGATGATTTTCGCTTTTTGGTTACTTTCGACTTTCATCAGAGGGCTTCTAAGCGGAACTTTGTACATTTCAATTGCATCATCATCACAAACTATGTCACACTGATCACAGCCAATGCATAATTCCTCTTTCACAAAAGCAACTACTCCTTCTCCACCCTTGATATTTGAGCGAGCAATTCCTCTTTGCTTGTTGAGAGCAAGACGAATACGAGCAGCCTCTTTGGCTCTGCGCTCGTTTATGTCATCCAGGCTACTCATAAAATCACCTCAGTTAGACGGTATTATTCAACCCTTGCAGGTTCTCAATAGACTCTAACTTCTCATTAGATGTGTCGAAACGCTCTACTGCTAAATTTACTAACAAATCTCCTAAACAATAGAATGCGCCCACAAGCAGCGGAGGATTCCAAGCAGTGAACGGTGTCCAAGGCACTTCCCTAGCCCATTCCCAAGCACCAAGATAAGTCCCCCATATCTCCATTATCAAGGCAAAATAAACCATCGTTGCGTATAGGCTTGGCATTGGACCAAATTTGATAAAAATCAAACAGAAAACCAACAGCAAGACAGCAGATGTATCGGTTCCGGTGACTAACCCATAAAGGACAAGAGGGGTTAGTAGTAAAACAAGACTGAATGAGTGTTTATCGCTCAATTTTTCACTCCATATCCTTCCAAGATCAAAAAGGAACCAATGTCCTACTGGCACATACAAAGGCATCAGGTCTCTCTGATATTCATAAATTAACCATACTTCACTGAAGAATAATTCCATTGGAGTAGCAAATGCAAGTACTGTTAGCATCTCTATTCTTTCTTTTTTGTTAGTCTTAGCAAAAATAAAGCAAAACAGTCCAATGCACCAGATGTTAACTGGCCATTCAGCAAGGTGGTCAGGAATCAATCCAAATATTCCCGTTGAAGATACAAATAACCCGATAATTATACTCAGAGAGTACAATAGGGTCCTGTTCATGTCATTCCGAGGAGTTATCGCTTAAGGAATTAGGCAGGCGAGAATAGAAATTATTCTTCCTCAAGTGCCTTTAATTCCGCAGCCATTGCAAGCATGGAAAGTTCTGCTACCAAAGCATGCCAGCCGTGGGCGTGCTCGCCATATGAACCACCAACTTCTGCGTATGGCTCAAATCTAGCAGAAGGAGAATTAAGGTTCTCGGAATCCTTCTTTGACTCATTAATTCTATAGAACCAAGATGCTGCTTCTCCATCGACTAAGTAAACCACTGGCTCAACTGGACCCCCGTTTTCGGTAAAAATTGATGTTGGAATTCCCTCTTGAATGATGAAATTTTCAACATCTGCCCCCCCTTTAGAATACATCAATTTCTTCATCTTTCTATTCGATAATTGCAGAAGTTCCTCTCCACTTGATACTGTCAATATTCCTAGACCATAGGTTCCAGCATCATTTTTTACTATTGCAAATGGCTCCCTTTCAATTCCAAGGGATTCATACCTCTTTCTAATTCCATCAAGGAATTCGTTAACTTCAGCTGCTAATTGAATTCTACATGCTTCTTTGTCTAGACATTTATCCTCAGATACAAAATAATCAGGCATAAGATGCCATGAGTCAATTCCCAGTAATTCAGAAATTTCTTCCACATATGGAGTTAGCCTTTCATAATGTTCAGATTTTCTTCTCCTGTGCCAACCCATACTTGGAGCAGGGGTTACATCATGTTTGGAAAGCCCCGGAACTATTCCTTCTGTTAAATCATTATTCAATAGAATCAGGCAAGGACTCTTTCCATCAACAGTCAAACTATCATCTGAATCATCTACTTGATTGATCTTCATCGGGCCAGTAATTCCATTGAGGAAACCATATTCATTCAATACAGGAGAACCGACAGTACATCTAAATCCACTCATTTCCAGTAGCGATTTTAATGTCTTAACGTTCTCAACATAAGCAGCATTCCTTGTGTGTGATTCCGGATAAAGGTGCACCCATGTGCAATTTGGATGTTGTTTTAACAAGTGATTTTTTAGCAACTCAGCCAATTTTGGTCTGTCTTCTTGTGAAACATTATTGAAACCTGCAGGAAAGTGGTTTGCATCGACAACACCTACCTTCCAACCAAAATCTCTTATGTCAACTGAACCATATATTGGCATTGGTATTTCTTGCCTTTTCAGTTTGAACCAATCCCTGATTTCTTCTCTTCTCGATTCTAGTTTTTCAGTCAAATCATGAACCATCATAATGCAAACACCTCACTTAACAAATCAAATGCACTCTTGGAAGGACTCGAAGCCCCTCTCTTGTTTAGATGAATTGCGTCAAATAATCCAAGACCAATTACGACATCATCCTGTCCTTTGAGCCCTCCAGAGAAATCAGAATATTTTTCCAATATTGCTGGTTTAAACTGGTCTAGTTGGTCGAGGATACCTGCGAGTAAAGAGGGCGATGTTGCTCTTCCAGCAGGTAGTTTAGGACGCCTCACAATCTCATCTGGTAATCTGGTAAGGTCTGCTGCGGCTCTCAATGCTTTCTTTTCATACATCGTATCCGATGGTAATCTCCATTCCATCGGTAGCCTGCTAGATAGAGAACGATGGTTTTTACCCAAGAATGGAACTCTTACTTCAAGAGAGTGGGCCATTGAATGACGGTCAACTAATCTAAGTTGGAAGTTACTTAGCTGTCCGTGCTCGAGTTCAAATTCCAGCATTGTCCTCAAATCCGAACAGTTTTCTTCTCCAGAGTGTTTCGATTTGTACCACTTGTCATCGCCAATAATTGACCCTTCTCTGACCTGCTTTGCTTCAGGCGCAGACATAGACTCCAATCTTGAGTTGACAAGATTGGAATGAGACTTAACATCCCTATACCTAGGATAACCTGCATGAAGTTCGTCGGCTCCTTGCCCGCATAACCCTACAGTTACATGCTGTGACATTTTTTCGAATAGTGGTTGGAAGAACATCACTGTGGTATCTAAATCTTCACCATGCCAAACCAAATCTGGTAATCTGTTGTCAAAATCATCTTCTGCAAGAATATGTTGATGGTGCTTCAGATCAAGAGATGAAGCAACTATTTCTGCTGCCTTCCAGTCAGGATTTTCTTCACTCTCTGCAACAGTCCAGCACTCTGGTACTGGTTGTCCTGCCCTATTAGCTGCATCGTGGCTAACTGCAGCAACAAGGGAAGAATCCAAACCCCCAGAGAGAACAATTCCTACTGGAACATCAGCCATTAGCCTCTGCTCAACGCTATATGTGAAGGATTCCAACAACTCTTGTGCTTGTAAATCAGGATCCCAGGATTGTGCCGGTTGAACAATCTGTTGCTCGAATCTTGAACTGCTTTGCAGGGTTGCTTTTCCAAATTCATCCAAACTCCAAACCTCAACGCTTCCAGGGCGTACCTGAGTGACTCCTTCGAGTAAGGTTGTTGAATCGAGAGGATATTCCCAAGCAATTCTAGCAGCAAGGGCAACTCTATCCAGTTTAGGGATGTGAGATTCATGAGCCCTGAAGGCTTTGTATTCACTGCTAAATAGCATAGACTCGTCAATAATTGTTCTAGAAAGTGGCTTAATTCCCATTGCATCTCTTGCTAAAGTCAGGATTTTATTTGCTGGGTCCCATATTGCAAATGCAAACATCCCGTCAAGCTTAGAAATCCATGTTGATTGACCCCCAGCATCTAAACTCCCATTCGTTATTTTGTGCTGATTATACAAGGCAATGATTGCCTCTGAATCACTAGACGTCTTGTAATTATATTGTGTTTTAGATTTTATCGCCTTATGATTGTAGATTTCTCCATTGGCAATCAGAATGACTCCATCATCGGAAATTAGAGGCTGAGAGCCGCCTGCAAGGTCAACAATTGCTAACCTGTTGTGCCCAAGAGCAACCTCTTCATCGGACCAAACTCCAGTTCCATCCGGACCTCTGTGAGTTAGGTATGACATCATGGATTTTACAATCCCTGGGTCAGGATTCCCGAGCATACCAGTAATTCCGCACACAAATATTGCTCCTTTGTGGAGTTAAATTCTAGCGAAAGAATATAACTATTTGTTTACCAAAGAGGGAACTTGAACATGGTGTAAAACAGAGCAGCAACCGCTAGCCCAAACACAACATAGTAAGTGAATTGAGATACCTCGTTTTCGTCGTTAGCCTCTGCCATATGTCTCCCTCAAACCAACGTACAGCCTTAGGCATTTGAATATATTGTGAGCACCAGATAGTTTCTGGTCTATCCGACAAGCGGAATTAGGACCAAAAGTAGCATTAATGGTATGAAAATCATAGTTGCATTATCGTCAATCCAACGCAGCCGAGGCCATTCAGAAGCAACACAAACACCAGGTAGCAATATTGCTATGATGAGGGATGTTTCGAATAAAACCGCATAGGAAATCCAAACTGCAAGTAAAGCAAGAGTGGCTACTCCAATTACTATTTTTGTGTCAAATTCTTTTCTTCTCAACTCCCCTAATATGGGGTCCCCAAGAGCAAGGGAAACTATCAGCGGATATGCATAATCGGGTTCTCTTAATGCAAGCAGTGCTATTCCGATTGCAACCCCTCCCCATGCTAGAGCGCTTACCTGTTTTGCTTCGTAATCTCTCTGCCCAAATACCGTGAATCCAATTTTTAGTCTGACTGCTTCAAAGACTACAAGTCCTAAAACAACAAGAGATACTAATTGAATCGCATCGATCGAAATCAAATCAGAAATAGTTTCCCCGTGTGTGAAATATAGCCAAGGAATCCCTGCTATCGCAAGGTGAATTGAGCGCCTCAGAATATGTCCACCCATGCCCCCAACTGAATGGTCGACAGGGTTCGTAAGTTCTACTTGTGCATCGCTCATTCTAATTCCTCCAACGCATCTTCTAGTTGCATAGTTCCCGATGATAATTTTTCTAAAATTGATTCAATTTTGGGATTCGACATTATCTTTCTTTCATGGGTAGCAAGTAGTCTTTCTCTCCACTTAGCCTTCTCAGATCTACCACTGGATTTCAAATCCAACAAAGCAATTGACATTTCTTCTATACCTTGATTTTTCAATGCTGATACCAATATCACCTCTGGAACTTCCCCATCGGCTAGTTCTAACGATTCTTTGATTTCATCAGCGTGCTTTTTTGCTCCAGGAAGGTCTGATTTGTTTACTAATACGCAATCAGCAAGTTCTAGCAAACCAGCTTTTTCAGCCTGTACTCCATCTCCCCGTGCAGGTCCCTCAACAACTACAATTCGATCTCCTACTGCTGCACATCTAATGTCAGCTTGTCCTGCTCCGACCGTTTCAATGATGATTTTATCCCATCCAATTAACAGCATAAAATCGACCATGTCTTTGAGAACAAATGGAACGCTACCACTGGTTTTCCTCGTTGCTACAGAACGAATAAAAACTCTATCTTTGAGTTTTTCATCATCTACTACACTCAGTCTGATTCTATCCCCAAGTAATGCCCCACCACTTCTTGGTGATGATGGGTCAACAGCTAACAAAACAACATTCATTCCTAACTCAGCCCACTGAGTTAGTAACTTATCACAGATGCAAGATTTTCCTACACCAGGAGCACCTGTTATTGCAATACTATCCCATGAGTCTGAATCTGATGATTCACTAAATTTCCCAAGCTCCTCAATTTCCAATTTCACTTCATTAATTGAGACTTTTTCTGACTCAATAGCGGATAAAAGGCGAGCAATTGCTCTCCTATCTCCACCTAACGCAGCCAGAATTGAATCATTCAGCATTATCCTTCACCAGTGCCAATCAGAATCAGAGCCGACGCCACTATCTGCTCTTGATGCTGCTTCTTCTATAAAATCGAGAATCTCTTGAGTCAGCGTACCTGGACCAAAAATAGCCTTAATCCCAGCATCAAAAAGGGGTGGTTTATCGTCTTCTGGAATAATACCTCCACCAAATACAATGACGTCACCAAGCCCTTGTTCAGTTAGTAGAGAACATATTTTCGGGAATAAATGAGCATGAGCACCGCTAAGGCTCGACAAACCGAGAAATCGGGCATCTTCATCCCTTACGGTATCAACTATTTGCTGGGGTGTTCTTCGCAATCCAGTGTAAATGACCTCATGTCCTGCATCCCTCAACGCCCGGGCAACAACTTTTGCGCCCCTATCGTGTCCATCTAAACCTGGTTTTGCTACAACAACTCGAACCATGTTTCCCATGACTTACGCAGGAACCTTTCACCTATGAAAACACCCCATAAATATCGGAAAAATACATCAAAAGTATTAGCAACGCATAAGGGCGGGTTTTGAATCCAAAGCATTGGGGCAGAGTATGAAGACATCTGAAGAGAGACTCAAAGACCTTCGAGTTAGAAAAGCCCAGAGCGAAGCGGGCGGTGGGCAAGCAAGAATCGATGCCCAACACAACAGGGGTAAAATGACGGCTAGAGAAAGACTGGAACTTTTGCTCGACGATGGTTCCTTCCAGGAATTTGACGCTCTTGTGGAACATAGATGCAGAGACTTTGGAATGGATAAAAATGTAATTCCAGGAGATGGCGTAGTAACAGGTCATGGAAAGATCAATGGAAGAGAAGTCTATGCTTTCGCACAAGATTTCACGGTTTATGGAGGTAGCCTTGGGGAAATGCACGGATTGAAGATTTGCAAAGTCCTTGATGCGGCTTTGAAAACAGGTAGACCAGTCATTGGCATGAATGATTCAGGCGGCGCTAGAATACAAGAAGGGGTTGCTTCCCTTGGCTCATACGCTGAGATTTTCTTTAGAAATGTTAGAGCAAGTGGAGTCGTTCCGCAAATATCTGTCATCATGGGTCCGTGCGCTGGTGGAGCAGTATACTCGCCTGCGATTACTGATTTTGTAATCATGGTGGACAAAACCGCTCACATGTTCATTACCGGACCAGAGGTAATCAAGACGGTTACCAATGAAGAAGTGTCATTCGAAGACCTTGGGGGAGCATCAACTCACGCTTCCAAATCTGGAGTCAGTCACTTTACTGCAGAAAGTGATGAGGATGCAATTGGAATGGCCCGAGATTTGGTTGATTTATTACCTCAAAACAATATGGAGAAACCTCCCAAGAAGAACACAAGCGATTCTATAGACAGGGAGTGTGAGAAACTTAATTCTATCATACCAGACGATCCTAGCAAGCCCTATGATGTTCTAGATGTCATCCACGAACTACTCGATGATGGAGGGTTTATGGAAGTACAGGCTGATTGGGCTCAAAACATAGTTTGTGGGTTTGGTCACTTGGCAGGTAATACCGTTGGAGTAGTCGCAAATCAGCCAAAGTATCTAGCAGGTTGCTTGGATATCGATGCCTCAGACAAGGCAGCAAGGTTCGTTCGATTCTGTGATTCATTCAATATTCCATTGGTAACACTTGAAGATGTTCCTGGTTTCCTCCCAGGCACAAATCAAGAATGGGGTGGAATAATTAGACATGGGGCTAAATTGCTTTACGCATATGCAGAAGCAACAGTTCCAAAATTGACTGTAATTATGAGAAAAGCATACGGCGGAGCATACGACGTAATGTCCTCAAAACATATCAGAGGCGACTATAACGTAGCATGGCCTGGTTCAGAATTAGCTGTAATGGGCGCTCAAGGAGCAGTTGAAATTATTCACAGAAAGAGAATCAAGAATGCTAGAAATCCTGAACAAGAAAGGCAGAGATTAATCGATGACTACAACGAAAAATTTGCAAATCCATACGAAGCTGCCGCTCTAGGATACATTGATGATGTTATAATCCCTTCAGAAACACGCTCGAGATTATGCAGAACTCTAGAGATGCTGATGGACAAGGAAGAGTTGAGACCAGCAAAGAAGCACGGAAATATTCCATTGTGAGGAATCAATATGACAGAGCACAATGATGAACTTCTGAGGGTTGCGGCAATAGCCGCAGTTCTTGCAATGGTTAATTCTCAAGGAGAGGACCCTAGCCTTGCTGGAAGAAAGCAAGGAAGCACTTGGGCACAAGACCAGAGGAGAATTAACATGGGCAGGGCAAGTTTGCTAAGAAGTAAAAGTGAAAGGTCACCTTGGAGATGATTAAATGACAGAAAAAAGGAAAGTTATCGTTGACGGTGTAGAATTTGAAGTAGAAATTGATGGCGAAGGACCCAACTTCACAGCCACAGTCGAAGGAAAATCATTCCACATAGAAATTCCTGATGCAGCCCCGGTAGCAAAGAAAAAGCGCGGGGGAAGCGGCAAGAAAAAGAAAGGTGGAACTGTTTCTGCAAACATCCCAGGTAAAGTGGTCACCGTTGAAGTTGAAGAAGGACAGAGGGTAGAAGAAGGTCAAGTAATTTTGATTTTAGAAGCAATGAAGATGCAAAATGAGATCCAAGCACCTGTTTCAGGTACAGTTTCAAAGGTCCACTGCTCAGAAGGAGAAGCAATAGAAGCAAATGTTCCCCTTGTTGTTATAGAACCTGACCAAGTTGACGAAGATTAAGTTAGTAAGAGTGCAAGGATTTAATGACAAGTAGTTGAAAGGTGATACAATGGCAAGCGATGCGATATGCGATTACCCTGGGTGTGGGAAGAAGGGTATAATCATCTCAAGGCTCTCACCAGAGGGCTATTTAGTTGCTACAGGCAAAAAGGCATACTCATTCAGAGAGGCTTACAGGAGGTTCCACTATTGTCAGGAACATCATGACGAGTTAATGGGTGGAGTATGGTCTAGAGTCAGAAAACCTGACGATAAAAAAGACGGACATGTAGCCCCGACTGCGATTTAATAATTCTAATAGATTTGGGATTCAATCATATACTATCGACTGGTAGTATGCGTTATGCAGAACTTTAGTTCAGCCGGCTTGAAAGCATCGACAATAATCATTGCATTAATCCTATTATTGATGCCATTTAGTTCAATGACGAACTTTGAACTGGAAGAAATTTCAGTCAACGAAAAGTTCTCACCACCAGGTGTTGGGACAACAAATTCAACAATTCTAAACACAACATATCTTAGTGGCAACCAATCATATGACAATTTATACATAGGCTGCGGGATAAGTTCATGCGGTGAAATCGTTGCAACAGGAGACCTTGTTCTAACCGTAAATACTCTGACAGTGGAGTACGGAGCAACCATTACAGCAATTGATTACCCAACCAACACACAAGGAGTTGGAACATCTGTCACTCTATCTTCTGCTTGGAGAGGAGATGGTGCGGGCGGAGCAGGTCACTACGGTTCTGGTGGATCAGGGGGTGCTGCCAGTAGCAACGGTGGTTCTTCGTATGGAGTTGGAAATGAAACCGGCTCTAACGGAGGTTCAGTCTTCGATTCCAGCGGTAACCTAGTTTCTGCGGGAGGATCTGGTGGTGGAAGAATTGTAGTTTATGCTGATGTTATCAATATCAATGGAACTGTGGATGCTTCTGGGTATGATGGTGAAAGCGGTTACAGATATCAAAATGGCTCAGGAAATGGTGGTTCAGGAGCCGGCGGTGGTTCAGGTGGAAGCATCATCATGAGAGCAAATCAAGTGAACGTTGGATCATCTGCTGAGATAGCTGCAGATGGAGGATTTGGTGGAGATGGCGCTGATGGAGACTGTACAGGCGTATGTATCGGACTGTATGACGGAGGAAACGGCGGTGGCGGTGGCTCCGGAGGAATTGTTGATATCCGTGCAAGCAGCACTTCAAATCTCAACATACCAACTGGAACTGTTTTTGCTGACGAGGGATGGGCAGGTAACGGCGGTGCTCCATACGGAACAGGAAGTTATGGTAGCGCTGGAACCGATGGAACCGTAGGCAGCACCTATACTGGAACATGGAGTGGATGGACCACAAGCTCATCAAATGGGACAACTCAAAACGACATGAACACCAATGCGGACTTGCCTTCGTACACTGGACAATCTATATCGTCAATTCCGAATTTTAACTTCTCGACCTCTTTGAGTGGAACTGGGTATATTGATGAACTAAATGATATCGAAGATATAATGACTATCTCAATCGGACAAAATGAGGGAGTTGCCATACAGATTACTTTCAACCAAACGAGCACTGCTCCGAATGGAACCACGATTACAAACGATGTTGAAGCAGTTATCGCAGATGCTAACATTAACTTAATCGACGAAGATTACAGCGGTTCAAACACATTATCACTTTCAACAAACGGCACCACCTTCCAGCCTTCTGGACCAATTATTCTAGGCATTTTTGTTAACGCAGGTTATGTTGATTGGAACCTTACCATCTGGAAGTTTTCACAAACATTCCAAACACAAAATGACATGGGAACTGGAGGAGATCTTGGTGCAAATTTAGCCAATACCTCGACACTGACAAACTTCATTTTCTCTGGCTCGCTTTCTGGCAGTGGGTTCATGAGCGATACTGCTGATTCGGTAGATGCGCTACGAGTCTCTCTAAACTCAAACGAAGGACTGACTGCAGTTCTGACATTCCCTACATCAACAACATATTCTAACGGGACTACGGTTACAAATGACGTAGACATTTATCTTCTAGATAATGGAATTGTCAATTTCATAGACACTGACACCGGCTCAGGGACTTTGACAGTAACAACAAATTCCACAACCACATACCCCGGATCACCAGTTATCCTGTACCTTGCAGCTAATGTAGGTGAAATCAACTATACCCTGGACTTGTACAAATTCAATGTTCAATGGTCTAGCGGAAATGGTACCGGTGGAGGAGGAGGTAATGGATCCTCTCCTCTGAGTAATTGTACAGGTAATGCAACCTTAAATCCAGACATATTAGAACCAAATGACCTAACTACCACTGCGACCCAAGCAAGTGTTTTACCAGTATCTTGCACAGGTCTGTCAATTGATAGTAGTTCAGATACAGATTATTTTGAGGTATACTTGGTTCAGGGAGTAACCTATTACGTGAATATTACATTCACTCACTCAAATGGTGATCTCGATACCAATTGGGATGATGCGACAGGTGGTTATCTTGACAGTTCTGGAGGAACTTCAAATCTAGAATCTATGTCAGTGACCGCTCAGTCAAACATTACTTCTTTCATCGAAGTTTATGGATACAGTGGTGCAACCAATGTTTACGATATCGAGATTACAACCAATAACCCTGGAGGTGGGCAAGCATTCGAAACTGTCGAGGTCACAAAGCTCGATAAGAATGTCTCTTCGATTATGATGACTGGACTCACAGTTGGCTCCTCCTATCAACTTGAACTAGAGATAGAGAATAGAGTTGTAAGCACCTGGCCAAATTATACAATCGACACTTACAACCCAATTACTATAACAGCCAATAATACAGTTGAATACTACAATGTAACTTACCCGATTACAGAATGTGAGGGGGTATTCGTGATGATTGCCTATCTTTACGACTCTACCGGAAACACCATGTTATCCGCAGATGGTGATGGATATTATTACGAGAAATTACAATCAGTCGTTCAATCATCTACGAATGCATTTTTGTATCTCACGAACGTTACTAGTGGAGACTCTATCGACATTCTGTACGTAGTTGAGGACTCTAGCGGAAATATCGTTGATGCAAATTGGAAAAACATAACCACAAATTCAACTAGCCAGACACTGAATGTCAGTTGGACTGCTCCAACCACAATGAGTAGTCACTTATTTTATGCAGTAGCTTACAATTCTACTGGAGATGTTATCGGTTATCATGAAGAATATTTCATTCCACAATTGCCTTCAGTCAGAATTGATAGTTACTCAACTAGTGCAACATCTAGCACTAACGATGTCACTGTTAGTGGATGGGACCTTGTCTCTGGTGATACCTATCAATACCAAATCAAGATTCATGACTCTGGAAATGCTACAATAGCATCCAGTAATCTGACCACCTTCACTGCGACAAGCACAATACAGAGCTTGGGAACTTGGAGTTATTCAACACCAAATGCTAGTGGTACTTATTGTGCCTCAACCTATCTATATTCTCAATCTGGAACTCAACTAATTGGGGAAACTGATTGCTTTGTGCTGAACTTCGACAATGACGGAGACGGAGTAATAAATGAGGATGATTTGTGTCCAGGAACTGACTCCGGAGCAGTAGTTGATGCAGATGGATGTGCTTCTAATCAGAGAGATTCTGACTTTGATGGATTCAATGATAATATAGATGATTTCCCATACGATTCTTCACAGTGGAAGGATACTGATGGTGATGGATATGGAGACAACATGAACGGCTCGAATCCAGACCACTTCCCAACTGATGCTAACCAATGGAGCGACATTGATGGAGATGGATGGGGAGACAATCCTGGTTATTCCAACTCTGATGAATTCCCTCAAGATTCAACCCAATGGGCAGATACCGATGGAGATGGATACGGGGATAATCCAAACGGAAACAACCCAGACTTGTGGCCTGCTGATCCTTCTCAATGGACAGACTCAGACGGTGACGGATATGGCGACAACCCAGCCGGCACAAATGGAGACCAATTCCCTAACGATGGGACACAATGGGAAGATACTGATGGTGATGGATACGGAGACAACGCAACTGGAAACTCACCTGACCTATTCCCTACCGATGGAACACAATGGGAAGATTCTGATGGAGATGGATACGGAGATAACCCTGCAGGAAACAATGCTGATGCATTCCCTCAAGACTCAACCCAGTGGGAAGATTCTGACGGTGATGGATATGGAGATAACCAAGCAGGCAATGACCCTGATGCATTCCCACAAGACTCAACTCAATGGAAAGACTCTGACGGAGACAGCTATGGAGACAATGCTGCAGGAAATAACGCAGATGCTTATCCTAACGATAGTACACAATGGTCGGATCGTGATGGAGATGGGTATGGGGATAATATTTCAGGAACCAATCCTGATTACTGCCCGGACACACCAAGTGGAAACGTCGTTAATTCGGTAGGATGTGCTGAATTCGAATTAGATGATGACGAAGACGGCATCAAGAATAACGCAGATGCTTGTCCAAACACCCCAGAAGGTGAATCTGTTGATTCCTTTGGTTGTTCAGATACCGAAAAGGACGGTGACCAAGATGGCGTTGCAGATGCATATGACCAGTGTCCTTCAACGACATTAAACGCTGCAGTGGATAATGCAGGTTGTGCACCTTACCAACTAGATTCTGACAACGACGGTATTGACAATTCAAGAGACCAATGTCCAAACACTACAGAAGGCGAGAACGTGAACGGTATTGGCTGTTCGGCAACAGAATCAGACGCTGATATGGATGGAGTTTGGGATGCTGATGATTTGTGCCCATACACGCCAACAGACGTAGAAATAGATTCTAACGGATGTGCAGATGAGCAAAAGGATACTGATGGCGACCTAATTAACGATGCTGAGGACCAATGTCCTATGACACCTGCAGGTGAAGGCGTTGATATCACAGGTTGCTCGCAAACAGAACTTGATGCAGACAATGATGGAATTAGCGATGCTCTAGACATCTGTTTCGCTACTCCAGAAAGAGAGCAGGTTGACCAAGAGGGATGTTCCGACAGCCAACTGGATTCTGATGAAGACAATATCAATGATGCACAAGATCAATGCCCAGAAACTCCGGAAGGAGAAGTTGTTAACATCGAAGGATGCTCTACAACACAATTAGACACAGATGGTGATGGAGTTTCAGACAACCTAGACCTTTGCACAAATACGGCTACGGGATCAATCGTTGATGAAAATGGATGTGCTTTGGAGCAGAAGGACTCTGATGGTGATGGAGTTAATGATGCAGAAGATGCTTTCCCAGATAATGCTAGCATATATTCCGATAGGGACAATGACGGGGTTGCTGATGAGTTCGACGCCTATCCTGATGATGCACTTAGAAGTGAGTTAGAAGAGGAATCTTCCAACTCAGGCTTATTCATTACAATCGCTGTACTTCTAGTGATTGGAATTCTAGCAGCTGTTCTAGTTGTAGGAAGAAATGGAAATGATATCGAGGAAAGTTTTGCACAAACTCAAGAAAATATTGACCTACAATCTGAAGCATTCGCAGCTCAAGAAGAGCCAACTAAAGATTTACCTAACTTAGAGCAGAGCGCACAAGTAGAACCACAACAGTGGGAAGAGAATGGTGTTCACTGGTCCCAAGCGGCAGATGGTACGCTATCTTACTGGGATGAGAGCGCACAGAAGTGGGAAGTTTACAACCAATGATTGTGAATTAAACTGAATCACTAGATTATCCCCTTTATGAGGTAAACTTATCGCAGATAGCTTTGGAGTTCAATTGGTATATTGGCTCAAAAAATTCCACATTAACTCATAGGTAGGAGTTCCTGCAACTTCTTGAGGCCAACTATGTCCATGGAATTCCATGCCATAATGCTCGATGTTTACACCACCATCACAATTACTGTGAACAATATGCTCGATATCCAAGTGATAATGGGAGTCCTCGTTTTGACAGTTCGAATTTTCTGCCCAATAATCGATCATTCCAGGAATATTGCTCATGGTTCCAACTCCTTCGTGCTCACCATCTTTCCAATCCCAATCTTCATCGTAATCAATGATCAAATCAAATTTACCGTGAATATGCATTACGGCAACGCTGCTGCCTAGATAGCAGCTTGCAGGCTCCACAGGCATAGTCCCAGCAAAAGAAGCGACAGCAGCGAACTTGAAATTCAACTGGCAAGCCACTTCGTATGTGAACATTGACCCTAGAGAATAACCAATTGCATACAATCTGTCTTCATCAACACAGTACACATTTGACAATTCATTTACAATTCCTATGGCAAAATTGTTGTCATCTCTTGATGTTGCTGCGGTATTCAAGAACCATTCACCTTCAGATTCGGTCCTATCGTCCTCAGCAATAGCGTAAGCCATGATGAATTTCTCTTGCTCTGCTAGCGTATCGAATTCATCTTGTTGTGGGAAATCTTCCTCCGCACCACCGCCTCCGTGAAATGCAATTACTATCGGTAAAAGAGTACCTGGTTCTGAACTTGGTACAGTCAGTCGGAATAATCTCTCAACTCCGTTCACTGATATTGTTGTCAATACCTGCGAGATAGGTTCGGAAGGTATGGAACACGGCTCTGAAACTTGAACTAACTCCTCAGGCTCAGGTCCCTCATCACCAGTTAAACCGGTTTCTTCTAGACAACCTGAAAGTGGAAAACTAAGTAATACTAAGGTGATCAGAATTGACAACCAGCGCTGCGCCATGCTTAGCGCACAGAGTTGATTATTAACAAATTAACTACTATTATTAATTCGCTATTTCGAAGTTATTAATCGGCTTCAAATTACGCCTTGTTGAAGCATTGCATCTGCAACCTTGAGGAATCCTGCAACGTTTGCACCGAATACATAGTCACCTTCACGACCATATTCCTTTGCAGTCTCAGCAGCGGCCTTGTGGATGTTGACCATGATGTTGTCAAGTCTTTCATCAACTTCTTCTCTTGTCCAAGATAGTCTCAAAGAGTTCTGGGACATTTCCAAACCTGATGTTGCTACACCGCCAGCATTGCTTGCTTTTCCTGGTGCGAATAGAACTCCTGCATTTTGGAATGCAGTGACTGCTTCGGGAGTACAAGGCATGTTTGCACCTTCAGCAACTGCGATTACGCTGTTTGCAACCAATGCTGCTGCTTCCTCTCCGTTCAGTTCATTCTGAGTAGCACATGGAAGAGCAATATCGACATTTACTCCCCATAGACCATTGATAGATGGTTCTGGAGCAGCAGGTGTGAATGTGACGCTTTCGTATGCATCTGCAACTTCGTGTATTCTTCCTCTCTTGTTGTTCTTCAAATCCATAATGAATGCAAGCATCTCTCTGTCAATTCCAGCAGGCACGTGAATCCAACCAGATGAGTCAGACATTGTAACCGGCTTTCCACCAAGATCCAATACCTTCTCACAGGCGAATTGTGCGACGTTACCAGAACCTGAAATAGAAACCACTGCTCCTTCGAAAGACTTGCCTTTTGTAGCAAGCATTTCTCTTGCGAAGTAAACACACCCATATCCAGTTGCTTCAGGTCTGATTAAGGAACCACCGTATGAACGCCCCTTTCCTGTGAGTACACCAGCTTGGAATTCATTTCTCAATTTCTTGTACATACCGAACATGTATCCAATTTCTCTTCCACCAACTCCGATATCTCCTGCAGGAACGTCGCAGTCTTGTCCGATGTGCCTCCATAGTTCCATCATGAATGATTGGCAGAATCTCATTACCTCAGCATCTGACTTACCTTTAGGATTGAAATCGGAACCTCCTTTTCCTCCACCCATTGGAAGACCAGTTAGAGAATTCTTGAAAATTTGCTCAAATGCTAGGAATTTTAGGATGGATGCGTTTACGCTTGGGTGGAATCTCAATCCGCCTTTGTATGGTCCGATTGCACCATTGAATTGAATACGGTATCCTCTGTTGACTTGGACATTGCCTTCATCATCAACCCAAGGAACTCTGAAGTGAATCAGTCGCTCTGGCTCAACAACTCTTTCTGCAATAGAGATGTACTCTGGATGTTTCTCTAGAACAGGTCCAAGGGATTCTAGAACTTCTAGGACCGCTTGGTGAAATTCTGGCTGGTCTGGGTCTCTTGCTTTTACAGACTCATATATTCTATCAATTGCATTCATGTTTTGTCACCTTGAATTATCCTGCCCAGTCAAAGTCACTTTATACCCATTGCGCCATATAGATTTAGACACCACTAGAAAAACTACGAAACAATAAACCTCAGTCGCACGATTATCAAGACAGAATTAGTTTGTCCCTTTGACCATCGAAACGTAGCGATCAATCAACGGAACTCCTGCTTTCGATGAGCGATTCAAATCTCTAATCGCTTCCTCAATCAGAGCATGTTCGGAATCTTGAATGTTCATCACATCCGATAGTAAATTGATCATCTCCCACTCATCAGAAGTGATTACATCATCCTCTAATGCTGCTATCAGTGCTGATTGATAAAGTGAAAAATCACCTGTTTGAGTTTGGAATGCAGTATCTGGGAATTCTAAATCTGATTCTTCCTCACCCTTAGCGAATGATAGATACTGCAGATTCATTTCAGGGCTAATGCCAAATGATTCGGACAATACTCGGAGAATTGAGGCTTCGTCATCAGTGATTATCTCATCAGCAAATGCCCTTTTTGTGACTTCAACATATATCCAAGCTGCTCTGCCAACTTCCATCATAGTAACCCCAAACTGAATTTTGTTAATGATGATTACGCAATAGCAACTCTAAGTGTTTACAATTGTATTACACGGCTAGTGTAATTGATTTCTTGACTAAATCGTTTGCATTCTGGAGAAAAATGATATGCTGAAGCCAAAACCTTGTTGTAATCATATGTCTTACATAATGTATAACATTTGCATTACATTTATATGCTGCATGGTAAGTAGAGATGTTGTACGAGGGAGCGGGAATGAGCCAACCAACCAATTTAGTCTCTTTGAGAATCAGCGAGGAAGATATCCTCCTACTCGACCAAAGAGTTGGCATGGATGGAGCAAGAAACCGCTCTGACGTAATTAGATTAGCAATTCAGCAGTTCTTGAACGGGCAACCTGCCCTACCGGACATGGATTCAGTTAGAATTCCACTTGGAAGATCTGACAAACAAAGACTAGGTCAATTGTATGAGCTGCAAGGAGTAACTCCAGAACAAGCAGCCCAAGAAGGCATCAAACTCTACATTGATCGTGCTATCGAGCATGAGCAGAAAACTAACATTCTAGAGGAAGCTCTTGACAGAGCACGTGCCTCTACGATGAAGCGTGAGGAATACCACCCGTGAACAGGGTGAGAGCGACGAAAGGAGGGGATGGGATGAATTGGCAAAATGTGAACCCCAACACACATGGAGCCACCTCTACACCGTTGATGACAACGTCCGGCATCAGCGGTTTTGTGGCCTTACGCAAGCGTGCCCACCTTGCACGTGGACGAAGTGGTCCCCACAACCACGAAAACCCCACAATCTCCCTGGATGGTGGCCAGGGAGACCTCGATTCCACCCCAGTCTCTTGACTTGGTGGCCCCACAGTGTGTTGCGCAACCCCACTTTCTGCGCAACACCTACGACTCCATTTGAGCGATAGCATTTGTCGAATTCGATGCTAATACTTTAGACCCCTCGTCAAAACGAACAGAATATGGCGTCAGAAGAATTTCCCTATCTGGCGCATTCAACTCCAAGACCTGGTCAGTTGGAAATGATTCAAAATTGTAGAAATACATTGAGAAATGGAGGGCATCACCTTGCAGCTGCCCCAACAGGTATTGGGAAAACTGCGGCATCACTTGCAGCTGCATTAGAGGTTGCAATAGAATCTGAGAGAAAGAAAACAATTCTATTTCTAACCAGCAGACAGAGCCAACACAGAATTGTCATAGATACTCTTCAGAGACTGAATCAATCCCTTCCAGCTGAGAAGAGGATCAAGGCAGTC
The DNA here is from genome assembly GCA_002718195.1 of Methanobacteriota archaeon. GTDB lineage: Archaea > Thermoplasmatota > Poseidoniia > Poseidoniales > Poseidoniaceae > MGIIa-L4. Next base: position 58,091 of record PBDU01000005.1, on the reverse strand, counting down.
GACATGATTGGGCAATCAGGTATGTGTACAAACAGAATCATATCGCAAGAACGTAAAGCAATACATTCAATCCTTTGTAGCCAAGCAAGACAAACAAGATCTTGCAAGGAATTTTTGAATTCATCACCCAGTTTAACAAACCAAATTCTTGCTAGCCCAATGCATGTTGTTGATTTGGTTGAATTAGCAAAGATACACACAGAAGCTAGTATTCCTAAACCTGTTTGTGCTTGGAAAGCAGCAAGAGAAGCTGCACCAAGGGCTGATGTAATAGTTGGAGACTACAACCATTTGTTCAACGACTCTGTGAGGGATAATTCATTGGAAGCAATGAAATTAGAGTTGGATGATATTATTGTAATTGTGGATGAAGCACACAATCTGCCAGATAGAATTCGCAATTCAATGAGCAGGGTACTAAACCCATTAATCATGAAAAACGCTGGTTTTGATATCGAGGAATATACAGGTAAACTAAAATCAACTGTTAGCCAAGAAACAATCGAATCCACAACCGTTATGATTTCTATGCTTAATTGGTGCAAGGATGTTGTTACGGAATGGAGGAAATTATTCATCAAGAGAATATACGAATGGAAGACTCAGTTGAATTCTAATGGTGGAAGCGATCTATCGGTCAATGAAATGGACATTTGGAAAATGATTGATGAGGCATGCGATTTAGTTGAAAAGTCATATCAACAAACTACATTGGTTCAAACGACTGCAAATACTGTACCAAAAAAAGAGTATAGAGTTGAGACTCTGGCAAGGACTTTGGCAAATGTCGTGACAGAAGTTGATACTGAATTAGTTGATTCAAACGAGAATGATGCAGAAAAAATTTCCATTCTCCTCAATAACCTCAAAAGATTCCAGGGCACTTCGGCACTATCCGTTACTTTCGAGGAAGGAAAAAGACAGGAGGGGAAATTGAATTTTGACTTGCTTGATCCTGGTTTGGTTTCAGCTGATATTTTCAAAAAGGTCCACTCATCTATACTAATGTCTGGAACTTTGTATCCTCCAACTATGTATGGGGATATTTTAGCCATAGATAAGAAAGAAATGACGCTTTGTGAATATGAGTCCCCATTCAATGACAATAGAAGACCAGTGATATGTGCATCGAATGTCTCGACTCTGTACAAGGAACGTAATGAAGATACATTCGCCAGAATACGCTCCTATGTGCGAGCAATGTGTGAAGCAAGCCCTGGACACGTAGCAGTCTTTTTCCCTTCATACGGACTCATGGAGGGAATCATGAATCGGTTCAAAATGGAATCACAAGTAAAAATCCTAGAGGGGAGAGATTGGGATAAGCAAAAGTGTGACCAGATTTTGCAAACTTTGTTCGATGAAAGGGAAAATGGAAGGCAGGTTTTGCTTTGTGGAGTTTACGGAGCAAAATTGAGTGAGGGTATTGATTATCACGATGGAATATTGGATGCAGTGGTCTGTACTGGCTTACAAATTCCCCCACCAAGTGCAAAACAAGAAGATTTGAAGGAATATTGCTCTGACAGATTTGGTAAGTCAAAAGCCTGGAAGTACACAGTAAGCCAGCCATCGATAAATAAAATTCTGCAGTCTATGGGAAGACCTATTCGCAGTTTGGAAGATAGGGCTGTGATTCTATTATTGGATCACAGAAATCTAAACCCAACATACAAATCATGCTACCCAAGGCACCTCTCTATGATAGAAACTACGAGTGAAGAAAGTGTCAAAAGAATGGCTTCAAGATTCTTTAGAAAGACTCCTAGAGAAGAATTCGTACATTCCACAACTTGAATAATTAGGTGTTGTTGAGAATGCATATGAGCGGAAAGGAAATGGTTGATTCCGACGGTTCTAAAGACCCTTCAAAAGTTACATCAACTGGACTTAATCATGATGTTCAAAACTTACATGAGGAATTTCATAACATAAACCAGCATCTTGCTGAAGTAAGAGAACTCCACACCAAGCATTTAGTTACAGCAGGCATGATTCCTGAAACTCATATTGCTAAAACTAACCCTGAAAGAACCCTTGATTGGCTTGTTGCTGAATTAAATGCGGTAAAAAACCCAGATGGATTAACAATTCCAATGAAGGGAGTCAAACAACAGGATCTGAAAGTGACTGAGACAAGTGATGAGAACCAAAAATTTGTACAAATAAGCATCTCAAGTGACTCCATCGGAGAATTTACCAGGAAAATTCCTCTTCCAGAAGCAACCTCTGATTGGAGTGTAAAATTTGTCGATGGAAACCTAAGACTACGTTGGTAATCTCCGTATTTGCTTTGACCTAAAGTCAAAGTTTCTGCTCAGTTCACCTTTGCGGGATCTTTGTGATTTGTCCAATTTCTTGGCTCATTCTTCCCAACGCTGCTTGAGCTACCTGTGAATGATCTTCTCTCATTTCATCACGAGAGTATCTTGCCTGCTCGAAAATATTGTCTAATCCATTTAGAGCGTCTTCTGAGATTGATGGCATGGCTGCTCTAATCGCAGTTTCAAATTCACGGACTGTTTCATGATCCTTACGCAAGAAGCCTCTGCTTTGGAGCACCTCACACAAGTTTTGGTAGCACTGGAAAATTGCCTCTCTTACAGAGTCACCAGCAGCCAATAGTTCAGCCGTGTAGGCAAATATTTCTGCAGCTTCTTGCAGTAACTGGTCCTGTTGTTTCTTTCTGAAGTACAAAGTTGCACCAATTGCTGCTATTATCACTAGGATTATACCCACTGTCATTAGTTGTTGAGCACCTGTTGTCTCTTCAATTAATTCATAGCTTGGAGTGTACCCATCTACTCTTGCTAGGTTGAAATCATCAATAGATTGTTGAGTAATTACATCTGCTCCAGAGTATAGAGAAACCTCTACGGTCAGTCTTCCGAATTCATCATAGTCACCATAAGGCGGATCATGGTTGAACTTGAACGGAAGAATACCAGTTTCATTTGAGAGCGGTTTTAACTCTACTCGCTTATCAGGATTAGCATCTGACATGATACTGACACCAGTTTCATTCGTCAAATACAGCGTGAACGCTACTCCAGCAATTCCCGCTTTTGTATCATCAGCGATTATTGTTATGGTACCCTTCATTTCTTCTTGAGAGCCTTCCACGATGTCTGAAACTGTAACCGTAATTGTGGCATCAACCTTGATTACAATGTATTGCACTGATTCTGCATTGTTGATATGCAGAGTGCTGTTTGCAGGAGTTGCAACATAGACTGGTTGTAATCCTAGTTCCATCCATTGTGGAGCAAGAGCGACTATTGACCAGTTACCGTTATTGAAGGTCAAACTCTTCTGCAAACACCTAGATGCAGTTTGGCTAGAAGCACAGTTGGTTCCATTTCCGATTGTCATCTCGATATTTTCGAATACCTCTCCTTCTCCACCTACTTCGGTGACACTTCCTGTAAGGGTGATCTTGTCCAGTTCACTAGACCTAGTGAATATCGTTGAATCTGGAGTATCTATGGATACTACTACGTTTGCCCATAACTCACCAACTACCGATGAATCTGTTGGAAGGTGTGCTTGAACACCCTCGTACCTTACGTCTATCTGGTGGTCGCCTCTGGACATTTCAAGTGTTGATTGAACAATGAAAGTCCACTCTCCATTGGTATCTGTTGTGGTGGATCCAATTAATTCGCCATCAAGGTAAATGTCAACTTGCATGCCAGAAAGACCAATTTGATTTGGATCATCGATATCGAATAATCTTCCAGATGCAGTCCATCTCTCACCACGAGTAATGTCTCTTCCATCTACTAGGTCAATACTCACTCCAGACCTGTGTGCTAAGAAGAACGTAGCATTTCCACTTCCTTCTCTGTAGTATCCTTGTGCGTTCACATCAGCTTGGATAATGTGGTCGCCAATTGTGAACAAGTCCGGAACGATGTAGTTCAATTCAAAGTCACCATTCTCGTCGGTAAAGACTACGCCTAAGTTAACACCCTCTATTGATAGTGAGACAGCATGACCAGAGATTCCAACCAGTTGATTGTCCACGACTGAACCAGTAATTGTTATGTTTTCATTAACAGAAATGGTTGCCGGGATTTCAACTGTAACAAGAATCTCTGAGTAAATTGTCCATGTACCTGAATCACTACTCGGAAGGTACAATTCTGTACCAGTGAATCTTACCTCTAGGGAAACAGGTCCCAGAGTCGCATCCGCAGGCACAGGATTAACTGCAGTGAAAGTCCCGTCTTCATTTGTTACAACATTTGTCAAGAACTGACCATCCAAGTAAACTTCTAAAGTGAAATTAGCCAAAGGTGATTGTGTAATATCGGTAAATATTCCATCAATAGACATTGAAGATTCTCTGTTTACCTCTCCATTGGTATTGTAAATTGTTAGAATTGTTTCCATACTTACATTGAACTCAACTATTGAGGTAGTTGGCAGGTAGTACTCTGGGTTTCCTGGGTCACCTACACCGATTGGATCCACCCAGTCTCTACCACCCTTGAATTGGACTTGTATTTGGTGAGCACCTGGGCTTGTCGAAGAAGGCACGAGATATGATAACGCAAAGCCCCCATCGTCAGATGATGTTTCTACACTGGAAACCGGTATTCCATCGACTAGAAGGTGAACAATTGCAACTGAGTTGGATTCTCCGCTTTGTAAGACCAATCCAAGGTCATCTAGCAATGTTCCGTTCACGTAAAGCCTCTCTCCACCGATTATAGATTCAGAATATTCAGTGATGTTGATTTCGGTTTGAGCAAGAACAACAAAAGAGGTTGAAGCCGATGAATTAACGATTCCAGTAGTTCCTGGAATTCCAGCATACATTGCAGATAAGTCTGCGACTCCAACATTCAGATCTGCTGGTACTGTTAGGTTTGTAAACGCTATACCATTGCTGTCAGTTTGAGTAATTCCGCTAACCGAGGTCCCCTCAAGCATAACTGTAACCGATTGGTTTCTTATCGGGGAGCCTGTATTATCAAGAAGTGATAATCTAATGTTTACATCATTTCCTCTCTCGGTTCTATCGTTCAATGAAGGTTGACCTAGTCCGTCTAACACCGGGGCTTGGAAAGTCAAAATTGAATAACCTCTGGAGTCAAAAGTCGTCTCATTCTCTGATCCCACATAGTAGTTTACAGTTGGAACAAAGGACGCCTGAAGTGTGTTATTTCCTGCTTCAAATCCTTGACCTAGGGTAATTGTTGCATTCCAGAATCCTCCTGTTCCAATAGATCCACCTGTTACAGTGAAACCTGCAGGCTCTCCGTTAATTCTGAACAGTACATTGCTTGGTAATACCATACCATCTCTTGTTTCCATTCCCGATCCATTGTCTGATGTCACTCTACCAGATATGTTGAACGAATCACCAGCAATTGGGTTTGAAGCAATGTCATCTATCACCATGAAGGTAACCGAGCGTACAGTAACAGTGCTCAAGTTAGCAATACCCGCTCTTAGATCAGAGGAACCGTTGAACATCCAGGTAGCTGTGACCAAGCCAAGTGGGTGATTGGCATCGAGAACAAAACTAGTATTAGCAAAACCATCTCCAGTGGTAGTTGTATCCGCAACCCATGATTCATGGAACATAATTGCAACTGGATATCCACCCAGAGGAGCAAATAGGTCAGTGGCTTCAACCAATTTCGCACTCAAATTTACAGTCTCGCCACGGTTGATAATTACTGGATTGATAGGATTCAAGTTCTCAAATTGTGTCACACCGAAAACAAGCATCGAAGTATTTGCTCTACCACCTAGGTAGAAAGGCGAAGAGTCCGGAACTACATCTACGACTAACGAGCGCACTCCCCTTGTGGTTCCATCGTTTTCTGTATCAGTTGGAACACTCAAATTAAACGAACCGTTTAGCGCAGTAAAGGTGTTCCTTACCAGAATCTCATCAGGTTCATCCTCCCAGAAAGCGGTGACCTGAACTCTTGACACCATTGGGCGAGAAGCATTCAAACCATCGACTACTCTTCCTTGAATATTGAAATTCTGACCAGCAGTGATATTATTTGGAGCCACATCAAATACCACGTTGGTAGTTGATTGAACAGTCATGTTCACAAGAGTAGAGTTTCCTGTCCTCCTCGTATTTCCTGCAACCAATGGTGCAGATACATCGTCTGCTACTAGAATTTGTAAGTCATAATATCCAGGACCGATGTCAGTGGCCGTCCATTGAAGAGTTGCATTTCCTTCTGCATCTGATATAACTGTGCCAATCGATGTATTAGAACCACCATAATCGAAAATGAATTCCACTGTAGCGCCGGAAACGTTACTCATGTCTGCTATGTCGAATATCTTAGCACGCAGATCCATAGTATCACCTGAAAGGATGAGCATTTGTTCCTGTTCAGGAACGATGACGACTTCCGATTCAATTCCGATTTCAATTGATATCGAACTCGGAGGAGAAGGTGGTGTCGCAGTATCAACCCATGTGTAGTATGCACCACCTGGAGGTGCAAGTGATAGGAAATCTGCTGCTAATTCTAGAGTGTATACTCCTGAAGGTAGCGTTGTAGGCATCTTTGCTGTAAGGTTGAATTCACCTGTAGTATTGTCGAGTTGACCTAATGCAAGGTCAATCGGTCCTTCTTCTGTGAGTAGAACCAATGTCAACAATGTGTCATTTCCAACGACTCTTGTGTTATGTACAGCGTCATAGAAGTCACCTGTGATGAAGGTTGAATTGCCAATGTGCACCCAATCGTCTGCAGAAGTTAGGTTCCAGCCAATTTCAGCCATTACTCTAACAGTTGTTGAATCGGAGTTTGGAACATATAGGTCTGAACCATTAAACGAAATGTCGAATGGATAATCGCCAGCAAACATATTTGCATCGATATCAAATGCTAAGTTAATGAGTGTCGAAGCAGGATCAACAGTTGTATTAACCCATGAATTGTTGAAGATAAAGTCATAATTTCCAGGAACATTTAGACCCACAGACGCACCTCTATGATCGTATAGCTGTATCAATAAATTCGCTGGTCCACCTCTGAGCTGTGATTGAGCATCCACTTCATATGTCAATACTCCTCTTAGAGCGTAAGGTGCACCAGTTGAAAGGTTTGCATCGTCTGTAGCTTCATACAGAGTTGGATAGAATCTTAGTATCATCTCTATTTCACCAGCGGCGACTGGAATTAGAGTTGAGTTGAGGAAATATGGAATTGAGAAGGTACCGTTTACAGATTGGTTGAATATCTCGATGAAATCTCCACCACTATCATTTTCTCTCATTCTGAATGAAAGCATTCCTTCCATATTTTGTGGTGTTGCTCCAAACGAAACTGCTGTTCCGTTGATGTAAACAGTGTCATCAAGATCTATCACACTATTGTTGGCTCCTGGACCTTCTATCGTTGCAGTCAAGTTAGGTGCATCTCTAATGTCCAAATTGATTGGTTGTGTAGAATCTCTAATGTGTACTGGCGAGGCAAAAACTTGACCCGTATCAGTCCAACCGGAGAATCCTAGTTGAGCAGACAGGTTTGTTTTTGTTTCAAGCGGATCAAGTGAAACTTCAATCTGCCATGAACCATCTTGTTCAACAATACCTGTCAAATTTTGAGCACCATCTACACTAGATGTGAAACTCAGCCAAACGGACAAACCTTGGTAATAATCATCCAGCAATTGTGGATTTGACTCTAGTTGTAAAATACCACTAACTATTGTAGTAGCACCTGCTCCAACAACTGGGGAGTTAACTGCATTTGGTGCTACATGAACTATTTCAGAATCATCTGTCACGTTGATTATCTGATCGAAGGCTATGCCATCATCACCCACATAGCCAGATTGTTTGTGATTGATAACAATCTGGGTAAATCCTGGCAAAACTGGGTTACTGGGGGTCCCGTTTATTGTGAAATTTCCGTTTGCATCTGTAATTATCGAACCGAATTCTCTACCTGGGATAGCAGCATCTCCAGGAACTCCATCTACATCATCGGTCCTAACAAGATATCCAACAAGCGGTATATCTTGTATCGGTGTGGAATTGTCTGCGTAAAGTAATTGACCGCTTACTGAGACTTCTTGAGAGCCATCTCTATCCCAAGTCAGGGTGTTAATAGTTTGATTTGCTATCGTCAGATTTTCTGGCTCAGGGCATGATTCAAACGGAATCCAACCCAAGTCGGTATTCCCATTTGCTGAGTTTTGTTGAAGTCTTACTTCTCCCCAGGTTGTTCTTGCGTTAGCATAGACAGCATAACCAGTTCCTGTCCAAATACCATCTTGGTAACCTGTAACCAATCTAGCAGGAAGACCCAATGATCTAGCCATTGTGACGAAAGTTGTCGCAAATTCTGCACACGTTCCTTCCTTTGCCACATTCAGCATATGCATTGTCAAATCAGCATCACCAGGTAGGTTACTAGAATTGTAATTTCTCTTGAATTCTGTTGTTGCATTCCCGTTGACAAGGAAATCAGCTAATGCAGAGGCTTTGGAGTAGGCATCAAGAGCACCTGCATCTGTAACTACGCCGTTCGAGATGTTCATTACCATCGACTCAGCGAATGATTGGTTAGTGAATTCAGCTGGAAGGATTGTTGCGTATGTAGAGTTGGTGTGTCCGATTGTTGTCGATGCAAGAGTTGCCCAGTCGAAGTAGTACTCTGGTTGTTGAGTGAGAAGTATCTCGAGAGAACCCGTCTCAAGCGACAGAGTGTGGGTATCATTGGCCCTTAGAACCACTGCCCCTGCATCGGTCCAATACGAAATGTTGGAGAGATAGTAGGGTTGAGGTATATTCCCTGTAGAAATTGGGAAGTTGTATACTATGTTCCATGTCACCGTATCATTTGCAAAACTCAAATCAGCCAAGTTGGTAAGATTAGTGATAGGAGTGATAACTTCTGCTGGAGGATGGACGCTATTGAGATGTGCATAGGTCGAACCTGTGTAGAAATCACTGGTGGTTAGTCTCCAATAATGTGGCTGTTCAATGTCAACCGTTCCAGTGGTATTATTCGCCCAGAAAATAATGTCGTTATTGACCTGGTCATCGGTTGGATCTAGTGGATTAAACGGCGCTCCTACGCAGTTGAAGAACCAAAATTGTTCAGGGCATTCTGCTCCATCCATCATACCTCCACCATCAGTATCCGGATTTCTCCAGTCTGTGCTGGATGCATTTTCAACAGCATCCGGTATACCATCGCCATCAAAGTCATCGGGAAGTAAATCATCACTCGGATCGTTTTCAGGATTGGTTCCATCAAAGTATTCATCTCTGTCTCCAACTCCACCGTTATCGGTATCTATCTGGTCCCATCCAGTAACCCATATATCGCTTGAACCATTTGTAATTCCTAAGGAATCAAGGGTACAACCAGTGGAGTTTTCGAAGTAATTGTTCAGTCCATCTCCGTCAGAGTCTAAAAGATTCAAACACGGATCATTAGGGTCGGTGTTATCCAAAACTGCTTCTTGGAAATCAGGAACTCCATCAGCATCGGTGTCGACTAGAGTGGGATTACTGAACCATCCATATGTACCAAGAAGTTCTTCCCAGTCAGCAAGTCCATCGCCATCTCCATCTGTATAATCATCATCACAGTAATTTCGGGTTGTAGAAATTGTCCCATCATTTGTCGCAGATGTATGACAGAAAGAACCGTTTCTATTTGCTACTTCTGTAACACCGTTTGCGGGTCCAGGAGATACCTGTTGTAGTACATTATTTACTACGGCAATATAGGAAAATGCACTCCAGGTTCCACTTGAATTATACCAACCGACACCTCCTGAAGGATTGAACCCAGATCCATCTGTCAAAGTTAACTGTGAGGTAAATGAATTCCAGTTAGAAATAGTGGTCTTGAAGTCGGTAAGAGAATCACACGGGTCTGTTCCGTGGCTAACATTTCTTTCATCTCCGTCATTTACTCCACCAAAGTCTGTATCTGCAATATCCCAAGCAGTACATGACAAGTTTTCTTCCCAGTTTTGGATTCCATCATTATCGAAATCTCCGGCATCCTCCCTTCTTGTCGGGTCTGTCTCTCCTGCATCCAAGATACCGTTTCCGTTTTTATCCTCATCTCCATCATCAAATGCGTCCCCATCAGTGTTGTTATCTCTTGGATTGCTGGATTGGGCTGGCTGTCCGTAGGCTGAGCCAACCTCTACTCCATCGCTTATTCCATCGCTATCGGTATCCGAAGATGTAGGGTCAGTCAGCAGAGTAAGAGCCTCGTAAGAATCATTCAGACCATCACCGTCAGTGTCTGCACGAGTGGGATTGGTCGAGGTTATTCCATCTACTTCCGCAGTTAGGGTTGCGCATCCACCAGGACCGATGCCTGTAACAGGGTCACATGGTGAAATGGTTTCTGTAACTTGACCGTTAGGTCCGGGATTCCAGCAAGGAACACCGTTACACAATGTTGTCCATGAAGGATTCACGTATTCATAGAGGTTGTTCAATCCATCTCCATCGGGGTCTCCATTTGCTCCATCATCGTTAGATGCTGAGGTTGCGTTTAGACCGTATGAAACTTCCCAACCGTCAGGCATTCCGTCACCATCGGTGTCCCAGCCGGCTACGTCCTCGTCTGCAATACCATCTCCATCATCATCATCGCTTGAACAATCTGCGTCTCCATCGTTATCCGGGTCAGCACTGTCTACTAGCCCATCTTTGTCGTCATCAAATCCGTTAGTACAGATATTTCCAACTGGGTCTTCATCACAAAGGATAGTGTTACCAGTTCCATCAGAACCAGTACTACCACAGGCAGGTTGATTGTAAACAAGGGCACCTTCTTCGTTCCAGTCATTTGTTGGAACTGTGCCATTCCACCAAACTCCGTTGTCTAGAACTGAAGGAGTATTAGATGAATCCCAGCCGCTAGGCATCAGGTAAGTATACTCCTGAAGATTCGACATTCCATCTCCATCAGGGTCCCCAACCGCTCCATCTGCGTTGTTAGCAGATAGAGGATCCAAACCATGCATCCATTCCCATCCATCGGGCAGACCATCGTTATCAGAATCCGGGTCATTTGGAGCTGTGTTCATCAAATACTCCAAACCATAGGTCAGACCATCTCCATCTTGGTCTGATGCTGCACTGACTTGGTTGATTCCTATTTGTATGGTGGCAAATAGTGAAAGAAGCATTATCGTCACCAAACTCAGTGAGGATATCTTCTGTTTTGCCCCAGATATAGCAAGTTTTTGTTGCGCGCTGGTGGATGGAGAAAGCATACGCATGGCTATTACCAAATGCGCCTCACACTTATGACTCATAAGGGAAATGGTGCGTTGTTCATACACCGACAGAAAATAAAGTAATTCTAAGGACGATTTAGAGGTCTTCCAATTCTTCTAGAAGCTCTAAATCATCATCTTCTTCCTCTTCCATTTTTACTGGTTCAGGAATCTCAGAATCTGCTTGCTCTTCTTCCAGTGATTCCACGCTTTCTTCAAATTCCTTCACAACTAAACCTGCAGCTCTATTTGCTCTATTCTTAGCAGCACTGTTTACCCAATAGAGAACCAAAATTGCACCTAAAACCATCAATGCAATGGTAGTTTGAGATGGATTGGTAATTTCGTTGATTAAACATGCTAATCCGCTACAGCTAGTAAGGTAGTTGAAATCACCATATTGTATGTATTCGGGCCCGTATGGAGCGCTTTCATCCATTGGAGTAACTTCTATCCTGAAAGTTATTTCCTCGCCGTTCTTTGTGCTCTCAGGAGGAGTTATGTCCACATTGAAGTTCTCAGTCCCATAAGCATCAATAGTCAACAATAGGAAACTACCGCCATTTTGCTCAGCACTTGCTTTAAGTTCAGAAGTCCAACCATTTGGCTCGACTGTGGTGATAAATACATTCAGTGGAATGTTGTTTTGATTATCAATTCTGTACTCTATGGTTTCGGTTACTCCATTACCAAATTTCGGCTCGGGGCTTACTTGAGTTATCTCTAAGTTTTGCTCTCTAACCTCTTCTTCTACTTCCAGTGTTAGTGGTAGATCAAAGTACCTAGGATTATCGTCTTCATCTACGCCTTCTTCAGTTACCCTTAGGTAAATGACGTGAATTCCAGCAGTCACTTGATTTCCTAGCTCTATTGATAGGGAGATATCGCCAAACTCTCCTGAATTCAAGCGAAGAACGGTTACAGATTCACCGGTCTCGTCCGTCAACTCATATGTCCATGATCCATAAATAGACCCATTTTGAGTATTCTCAGGCAAGTTCTCAGGAGAAATTATTTTCCATGTAGTCTGTGAGGCAGAATCTCCTGAATCTGTTATTCTGATTCCGAAATTTACTGTGTCACGAGGATCTAAATTTTCCACCCGACCAAGTTGCTGTGCATCAGAATCTGAGATAACTTCTGCAAGTACTCCAAAAGTTCTGTGAATTGTGAAATCAATATTACTCTTCAACTCTGAATCTCCAGAACTAGAAACAGACATAGAAACCATACCGATATCTTGTGAATCTCTGTCTGCAGGTGGGTAAAGAATTAGTTTAACTCCGAGGATTTGTTGTGACCCAATTGAAGGAGTAACAGAGTGTATTCCCTCTTCAGCCAACTCACTACCAGTTGCGTTATCGAATAAGCGATACTGCCATCCATCTGGAATTTGAATAACCCTGATTCTGAATGTGTCAGTGTCAAAACCAGAATTGAGGATATCCATGTAGAAATCTCCCTCTTCGCTAGAATCTATATAATGCGATAAGTTTGAATCATAAATTTCAGGTCTGTCTGAATCTGCGATTTGAATTTGTTGTTCCACATCTTCGTAGACTGACACTCTTGGAGGAGAGTACACTCCAACCTCCTCGATGTCCAAAACTATGGTCTCAACTGCAACCTGTACTGTTTGCCCTTCTGAATTTTCTGCGAATGCATGAGCCTCAATCTCTAGCCTATCAGGAGCGTCACTTAGATCTGCATCAGGAACATCGATGCTCAATATAGGCCTCGCTATAGCTCCACCTCCAGATAATGAGTAAACTGAAGGGGTATCCCATAACGGGTCCGACCATGAATTTGGAATGTAAGACGTGACCTCAAACCTAACATCCATTGCTTTTCCCGCTGAACCTGTGTGTTCTACCATGAATTCAACAGAAGAAGTCTGCCCGGGAGCGATTCTGACGACATCAGGTTGGTTTGTTGGCAAGGTTAAGAAAATATCGTGCTCAACCATAGTGACTCCATCTGGATGTTGGAACAATACTTGGTGACCTTGAACATCTCTTATCTCAAGTGATATTGGATACTGACCCGCATCTATGCCGGAATCATAAGTGAAGGTAAAATTGCCCACCAGACCATTATTATCAAGTCTTAATTCATTGCTTGTAAATTCCTTGTCAAAAACAGTTGTTGCACCAGTTGGAGTACTCATTAACAGTCTAACAGAGTCGATATCACTTCTTCCGAAGGCATTTCTAACGTCAACAGAAAATTGCATTGCTCTGTAATCGGGTCTGTGATTTGGAGACCACTCAGTAACTTCTTGGTCTAGCCATGATGCTCCTGGTCTGTGGATTTTTACACTGGAATCTGCGAGAGCATTTGCTTTGACCTCTAATCGTGAGTAACTGTTCGTTCCCTCTATGTCACCGAATGCTATTTCCACATCGCAATCACCGCCACCATCTTGTCCTGGAACCGGGTTTCCCCCTCCTTGGCAACCCGAGACTTGGGCGTCAACGGTCAATTTGAGTTGCTTTCCTTGTTCTACAGTGAAGCCTTCTGTTAGCACATCGAAGAATATCTCGTTAATGGTCCAAGAACAATCTCCCCCACCAAACAATCCCCCTTGTGTGCAAGCGTCTTCAAGGGTAATCGATTCGCTTGCAACTTGAGTTCCCCCTGATTTAAGGGAAAAATCTACATCAGCTGTTGCGTTTTGATTACCTGTGAATTTGAGATATATAGAGAGCTGGATTTCATCGCCATCAGACCCTTGTCCGTAAATTTGTAAATCTGAAATCATTTCAACAGAGTTAAAATCCACCCCTCCGAGAGCGCTTATTTCTTGCTGCCCAGAACCGTCAGGCTCTTCGGTGGTGATCGATCCATCCCCTCCCATGGTGGAATTTTCCTCTCCAAGGTATAGGCGGTAATTCTCCAAGTTACTAGGTACTTGACTAACAATGGTTTCATCTTCTAGTGTAGCTACTCCGTTATCATTAGATGTATAGGGCACTAATGAAGTGGATGAAACCATGAAAAATAGAACAACGATTGCAGAAAGCAATGAGGAAAAACTAACCGTGTTTTTGCTTATCAGCATCTCTTCACCACTATGCCCTAATCGATTGGGTGTTAAACGGTTTTGCTTACTTTGTGCACAAACAAAGCATACTGATTACGATTAAACATCACCGTGAGCAAGTGATTATTGGTACGGGGGATGGGATTCGAACCCACGAACCATTACGGACCGGATCTTAAGCCCGGCGCCTTTGACCAACTCAGCCACCCCCGTGTGTAACCTAAGGGGCAAAGTAACAGGTTTTTCAACTAATCCCTAAGAAATAGACCATCCGCCGTCAACATATATTGACTGTCCAGTAATGTATCCAGAATTAGCTAAGAATATCACTGCAGAGGAGATATCTGAGGGATTGCCGAGTCTTTTTAGTGGGATTTTTTCAACTAAATCGTTCTCGTTTTCCTCTTCCCAATCCGCTAACATAATCGCACCAGGGCAAACACAGTTCACCCGGACACTCGGAGCGAACTCAACTGCTGCAGAAAGAAGATTTTGTTTCAAGGCAACTTTACTTGCTGAATAAACTCCAAGATTCTTCCAACCCTTTCCTTGGCTAGTATCAATTATGCCTACAACAGAACCAGATTTTTTCTTCAATGATTCAAACAAAATTGAATTAATTAGTGCGGGAGAATTATGATGGATTGCAAAATAGTTCTCCGACTCGGACCAATCGAAGTTAGTGGCTTCAGTAGTATAGAATATAGAGGCATTGTGCACGATTAAATCAAGACCGCCGCACGAATTTACCACTTCAAGATTCTTCACAGCGCAAGCGAATTTTTTTACTTCTTCATGATTGGTGAAATCGGCCTGTAACAAAGTAAAATTTTCAGCACCGACTTCATTTGCTAAATCTTGGGCTGGTTCAAGGGAACGATTGTAGTGAAGAATTACATGCCAGCCCTCATTTACCAAATCAGTGCAGATCCTAGCACCAATTCTTTTGGCGCCACCAGTAACCAATGCTATTTTTTGTGACACAAATATACCACACAGTCACGATACATGAATGCTTGTTCCGTAATTTCAGGAAACTCTGGCAATAGCACAAGTTTTTGATTTGCCTTGAAGTGGAAAGGTCATGGGAGAAAAGTCATCGGGTGTCAGAACCCTAAAAATGGCGCAAGCTGATTCTCCCAAACCAAGGTCAAGAAGGCTACCAGACTGGTTTAGAACATCTCTACCAAGCGGCGAGCAACAGAAAATTTTCCTTGACACCAAAGCAAGTGTAAAGGACAACATGCTACACACAGTTTGTGAAGAAGCCAGATGCCCTAACATTCACGATTGTTGGTCTAGCGGCGATGCTACATTCATGATCGCTGGACAAGAATGTACCAGGGGGTGCAGATTTTGTGCTGTTGGAACCATAAAAAGACCTCCACCGCTTGACGTTGAGGAGCCAAAACATCTTGCTCAAGCGGTTGCCTCTATGCCTCTGAGGCATGCTGTGATAACTGTAGTAAATCGTGATGATCTAGCAGATTCTGGAGCACAACATTACAAAGATTGCATCGATGAGGTTGCAAAAACAACTCCAAATGTCACTTTAGAATTACTATGCTCAGACCTAGCAGGCGATGTCCAAGCCTTGGAATTGCTCCTCAAGGATTCTCCGCTGAGTGTCTTTGCACACAACGTCGAATGCGTCCCAAGGCTTGACAAAACTGTCAGAGATCACAGGGCTTCCTTTGAACAATCACTCATGATATTAAGGGAAGCAAAAAGAATCAGACCTGATATTTTCACAAAAACATCGATAATGGTTGGCCTTGGTGAAACCGACGAAGAAATAGTACAAGCAATGGAACTTTGTGCTCAAGCAGGTGTTGATTTGATTACACTCGGTCAATATCTCGCACCGTCCTCTAAACACCTAGCAGTAGATAGGTTCCCCGAACCTGAATTATACGATCAATGGGGCAAAGCAGCAATCGACATGGGATTCTTGGGGGTAGCGAGTGGTCCACTCGTGAGATCATCATTCAAGGCTGGCTATCTTTATAGAAAACTGCACGATAAAAATAACACTGAAGTAATACCAGAAGCTTTTGTTATGGTCAATCCTAACCAAGACAATCAACCCACACGCCTTAAGACACACAATTGATGGGGTATACTAATGGGCGAAAGAACAACTGCAACAACCGCCCCTTACACAGTCGGGACTGCTCCTTTCAGGCCAGGTGATGAGCCGGTTTTCGCCAAGGGTTTCACAGAGCAACCCGGCGATTTAGGGATGCCAGACCCAATCAAGGCAACTGCAGATGATACAATGGCTCACGCAAAGGGTCTTGTTAGAGTCCTGGATGATGCTGGCAATGCATCAGGAGAGTGGGACCCTCAATTAGATGAGGATTCACTAAAACTCGGACTTGAATATATGCTTAGGCTCAGGGTTTTTGACGATAGAATGATCAAAATGCAAAGGACTGGTAAGTTGTCATTTTACATGAGGTCATTTGGTGAAGAAGCGGTCGCAATAGCACAAACAATGGCACTTGAAACACAAGACTGGTTATTCCCGTCATACAGGCAACCAGGAGCACAATTCGTTAGAGGTAGAGACATGGTGAGCATGATATGCCACTGTATTGGAAATACCGAGGACAACGTTAGAGGAAGGCAAATGCCTGTCCATTATACTTGGAAAGAGGGTCGATTTATCTCCATTTCTTCACCTGTAGGAACACAGTTCTCTCAAGCGGTTGGAGTAGCGATGGCTAGCGCTTACAAAGGCTTAGATGAGGTGTGTATTACCTGGTTAGGTGATGGAACAAGCGCTCAAGGAGATTACCACTATGGTCTCAACTTTGCTTCCACATTCAAAGCACCAGTTATCCTAAATGTAGTTAACAATCAATGGGCTATTTCAACTCACAAGAATTTAGCAACAGGTGGAAGAACCTTCGCAGAAAGAGGACTAGCATATGACATACCATCTTTCAGAGTAGACGGAAATGACTTCCTTGCCCTATATTCTGTAACAAAATGGGCTAGGAAAAGAGCAGCAGCAGGCTTGGGAGCAACCCACATCGAAGTCTACACATACAGAGCTGGCGCTCACTCATCAAGTGATGACCCAAGCGCATACCGCCCACAAAATGAGCACGAATTATGGCCCGGTGGTGACCCGATTGACCGATTAAAACAACACATGGAAAAAATTGGCATTTGGGATTCTAATCAACACGATGCACTCATTCAGAAAATCGATGACGAAGTGATGACTGCTTACAAGAAAGCTTGTGAGTTTGGAGATCTAGCAAACGGTCCATACCCGCCAGCGAGTACCATTTTCACTGAAGTTTACGAAGAGGTTCCTTGGCACATCCAAGAACAAAGAGAGGAATTAGGTAAGTGAGGTGACTATGATGGCAAAAATGAACATGATAGCAGCCTTGAACTCTGCCTTGAAAAATCAGCTTGAAAACGATGAAAACGTCGTAATTTTTGGTGAAGATGTTGGATACTTCGGTGGCGTATTCAGAGTAACTGCCGGACTGCAAGAAGAGTTTGGAGCACACAGAGTATTCGATTCACCTCTTGCAGAAGGTGGAATTGCAGCGGTTGCTTTTGGAATGGGATTGAATGGACTAAGACCAGTAGTCGAAATGCAATTCGCAGATTACATATTCCCTGCCTATGATCAAATCGTTAATGAAATTGCAAAATTAAGGCATCGATCTGGTGGAGAGTATTCCACTCCTGTCACAATTAGAACACCTGCTGGTGGTGGAATCAAGGGTGGACATCACCACTCTCAATCACCAGAGGCTCAATTCACTCACACTCCTGGTATCAAGGTTGTATACTGCTCTAATCCTTACAATGCCAAAGGGCTTCTTGCAAGCGCAATAGAGTGCAACGATCCAGTAATCTTCTTTGAGCCAAAAAGATGCTACAGGGGACCTTTTTACGGAGACCCACACAATGTTCCAACTTGGAACAACCACCCAATGGGAGAGGTTCCTGAAGAGCATTACACAATTCCACTTGAACAAGCAAATATTGTGCAAGAAGGATCTGCTTGTACCGTAATTGCCTGGGGAACAATGGTCCACGTTTGTGAAGAAGCAATCAAAAAATCAGGAGTCGATTGTGAACTGATTGATTTGCAAACTTTAGTTCCTTGGGACAGAGACACCGTGGTAAACTCTGTAAAGAAAACGGGTCGCTGTGTAATAGTTCACGAGGCACCTAAGACAAGTGGTTTTGGTGCTGAAATGAGCGCTTCAATTCAGGAAAGATGCTTCTATCATTTAGAGGCACCAATCGAAAGAGTCTGTGGATGGGATACCCCATTCCCACATACAACTGAGTGGGACTATATGCCAAGTCCACAAAGAATTGCAGATGCAATAAATAGAACACAGGAGGAATGAACATGGGAATATACGCATTTAAATTACCAGATATCGGAGAAGGAGTTGTTGAAGGAGAAGTTGTTGAATGGTTTGTCAACGTAGGAGATGTTGTCAAAGAAGACACTCCAATTCTTTCTGTAATGACCGACAAAGCTACTGTAGAAATTCCATCTCCAGTAGACGGTAAAGTCCTTACAAGAAAAGGAGATGTCGGAGATATTCTAGCCGTAGGAGTAGTTTGTATCGAATTCGAAGTTGAGGGTGGTGGAAATGCATCGGAACTTGCTGATGAATCAGAACCAGAAGCAAAGGAAGAGGTCAAAGAAGCCCCCGAGCCTGTGAAAGAAGAAGTCAAGGAAGAAAAGGCAGCACCGGCTCCTGCACCAGTTGCTGCTGCACCTGCACCAGAACCTGCTCCAGTAGCGGTAGCGAGAGCCCCAGGGACCAAGGCACTTGCAAGTCCTGCTGTAAGGCAAAGAGCAAGAGAAGCTGGAATTTCGCTGGATCATGTTGCAGGAAGCGGCCCTGCAGGAAGAGTAAGTCATGCTGACTTGGATAGGCACATCGCTGGCGGTGGGGCTGGCACAGGTTCCAGCATTGGAGTACCAGAAACAGGACATAACGATGTCAAGGTCATTGGACTACGTAGAAAAATTGCTCAAGGAATGGTTGCTTCTTACACAACAATTCCACACTTCTCATACTTTGAGGAAGTGGATGTTACTCAACTTGAGCAACTAAGACAAACAATGAATGCAAGCAGACCAGAAGGAGCACCTAAGTTGACCTTCTTACCATTCATTATGCTAGCACTTAGAAAGGCTCTGCAATCGAGGAAAGCAATCAACGGTCATTACTACGATGATGAGAGAAATACGCACAGACAATTCGATGGCGTCCACTTGGGAATCGCTACCCAAACCGATAGAGGATTGTACGTACCAGTGGTCAAGCACGTCGAAGCCATGGATATTTGGAAGGCTGCAAGTGAAATGATGAGAGTTGTTGTAGCAACAAGAGATGGAACTGCATCTGCTGAAGATTTGTCCGGTTCAACATTCACTATCACTAGCCTTGGAAGAGATGGCGGATTAGGAGCAACACCGATTATCAATAAACCTGAAGTCGGTATTCTTGGGGTCCACAAAGCAATAGAAAGAGCAGTTGTTATCGATGGAAGAATAGAAGTAAGAAGAATGATGAATCTTTCATCATCCTTTGACCACAGAGTCATCGACGGTTGGGATGGTGCAATGCTAGTCCAAGATGTTAAGAGAATGCTGGAGAATCCTGCATTGATTTTCCTTTGAGGTGAATAAAATGGAAGTAAAAAAATGCCAAGTATTGGTAGTGGGAGCAGGTCCAGGTGGATATGTTGCTGCTATTAGAGCCGGACAACTAGGATTGAACACAATAATCGTTGAAGGTAGCAGAGCAGGTGGAACTTGCTTAATCAGAGGATGTATTCCTAGCAAAGCCCTAATCGGTGTTGCTCAACAATTCCAAAAGTTAGCGAAGTACGCTACTGATGCAGGTCACCAAGGAATAACAATTCCTGGACCTGCAGAAATAGATATGAGCAGCATGATCGATTGGAAAGAAGGAATTGTTGACAGACTAAACAAAGGTGTTGAAACCTTACTTGGCAAGGCTGGCGTTGAATTAGTTCATGGCTGGGCAGAATTCCAAGACGCTAAAACAGTCAAGGTCGGAGAAGGCTCAGACGCAGTTCTGATTGAAGCAGAAAATGTCATTCTCGCTAATGGAAGCATTCCGATTGAATTACCGTTCATGCCATATGACGAGAACGTGATTTCATCCAAGGAAGCTCTAGAATTGAGAGAACTACCAGAGCATCTAGTTGTTGTTGGTGGCGGTTACATCGGACTCGAATTAGGAATAACCTACAGAATGCTCGGAAGCAAGGTCACTGTAATTGAAGCAATGGATTCAGTTCTACCGATTTTTGACAAGGAATTGAGAAGACCTCTAGAACTTTCATTAAAGAAGCAAAAAATCACAGTCAAGACTGGTGTCTTTGCTAAAGGAGTTGAAAAAACAGGTGACAAGATTTCAGTCAAGTATGTTGATAAGAAACATGCGGATGATGAATCAAAGATTGAAAGTATTGAAGCAGACAAAATCCTTGTAACAGTTGGAAGAAAACCAAGAAGCCAAGGTCTTGAGAATACAGGCGTCAAACTTGATGAGAGAGGATTTGTCATGGTTGACAATCAATGTCGAACAAATATGAAAGGAGTTTATGCAATTGGTGACTTGACAGATTTGGGAGAAATGCTGGCACACGTCGCATCCTTCCAAGGAGAAATGGTTGCTGAAATTATTTCAGGAAAGAATAGAATTTACGATCCTGTTGCAGTCCCTGCAATTGTATTTACAGAACCTGAAGTTGTCAGCGTAGGTATGTCTCCGGACGAGGCAAAAGATGCTGGACATCCTGTTATTACTGGAAAATTCCCTCTAGGCGCTAACGGAAGGGCTCTCACTCAGGAAGCGGAAAAGACTGCTGGATTTGTTAGAATTGTTGCAAGAGAGGATGATCACAGAGTCCTGGGTGTTCAAGGAGTTGGAACCCACATCGCAGAACTAGTTGGCGAATGGACACTTGCTCTAGAGATGGGCGCAGTCCTTGAGGACATAGCAGGAACAATTCATGCTCACCCTACTATGACTGAGATGACTCATGAAGCTGCACTAGCAAGCCTCGGTCATGCAATTCACATTGCATGATTATCATGGACTCAATCCTCGAATCATTTACTTGAAATTTTGCTTGCTAGATTTAGCAACAGATAAGTGGCACACATTGCGATTGTCGTTGAAACTGATCCCACTAGGATAGTTTCCCAAACTGGGACGTCTCTCCCGACCTCAAAGTATTCGTTCCACTCAACTGTTAAAGCTACTCCGATACCAGTCGTTAAACCTGCAATTAAGCAAGTAAGATACGGGTGCTGTTGCGAGAAAAACTGCTCATTCAATATAGTTGAAGGATGGGGTTTGACTCCACTTCCTTCGGCTTTTTCTTCTTCCACGTGTTAACCATGAGAGCCAACTTTATAATCACCTTCGAAATATAAACACTGAAGGTATTTGATTTGAGAATCAGCTTCCACACATCAAGCAGTCATCTGGAGCATCAAGGCTACAGGCAATTGCATCCATGCTGTCGACTTCCTCAGATCTATTTGCTAATCCATTTACAGTTTGGTCTTCCTTTGTGGAAGCATCTAGTGTAAATTGAATTGCATCTGCTGCTGCTTTTGTTCTCAAGTAGTACATTCCGGTCTTGAGACCCTTTCTCCAGCCATAGAAGTGCATTGATGTTACCTTAGCAGGGTTGGCATCGACCATGTGTATGTTCAAAGATTGACTTTGGTCAATGTATGCTCCTCTATCAGCAGCCATGTCCAGAACTATTTTTTGCTTGATTTCCCAAGTGGTCTTGTAAAGATCCTTAATGTGTTCAGGTATTCCAGGGATTGCTTGGACTGAACCTTTGTTTCTTAGAATGTTATCCTTCATCGCAGGTCCCCAAAGTCCTTCTGCGATTAAATCTCTTACCAAGTGTCTGTTTAGAACAATGAATTCACCAGATAGAGTTCTTCTGACATATAGATTGGAAGTAAATGGCTCAAAGCACTCGTTATTTCCTAGAATTTGAGATGTTGATGCAGTAGGCATAGGAGCAAGCAGTAGTGAATTTCTCATTCCGTGCTTTACTATGTCTGCCTTCAAGGAATCCCAATCCCAGCGTCCAGAATGCTCGTTCATGCCCCAAAGATCAAATTGCAATTCGCCTGTACTAGCAGGAGAACCTTCGAATGACGAGTATGCCCCTTCATCGATTGCTAGATCTTTACTTGCAGAACAGGATGCGAAGTAGATTGTTTCGAAGATGTGCTTGTTCAATTCTTGAGCTTGCGGGCTCTCGAAAGGCATCTTTAGCATTGCAAATGTGTCTGCTAGACCTTGAACACCTAGACCGATTGGTCTGTGTCTCATGTTTGAATTTCTTGCCTCTTCTACTGGGTAGAAGTTGACGTCGATTACTCTGTTCAGGTTGCCAGTTGCGTGGTAAGCAACTTCGTACAACTTTTGATGATCGAATTCTCCTGTAGACATGTTGACAAACTTAGGCAATGCAATACTTGCAAGGTTACAGACAGCCACTTCATCTTTGGAGGTGTATTCCATAATTTCCGTACATAGGTTGGATGAGCGGATTGTTCCCAAGTTCTTTTGATTTGACTTCTCATTTGCTGCGTCCTTATACAACATGTAAGGAGTTCCTGTCTCTATTTGAGATTCGACGATCTTGTCCCAAACCTCTCTTGCTGGAACTGTTTTTCTGGCTCTACCTTGTTCCTCAAAAGAGGTGTACATTGCTCTGAATTCATCTCCATATGCATCTTGTAGACCTGGGCATTCATTAGGACAGAAGAAAGACCAATCAGCATTGGATTCAACTCTCTCCATGAACAAGTCGGATGTCCAAAGCGCATAGAATAAATCCCTAGCTCTCATTTCTTCCTTTCCGTGATTCTTTCTCAAGTCTAGGAATTCCATCAAGTCAGGATGCCATGGTTCAATGTAAATTGCGATTGATCCCTTTCTCTTTCCACCACCTTGGTCGACATATCTCGCAGTGTCATTGAATACTCTGAGCATAGGAACAATACCATTTGATTGACCATTTGTACCCTTGATGTAAGACCCCTTTGCTCTAATGTGGTGAATGGACAAACCGATTCCACCAGCTGATTTTGAAATTAATGCACATTGCTTTAGAGTATCATAGATTCCGTGTAAAGAATCGTCTTGCATTGTCAACAAGAAGCAGGATGACATCTGAGGAGTAGGTGTACCTGAATTGAACAAAGTCGGTGTAGCGTGTGTGAAGTAACCTTGGGACATTAGGTCATACGTCTCAAATGCTTTCTCTAAATTCTCATGATGAATACCAACTGCAACACGCATAAGCATGTGTTGAGGTCTTTCTGCCACCTCTCCATCCAATCTTAAGAGGTAGGATCTCTCAAGGGTCTTGAAGCCAAAATAATCGTAATTGTGGTCTCTTGAATAGTCAATGTAGGAGTTCAAAACTTTCGAGTTTTCTTGGATGATAGCGTGAACTTCTTCAGAAATCAAAGGTGCATGGTCTCCGCTTTCTGGGTCTATGTAGTTCCTCAAGTCGTTGATGACCTCGGAGAAATCATCCTTGGTTGAGCGGTGCAAATCATCGATGCAAATTCTAGCAGCAAGCTTGCTATATTCAGGGTGATGACTAGCAAGTGATGCAGCGGTTTCAGCAGCCAATTGATCCAGTTCTCTGGTGGTAACTCCATCATAGAGACCCTCAATTGTCAACTTTGTAACCAGACCAGTGTCAATGTACTCAGCATTCAATCCATCAGCCAATCTAGATAACTTCTCATGGATTGCATCAAAGCGTACGTCTTCCTTTTCCCCTTGTCTGTTTACCACTTGCATTGCCATAATATCACCCTAATTTCACACTGCGTAATTTCTTTTCACTTCAATACGGTTCAAAAATCTTCGTCCATTGAGAAACGCTGTTGAACCGAACCTAGGGTACTATCCATAACACCCGCTTTTTGATACTCAGCAACTCTCTTCTCGAAGAAGTTGGTCTTTCCTTGCATTGAGATCATCTCCATCCACGGGAATGGATTTTCAACATTGTATAGTTTTGATGCACCCAAAGAAACCAATAATCTGTCGGCTACGAATTTGATGTATTGCTCCATTAAGTTTGCATTCATACCGATTAAAGAAACTGGAAGTGCTTCAGTAACGAACTCGGTTTCGATGTTAACTGCTTCAGATATTATTCTGTGGATGCTGTTTTCTGGAGTCTTCTTCAGCAACTTTTCATGAAGCATACAAGCGAAATCACAGTGTAGTCCTTCGTCTCTACTGATTAGTTCATTGGAGAATGTCAGACCAGGCATCAAACCTCTCTTCTTCAGCCAAAAGATAGCGCAGAAAGAGCCTGAAAAGAATATTCCCTCAACAGCAGCGAATGCTACCAATCTTTCTGCGAATGAACCTCTCTTCCTGGATAACCAGCGGAGTGCCCACTCTCCTTTCTTTTGTACTGAAGGAACTCTATCTAGTGCTTTGAAAAGGTGGTCTTTTTCCTTGTCATCTTTGATGTAGGTGTCAATTAACAGAGAATAGGTTTCAGCGTGGATATTTTCCATCATTATTTGGAACCCATAGAATGTTCTAGCTTCTGCCCATTGAACTTCGTTTGCGAAATTGACAACTAGGTTTTCATTTACGATACCATCGCTTGCAGCGAAGAATGCAAGAACGTGCTTTAGGAAGTGTTGTTCATCATCAGATAATTTCTCCCAGTCTTTCATGTCCTCAGACAAATCGATCTCTTCAGCGGTCCAAAATGATGCTTGAGATTGTTTGTACATTTCCCATATGTCTGAGTGTTGGATTGGGAAAAGAACGAATCTATCCAGATTTTCTTTCAGCATCGGCTCGATGTGTTGAGCGGTAAAATCAATGTCTATTCCATCATTTCCAGAATTTGTTTGCTCGATTACCATAGCGATACCTCCATTTCCTGTGCGGTGCGGGTTTTGATTGCCTGCCAAGACGGGTTATAACCATTCTCTATTTCATGCCATTTTGAGGCTTTGTTTCGAGGGTGGCAACCACGCTTCGCAAGGATTCCCAATCGTTTGTAACAGGCTTATAATCAAATCCATTGGAAATTTTTGAAAGAAAAATTAACATTTTAAAAAGCAATCAATCAGTTACCCTCATTTCCACTGGAAATTATGTAATTTCTTACTAGGGAATTATAGAAGAACTTAGTCAATATCGAAGGATTATGGCTAGGGAAATTATAGATGTTTATTGGGCAAAGATAGATGATAATGCTAGAATTCCTACAAAAGGAAGTGATTTTGCAGCAGGGTGGGATTTGTATGCAATAGAGGAAACCACAGTATCTAAAGGAGAATCTACCCTAATAAGAACTGGAATGAAATGTGCCATTCCTGAGGGCTGGGAAGGACAGATAAGGTGCAGATCAAGCCTGGGCAAGAAGGGAATGATTATGCCAAATGGTCTGGGTACAATCGATTCTGACTACAGAGGTGAATTGATGGTTTTAGCAACATGGATAGGGAAAGGAGAATCCATAACTTTAGATGCTGGAGAAAGAGTAGCACAAATGCTCTTTGCTCCTGTTCCTGTTGCAAGGTTCCATGAAGTCTCAGAGGATGATTTGCCTGCAAGTGGTAGAGGAGATGGTGGCTTCGGCTCATCTGGAAGATTTTGAGGAAACAGTATGAGAGAAGTTGATATCCGAAATCTAGGACTTATTCACTGGAAAGATTCCGATGAGATGATGAGGGATTTACAGCAGAAAAGAATAGCAGGAGAGATAGGCGATACAATATTAATTTGTGAACATCCAGAGATCGTAACAATTGGTCCAAGGGCTAGAAGTGATGGTTTTTCGCCTCCACCGGATTATGAATCCGCCCCCACTGACAGAGGAGGGGGAATGACATGGCATGGTGAAGGGCAAATTGTGGTTTATCCGATTATTATGTGGGATTCTGAAGACGAGAAAAATGTAAAATCTGTTATCAGCAAACTTGAGCAATGGGTAATTTCCTCCCTGCAACTTTGTGGAATCAAAGGATACAGAGACGAAAGAATGCAGGGAGTTTGGGTTGATAATCACAAAATTTGTTCCATTGGATTATCATTTCTCAGGTGGACATCAAGACATGGTTTGACAATAAATTATGATACTCCGGCTGGCAGAGTAGAGATGGTAGCAGGATGTGGGCTTGATGCTCAAACAACTACTTGTCTCACTAAACTAGGGTATTCTGAAGATTATGATTCACTGTGCGATAAATTAATTTCTAGATGCAAAGATGAACTCAATAGAAATCCAATCAATTCAGACTGAATATTGATTTCCTTGTTGTATATCGCATGCCATGGTTACGACGAAATGGCCATATCATGGGAAACCCGCTCGTGGAGTAAATACGAAGGGTATTGGCTACCTTGATTGGTATATACCGAGGCTAAGGGAGAAAAGGAAATTTGACCTCAGCCATTCAGGTCTTCAATTCGAATGGGATTTTGACTCTCTTATAGGCGAGGAGTTATCCAACGTAGCAAAACACCATATTATTGACAAAATTGACCCAAGGGAATTCATAGCACAGAAAGAAGGAATTTCAAAAGATAGAGTTGTTGTAACCCATGGAGCAACACAAGCATTGCAAGTCGCCTTGTTATCTGTGGGTCATAATTTAGACCAAGACAAAATAATCGCGGTGGAATCACCGTCTTATGCGCCAGTAAGCCAAACTGCGAATTTGCTTGGATATTCGACAATTCCAGTTCATAGAAATCCCCCTGAGAGTGGGTTTGGTCATTGGAGAATTGACAAAAATGAGTGGTCGAATGTTTTGGAAAAAGCATCTGTACTTATGTTCACGCCTATTCTAAATCCTGTTGGCTGGGACCTTCACCCTGATGATAGAAATTGGATCATACAGACTTGTAAGAAGAATTCTGTTCACATAATCGCTGATGAAGTATACAGTGATTCAATGGTTAATCATCCAGATTCAGTAAAAATTTATGATTGTGGAGAGCATTGTATCAGTATCAACTCTTTGACAAAGGTACACGGACTCGGATCCATCCGTTTCGGCTGGCTGATAGCAAGTGAGTCAGTTGCAAAGCAAGCACAGGACGTTTTTAGAACAGTTGAGGGAATGATATCAAGTCCTTCTGTGCGCTTAGCAAAAGCTGTATTCAACAAATTAGACCAACCCGTCAAAAAAATAACAGAACTAAGAGAAAAAAATCTGCCATTATTGAGGGATTTGTTGCAATCACATGGTATAGACTGGAACGAGCCCGAATATGGGGTATTTGGAGCATTTAAGTTGCCTGGTGAGCGTAATTCGCTAGAATTTGTTGACGATGAATGTTTCAAAGAGTCATTACTTGCAGTTCCTGGCTGCATGTTCTCTGAGGATATGAAATCATGGCTTAGAGTTGCTTGGTCTATAGAGCATGAAGATTTTGTGAAAGGAATTGAAGCACTTGATAAAGCACTCAATAGGATTGCTCTATGAGGTCAAATTGGAGTTAATTTAGAACAAGATGTTATAACAACGGACAAGGACATTCACCCAATGGGAGAAATTGTTCTAGGAATATCCGGGGCATCTGGTGCACCATATGCTATTAGGTTAGCAGAGATTTTTGCACAAAGAGGCATTCAATTTAGAATCGTAGCCTCTGACGCTGCTAGGCTAACATTGGCCCATGAAGCTGATTCTTCTCCCGAAAAAATTGCTGAACAATTTGGAGGATTCTTGGAAGACAACACAAACATTGCGGCAAAGTCCGCATCAGGATCTGCAAAGATTGATGCTGTTGTTATCATTCCTTGTAGCGGAACCACGCTAGGAAAAATTGCTGCAGGTATTGGTGACAACCTAATCACCCGCTCTGCTATTGTAGCACTCAAGGAAAGAAGGAAACTAATTCTTGTTCCAAGAGAGGCTCCTTATGCCACTGTTCATCTCGAAAATATGGCTAAGATTTCCTCATGGGGAGCAGTGATTATTCCAGCAAGCCCGGGATTCTACACCCATCCTAAAACGATTGATGACATGGTTGACTTTATTGTGGCAAGGGTTCTAGATCAAATTGGAATTGATAACGAGGTTTCCACCAGATGGTCCGGTGAAGAAATCTAAATGTAGAATATGGTTCTTGATGAGACATATTTCCATTGAATTGATAGAGTATGACACTGAGCACCTCTCGGTGATTGAGTGAATCATGATGAACTCGAATCAAAAACTGTAGCTGAACTTAAGCAACAACTGAAGGAAGCAAACTTACCCGTCTCAGGAAATAAATCTGAACTCATTGAAAGATTGATGGATTCAACCACGAACCAGTCCGAAGATGAAATATTGGAAGCAGAGATTATTTCTGAGGTTGAATCTATATCTAAAGAGGGTGATTTTGAATTCAGAGAATTCATATCAAGGCCTGTATGGAAAGCGGTTAATGTTGGACAGGTTATTGCCATAGGTTTAGTTCTTTTACTGGTCACATCAGTCCTTGTTCTCAATCCTGCCCTTCTGGGCAGAGGCACTCCAGACTACGAGTTAATCGATTTTGACGCTCAATCGACCGAGAAATTTGCCTCTGATTTGGTTGCTCTTGGGCACCCAACGTGGGGAGGAAGAATGTCTGGAACTGCTGAAGAAGCTGCTGGGGCTCAAATGATACTCGATAACCTCTCTTCATTCGGGTATAGCACAGAGATGTATTCATTACCAGTGCCTATGTTTTCAATCAATGCAGAACCAACATTGAGAATTTGTCAACCAGGAAATACTCCTTTCGTTCCTCCATGCAGTCCCTTAGACATAGGTTCAAGCCAAGAGGAATTCCAGCATCAAACAGAATATGTTATTCAAGGCTATTCAGGAAGTTCAAACATTAACTTCGGAGATAATATTCAAATCACGAATCTTGAAAATGGAAGTGATGAGGGGCTTTGGCAATCTGCGACAGGAACTGTTGGAATAGTAACAAGCGACGGAAGCGTAGATGGAAATACTGGAATATACATCAAGGCAGCTCAAAATGACCTTGCTGGAATTATTCGAATCAATAATAATTACAATTGTGGAAAGATAGTTCTTGACGATTGCATTCCTATATTCAAATCAATTAGAGTTGATGAATTGAAAGAGGCAAATAGTGGAAGTATGCCCACAGACATACCATTCATTGCAGTTTCAAACAACACTGGAAATAGAATAATCGAAATGGCTGAAAGCAATTCAGTGGTTCAGATGCAATTCGATATTACCAATGACGGAGATTTGGAAGTGAAGGTTCCATGTGGTACACTTGAGGGAAAAACGAGTGAAGTAGTAATCGTAGGAGCGCATCATGATACAGTCTACCATTCGCCAGGAGCGGTTGATGATACCTCTGGGACTGCTTCGGTCCTTGAGATGGCTAGACAGATTGCTATGATTGCAAATAGATCCGAGATGCCAGAATATACCCTGCAATTTTGTACATGGGGCGGTGAAGAAGAGGGGCTTTGGGGAAGTAGAGCATGGGTTGCTCAAAACGGCCCTAACTTGGCTGAGAACCTAAGATTGTACATCAACTTGGACATGAATCACGTTGACATAGATATGGCAGATAGAGGAAATTCCATTTCAATGTTTACCAACAACGCAGAAGACCTTGAAAATATACAAAATATACATGCAAAATACAGCGAAGAAAGAAGCGAAGTTGCTAGTAAGTACTCAGTATCATTTTCTTTGTTAGATGGTCCAAGAGAAGGACCAAATGCTATGCCATATAATTCAGATCACGGTCCATTTGTTTATGACTTACCTAACGACAAAACTGGAAGGGCAATCGTTTGTTATGGTTCCGGATCATATGAGTACCACACTTACGCAGATGACATGACCAGATTCAATGCTGAATCATTAGGAGTTTCAGTAGTGGTTTACGGCAGTTATCTCAATTATCTTGCATGGGGATGAATCAAAGAACTTGAAAAGAAGTACTCTGACGAACTAACATGGTCCAACCAAGTGCTCACGCATCCCATATCTTAGTACAGAGTAAATCTGAAGCTATTCAAATCAAGAATCAGATTACAAAGCTGAAGGATTTTGAAAAATTAGCGAGGAAAAAATCACAATGCCCTAGCAGACAAAAAGGCGGTGATTTGGGATGGTTTAGATCAGGTCAAATGGTTCGACAATTCGATGATGCAGTTTGGAAATTACCACTAAAAACGGTATCTGACCCGATTAGAACCCAGTTCGGATTCCACCTAATTTGGGTCCATGAAAGAGACGAGAAGTGATTCGATGAATCTCAAAGTTGGTCTTGAATCTTACAAGGTTGAAGCTGCGCACGGCTGGTTTGAGTTTGAACTTGAAAAACCTCAACCATTCATCTTCACTGTATGGGTAGAGATTAACGATGTAAGCAATTTTGGGCAATTGGATCAGACAATTGATTATGGTTTGATTCAGAATTGTGTTGATGAAGTTGTTGTTAATACCAAGGAGAAAATTAGATTGCTTGAATCGATGGCAGAGAAAATAATACAGAAATTATCACTACATCCTTCAGCATCTGTGATTTTTGTGAGAATAGAAAAGCCTCAGGCTCCCCTGCCACATCCTGGTGGGCTTCCATTCATTGAGTTGGTTTGGCAAAGATGAGTTGATTTACTAAACGCTATTTCTATTACTAATTTGTAGAAGAGTTCAAACCTTGCATCAATCAATGCTAACACCATGGAACAGTTGAGTAGAGTCTTTGTGCCAACCGTTCTTGAAACAAGCGGAAATGCGATAGGCTTGGGTTGTTTTTCTACTGAGCAGGTTGCTTGGCAGGTTCTGAGAAGTTTTCTCAAAAAAAGCGAACAGATGTCATTAGATTCCGCTAGCATCGTAATCTGGGACATAGATGTCATTGGACATGATGCTATGACAGAACTAACTAATCTCGTGGTAAGAGAATGTCCTGTATGTCAACGCAAGACTATGTGGTTTGATCTGGACCAGTACTCCGCTATATGTTATGGAACTGCATGCTCAGCATGGATTGAAGAAAACCTTCACGAAAAAGACATCATTGATTGTGGCTTCCCACCTACGCAGTACTTGAAGCAAACAAAATCAATCGATGAGGCAATTACTGAACTTACAAACCTAGGCAATAAAATAAGGTCTGCAGGAGAGGATGTTACAAATTCAATGTATAACCAAACCGATGTTAGTCAAGCGATATCAAATGATTGATTACATTCTCTCTATTGGGATTATTCCCAATCCTTCCATAGATGCC
Organism: Methanobacteriota archaeon; assembly: GCA_002718195.1. Lineage (GTDB taxonomy): Archaea > Thermoplasmatota > Poseidoniia > Poseidoniales > Poseidoniaceae > MGIIa-L4. The sequence continues at coordinate 26,465 of PBDU01000005.1, read as the reverse complement.
TTTAACAATTTTCTTGCAGTCTCACTTATCTTGAATCTAAATGCATCGACCTTGCCATCCCTGATGACATGGCAGTCCCTGTAGAATCCATTGTACGCATTTGCTAGTTCCAACAAGTAATTTGCAAAAATGTGTGCTTGCCTGTTTCTCACAGCATAATCTAATGAATCTTGGAAACTGTTGATTTTTCTCAAGAGGTAAACCATCGATTCTGACATTTCCTTTGGAAGTTCTGCTTCTTCCAAGAATCCCTCAAATTCCTCTACTTTGGATTTTATCGAGCACGCCCTAGTGTGCGAGTACATAACAAAAGGTGCTGAACCTGCCTCAAAGGCTAATGCATCTTCCCACCTAAATGTGAATCCTTTCTCTGGGCTGACCTTGATTATGTTAAATCGAACTGCAGATACGCCAACCGCTTCTGCTATTGATTCAACTAGTTCTGGCTCGTAATTAGGACGAAGATTGCGAACAACCTCAGCTGCTCTTTCTTGTGCCTCCTCAAGTAAATCATCCATGAATACAACCGTTCCCCTTCTAGTACTCATTTTCCCTTCGGGTAACTTGATAAATGCATAGAATAGGACTTCCGGAACCTTTTCTCCTAATTCGGTCAAAGTCATTGCAACTTGTTTTGCCTGTAATCTATGATCCTCTCCTAACACATTGATTAGAGTATCACACTCACCCCATTTCCAAATATGATAGGCAACATCTCTTGTTGCATATAATGAACTTCCGTCTCCTCTTCTATAGAAGAATTCTTTCTTTCCCTTCATCCCTCTTTGACCCAGATCAAGGAAATATGCTCCATTTTCTGCCTCACCATGAATATCAGATTTTGATAGTTTTTCAATAAGACGAGGTACATCACCATTTACTACGAACCTAGATTCTTTAGTGAATGAGTCAAAATTAATTCCTAATCTTCCCAAAGTCATCAACATTCCATCAAGCACTGGCTGATATGCATTCTCAAACTGCTCAAGTACAGAATCATCACCGTGCTCACTAGCATGCACAAGCTCGCCAATTCTTTCTTCTATCTGTTCCTTATCTGAATCTGATGCATTTTGCCTTAATGCCTGTGCTGCTTGGTACCATCTTACGATTGAATGATCTGCCTTATCTGCCCATTTTGGGTTCAGGGGTTCTCTATCGCTTAGTAAATCCTCGACCTGCTGAGAGTCTAAATTCTCAAGCGCCCACGCAAGAACACCTACTTGCTTGCCCATGTCATCAACATAGTATTCGGCTCTTACAGAATTCCCAAATAACCTGTTTAACCTAACTATTGTGTCCCCTAAAATTGCGTTTCTTGCTCTACCTACGTGAAATGGACCATTTGGGTTAGCACTAGTGTGCTCAATAAGTACCCGCTTACCTCTAGCGTTATTTTCCAATGCACTTCCAATGTGAATATCTCCATTCAGAACTCTGGAAGCCATCCATTCTGGTGAGGCTTTGAAATTCAGATAGCCATTAACAGAATTGATTTCTGCGATTGTTACATTTTCCTTAAGGGCTGAACAAATCTCTTCAGCAACTACCGCTGGTGCTTTTTTGAGAATTTTTGCAAATGGGAAACACGGCATAGTCAAGTCGCCTTGAGAAACTTCTCTTGAGGGACCCAAAACTTTCTTCCAAAGAGATTCTGGAATTTCTAAAGAATCCATAACCAAAGTAATGGCATCTTCGATTTCAAGCCTTAGAGCATCCATTGATTCACCTCACATGATTGGATAACGGAGTAGTGCTGCCAATCCGGCAAATCCTTCTGACAATTGTGCTCCTTCTTCTGTATCAACAGAAACGAATTTGATTTGTGCATTTGTTTTCTGAGCAATTTCAATGAAATCATCAACTAAACTCAATCTCGATAATTCAGTAACTTTGTTTGACTCGCAGGAAGGACATTCTGGATTCTCATCGAGATTTCCAATCGATGCTTCCCACTCATTTCCGCAAGCACTGCACTTTAATGAAACTCTAGATTTCCTTACGCTTTCACTTATCAGTAAAGTATCAACAGCGCCAGCATCAAGAGCGTTTCTGATCATCATTTCACCATATGTCGCTTTAGGACTAGGTTTGATTAATTCCTGAAGGAATGCATTCATCAATTGACGCTCAGCATCCAATTCAATTTCGTTCATCAGTGATCCAGCATTCTCAACAAGCTCACGGACTCCAGAATCATTTGAATAGCCAACATCGAAGGTAGTAGCGGCTATCTTCTTGGCAATTTCATGGTGAAAGTACTCGTTCTTGACTACGAAGTCCTTGGTTGCACCTGGACCACCTATGATAATAGCCTGTATATTTTCCAATTCTGGAAGCCAATAATCACATGCATGTTCAGATGCTCTCTTGAAGAAATTATGAGCTGCCTCTTCGATTAATCTCTCGAATCTCTGGGCAGATTGACCTCCTTGTCTGTGTTTACCCATGATGTTTGAAACTAGGTGTTCTTGAACGTGAATTCTCTTTCCACTTGCGATGCCGTAAGCAGCCTCTGAACGATCTATGACGAAAAGTCCGTATGATTTCTTATCGACAAGCATGTCTTCTAATTGAGTCAATTCAAAGGTTGAATCACATCTATATCTAAACGAAAGAAGCGGTTGAGGTGGGTCTTGAACGACTATATTCACCATCTTTGAGCGGTTATTGCCAATGATAACTGAACCGACAAAAATAGCCAAACCATTTTCTCCTGCATCTTTGAATCTCGCTAGTGTTGAAAGAGCTGACTCGATGGCACCTTGTACATTTTTTCTAGTCCCTTTAGATTTAATGTTAGCAGCCTGACCGTGCTCGTTTTGAAGCATTTGCCTGGCATCTGAAACTTGACGGTCCGGGGGTATGATTAGAGTTACCAACTCGGTCCCGAAGCCTTTCATATTTCTGAGTTCCTCTAAAGACATTCGAAGCTTGACACGACGCATCTGAGTGATTTCGTCATCAGCCATGCTTTACCCTCAAACCTACGGGTATTCATTTGGTGTTTGAACCCTTCGCGAGGAAATATCGAGTGTTAGCACAATTTAATCTGTAAAATCAGCAATGCTCAAAGGATGCCTTTTCTTAGAAATGCCATGGTAAAGTCTCAAATCGTGGCCTTAGGAGGCTCTTTGCTTAAAACAAGAGAAGGACACGATTTAGACAGATGGTTCTCAGAGTTAGTTGATTTATGCAAATCAATCCAAGAAAGCAATGGGAAATTGGGTTTCGTAATTGGAGGAGGAACTCCTGCCCGGTACGGAATAAACTTGGCAAAGAGCTCAATTTCTGACTCCAAGAGACTAGATTTGATAGGCATCGCTGCCACGAAATTGAATGCAACAACAATTCAACAAGTACTGATTGCAAATGGACTTAACGTATCAGAAATCATACCTAATACTACTATTGAGGCTAAACAACTTCTAAGCAACCACAATTTTGTCTGCATGGGAGGAACTACTCCTGGTCATACCACAGATGCAGTAGCAACTAGAATGGCAGTTGATTGTGAAGCACAGAGATGTGTAATTGCTACCGACGTGCCCTATGTCTACGACAAAGACCCCCACAAATTTGCAGATGCTATCGCACTGAAATCATTGAACCTCGCACAACTGGCAAAAATATGTCGAGTAGGTGAAGAATTCAAGCCAGGGCAATCTGCAGTTATTGATCCTATTGCAGTAAGCGTTGCAATTGAGCATTCTATAGAGATAAGTGTTCTAGATGGTAAAAATATTCGAATCCTTTCAGAGGCCTTATCAGGGAAATCATTCGAAGGCAGCAAAATTAGCATTAATTGAGGTGAAAACATGGTCAATGCATCGAAAATCAAACAGAATGTTAGCAAAAAGAAAACCAAATCTCAGCCCTCTGGAAATTTGAACAGAGTTCCTGCACATTTACATTGCAGGGTATGTTACGAGGTCATCCCAAGTGGGACTGATCCACGTGTTTGTTCCGAGCAAGATTGCATCGATAGAAACATCAAAGATGAAAAGAATCAGAAGCAAATGAGAGTTTGGATGTTCGTATTTCTTGGATTGTTTGCCTTTGCATTCGTCGGACCGATTATTTTCAACTCAATCTAATCCTTGAGTTTTCATGTGCCAACCTTCAGGCAAAGCAAGAGGGTCATCAGGCTGTGATTCCATCACTCTCTTCACAATCTCCATTCTCAAAGAATCCATTCCTACATTCTCAATAGCACTCATTGTAACATGTCCATTTGAATCTAAAAGAAGTGGCATATCTACAATATCATCAATCTCACCACTTCGATATTCTTGTTCGTGTCTGGCAACTTCATCCCATAACTCAGGTCGTGGTTCAATCAAGTCAGCTTTACTTGTTACTAGGAGAATATCAGTTCCTTCTAGCAAATTTTCAACCTCCGAATAGAGATTCTGTTGTTCAACCAATGAGGTTCCACATTTTTCTGTTGGGTCTAACAAGAATAGAACTAGTGAGCCAAGGTGCTTCAAAGCTGCAATCGCTTGCATTTCGATTGCATTTCGAGACTCCATTGACCTGTCTAATAAACCGGGCGTGTCCACCATTTGGTACTGTAATCTCCTGTGCAAAAAGTGCCCTAAATGAATTCTCTTAGTTGTAAATGGGTAATGATTTACCTCAGTCTTTCCAGATGACAAGGCTTCAATAAATGCCGATTTGCCAACATTTGGAGCTCCACATACGACTATGCATGGGTGTGCAGTGTCAATTTGAGGTAGCTGTTTGAGAGTTTCTCTTGCTTCGTTTAGCCATTTTAGTGGTTTTTCCACCCTTCCCATGATAGAGCCTACTCTTCCGTAAAATTCCCTTCTTGTGGAATGCATAAACTCTATGTTAGCAGTTCTTGTAATCTTCTTTACATTCTGCCCTGCTATCTTTGAAATCGTCTCACCAGCCCACTGCAAAGTAGCCAGATTTTTTCTGTAATCATCGCAACCGACACAAGCATCTATCATCGCATAATCAAATTCTGGGATGTGATCAAGACTTGGCCACGTCGATACCATGTTATCGAAGTGTGAACGTATTGAATCCGCACTGGTTTGAACCATTCTTATCATCTGCTTCCTGGTTCTGAAAATCTTATGTGGGTCTTCTACTCGTTCTGAAGCCTTCCTTGCCTTGGTAAAGGCCTTGTCTAAAATCTCATCAGATAATAGCACCGTGGGCAAAGTACGCCATGAGATTTTCATATGCTATCATGCAAGGGCTGAAACCCACCCTTCATGAATGCATTCCTGTGAAAGCAAATCTTGCAAAGAAAATTCAAGTTTTTAGATAGCGGGGTTTATGGGAGTCCGAATCAAGGAGTAATTATGCCGAAGAAGAAGGATGCTGAGTTGCCTCAATGGGCGGAAAAGATACTCAAAGACATGGGGAGTCCAAAAATTGAGGATTTTGTGAGTGTCGTTCATGGTGAACTTTTAGAACGAAGGCATGGTTTGAGAAGAGATGATATCGTAGAAATTCAATTAGACGCAAGGTCACTCAGAGAAGAGGATGAACACACACTGCGAGGCAGACTACTGAGCAGCGGTAAATCTAGCATAGAATTACATGATGAGAATGGAATTCACCAGTACATAGCAAGAGATGTGGTTGTGAAAATATCCCTAATCTGTCATACTAGGCCCGCATACATCGATGACTCTGAATTATTGACTTATGAAAGAGCAGACATGAAGAGAAGAAATAAACTGCATGAAACCGTTGAAAAGAAAACCAACAAAAGTGATGATTCTCATCTCTGGGGATGATTATTTGAGTACCCAAGCTCCCGACGGGTGGACCTTGGTTGATGGAAGACTAATGCGGGAATTAGAATGCTCAGATTTCAATCAAGCAAAACAAATCGTTGACAAGATTTCAGAAATTGCAGAGCGATTGAACCATCATCCAGAACTTCATTTCGGATGGGGTTATGTTGTAATCGAATGTTATACACATGATGAAAATGCCGTCACTCAATTAGATTTCAAACTAGCAAACAAAATAGAGGAGGCTATTTGATGGAACCGGGTTACAAGCGCCATGTATTCTTCTGTGGACATGAGAGGACACCTGGACATAAGAGAGGAGATTGTAAGAGTAAATCATCACTTGAGATGATGACCAAACTCAAAAGAAGATCTAGAGAAGAAGGTATAAAAAATATCAGAGTGCAAAAATCAGGTTGTTTGAATTACTGTGAACAAGGAGTTTCATGTGTAATATATCCCGAGGGAGTCTGGTACTCAATTAAATCAGAAGAGGACCTAGAAAAAGTTTGGAACCATATCATCACCGGTGAAAAAAGCGATTCAATCTTGATGAGATTAGATTGATTACTTCACAGCCTAACAGGTCTGGTTGCACCACATGCTTGACACTTGAGGAGAGTAGTTCTTCCCTCTTTGATGAAGTGCGTATCAGGTGCTGAGCATTGTGAACATTTTATGTATGTATTAACATAGTTAATAATCGTCTTTTTGATTCTCTTTGGTGGTATTCTTCCTTTGAATCTAGCTCTCGGACCATCTCTTGCACCAGATGTACCAAATTCATTCAAAATGTATTGGAAAAAGTGATCTTCATCTCTTTCCATCATGTCTATGACCTCTTTGAAGTTCCTGAAGATGGTGTTATTACCTTCGATAAGAATTTGTGGAGGTGGAAGTCTCCATCTGCGCTTCGAGGATATATCTGTTGGGATTTTTTCCCTAGCACGCTCGAGCAATGACTCGTAATCAAAGTCTGCCATGTCCTTGCGCTTTGCCGATATCACTTGAATGCTTTGGAAATTTTGAGCCATAGCATTGATGTGCTCCTTACACTTGCCCGATATCGTTCACCATGATAATGAGCATAGAAGAGTTGCGCGCAACTGCATCAAATATGAGAAAATCAGGATTAAATTCCCAGCAAATTGCCGATGAATTATCCCTCTCACAAGATACAATCGCTTGGTTATTAGCGGGTGATTCAAACGAAGCTCCTAGCGATGTAAGAATTGGTTGGAGGACAATCGGAGTTAAACCTGCAAGAATGGAAGCAATTGGATCTATAATGGCTGATATTGCAGATGAAGAAGTTGGAGCCGAGAATATTTCAACAACCGTAGGAATTTCGATTAATGGCATATTGTTTGCACAAGTTGTTTCTTCCTACCTTGATTCTGAAATCGCAATACATCGAAACATCGATGGCGCTCCTGGCGCTGGTTCATTGTCTAAAAAATACGGACAAGTACAAGGAAAGAAAGTAATAATTGTGGATGATGTTTTATCCTCCGGTGTAACGATGACAAAAACGATTCAAACTATGAGAGAACTTGGTGCTGAACCAGTTTTGGCAATTGTTTTGGTAAACAAAACCACAAGAAATGAAATTGATGGAGTTCCTCTAAGAGGAGTAATCAGAGCAGTCCCTGTTTGAGGAATTAGTATGCACTGGGCTGATGTCATTGCTGACAAGTTAGCTGCAAATGGCAGTAAGCATAGAATTGCTGCCGGAATAACCCCCAGCGGTGAATTTCACATTGGACATCTCAGGGAGATTTTGACTGGGGACATAATTGCAAGAGCCTGTAGAGCAAAGGGTCTAGACGCAGAATTAGTATTCATAGTTGATTCTAGTGATCCTTTGAGACGTGTTTACAAGTTTCTAGATGAAGAATATGAGAAATATATCGGACACAGACTCTCTCTAATTCCTCCACCGGACCAAGATGGTAAGCCAGATTACAAAGCGTTTCAAGCAGGTCGTACTTATGCAACCCACTTTCTGGAACCATTCTTAGAAGCCATAAATCAAATTGGAGTGAAATTGACAATAATTGATAATTTTACATCTTACAAGAATGGAGATTTCTACCCTTATGCAAAGATGGTGTGCCAAGAACCAGAAAAAATAAGGGACATAATTGAGACTATTTCTGGTAGAGAACTGAGCAAAGATTGGTTTCCTTGGAGCCCTGTTGATTCCAAAGGCTCGCTTGATGGAGTAGTCGTAACTGGCTACGAAGACCCATTTGTTTTCTGGAAAGATTCACACGGTGTTGAAGGAAAATCTGACATTTCAAAGGGTGAAGGAAAACTTCCTTGGAGAATAGATTGGCCTGCAAGATGGGGCTTCAATAACATTTCATGTGAGCCTTTTGGAAAAGATCACGGTACCAAAGGAGGGTCATACTCCACTGGTAAAGTCCTTGCAGAATTTTTTGGTCACGAAGCACCTCAGCCCTTAACTTATGAGTGGATTATGCTCAAAGGTCAAGGTGCAATGTCATCATCCAGCGGAAACACCATTGGACCGATAGAAGCTTTGGATTTGGTTCCCCCGGAGATACTTAGGTTCCTAATTGCCGATACAAAACCAGCAAAGGCAATTGATTTCAATGCTGGAATGGAATTGGTAAAACTAGCAGATTCGTACGAAAGACAAGCTGCCAGAGACTTCGGTCAAGAATTGTCTGTGGAGGGTTTGAGCCGAAGGCAATTAGTCTCTATAGAAGATGCACAGCAAGCACTAAAATATTCTGTAGTAAACGAGGGAGAATCTTACCAGAACGCTTATGTTACCTTCAGACATTTATCTATGCTTGCTCAAATTAAATCTAGTGATGAAGATATTTGGTCTAGTCTAGCATCATCAGGATCGAAGGTAGAAATTTCTGAAACCTTGAAAGATAGACTTAGAAGAATAAGAAATTGGATACAGAGCCATCATTTCCCTGATGAAATGCGAATCGAAATTCTTTCTTCTGTACCTGAATTAGTCAAATCATTTGATGAACAGGAAAAACAAGTTCTTGAGAATTTAATCCATTTACTCAAATCGGCAGATTGGCAAAAAGATTCAATCAATGCAGCGATTCCATCCTCCGCAAAAAATCTAGAACTGTCTCCAAAGATTGCCTACAGAGTTGCCTATATCTGTTTGATGGGGGTAGAAAGAGGACCTAGATTAGCACCAATTCTCGAACAGATGGATAAAGAAGACATCATTACTCAGTTGAGTAATTGCCTTTCTAGTTAATCAGCATGCATCGTATGCTTCGATTAGGTATTTGGTTTGTGGACTTGTCCAGGCAAGTTCACTTATTCCATCCTTTCCTTCAATACCGTAAATTCTGATAACATCCCGAACTCTTACGTTTCCATCGGTTGATCTTGCAAGGATTGTTGCTGGTTTTAGGACCTTACCAGTTCCATGCGGATCGTAAACTGTATCAAGTGCATTTTCCAAGAACCAATCTACTTTACCACCAGGCTCTCCTTCATACTTCTTGGTTGGTGTTTTCTTCCCGAACAATCCTCCAGCAGTAGATTTCTTTGGTTTGGATTTTACCTTAGTTTGGGTAGTTTTAGTGCTTTTCTTTGATTCGGTTTTCTTAGTTGTAGAACTTTTCTTTGATTCGGAACTATCCTTTGTTTGGTTGTCCTTGAGTTCTGCTTTGAGTTCTTTTCTGATCTCTTTCTCAATCTTTTCCCTTAATTTTTCTTCTATCGAACCTTTATCCATTTTTCCTAATTTTGCAAGGGCATCATCTCGTTCATCTTTTAGCGCTTGCATAGAATTGATGTAATGGCTGGCAATATGAATCAATGCAGTTTCCATTGCAGCTTCCATTTGCATAGAGACAACATCTCCAGATGAGTCTCTCCACTTTCTCCATTGCAGCATCGTATTTGAGTGAATGTCGGAACCGCACTTTGGACAGAATGAGCGCTTTGGTGGTTTCAAAACCGGAATTGAACTCATAGCTTCTGGATCAATTCCTTCGTGCGCTCCTTTCGCAACATCATGAATATGCGTACTGGCCTGCATCCCGCTATTCATAGCATCTCTGAACATGTCTTCGGAAAGGTTGAGTTTACCTGTTTGAATAAGGTCCCAGCCACTTGTTCCTTCGACTACTGCTTTCACAGCTGCATTTGCTGCTTTGGATTGACCCCAATCATATGATGAGAGGCTATCCATGTCATCTGCTCCAGCAAATGCGTCTCCGATATCCACTCCTTCATCACCTGCTCCAGCAGCAATTCCAAGTTGGATTGGATTAGCTCCTTCCTCCACTTTTGCAATCATGTCGAATTTCTCAGCCATTGAGAGGTCATCCCTCATCCTGATTACGTCTTTTAATTGATTCAGGTCGTGACCCGTAGAGGTGATTGGACCCTGCCCCGTCAAATCATGACCGCATGCTAAACAAAATTTTGCTGATGCTTCCACACTGGACTCGCATGTCGGACAATATACTCCGGCCATGGTATGACAAAAGAAAACCTGCTTTCAAGTCTAACGGTAATCTGAATTGAACAAGGCAGAATAATCAATAAACCTGTAAATGTCAATAATCAGTAGTTGACATTTAGGCTTACAGGCTCTAGGTCATTATTTTTCATTGCCCTCATAGCCTCTACTTCCATCTTTGCCCCGGAGATAGTTGTTACAAATGGAATGTTCATTTCTACTGCTAATCGCCTCATCATATTCCCATCCCTTACAGCACCTCCAGAGACTGTCGGCACGTTGATTATGAAATTGACTTTACCTTGGCGCATTAAATCAAGAGCATCAGGATGTTTTGATTCTCTTATCCTATATACAGTCATAACCGGAGTACCAGATGAACGTATAATGTCGGCTGTCCCCAGGGTTGCATACAGTTGATAACCGAGTCCATGCAAGTTCCTTGCAATGTTTACTACTTCTGATTTATCTTGGTCCCTTACTGTCAGGTAGACTCCACCCTCTTTGCAGACTGGAATTTCGGTTGCTAATCTTGCTTTGAGGTAAGCATTGTATGGGTCTTTATCGGAGCCAAATACCTCACCTGTTGATTTCATTTCTGGACCTGGAGCAGGATCAAGTCCTGTTAATTTGATGAATGGGAAGACCGGTGCTTTCACACACACATTCTCTGTTGTTCTTTCAGGGATTTCTTGTTTTGATAGAGGAATGCCAATTGTAACATTAGCCGCAATTCTAGCTAGAGGCAGACCAGTAGATTTAGCAACAAATGGAACTGTTCTACTACTTCTTGGATTCACTTCTAGAACGTATATGTTTTCTCCTTGAATTGCGAATTGAATATTGAAGCACCCTACAATTCCTAATTCAATCCCTATTCTTTTTGTTTGCTCTTCTACAGTGGCAATTGTTTTGTCTGAAATCGTTTGTGGTGGGATGAAACAGGTTGAGTCTCCAGAGTGGATTCCTGCCTCTTCTAGATGTTCCATTACTGCACCGACAAGTACTGTCTTGCCATCGCTAACTGCGTCAACATCTAGTTCGATTGCGTGACCGAGATATTCGTCAACTAGGAGTGGTCTGTCAGGTGCAAAAAATGCTTCTTCAAGATAAGCATCAAGTTGCTTTTGATTAGATAATATCTCCATTCCTCTTCCACCCAAAACATATGATGGGCGAATCAAAACAGGGAAGCCAATCTCATGGGTTGCTTTTCTTACATCGTCTGGAGTATAGCCAGTCGATCCAATTGGCATCCTTATTCCGATTCTCTTTGCGAATGCTTCAAACCTTTCTCTATCACTAGCTTCGTCTATAGAATCATAGCTTGTCCCTAATATTTTCAAATCAAACCCAAATTCTCTCATCAAAGGAATTCTGGATTTAATTGGCTCTGCTAGATTAATTGCAGTTTGCCCTCCAAACTGTAGCAAAATTCCATCTGCTTGTTCCCTCAGTAGTACTTCAGTTGTATACTCTGAGGTAAGAGGCTCAAAGTAAAGCCTGTCTGAGGTGTCGAAATCAGTGGATACTGTTTCTGGATTATTATTGATTAAAACAGCAGTTTTCCCTGCATCTCTTATCGCATGCACTGCGTGTACACATCCATAGTCAAACTCAATGCCCTGTCCTATCCTTATTGGACCTGAGCCTATAGCGACCATGGTCTGCTGAACACGTTCTGCAATTCCTGGAACAAGGTCAACTCCTAAAGCGGAGTTTGGCTCGTAAGTCGAATAATAATACGGAGTTTTAGCAGCAAATTCTGCAGCACAAGAATCTACCATTCTATATTTTGGATGAATCTTTAGTTGATGTCTCCTTGAGATTACAGCATCTTCATCTGATTCAGAATCCAAGGATTTAGGTCCAGTTGGCGGGAAATTGGCTAGAGCGTCAGCAATATAACCATCTGAAAAGCCTAGAGATTTCCATTTTGACATTTGTGTTTCAGATATTTGTGAAGGCTGAATACCAGAATTTCTTATTTCATTTTCACAATCTATTATGTTCTTGAAACCATTCAAGAACCACTTTGTTACGGAGGTTACGTCATTTATTTGATCGATTGTCCAACCTCTTCTGAATGCTTCTAGTAGGGCAGACAACCTTCTATCAGTCGGCACTTTCAACCAATCGATTAGTGTCTCTTCTGGCAGTTGTTGTTTTGCTCTCTCGTCGAAATCTTCCCCATCCGACTCATCTGCTCTAGTTAGTGGTCTTGGGTGAGGGATTCCTTGCTCAAGGCTAGCCCATGCTTTCAAGAAAGCTTCCTCAAATGACCTCCCTATTGCCATTACTTCGCCAGTGGACTTCATGCTTGTTCCAAGCACTCTATCAGCAGTACGGAATTTGTCAAATGGCCATCTTGGAATCTTCACTACACAGTAATCTAATGTTGGCTCAAATGCCGCGGTTGTTCCTTCACCAGTAATCGGGTTTGGCAACTCATCCAATGTGTAACCAACCGCTATCTTTGCTGCCATTCTTGCAATTGGATAACCTGTTGCCTTACTCGCTAATGCCGAAGATCTTGACACACGAGGATTTACTTCGATTACTCGAATCTCTCCTGTTGCTTGGTTGAATGCAAACTGAACATTACAACCACCTTTGATATCTAGCTTTCTGATTAGAGCAAGAGCATAATCTCTTAGTTGTTGGTGATCAGAATCACTGAATGATTGAAGAGGAGCTACGACCGCCGATTCCCCGGTATGAACGCCCATCGGATCTATATTTTCCATGGTACAGACAATTGTTGCATTGTCAGCGCCATCTCTCATAACTTCATACTCAAGTTCTTGCCAGCCAAGAATTGATTCTTCAATCAATACCTGACCAATTCTTGAATTCCTTAATCCAAGCGTCGAGATCTCAATTAACTCACCAAGGTCATAAGCAGTTCCTCCTCCTAATCCACCTAGAGTGAATGCTGGTCTAATCAGAAGAGGCCAAGAACCTATCTCCTTGGAGGCTGCTATGACTTCTTCCATTGAATTACAGGCTATTGCTTCACTAATCGGCAAACCTATTGATTCACATACTTTGTTGAACAAATCCCTGTCTTCAGCTTTGTCAATTGCATCAAGGTCCGAACCAATCAATTCCACCCCTATCCTATCTAGCGAACCATCGTGTGCAAGTTCACTAGCAATATTGAGAGCAGTTTGCCCACCCATTCCAGCAAGAATTGCATCTGGTTTTTCTTTTTCTAGAATCTTTCTCACAGTATCAGCAAGTAATGGCTCAATGTAAACTACGTCAGCCATTTCAGGGTCATTTTGAATTGTAGCGGGGTTTGAATTTACAAGAATGACTTTGTATCCATCTTCCCTCAAAGCCCGTACTGCTTGAGAACCTGAGAAATCAAATTCTGCTGCTTGACCTATCTTAATTGGACCGCTTCCAAGAACGAGAATCGATTCTATGTCATCTCTTCTAGGCATCAATTACCACCCCTGTGATTATCAACAATTTGCCTGAATCGACTGAATAGTGGTTCTGCATCATGTGGTCCCGGGCATGCCTCTGGATGGAATTGGACTGTGAAAACAGGTTTTCCAACTACATCTAGACCTTCCACAGTTCTATCATTGGCATTTACGAATCGCACCTTGACTTCTGCATCGAATAGTGCCTCTGTTTTTTCCGAGCAGGCACCGCTAGGGTGAGCAGCAAGCATCCCTTGGTTGGGATCAGCAACTGCAAAACCGTGATTTTGAGATGTAATCCAAACTCTACCAGTCTCTAAATCTAGAACTGGTTGATTTGCTCCTCTGTGACCATATTTCATTTTGTAGGTCTGTAATCCAGATGCGAGCCCCATCAATTGGTGTCCAAGGCAAATTCCCATTACTGGATAACCAGCATCAACTGCTTTCGCTAATGTGTGCTTTGCTTGACTAGCAGCCCCAGGATGTGCCGGATCACCTGGTCCATTGGAGCAGAACACTGCATCTACACCCAATTGTGAAATCTCTTCAATAGTAATGGATGGTGGGCACCAAATTACTTCAAATTGGTAACACAGATTTCTGAGGATGTTGTACTTAATACCGCAGTCGATCGCTGCTAATTTTGGCATTTCATTACCCTTAGAATCTGTTGCACCTTTGTTTAAGTGCATTAATTTATCAATTGATACTTCACTTACAAGGTCTCCTTTGTCAGGAGGAGTAAGTTGTTCTAATCGCTTTTCCAATTCTTGCCTTTTTTCAAGGGGTCCAAATACGCAAAGAACTGTTCCGAGTTCTCTAACATTCTTTGTTATCATTCTGGTATCAATATTTTTTATCCCAGGGACATTGTGCAAGCGAAGGAATTCGTCAACAGTCCCTACAGAATCTCGATGATCCGGATAATCCATCGCATGCCTGACTACAACTCCCCTTGGCCAAATTTTTCGTGATTCTGATTTACCCATATGGATTCCATAATTACCGATTAATGGATACGTGAAAGTCAGAACTTGACCTGCAAATGAAGGGTCTGTAAGGGATTCTTGGTAACCCATCATTCCAGTTGTGAAAACAAGCTCTCCTTCACCAATACCATTTGCACCGAATAGTTCTCCATGGAATTCATTTCCATCTGCTGTTAATAGTACTCCTTGACCTGAAGCACCCTCAGGTATTTGATTCGCTGAGAACAAATCAGCAGCGTCTTCTAAACCTAAATTTTGGTCGATGAAAATATCACGACTGTCATTTGAAGCGTCGGATTTAGTCATAACGCTCATTGACATCATAAATCGTCATTGAAGGACATCCATAATGATTAGGGAAGGAAATCATAGATTCTCACTAGAAGAAAACTATTCTTTTCTGGTATCAGTAACGTCTTTTCCTTTTGCTGAAGGGTGAATTATGAGCTCTCCATCCTCCAGTAACTTTTCAGACGCAGATGGACCATTCCAAGCCTCCAGAAATAGAGCAAGTGCGGCCACTTCGGAATGTGGTTGATTTCCTACTGCCAGGTTATATTGCGATAACTCGAAAACCTCTGAGGGTACCTTAGCCCCTCCAACAACAACAACTACCGGTCTGTCCTTTCTTATTTGAGGAATAACTTGCCTGTAAGGTTGCCCATACATTGTTAGGTGTATTGCGACACCTGGCTGACCATCTCCTGCATCTTGATTTACAAAATTACGAAGCCATTTCATTGGCTTATCCGTATGTTCACATTCCATGCTTCCGCCAAACCTTTGGTTTACCCCAGATATATTCTCAAACATATCATTGTCTTCATCTCCTGCAAGAATAAAGTTATCAGCGCCTAAGGCTCTTGAGACCAGCGCCAAATGGGTTGTTATCCTAGGGTCTCTACCCTTGCGATATCCTAATCTAAGGATGTTAAGCTTTTCAGCCATTGATATCATGCCTCTTGAGTTTCTTCAATCTCAAGCTCTTCTGGTATGTTTAACTCCAATTCATGCCCGTCTAGGAAGGCTTTCAACCACCTTAACTTCATCGCATCCATTAACAATTTCATACCATATGTCACGCCACCGCCTAATGCGATTAGTCTGACGCTTCTCCAAATTGCTTCACCTGCACTCAAATCACTTCCCACCATCAACATGACAATAGGCTCGCCAATATACAAGGCAGAGAAAATCATTATCGTACCAGCAAACAAAGAAAAGAACAGGTTTCCTCCGTCTCTTCCTAAGTCATTGAAAATAACCCAGCACACCGATAGAGCAATGATTAGTGTTGCAACATCATTGAAAGAAAGAGAAAGGAATATCGAGGGTTGAAGGTCAAAATTTTCATCTGATATTCCTATTGTCAGCCAACGGAAAATTAGGGCAAAGGTGATGATTGCTCCACCTTCTTTCAAATTTTTATGCATTAGCGTCAGGATATCAAATCTAACCCTTATTCCCATTCTTTCAGTGATCCTCTCTGCAAGTTCCTTGCTGTCATTGCTTGGTTCGGGTGATGAAAGTGGATGTCCAGCCAAAGGCTCAAGGAGATTTTCATCGAATTCCAAGTCAGACATGCGTGCCCCTTGAGGGTGACATATTATCAAATCTTTCATTTTGGAAGGCTTGTGCCTACCAGTAATGGAACCAATTTTAGAACGCCGGGGATTATTTCTGAGGCAATTAAATCAAAATCCGGTTTTCCTAGAATAATGGGAATCCTGAATGTAACTCCAGATTCTTTTCATGAAGAATCGAGAATACAGCACACTGAGCAGGCTGTAAGCGCTGCACAAACAATGTGGAAAGATGGAGCCACATGGGTAGACATTGGAGGAGAGTCGACCAGACCAAATGCTGAACCTGTATCTATAGAAGAAGAGATGTCGAGAGTAATACCTGTAATAGAGGCAATTCGAAAGGTAAATCAAAATGATCTAATTTCAATAGACACTAGAAATTATGAAGTCGCAAAGAAAGCAATCGAATCTGGTGCGGACATGATTAATGATGTAAGTGGACTAAGAGATTCTAGAATGTATGATTACGTTTTGAAAAATAAGATTCCTATTTGCATTATGCACATGCAAAACGATCCTGGAAATATGCAAAATTCACCAAGTTATGAAGATGTAATTGATGAGGTTTCGCAATCACTTAATGAGACTGCATCTAAGCTCATTTCAAGTGGCTTTCCAAATAACCTAATCTGCATAGACCCTGGAATTGGATTTGGAAAAACACAGGAGCACAACATCAAATTGCTGAAAGCTGGAAAGGCGATTCTAGGCACAAATGATGTTTCGATATTGTGGGGAGTATCCCGTAAATCACTCATTGGACAGTTATGTAACTTAGAAAAAACTAGTGATCGGCTCGCAGGGACTTTAGGCAGCTCCGCTCTTGCATTCAATTATGGAATAGATGTCATACGAGTACATGATGTCAAAGAAAATTATGAATTGCTAAAGGTCATGGATTCAATTCACAACAGTCCAATTGACTGAAGTTTTTCAGTCATCCAAACAAAGCCAATTGCAGCTACCCACGGACCTGACATTGATCCCAAATTAGTTAATGCAGTTACCATCAAAACACGTCCCGCAGGGTTAGTCCAGAATGATTTTATTTCTTCTAATCGCAAAAATTCTGCAAGGTCTTCTCCAGATGGTTCTTTGATTCTCATTTGCACATAACCAGCAAACCATCCTGCAGCAAGCATAGGATTTAGTGAGGTTATCGGGCTAGCCAAAGCTGCAGTAAGTATTGCTAAAGGATGTCCTCTTGCAAGTGCACAACCAATTGCGGCAAGAATTGCATTGGCAACTGTCCATACAGTGAACAAATCAATCGCTTGGTCCCAATCACCGGTGTAGGCAAAATATCCAAACAGGCTGAAAATCAAAACTGGGAACATCCACTTCAAAATTGTTGAGCGAAGCCTTTTCTCAGGCAATTTATTCAATTCTGATATTGGCTTAGTTTCCTTCTGATTTTTGATTATATCCTCTACGCCTGAGAGGTGTCCAGCACCTAAGACTGCCAGAACTTTCTTTTCCCGACCTATAGATTGAATTTTAGAGGCGATGAATTGATCTCTCTCATCGATTAGAACCTTTCCTGCTCCAGGAGAGAATTCGCGTAAATCTTCCATCATGCTGGTAAGTAAATCAGAATTAGATAACATCTCATTAAGGTCAATTTCCTCTTCATCTTCTTCATCATCATCGCTTGCAAGGGAAAAAACAATCTTTATTTTTTCAATAAATCTCATCTCCCTCCAGGCTCTTCTCAGCGTAGTTTGGATATCTCTATCAACTAATTCAACATCTAACTCTTGCTCTTTTGCAACATTAACCGCTGCAAGCATTTCTGCCCCAGGTTGCTCACCTTCATCCATTCCTAGTCTTCTTTGTTCACTAGCTAACATTGATTGAAGAAGGACCATAGGTGCCTTTCCTTCCTTGATAACTTTCAACAAGCCTTCCCTGTCTAGCCTTCTCTCGCTCAGTAGTGCTGAATGTCTGCTTTGGCACAATTCAACCGCAATTACATCTGGTTTGAATAACTCAACTTGTTCTTTTACTGCTGCAACACTAGCACTTGCGACGTGTGCAGTTCCCAACAAACGGATATTATCTCCAATATCTATCGTCGGAGATTCACTCATCCTCATCACCCGCAAATAGGATGGATAACTCCTTATGCATCAAATCCATAGCCTCTATATCGCTCTCAGGGGTAACCGATTCTTGAATTTCAGAATATGGTACCTGACCACCTGCGAAACTTCTGTGTCCTCCTGCTCTGCCATTCGGCCATCTGCTTCCCAAAACACGACCAAGATGTTGTGTCTCCGATTCTGTTCTTGCCGAAAGGATGATTTTACCATCTCTTGGACCATAAGCGATTACCGTGTCAATTTCTTCTGTCGACATCAGGAAATCTGCGATTTGAGCAAGCGCGTCCCTATTTGATAATTCGTTGATTGGGACGAGAAGGACTCCTTGGATTTCCTTCATATTTGTAAAAGCAGATACGAAGGATTGGAGTGTATCTCTTGACCTAGGTGGTGATTCTATTGATTTCATCAATTCAGGGTCAACCCAAGCATTCAACCACGAAAGTGCCCTAATATCAACTGGATTGAAAGTTCTTGAGAAACCCAATGTGTCGGTCTTTATTCCAAAAGCCAAGGCTGTAGCAATTCTAGCATCCATTGGAACCCCTAATTGCATGAATAAACTTGCAACTAAGCTTGATGTGGCTGAAAATTCTGGTCTCAGCATCGACACATCTGCAGTTACTTCCTCGGTTGCAGTATGGTGATCTAGAATGATGTTTGGAACCACCTCTTCAGGAAGGAAATTATTTGCCCCAGAACGATGGAAGTCAACTGTAATTATACAGTTAGAATTTGTAATGATGTCATCAATCTCCCAGGACATTATTACTCTATTCAGTGGAATTTCAAGCAAATTTTTCATTGCTCTATTTTGTTGGTGTTCGACCAAGCCACCGTGATATATTTTCGCTTCGTGACCGTAAAACTCTACTAATTTCTGAACAGCCAAACCGCTCGCTAGTGCATCTGGATCAGGATTATCGTGACAAATTATGGATACCTTTGAACCAGCATCAAGCCCTTCAAGGTAGTTCTCAATCACCGCTGCACCTGCTTTCCTCTCAAATGAACGAATCCTATCCTTAACCGCATTAAGGTACAGTTGAGTAACATCGATTATTTCTCCTGTGGATAAATCAGATAGTTCATGATGAGTCAAAACAAATGCATCTGGCCATTTTTGTTTGATTTCTTCAATTGGTTCTTCATCCTCAATCATATTTGTTTGAACAACTAGTATTAGTTCTGGCTGAATTGAAGGCATCGGCATTGAGTCAAGCCTAATTGGACTTGGCAGCGCTAGAATTTCACAATTCTCGAATTCTTGTTCCAAATCTAAGTCCTGGCTTAAAGAAACCAGTCTTGTTGTCCTTCTTTTGGCAGACCACTTTGCAATCTGTGATGCCCTGTAATCACTGCCAAAAATGAGAAACACGTTAATTCCTCGAGAATTGATGAATCAAATCAGAATTGTATTGTGACATTTTCCCTTTCGATTCCAACAACCTCGAAAAGGTCCATCTCCTTACATGATTTTACCATAGCAACGAAGTTTGTTGGTATGGTTTCAATCGCAGTGTTAAAGTTCGTTGCACTTGAGTTGTAAAATTCTCTTCTATCTGCAAGTTGGTTTTCTAATGCAACCAACTGGTTTTGAAGATTCACGAATGAGGTATCTGCCTTTAATTGAGGATATTGTTCTGCTACCATGTTGATCTTTGGTAGCATACCAGCAAGAACTCCTTCAGCACGGCTAACTCCAGCAACATCACCGTTCGCTAGTGCACCAGCAGCAGCATTTCTTGCTTTGGCAAATTCCATGAAAATCGCTTCCTCATGCGCCGCATAACCCTTAACGGTGTTAACTAGGTTTGGAATCATATCATATCTTTGCTTCAATATAACATCTATGTTAGCCCAAGATCTTTCGGCTTCTTTTTCAAGTCTTACCAATCTATTCCAAGTTGTAAAGAACCAACCGCCTAGAACGACAAGCAGAATTCCACCAATAATCATTTCAATCATGGGCCTAAACCAACAAACATTGGTATATATATCCTTCTTAGTGATTAATCGTGCCCTGTGCTCACATTAGATAACCTGAAAGGTCGATACAATATCTGATAAAAACTACTGAAACTACAACTAGGAAAGTAGAAATTATTGTTTTATCTTTTAGTTTAAATCCAAATTTTGCCCCTAGGTTAGCCATAACAAAGACACAGATTGCTAGTGTTAAAATCATCCATAAATCATGCCATTCACCATTGAACAGCACTGCATGAGCGATGATTACGACAGGTACTGTCCACATCATGATTCCATATGATGCGCCTACGATTTCTCTTGTGCTAGCAGTGCTAAACCTATCCAAAACTGGGATGTATATCGCACCTCCTCCAACCGCTAAAAATGCTGAAGTCACCCCACCTAATCCAGAACCAAGCGTAATCATGCTTCGATTTTCCGACTCTTCCATATCTTGCGAACCTTCTTCTAGGGTTAGACGATTACGCATCCTTATGATTGCGTAGGCAAGCATTCCAAGACTTACAATCTTGAAAGCGAAATCTAGATTATTCTCCATGATATTTACCAACAATGCACCAATTAATGCACCGGGAATCGCACCATAAAGAGCCATTTTTGTTAAATCATCATCATACAATCCTTCGACCCTATGCTTAATTCCGCTTGCCCAAGATACCGCAGCTGTCAGAATCAGAGAGGTAAGCAGAGTTACTGGTGTAATTTCCCAGCCAGCGACATAATGTAATATTGGGACAAATAATAGTCCTCCGCCAAGTCCTAAGGGGGCAAAGAAAAATGCAGCAAAGCCAACTAAAATAAACACAAGAATTATTGAAGCTGGTTCCAATCAAATCTCCCCATTCACAGAGATTCGATTACCATAGCAATTCCCTGTCCGCCGCCAATACAAGCAGTTGCAACACCATACTTTCCACCAGATCTTTGTAACTCGTAGGCTAAAGTAAGCACCAATCTTGTACCGGTTGCTGCTAATGGATGCCCTAAACCAACTGCGCCACCATTAACATTTACTTTTGATACATCTATTCCCAAATCCTTGATACAAGCCACTGCTTGTCCGGCAAATGCTTCATTTATTTCCCATCGGTCAATATCTTCAACTGTTAATCCGGCCTTTTCTAATGCTTTCCTGCTACTCGGAACTGGTCCGTATGCCATTATTGCTGGTTCAAGACCAACAATACCCCAAGAAACGATTCTTGCTAATGGCTTATCACCATCTGCTTCCGCTTGAGTTTTGGATTTAATAACCACAGCAGCAGCACCATCAACAACACCTGATGCATTTCCTGCAGTTACTAGAGAATCTGGTCCAAATGCAGTAGGCAATCCAGAAAGAGATTCAGCGGTAGTTCCCCTAACAACGTGGTCTTCATCTTGGTATGTGATCGTCTTTTCACCTCTCCTTGATTTGATAACTACAGGAACTATTTCTTGTTCAAATAGACCCTCATCGATAGATTTTGAAGCTCTTGCATGACTTAGCGCTGCAAATTGATCAACTTCTTCTCTAGTAACTCCCTTCCTTTTACAAATCTCATCGCTGGTTTGAGCCATGTACAATCCACAAGTCATGTCCTGTAAATTTGTCATCATATAGTCTTCAACAGGCGGAGACCTCCCCAATCTCCATCCATCTCTTCCTCCTCGTAATACATGAGGAGCCTGACTAAGATTTTCCATTCCCCCCGAAACAACGGTATTTGCTTCTCCGAGCATAATCATCTGAGCTCCGGTAACAATGGATTGAACCCCCGAGCCACAAATTCTAGAAAGAGTAAGCATGGGTACTTCTTGAGGAATTCCACCTTTCAATCCTGCATGCCTTGCTCCGTAAATTGATTGGGAACATGTTTGGAGCGCATAGCCCATAACCAGGTGATCAACATTTTCTGGTTTAGTTCCTGTCTTTTCAAGAGCCCCACGAATTGCAGTAGCACCCAAATCTTGAGCGCTTACTGCCTTCAATAAGCCACCAGGCTTTCCATCCCCACGCTTTCCTCCAACCCATTCACAAAAGGGGGTTCTTGCTCCGCCGACAATCACAACTTCTTCGCTCATATCGACTGCGAATTTGACCAAGCAAATGAAGTTCGCTATGTGTATTTTTCACTCGTATTTGTAGTCAATCGCTAATTCATCAGCAACAAACCACAGATGCATTTTCAACATCTCGTCCTCAATGAAATATCTCCAAGATTCACGTGATTCTTGATTGCCTATAATTCGGATAGAGTCAGAACCCTCCTCTACATGCTTTCTTATTTTCATGTCATCCTTATCAAAAATAAGATACAACTGCCCATCACTTCCTCTCCTCAACTCGCTTACATCAGAATGCAGTAACTTACTTTCCATGTCACTTACCTTTTCTGAAATTCGGAAAGCACCTATATCTTCACAAACATCAATATCATCGGATAATTTTGCGATGATATCTATCCTCATTCTTGATTTTGTTTGCAAGTTGTCCTTGAAAATCCATTCACCTCTACCATCCAAACCCTCATCGATTGAATTTTTTAGAACTCTAAAGATCCCATCTGCCCTCCTAATATTGAGATTTGCAGGTCTTGATTCCCAAATTGCCCAGGTTCCTTTTGCGGTTGCTATTAATCTGC
The DNA here is from genome assembly GCA_002718195.1 of Methanobacteriota archaeon. Classification (GTDB taxonomy): domain Archaea; phylum Thermoplasmatota; class Poseidoniia; order Poseidoniales; family Poseidoniaceae; genus MGIIa-L4. The sequence continues at coordinate 3,481 of PBDU01000005.1, read as the reverse complement.
CCGATTGAGTTGTTATCTCACCCTCTAGGTGTGCAACATTTCTTCCTCGTCGAACAATTCTCCCGGTGGCTGTTAAACTATCTCCTATCTTTGCAGCATCAATAAACGAGGTAACCAGTTGAGTTGTTGCGCACCATTCATCTTTCTTTAGCGTTGAAACTAAAGCTCCACCAAGAGATGAGTCAAGCATCATAGTGTAGAGTCCCCCATGAGCAACACCTCCCTTATTTGTGTGGAAATTCTCTACATCCACAGTCATACTGCATTTGCCTTTTCCCCATTCTCCTCTTCGAATCCCAAGTGCTTGTGAAATGCCAGATAGTTCAGGAGGCATAGATAGAAAATCATTCGTCATTTAATCACCTAAAATACCCATGACTTTGACCAGAATTCTCTTGTCTCTCTGACCATCAAATTCTGCATAGTGAATCTGCTCCCAAGTACCTAAATCTAGACTTCCATTTTTTACTGCCATCGTCACCTGTTGACCTAATAATTGCCTCTTCAGATGAGCATCACCGTTATCCTCACCCGTTCTATGATGATGATATTCCTCACCGACTTTACCATCAACCCCGTAAAATGGGGCAACTTTTTCCAGCCACTTCATGATATCATGATGGAGACCATATTCAAGATCATTTACATACACAGATGCAGTAATGTGCATAGGATTGACGAGTACCATTCCATCAATTATGCCGCTTTCTCGAATTACTCTTTCCACTTCCCTAGTTATGCACTGTATCTCATATCTTTTTGAGGTATTAATCCACAACTCTTCTTTGTAAGTTGCATAATTACCGGTAATTAACTCGCCCATAGCATGGGCATTGGAAATGGGTTGAGAATACTTCCCAATAGTCACTCTCTTCATCCAAAGATATCTGTGAGTTTAGAATCATCAAATCCATTGTTTGAGACCATTAGAGGAATGGCAACAATGAGTGCACAAATCCCCTGACAGAATAGTGTGAATCCAGCAAAAATAGCTGAGGTCCCACCCTCACCTACACCAAACAATGCAAAAGTCGAATTTGCTGCCTCGGCTGCACCAAGAGGAATTGCTACTACTGCAAGAATTGTGGCGACAAGAACTGTAACTAATGCTAACTGCATTCCCTTCCTTTGGTAGTTAAACATCCAATAACCTCCAAGACCGAATCCAGCAGAAGTTATCAATACATTTAGGATGTTTACAGCCATCAACGCTGAACTCATCTCAATCAGTTCTCCTGTTATTGGATCAGGCTGTGGCGGTACGAAAACAGTAAATACATTCAAAAAATTCAAAGCAGCATAAATTATCAGAAGGATGCCCATAACTTTCGGAGCAGCACTTGGAGGTTGAAGGTACATCACGCCTCCCATTTGCGGATTCCCAACTGAACCCGATATGACTTGATTTCCATCATTCCAAAATGAGTCAGGCTGCTGCATGGTAGGATTTGTTGCTAATTGTGGGTCAACAAATTGATTTTGTTCAGGAGCTTTATGCTCAGGCTCGTTTCCACCCCATGGGTCTGGTTGCATGATTATCCTACAAGGTCACAAGACATAATTATTGCTTAGGTCATTGTATTCATTAAGGGTAACCTTTTGGTATGGTTAGGTGGATGCATGGTAGAGATTCTTCTAGTATACAAGAAGAACTTTGAATCTGTCCATGATGAATCTCTGGATTACGTTACACAGACACTTACAGAACTTATTACCACACACTCAATAAATTTTGATTCAAGACCAAGAGAAAGTGTTCTACGAGCGGACTTCTTAGGAAGAGATCTAGTTATTGTGCTTGGAGGAGATGGTACACTAACATCGATATCACACAATATCGATGATTCAACTCCCGTTATGGGAGTTAACTCACATCCAAGGGATGAAGACCCTGAGGGCTCATTTGGATTCTATATGGATTCGAATATCCACACATTCAAGCAAGATATACTAAATGCCCTTGAGGGTAATGCAATCATCAATGATTTGCCAAGATTACAAGCAATCATAGACTCGACATCGGGAAATAGATTCACAACAGATCCAGCTCTAAACGATTTACTAATAGCGAATACGCATCAATACGCACCAAGCAAATACCATTTGCGCAGAGGCGATAATAAATGCAAACAACAATCATCAGGCCTGTTGTTTTCAACCTGGCTAGGGCAGGGTGCGTGGTTTAGCCATTCCATTGACAAGCAGACCCTACATTCTCTTCAAAATCAGGTGAAACTTTCAGAAATAGCAACTCATTATTTCGTTGTTGCAAGAGACTTACCTCACCAAATTAGAACCAAAGAAAGTTGGTCATGGGTTGATTGGACAAACTATGATACAATCATTACAAGCGACATGCATAGAGGATACGTGGTTCCGGACGGATGGGACGAGGTACATTTCAACAGAGGAGCCACTATCACAGTGAACGCTAATGCACCAACTCTCAGACTACTGACTTTTAGAATTTCTATGGACGATAAACTAAGAGATTTGATGAAAAATTAGGACAGTCTCGGAAATGACAATTAAAATTGCCATCGATTTAGGTGCTACGAACCTCAAGTGGGGGATTTTTGAAGAGGATGAATTGATCTCTTTTCACAGTCATCCATTGACAAAAACAACTCCTCAGTTCGTGTTTGCTGAAATAAATTCAATTATTTTAGATTCAAAAACAAAACAAAAAATTGTTCCAATCAGCGTCCCTGGACAGGTGGTTGATGAAAAAATAGTGAATTTCCCGAATATGAAGGGTGATTGGAAAGGGCAAGATTTCTCTTCAATATGTCGAAAAGTATTCCTAAGAAACGATGCCGATTGTGCTGCTAATTATTTGAAGTCACATTACAAAATTAATGAGGGAAGGTGGCTATCTCTGTGTTTTGGAACAGGTTTGGGAACTACGATCATAGAAAATGGTAGGATAATTCCTAACCTTGATTTAGGCTTGATTGAATACCGTGAACAACCGATAGAGCGATTGATATCGAGCAAAGTTAATTTTTCAAAATCCCAGTTTTTAGAAAACATAGGAGTAATCTTACATAAGTTCAGTGAATTGTTTGCAACCAAGAATTATATCTTATCTGGAGGAAGTATAGCAAAATATGTAATCACAGAAGATGATTTTGATTCTGATTACAATATACTAATTCCAGATAATTCTGAAAAGATCCCTTTATTGGGTTCTAATCTATTAGTGTAAAAAGTAAACTAACTAGAGCAAAAAAAAAGTGGAAACGGGGGCCGAAGCCCCCGTTCCCGGGTTTTCTTAGGAGGTGATCCATCTGCAGGTTCCCCTACAGATACCTTGTTACGACTTAACCCTCCTTGTCGAAAGCAGGCTCGAATACCCCACTAAAAGGCAGCCTCACCCACCCCCAACTAAGATGGTTTGACGGGCGGTGTGTGCAAGGAGCAGGGGCATATTCACCGCGCCTTTTTGAGACGCGATTACTACCTAATCCAGCTTCATGAG
>PBDU01000004.1 GCA_002718195.1 Methanobacteriota archaeon | reverse complement strand
ATAGAAAGGGCAAAAAGTGTAGCAGAAGCTATTGGTTGTGAATTTTCCTACTTAGAAAAAACAAGAATCGATGCTCATACTATCGTTCACAAAGCCAAGGATTTGGATGTGGATGGAAAAGTTGTTGCAATCGTCGATGATATGATTGCCACCGGTGGAACAATTTGTAGAGCAGCAGAGGCGCTTAGAAATCAAGGAGCGGTTGCAGTCCATGCTGCTTGTTGTCACGGCTTATTCACAGGTGGGGCGATTTCTAGATTGATTCGATACGTGGATGGGGTTCATGCCACAGGCTCTCTATCAAATCCACGTAATGATATCAACAGTGGCCCTGCTCTAGCAAGGGGAATAAATCAATTGCTTGAGGAATTGAATTTAGATTAAATACCATTCAATTGCTTGATTTTGATATTTTTCGACTTGCGATGCGTTTATATTCGCGGGGCAGTGCGCAGGGATTACCTTACATGAGGATGGAGAGATTCCAATGAGTGTACACGTAAAATTTGAAACCCCCGAAGCCGTAGCAACAAAGATCTATGAATTGGTGCAAGCATGCAATTCTTCTAAAATTAAGAAGGGAGCTAACGAAGTTACCAAAGCAGCTCTAAGAAAGAACGCACAAATCGTAATCCTAGCAGAGGATGTTAACCCACCAGAACTGGTCCACCACATCCCTCTAATTTGTGACGATGCTGGAATTCCATATGCATACGTCCCAAGTCAAGAATTCCTTGCAAAAGAAGCAAACCTTCCTGGTGGAGTTAAGGCTGCAACTATCGCTTTGATGGACATCAACAAGGGAGCTAAGGAACTATTCGATGAAGTTGTTGAACTTGTTGGAAACCTAAAGGCTTGAAATTCTAACTCGGAGTTGAAAAAATATGAGTGAAGAAGAGAAGCAAAGTATCCTCGGTGGATGGCCTGCTGAGGTTGTTGAAGTTGTAGGCAGAACCGGAATGACCGGAGAGGCCACACAAGTAAAAGTGCGTGTAAACGACGCACCAAACCCACGTGACGTTGGGAGAATTATCACAAGGAACGTTTTGGGACCTGTCAGAATTGGAGACATCTTGATGTTGAAAGACACTGGTCGTGAAGCAAGAAAAATCAATGCGAGGTGAAAGTAAATGCCAGAGCGTAGAATTTGCACATTTAGCGGAGAAGAGATCGAGCCAGGTACTGGCATGATGTTTGTTAGAAAAGACGGTAGTATTCTTTGGTTCAAGAGTTCAAAGGCTCGTAAGAACTTTGTAAAGCTTGGAAGAAATGCTAGAAGAGTCAAGTGGACCCGCCATTTCGTAAAAGGCGGAATCCAGTAATTCGACCTAGAGAATTGCTTTTTCTAAACCTCTATTGAAAAGTGTTCTTTTCAATATTTGAGTCAAAGGTTGTCAATTTTCCTTCTCTTCACTGATTACACGTTGATTTCGTTCTTTCAATGTATCACCCATTGTCCAATGATTGACCCAATCATTACTAAATTCTTCTCGAAGTTCTCGCTTAGGATGCCAGAGTTTGACCCAACTAGCAACCTCAACTCCTAACAAATCAGCATAACGCTCAGCCGTTTTTATTGCTGCTATCCGCCTTCTATCCGAAGATGGTTTTCCTTGAGAGTAGAGTTCTTTTGCAAAGGGTGTTATGTCTAAACTCCACTTGACACCTTGACTATTTTTTCCAATTATTTTGATATAATCATTCGCCACTTCATCATCAAATGGATCAAAGACCTTCACAAATTTCACTTCATCAAGAGGGAAAATATTAATGATTTCTTTTTTCTTGAAACTTCTCTTTTTTTGTATGGTATTGTTTGCTGGGTCGATATGTATGGAATAGGCACTATATGAGTACATAGACAGGTAATATACTCCAAGAGGAATTAGCGCATAGGGAATTCCAAGAAATAATCCAGACACCAGTATTCTAGGTTCATCCAAGAATGAATAGATGAAGAGTATCGGGACAACTACAGCAGTGATTGAAAACAGCGCATTAAACAAAAGGTCTGCTGCAATGCGTTCAACTTTGGTTGGATGTGCAGTTTCTTGATGCTCTATTAGATCAATACCGATTTTCCAAAACTTCTCATCCACAATAAAACACTACCAACTTCACTAAGGTGCCATTTGGAACAGGACAGTCTTCAAACCGAGATTTTTTCACCACAAGAAGGACATTTGACCTTCCCTGAATAATTTGCAGGGACTGCAAGATTTGCAGAACAACTTGGACAGGCTATTGTGACATCAGAGCCCCCTGAGAATTTATCTACAATCGATTGTATTCTTTCAGGATATCCTTCCTTGAGCGGAACGGATGCTAGGAGTAGTGGTAAAGCAACAATTCCAATAAAAATAGTTGAACACATCATCGATGTCAATAACATCTGGTCCCCAATCATAGGAAGAGATATTGCAGTTAGATCCTCCCAAGTATTTGGATGGAAGATTAAACTCAACAGACCAGAAATCACAAGTGTCACCAAAGAAATGTATATTCCATTTTTGTATCCACGAGCCATTAGACTTCCACCCAAAACAAATCCTGCAGCGATAATTAGAGCAATTGGATTCCAGATGAATGCACCAGCTCCTATTGCCGTGAAGAATAAAGCCCAAAGTGCACGCAGAATTCCATAAATGATTAGCAGAGTACCTATTGCACTGCTCGCTCCGTCAACCGAATCCTTTACTTTGAAAGTTTGATTATACGCTGCTGGATTAACCATTTGTTGAGGTGTGTAGGTAGCACCTTGTACGACTGTACCCGTTTGAACTGGTGTTATGGTTGCACGAGGGGCTTGATTTGCTTCATCATTTTCCATCAATCTGATGATTACTTCATCCTTTGTTCCAGATACTTTCAGCCCCCTATCTCTGCACATAGTTTTCAGGTCAAGAAGTGTTTGAGACTTGTAATCCATACAACGCACTTGAAGGAGGGGGTAAAAAATTAACCCCGAATTTACAATCTTAATATAGATTTGAAATAGAGGATATAATTCACCACATTCATGAACAAGTGGATGTTTTTAGTATTGGCTATCATATCTGAAGTCATTGCTACTACAAGTCTAAAATCAACAGAGGGATTCACTAAATTGGTACCATCAATAATAGTTGTAGTTGGTTATACAGCAGCGTTTTATTTCGTTTCTTTGACTTTAGATACGCTGCCTGTAGGCATTGTGTATGCCATTTGGTCAGGGGTTGGAATTGCACTCATAGCAATAATTTCTGTAATAGTTCTTGATCAAAAATTAGATGCTGGTGCCGTGGTTGGCATGGGGCTTATCATTGCTGGAGTAGTAGTAATGAGAGTATTCAGTAAAACAATGGAAGTTTAATCATTTTAGTGCACAAAACATGGTATTATAAGCAACGATAAGATATCTTTTCCCATGAAAACCTTCCTAGTAGTCGGTGGAAGTAGCGATATTGCTCAGATTGTAATCAAAGACTTTCTCGAAAGGGGCAACAAGGTTGTTGCGCTTGTCAGAAATCAAGAAAATTTTCATTTGACAGAAAGCGAAAATTTGATTGTAAAAATTGGTGATGCCTTAGAAAAACCAGATGTTGAAGAAGCAGTAGGTCTAGCATTAGAGCAGGAAAACTTTGCTGGAGCAATACACACCGTTGGCTCAATCTTTCTAAAACCAGGACATGCTACTAGCGTTGAGCAATTTAGCGAAGTAATCAACACCAATCTTACCTCTGCCTTCATAACACTATCAGTTGCGGGCAAAAAAATGCTAAGAAATGGTGGAAGAATGGTTTTTGTTTCCAGTTTGGCTGCTAGTTTCGGGCTTCCTAATCACGAAGCGATTTCTGCTGCAAAGGGAGGCTTGGAATCAATGGTTAGATCATCAGCCGCAACTTATGCCAAGAGGAAAATACAGGTCAATGTTGTCGCTCCTGCCTTGACTGAAACTAAGCTTGCATCCAAGTTACTTGCAAGCGATGCTGCAAGAAAAGCTAGCGAAGAAATGAATCCAATGGGCAAGATTGTGCAAGCCGAAGAGGTCGCAAAAACAATCTCGTGGTTGATGCTCGATGCGCCAGATATGATTACTGGAGAAACAATACACGTAGACGGTGGTTTCAACACGCTGAGGTAATCAAATGAAAGTCGCAATTATTGGTGGTGGAATTTCAGGAATCATCACTTCTATTGGACTATCTGAGAATGGTCACGAGGTTCACTTATTCGAGAAAACAAGTTCCTTAGGTGGAAGAATAAAGTCCAAAGAAAAACAAGGAACTATTTTCGATGTTGGCTTTCATGTACTTCACACAGGTTACTCTACAGTAAAAAGATGGATTGACACGGATGCAATATCACATCACAAAATGCATCCGTCCTCTATCCTATTCACCCCCTCAACGCAAAAATCTAAACTCGTAGGGGATGTTTTTTCAGCCCCTTCAACCCTTATCGGCAGTGCTACAAGTATTAGTCCATTCAACGCACTGAGGTTACTTAAGTGGAGAATGAGGAATAAGAAAAGTGATGACGTAAGGGATAAAAATTCTAGAAAACCAATCGATATTGGATTCACAGAACATGGTTTTTCAGAATCTTTTCAAAAGGAATTTTTGAAGCCACTTTTCGCTGGAATCACATTATCAGAAGAAAGGCTGGAAAGTATTGAATTCGCGGATTTCATTTGGGGAGTTATGTCGAAAGCACCCATAATTCTGCCAAAAAACGGCATGATGAGCGTTATTAAACACCTTGAGGATAGAATGGAAAACGTTGCAATCAATTTAGACTGCGAAATCCAAAACATATCCTCGACTGAAATTACAATTCATGGAGAGAAACAAGCTTTCGACAAAGTAGTTATAGCCACTGAGCAGAATACAACTTCTCAGATTCTCGAATTAGACTTGGAAGGAGAAGAGAGAACAACAAGGACCTATATCTACAAAACTAAGCATAATCCGATTAAAAAATTGCAAATAATGCTGAATTCTGAGTACAATTCCGCCACATCTCCATTCGTGCACGTCCACTCACCAACTGCGCTGAGCGATACAGATAATCACCTATTGGTTGCAACATTAATCGGAACACCATCACGGGAAGAAAACTGGGAATTAGCGGATAAAAATATGTCAAAGTGGTTCCCTAACGAATTTGCTGATTTTGAACAATTCAGTTCCACATTCATCTCTCACGCTTTACCTAACTCAAGCATTGAAGGAAGCCCAAGGATTCCGCTTGAAGTAGATGGGTTACTGATTGCAGGAGACCATACTAATCACCCATCATTACACGGTGCGATACTAAGCGCAGAGAAAGTCATAAAATCAATAGGTGGTGTTTGATATGTGGAAGAAATTTGCAAAACTGGAGAAATTCAAAAAGGACAAGAAAGTAATGAAAGCCTTTGGTGCAAAAATGATTATGGTAACCAAGCACGAAGGGGAATTTTACGCAACTGATGCTTTGTGCAGACACATGCGCTGGCCGTTAGCTTGGGGAGCAAAAGTTGAGGATGGATGCGTTCGTTGTCCTCTTCACCAGACTACACATGAACTAAAAACTGGTGAATTGAAAGAATGGTCACCCTTTCCTCTTTTACCTGCCTATGGAAAATTAGTTGGAAAGATGGTCAAACAAAAAGATCTCGGAACCTACGAGTTAAAAATCGAAGATGGTGTAATTTTAGTTGATGTAAACTAGGGGTTGTAAACAGATGCAAAGCCTTCACATCCTTGGTTCATTCAAAGAAAAAATGCCAGCAAGAAGGATGTTAGAAGATCTGCAGGATTACGATTACCGTTTAGTTCCAATTAATCCAAAATTTTTCGGACAGGTTCTCTCAAATTCAATCGTAAGGTTCGAATTAGATACCACTCAACCAATCGACACGATCGTGTGTTTTTTGGGACCTGAGTCGGTCAAAAAAGTCCTTTCAAAATTGATGTTTGCTAAGTTGGTGAAATATCCCAAAATTTGGCTACAGCCCGGTGCTGAAAGCGACGAAGTAATCGAAGTAATCGAAAACATGGGTTTTGAATATAGCAAGGGATCTTGTATAGTTGAAACTATAATCGAAAATGAAACTCCTATGAAATCAAAGACCGATGATAGATTTTACAGGCAACACATGGATTTAGTAAGCAAGTGCTCTGTCTTCCAGAACTTTACACATGAAGAAAATAGAAGCGAAGTACCTGCTCAAGAAGTTGAGTGGTGTGGAGATATCCTCGATTTATCGAACTCAGACCACATAATCCCGAGATACATTCGAAGTTTGAATAATGGAGAGGAAACCCTAGAAGAATTAGCCTCTAGATTATGCAAATAAGTTCTCAAAAAGTCAGTAACTGGGAGTCACTCTGCTTCTTTTACCGACTGAACATGGTTTTTGTGCAGCGATCTAATCAAAGGAGCATACAATGCTGGAAGTAGCAAAATACTAGATGCTAAAGCAAAGATAATTGCAACTACGAATACTTGACCAAATAACTTCAAAGGAACCAAAGATGAGAAATTTAGGACTGCGAAACCACCTGCGGTTGTAAGTGCTGTTCCAAACATTGCCCTGCCGGTGGTTGCTGAAGCCAAGGAGGTCCATTCAGCAGGAGTTCCGCTTGGATTTGCTTCCATTTCTTCATCGAGACGAGTGGAAAAGTGCACAGCATAATCAACTCCCAAACCAAGTGTCAAGGCTCCAATTGTTACTGTTTGGGAATTCAGTTCATAACCAGTAAGACCCATTATTCCGTAAACCCAAACCACCACAACCATTAGAGGAATCCAAGTGATTACTCCTTTCTTTACTCCGGATACAACATTCTTATCTCTGGTGGAGTTTATTGCAATGAGCATGAAAAGAATCACACCAGCAACTGTACCAGTGGAAATTACCGCTGAATTAGCAACGTCAGCAGTAACTTGGGCTGTAATTAACGACCTTCCTGAAAGCATGACTTCGTATTTACCATTTGAATTGTCAGAAATTTCTTGAAGTGCGTTGCTCAACTCATTCTGGAAATCTGCTGTTGCTTGCCAATCAAGAGTTGCTGCCTGGAAGGAAAGAACTGTTTGACCAAGGTCTCCTCTTAGGTTGGATGATGTCAGATTTCTGCCATCCTCGCTTGATAGGTATGCTGTCAAGTCATCCCACTTACTCTGATTCGATTCCAAGTCTGACATGATTACAGATAATTCTTCATCACTTGATGTAGAATCTCTGATGGTATCCCAGACTCCTCTTGGAACCCCATTTATATCCGGATTTTCGAGTAAAGTATCTACCACCGCATTATACAAATCTCTTCCATCTTCGGAAATAACATCACCATTGATGACTATATACAGGGGCGCAGGACTACTTTGAAATTCATCTGCGATTAGGAAGAAATCCTGTACCACTGGCACAGATTGATCGAAATTATCTCTGGTATCGAATCCAACTTCAAGTTGAGCAAAACCTGCTACCATAGGTATGCTAAGCAAGAATGCAACACCAAATACAGCGATTGGTTTTGAGGTGATAGATCCAACCCACTTTGCGAAGTTACCAACTTCAATTTTGGTCGCTTTAGCAAGTGGTAATCTCTTGGTTGGCAATGCAAGCATTAGTGCAGGAAGTGCAGTGATGCTGACCAGATAGATGAAGATTAATCCAATTGCAATTACAGTTCCAAAGGATACCAAGAATTGTTGTGAGGAGAATCTGAATGATAAAAATCCAATCACATCAGTGAAGATTGCCACCAATAAAGCAGCTGAGGTTAGTATAGCACCGGTTCTTACCGCGGACCTTCTTACCTCTAAGGTGAAGTCTTTGAGACTCTCTCTGCCCATTTTATCTCTATTTTCAACTGTAGCGTATTCCTCTCTAACTCGCATCACTACGTGTAAACCATAGTCAACACCCACGGCAAGTAATAGAATTGGAATTGAGTTCATTGCTGCATTGAACACCATACTTACGCCCATCAGAGTCAATAATCCTGCCATACCATAGGTCGCAACTATTGCAAAAACAGTTACTGTGAGTACATACGCAGTATCTCTCTTGCTTCTAAATTTGGACCACAAAATAAGACCTAAAATCAAAAGACACAACGAATTTAGAATTCCTAATTCCTTTGCTAGATTAGCATTTTGACCTGTCGATAATTGAGAGAATGAAAAGACTGTTACATCTTCATCTCCAGTTTCCTCTAATGCTTGGGCGGATAGTTCATCGGACCAGATTGTAATCAATTCCTGAACATCTCCGATTACTTCTAATCCATGTTCTTCTGGCTCGGTTACAACAACGAAATTAGTCAATATGGGTCCATCAGAATTCCATGGGTCATCTTGATCTTCAGCGGGTAGATTAGAAGTGATTATGTTTCTGTAATCAATAGACTGCATACCCAAAAGAATATTCAATTTGACTGAAGCAAAGCTCAGTGAGCCAGCCAATTGTGGATTTTCATTGGTTGCTAGCAGCGCTCCAATTTTAGCGTTCAACTCAATTATGGACTCAGTATGATTTTCTCCGTTATCAAGTCGAACTAGCCAATCCTCAGGCTGCCCAACCTCCCAACTTCTTAGCATAGAAGCATTTACAGAAACCGGAGATGGTATATTCTGTATGGATGATGATAGGTTAATTATTGAAGAGTTAGTTTCATCAGAATTATTTGCGCTAGAAACCTCGTTCAAAGATGAATTAAGTTCCGATACCCAGTTTGAATATTCAGGATCTTGAAGCATCTGCCATTGCATAGCTGCACTTGCAATTCCGTTATTTGCCTGTACTCCGTACAGAGGGAACTGATACTCAGTTAGGTTCGAACTTTCAAGTAAAATTGCTTCTAGTATTGCTTGTTGCTCCCATGTTTCTGTAGTGTACAAGTCTCCCTCCTCTATCCTATCGATGAACCTCAGAAAATCAAGAGATGCCTGATACTCATCCTCGACTTCGTTCAGAAGCCTAACGGTCTCGTTGTCTGGGAAGAATGCATCTTCAGAGTTGTCAAAATTGATGAACATAGCGAATGGTGAAAGACCCATCAAAAGCAAAAATGTGACTAAAATCGTTGTTTTTGGCCTATTTGTGCTCATCGTAGTTAGGCCATCAAAAAATTTCTTCATGAAAACTCCTCTGTCGTAGAGCATCCAAATTATTGTTATAAAGACATGTTTAAAATTAACAAATGAGAGATTAATACTTAGCAGTGGTTTGTTTATTTTCGCCTAGAAAATTTTCGCAAAGAACAAGAAGTTATAACCTCACCAAATTTGTTATCACATAATGATGCGAAAAACTACGTATTTTTTGATAGCCTGCTTATTGGTTTCTTCTAGCTTCGGATTGGCGTCAGCCGATTCCAGCAAGAATATTCCAGAGAATGTCCAAGCAACTGGTGTACACGATTCACTTGCTGCAGCCTTAGCTCATGTAAATTTGATTACCGCTCTGAGCGCAGAGGGACCTTTTACTGTATTTGCCCCAACTGACGCAGCATTTACCGCTGCCGGTATTGATCTGTCAACATTTGACACAGATGAAGAAAATCAAACCCTTGCGGACATACTTCAGTACCACGTTTATGCTGGCTCTGTTGACGCAGCGAGTGTCACAGACGGCATGACTGCAACAATGCTCAACGGAGATGATGCTACTTTCACTGTCACTGATGGTAATGTCATGATCAATGATGCAAATGTCACAACTGCTGACGTCCTTGCTAGCAACGGAATCATCCATGTAATCGACAAGGTATTGATGCCCCCAGCAGACCTAGATGATATCCCTACCATCGCTACAAACTCTGGGGTTCATACTGCCTTGGTTGCAGCACTAGCACACGCTAACCTCGTCTCTGTTCTGCAGGGCGAGGGGCCGTTCACTGTCTTTGCTCCAACAGATACTGCTTTCCAGAATGCTGGCATCGACCTGTCAACATTTGATACAGATGAAGAAAACGCAACTCTAGCAGATATTCTAACCTATCACGTTCTTAGCGGAAACGTCGCTTCTAGCGCAGTCACAGACGGTCTAACCGTCACAATGCTAAACGGAGATGACGCTTCATTCACCGTCTCTGGTGGCTCAGTTATGATTAATGATGCAACCGTAACCACTGCTGATGTAACAGCAAGCAATGGTGTAATCCACATTATCGATACCGTTCTACTGCCTCCAGCAGATCTTGCTGATATTCCGGGTGTTGCTCAATCTACTGGAGTTCATACTGCATTAGTTGCTGCACTTTCACAGGCAAACCTAGTGTCAACGCTTCAAGGAGAAGGTCCTTTCACTGTCTTCGCTCCAACAGATACCGCTTTCCAAGATGCTGGTATTGACTTAAACAACTACAACACAGATGAGGAAATCGCTGCTCTTGCTGATATCCTAACATATCACGTACTTTCAGGTGCTGTTCAGTCTAGCACAGTTACAGACGGGCTAACCGTAACAATGCTAAACGGAGATGATGCTTCATTTACCGTTTCTGGCGGCTCTGTGATGATTAACGATGCTACTGTCACATCTGCAGATGTAAGCGCAAGCAACGGAGTTATCCATGTCATTGACAAGGTTTTGATGCCTCCTGCTGACTTGGTTGACATTCCGTCTGTAGCACAATCGACTGGCGTACACACTGCTCTAGTTGCAGCACTGACACAAGCTGGTCTAGTCTCTACACTACAAGGAGATGGTCCTTTCACAGTCTTTGCTCCAACAGATACTGCTTTCCAAAATGCTGGAATTGACCTGTCAACATTTGATACTGATGAAGAAAATGCTACATTAGTAGATATCTTGACCTATCACGTTCTTGCTGGTGCAGTTGCATCAAGTTCGGTAACAGATGGATTGACAGTTACAATGCTAAACGGAGATGAAGCATCTTTCACTGTCACAGAAGGGGTTGTCAAAATCGGAGATGCACAAGTAACTCTGGCAGATGTTCAAGCAAGCAACGGCGTAGTCCATGTCATCGACAAAGTTCTGATGCCGCCTGCTGACCCACTCAACATACCTGAAACTGCTCAAGGCACAGGAATCCATGATTCACTAGTTGCTGCCTTAGCAAAGGCAAATCTTGTTGATGCATTGTCCGCAGAAGGACCTTTCACAGTATTTGCTCCATCAGATGATGCCTTCACTGCTGCTGGAATTAACCTAGATGACTATAGCACAGAAGACGAGATTGCTGCACTGGCTAACATTCTAACCTACCACGTCTACAGCGGATCGGTTCAATCCTCTGAAGTAACTGATGGATTAACCGTTACAATGTTGAATGGAGACGAGTTATCCTTCAGCGTAAGCGAAGGCGTTGTGATGGCAGGAGATTCTACTGTTACGCTAGCTGATGTAATGACAAGTAATGGAATAATTCACGTCATTGACAAGGTATTGATACCGCCTGTGCAAGAAGTCGATCCATTCGAGGGAGTAAATTGCGCAGTAACCATCGGAGTTGGTGCTAGTGGACTTGCATACTCCATTCCTGCTGCTACAATCGACGTTGGAGAAACTGTTTGCTGGTCATGGACTGATGAGTCAATGGCACACAATGTCAAGGAAATCAGCGGACCAGGTTCCACAACCTATGTAGAAAACGGAATCACATCTGGAGAATCGATGAAGACTGTTTACTTCCACCACACCTTCGACGAGGAAACCACGTTCTACTATGCTTGTGAGCCTCACTTGTCCGCTGGAATGGTCGGACAAGTTGTAGTCGGAGACGGCGTTGCTGGTGAACAAACACAAGAACCTTCAGAACCTGTTGAAGAAGATGAAGAAAACTCACCTGGATTTATGTTCTTTACATCAATAATCGCAATGCTTGGTGCAATTGCATTCATTGGTTTGAGAGCAAAAGATGAGTGAAGCCTAGGTTGACATCACACAACTTATACCCAATTTATGGGCAGTGAGCCTATGGCTCACTGCCCGTGTTAATTGGTAAACAAGCATTTTAAACGGGAATATTGTTACAAGAAGTGTTGTTATGAAGTATCAAATTTCAATTCTTGCTGTGATTGCCATTGTTTTGATCTCTGCTTCAGCTGGCGCCCTGATATCAAGGAGCGTCTCAACTACCGGAGAGCCTGATTGGTTCGACATAGAGGTTGATGCAGCTAATGGAACCAATTCATACACCTTAATCGAGGTTGATGAAGGAGACAATAACGAAGAAAGGGTGGTAACAGAAATTTTCCACGTTTTTGAATTCTCTGCGATTAACCCAGCAGGAGCGGTTACGTGGGACTTTGGAGATGGGAATTCAGGAATGGGATATGAAGTTAACCACTCATATGAAGAGCCTGGCACTTACATGGTAATGGCCACTTCCATCGATTCTTCAGAAGTGCAGACTAGTGCATTATGGGTTGTAGTTGATCTGAAGGCGTTTGTTGAATCCGACAATATGGAATGTGAATGCGCCCCCACAGCAAAAGATACTGTTATCGACATCACACCACTAACCAACGGAGATGAAATATCTGGCTTTGTTCGGGTTGAACACGACGGAAGCAGTGAATCTTGCTCATTGAGAAACCCTTTGCAGGAATGCCATCTGAGAGTAATCATACAAAAGACCAGCAATGGTGAAGTCATATCTAATGATGTTCTATTTGATGAAAACTTCAGAACAAATGAGGTAGTAATCGATTTTGAGTTGACGGAACTAGATTTGGAAGATGGACAAGGAGTTCAAATTAGGCTAGAGACCGACCAGCTAAGAGATTGGCATAAGCCATATACTGAATGGAGCATGAATGCTCCGATTTAATTGTTAGAAATATTGCATCGATAGTTTCATTTAAACATGCTTTGATAACTGATACTATCAATCAATAACCATGAAAAGGCTCGTTATTGCTCTTCTAGTATGCATAATCATGGCTTCATCCTCAACCTCAACAGAAGTTGATTCTAGCATCGCCGAGCCGCAAACTGTGGTGGTTTCAGTGGATAGTACCAATCTAAGATTTACACCAAGCACAGTCACAATAGATGAAGGGGATACAGTTCACTTCTTCTGGGGAGGGCAAGCTTTGCCGCATAACGCTGTTGAGGTCGACGAGACATTTGACAGTGGAGAGCCAGAAAGAGACGTAGATTATTCCTTTACCTTCGAATTCGGCACGGCTGGAGAATACGATTTCTTTTGCGAACCTCACCAATCGGTTGGCATGGAAGGAACTATCACAGTGAATCCTGTTGAGAATCAATCAGAATCCGTAGAGCCACCTGTTACAGAAGAGGAAAATTCACCATTCGCACCGATTTACTTGACACTAGGTGCGATTGCTTGCGCTGGAATTATCCTTCGTAAACCCAATTGATGGAATCTTGATTCCATTCCATTAGGCTGTCTCCGAACCATAGATTTAGTTCAAACTCAGCAGTTTCTGGAGCATCTGAACCATGAATCATGTTGAATCCCATGTCCATTCCAAAATCTCCACGGATTGTACCCGGAGCTGCTTCTCTGCCGTTAGTTGATCCGATTAGGTTTCTAGCGACTTTTATTGCCTCAACGCCTCTCCAAGCCATACATACAACTGGTCCAGATGTAACGAATTTGATTAGGCCAGGGAAAAACGGTCTCTCAGAGTGAACTGCGTAATGTTCTCTAGCAATCTCCTCACTTGGGATGATAGACTTCATTCCAACTAATTGTAATCCTTTTCTTTCGAATCTTCCGATAATTTCGCCGATAAGTCCTCTTTGAACGCCGTCTGGTTTAATCATGACATAGGTTGTCTGCATATTGTTCACCTGTCCGGCCCAAAAGCCATCCATTTATCATTATCACTCATCATTTGAAGTGCAGTTGAATATCTACTAAACTCCCGTTTTGTTTATGACTCAACGCTTGCGGGGTTGATATTGGGTGAACCGGGTGTCTGAGGAGGATTTGGGCAAAGATTCTGATGAATCCACCCAAGAAGAACACGAAGAATTGGAAGAACAGATGCCAAGAGGGCATAATAGGCAGCCAATTGTTTCGGTTTTGGGTCACGTAGACCACGGAAAGACAAGTTTACTCGACCTTGTAAGGTCGATTGGCTCACAAAGACAAGCTAGCGTTATGGATAGAGAGGCTGGGGGAATAACTCAACACATTGGTGCAACCGAAGTACCCGCAGAGGTCCTTAACGAGACTTGTAAAGTAATGATGCAAGGAAGGGAATTCAAATCACCGGGTCTGCTATTCATTGATACTCCAGGACACTCCTCCTTTTCTGCTCTCAGGGATAGAGGTGGAGCCTTAGCAGATATTGCGGTTGTTGTTGTAGATGTGATGGAGGGGCTGCAACCCCAAACAATAGAATCGCTTGAGATTTTGAAAAGAACTAGAACCCCATTCATTGTAGTTGGCAATAAAGTCGACAGAATTCATGGTTGGTTGAGTGAATCTGGAAGGTCCTTTGCTGAATCATACAGGTCTCAAAGACAGGATGTTAGAGATTTATTCGAAGCCCAGTACTGGAAATTAG
The DNA here is from genome assembly GCA_002718195.1 of Methanobacteriota archaeon. Lineage (GTDB taxonomy): Archaea > Thermoplasmatota > Poseidoniia > Poseidoniales > Poseidoniaceae > MGIIa-L4. The sequence continues at coordinate 38,817 of PBDU01000004.1, read as the reverse complement.
TGGGGCAGTTTTCTGAGTATGGATTCAATCTTGAAAGATATGACCAAATTAAGAATTTCAAACAAAATGTTGCGCTTGTTCCAATGTCTGCTAAGGAAGGAGAGGGGCTACAAGACGCGCTTGTTGTATTGGTAGGATTGGCAGAAAGATTCCTAGAGGATAGACTCACAGATACCTTGGGTCCTGCTGAAGGAACCATTCTGGAGATGAAGGACGAAGTTGGAATGTCAAAAACCATCGATGTAATCCTATATCGAGGAGTCCTAAAGAAAGGAGATAAGTTAGTCCTAGCAGGCGTTGACGGTCCTTTTGGTATTAAGATTAAGGGACTGAAAAGGCCCAAAGGAATGGCAGAAATGAGAGATGCCGGTGACAGGTGGGAATCTGTTGACAGTGTGGAGGCTGCTTGCGGGGTGAAGATTCTTGCAACCGGACTTGATCGTGCACTTGCGGGTACGACAATTAGATTGTTTGAGGAAGACAGATTCAAAGAATTGAAAAGACTTGCAAGAGAAGAAGCAAGGGTTGATATCACTATCGAAGAAGAAGGAGTGACAATCAAAGCTGACACCATCGGCGGGTTAGAGGCACTTGCTTATGAGTTAGGAAAACTCGAAATTCCAATTTCTAATGCTAGCATCGGTCCGATTAACAAAAAAGACATACTTCTAGCAGAATGTGCAAAGGATCCCCTGAACCAGATAATTATCGGATTTGCTACGAAACCAAATTCCGAGGTTGCTCCAAAGTTTGAGGGTGAAAATCCACCTGTTAAGCTTGTAACCGGCGATATCATCTATCACATAATTGAAACCGTGGACAAATGGCGAGAAGAAACCACCAAAGAGATTGAAGCGGCAAAGCGTGAAAATTTGGTCCACCCTGGAAGGCTGTTATATCTCAAAGATCACACATTTAGAGGAAGAAATCCTGCGATTGTGGGAGTTAGAGTTGTAGGAGGAAGAGTCCATATCGGTCAAAGGTTGATGAAAGTAGATGGAACTGCTGTGGGTCAAGTTAAAAGTTTGAGAACCCGAGAAGGAGAAGATGTAAAAGAAGCCCATCAAGGTGATGAGGTTGCATGTGCTATCACAGGACCAACAGTTGGGAGACATATAGACGAAGGAGATGAGTTCTTTGTCGATGTCCCCGAATCTCATGTTCGAAGGTTAAGGAAGGTAGAATTAACCGAAGTTGAGAAGGATATACTAGACCAAATAATCACTTTACACAGGAAAGAAGACCACTTTTGGGGCAGATGATTATCAATCTGCATTCTCAATTTTATCTCTTTGTAGTCTAGATGTCTCGGTTACTCCAAATCGCGCTCTCATATCCTGCATTTTCTCATGGTACTCTCTAGTTAGCGTCCAATATTCGAGTGATCCTAATCCTGCTCCAGAACTACTAGGCTTGTTTAGCAGCACGGTAGGTGCACCGCTCCAAGGTGCCTCTGCAACCTTGGCAAGTCTTCTGATATTTGTTGCAAATAATTTGTTTGGAATGTTTTTGTGAACTTCGTGCACTACATGTTTGCTCAATTTACTGCGCAAGTCAACCATGGTCATAGCAACGCCAAATATCTTCAAATTTCTATTAATCCTTCTTTGAATCATTTTAATAGAATTCATAAGCATTGAAAATCCTTCAAGTGAATAATATTCTGCCTGAACTGGTACAACAACCCAATTGGCCGCTGACATCGCATTTATGGAAAGTAACCCTAGTGAAGGTGGAGTATCGATAATAACATGGTCAAATTCATCGATAATAGGCTCCAGTGCTTCCTTCAATCTAGTTTCTCTACCTATTTTGTGCGATAATTCAATCTCTGCTCCACTGAGGTGGATATCACTAGGTAGTAGCCACAGATTATCTGCGGAAAGATTAGCAGGTGGCTTCTTGCCTGTTCTCTGCGCATAAGCAGTCTGCATTGATTCTGTTAAGTCATCTGGGGTAAGCAAATACTCTTCCATAATAGGCAAATTTTCACCCTCATTGACGAGTAGATCATAGGCAGTTTTCTTCAGTTTCCTTTTTTCCACACCGAAAGAAGTTGCACAATTACCCTGCGGGTCCAAATCAATTAGTAAGACCTTGGAAGGAGGTATTTTCATTTTTGGATTCCCTTTTGCAAGGGCTGCCGCGATATTCACGGCAGTGGTTGTTTTAGCACAACCACCTTTTTGGTTAGCAATAGCAGTCACCATTTTGTATGGACTCATCCTAATTCACCCCCGACAAAATGACCAAGAAAGTCCTCAGTTATGAATCTCAGCCCGTTTGGCTATTCACACAGGCTGAACAACAGGAACTGGAACTTCACTCAAAATCTTTCTAACGATATGGGCTCCAGTAATTCCTCTAATCTTAGCCTCAGGCTTCATTACAATTCTGTGGCTAATTACTTGAAGAGCGATTCCCTTGATATCATCAGGAGTAACATATGATCTGTTTGCGATCGCTGCTGATGCACGACCAGTCTTGAACAGCGCTTGGCTAGCACGAGGTGACGCACCATTCACTACTCTGTGGTCCTCTCTTGTTCTTTGAACGATTTCAACGATGTATGCAAGAATTGCTGGGTCGACGTGTACTGCTTCCAATGCTTTTTGCATTGCAACGACCTTCTTTGGTTCTGTAATTTGAGCAACATCGTGTTGATCCTTTCCTCTTAACTTCCTTCTTGCAAGAATTGCTTTTTCTTCGGCTCTGTCAGGGTAACCCATGCTCATTTTCATCAAGAAACGGTCCATTTGAGCTTCAGGAAGCGGGTAAGTACCCTCTTGCTCAATTGGGTTTTGAGTAGCCAAAACGACGAATGGAGCAGGTAATTTGTGAGTAATTCCCTCGATGGTAACTTGCTTTTCTTCCATAGCCTCAAGCAATGCAGCTTGTGTCTTTGGAGGAGCACGGTTAATCTCATCCGCTAGGAGAATATTAGAGAATAATGGACCTGCTCTTAGTTTGAATTCACCGCTTTTTTGGTCGTACATGTAAGTACCCATGATGTCGCTTGGTAGCAAGTCTGGAGTGAATTGAACACGCTTGAATTTACAACCCAATGCTCTGGCAAAGGTATTTGCTAGAAGTGTCTTTGCTAAACCTGGGAAATCTTCGAGCAGCATGTTACCATTTGAAAGGATTCCAACTTGAACTCTTCTCAAATTTTCATTTTTTCCGATAATTACCTTTCCTACCTCAGCCATCAAATCTTGAGAAATCTGAGATACGGTTTGAATGATTTTTGCGGTATTTGCATCCTGCCCTGCCATTCCTGCTTGCATGTGAAACCCTCAAGGATATCCGTTGTCGGTTAACTACTATATTTGAAGTTAGCCTCTTAACAAGTCGGACATGATTCGTTAGAAAAACGGTCAAAATTATGACATGGCTTGTTGATTGGCGTCCAAAAAATGACACCTATGGCTATCTTCTTCACATATAACTTAAGTATACAAGAAATAATCTGCTATCGGGATGCGAAATGACTGGAGAAGGAATGACGTCGGTGAGTGTTAGTTACGAAACACGTAGGCAACTAAACACAATGAGAACAAATAGTGGACATCAAAGCGTTGATGATTTATTGAAGGCACTGATAAAAGAACACAAGATTAACCGTATGCAAGGAAATGTCGACAAACTTAGAGAAAGAGTTGACGATATTGCTGCAGTAGATGTTGAGCATCTTGTGCAGAGGCTGAACTTGAGTCCGTTCAGGAGTTGATGGTTTGCAACGCTTGATGTCATGGAAGCCGAAGGGCTACAAATTTGATGATAAGCAGTTAATTCGCGCTTTGTTCTCCTCATCTACTGACGAATCACGTTTGTTAGATGCTGCAGCGGCAGGTGAAATTGACATTTATTCAGAAAACAAGAACTGGAATGCTGTGCTTTGGCTTGTAATGAATACACTCAAAACAAGAGATGGACCAGTTTACACTGGTTCAGAATTGGGAGAGCTGAAGAATTGCTTACCAATTATTTGGATTAAGTGAGCGAATTCTGGAGGGAATTTGCTACCTATTTCCAAACAAGATAATATAACTCAAATGCAGTTTTATTAACACCGATGGAGTGTAACATAGACGCTAAAGGGAAAGCAGCAAGACTTGTTGCTGGAATAGCTACTTTGGTTCTTGGTTTGATTTTGATCGGGAATAACGCTAGTGGAATTACTGGCTACGAAGTACCAATGGCTGTGATTTTAGCAATCTTTGGTGGTGCTGCATTTACTATTTTCGAAGCCTGGCAAGGTTGGTGCGTCATCAGAGCAATGGGCTTCAAAACAAGGCTTTGAAATCACTTCTGGGAATCAAGCCACTGTTGACCGTACCATTTCCACTGATCCATAGTCCAGCCTTCGGGCAAACCCCCTTCGGGCAAAGGTGGTACCTCTGCAGGAGCCTGTTGGGCTTCACTAACTGAATTGGATGTTGGTTCAGATTTGGGGATTCCAGCAAGATCTTCCATTGAGTCTGAATCTGTATACAAATCGTCTGCTGAAGATTGTTCAGTTACATTTCCAGTTTGCAAATCTATATCATCAAAACCATCAGGTTGAGCCTTGAATTCAGGGACATCGTCATCCCACAAGTCACTACTTGAGTCAACACCGCCGCTGGCACTCAGGCCTCCAATTCCTTGTAGAGCTTCTTCACTAGCATTCATGGTTTCTTTGCCTTCTACGTTGCCATATACTTTCATATTCTTTGACTTCTTTGATTTGGATGAAATTAAACCTATTACTACGATGATCAAGGTGAGAATTCCAAATGCTCCTCCTCCAACAATTAAAACATCATTAATTGCCTCAGTAGAAATACCATTTCCGCCACCAAATGGGTTACCAGATTGCTCTTGTTGCTTGAGGAATTGATTGTATGACATATTTTCTCTTTCGGACTGATTCAAGGTTGAGAGGAATGATTGATATTCTGCATTTCTCCAAGCTTGACAAACCGTTCTGTTATCATCAAAATTAAGGTTACAGTGATCTTGTTCTGTTTGAACTAATGAATTATTATCATCATAATCAGAGTTTTCACCTACACCGTCACCATCCTTATCCAGGTGTTCATTTGGGTCCTCATCCATACCTTGAGATTCTGTGACATCTACCCAACCATCACCGTCAAGATCCTCACAACCAAATGAAGGAAATACTTGGAAAACTCCTGCTTCAGTTACATTTTCAACCAGAGTGCGTTGACTAGTTCCTGCTTGCCAAGGACACATGTCGGGTTGGAATCCGTCGACATTATCTCCATAGCCATCCGAATCAGCATCTGACCATTGAGATGCCAAATTTGGTAAGGCATCGCCTCCATCTTCGACCGTCCAACTCTGGTCAGGATCAGACCAACCATCAAGATCTGAATCTGGACAGCCTAATCTATCTCTGCTTGAGAATCCATTTTGGTTAGGACAGGAATCTCCATTTACCCCCAGTGGATTATCTCCAAATCCATCGCCATCGCTATCTTTCCATTGAGTTGGTTCATTTGGAAAGTAGTCACCATTTGCATTTGCAGAGTTGTCTCCGTAACCATCTGCATCGCTATCCTCCCATTGACCAGGGTCGGTAGGGAAAGCATCTCCGCCTTCAGCTCCAGAATTATCTCCATAGCCATCAGAATCAAAATCAGACCATTGTTCTGGGTTATCCGGGAATAAGTCAGCATCTACACCGGCTGGATTATCACCTTTGCCATCAGAATCTGCATCCTCCCACTGCGTAGGTTCTGCTGGGAATGCGTCACCTGCATCTGCATAACCATCTCCGTCAGAATCAACATCGAACAATTGAACCTTGGTGGTTGAAGAAGTTGTTGTGATGAAGTAAACAGCGCCTTCAGAGGTTTCAACTGATTCTATCCCCAATCCCTGACTTTGAAGAGTTGCTCTGTGAGTCATATCTAAATTGATTATGTTGAATTTACCATTTTGCATTCCTGCACCATAAGAGGATGAAAATGCGGATAGCGTAGTTATCGAGCCTGAATTTGGGAGATTGAGAATCTCTGAAACCCAAGTTTCAGTATTATATCTTACAACTTCACCATTAGTTGTGCCAACAAGAAGCCTTCCAAGGTTATCTATTTCCATGCAATTGATGAATCCAGATACGTTCGAGAAGGTATGATTTACTGCTGCTCCTTCATCGTATACTCGCAATTTTTTATCGTAACCTGCACTGACTACTGTCCCATCGCCTAGGATTGTGAAGTGGCTTATCCCAGCGCTTACTGCTGGAGTTGCAAGGTCTTGCTGACCGGTAGAATCCACTTTGATTATTTTCCTTGACCCAGCGTAATATGCCATCCAAACAGCATTTTCATCATCCCAATCCATTTGGTCAACTGGATTGCCAGACAGGATATTTCTAGTCACTGTTTGAAGATCGTAATTGAAAACTTGAACCCCATTATCATGGGCTATGCCCAATACACTTTGAGAATCATGTAGTGTTGCTGAATTGACTGATATGTTTAGATCCTGAGACCATTGTACAACGTGCTGACCTTGGACCATGGTATATGCTCTAACCATCCCATCTGAATCAACTGTTAGAACCAAACCGCTATCATCTTGTCCCCAAAAAACTGCAGAGTAATCAAGAACATCGGTTTGTCCGCCGTCAATTAATTGACTCGCACTAGCACTGCTAACAACTGTCGCTAATGGAAGCAGGATGAGTACCGTGATGATAACTGACAACCTCGACATACGCTAACGCACTGTTGGGTTAGATATGAATAAAACCCTTAACGGATTATAGCAAACTCTGTCAAACATAGAACCAAGATGGTTTCATTCTTCTGGTTCAAGTTTCTTAGAAGGCACCTTGAGAGGAGTCATTTTCTTCACTGGAGAAAGTACAGAAAGTTCGTTTTCTGCTGGTGAGAGCACTTTCTTGGAAACTATATTCATAGTTGCAGTCCTGCGTTCAGTTGGCGTGCCTAGTGGAGTAAGTGTTTTTGCTGGTTGCAAAGTGACTAGCTGTTCAACCTCTTCTTCAATGAACTCAGAAGTCATCTCTTCGGTTAACTCTTCAACTAGAGTATCGACCTCTGATTCAATGGACTCTGCGATTTCCTCAACAATTTCATCTTCTTGTAGAACTACATCCTCTTGCTCGTGGACCTCGACCTCTGTCTCTGTGGCTATTGTCTCTTCGACTGTTACTTCTTCGACAACTGCTTTGCTTTCATCCATTGCTTCTGGGACTTGATCTAACTCAGTTTCTGCTTCAATAGGACTCACAACAGGTTGCATAACTCTGGAGGCAACTGGAGTAGGTAGCTGGGCAGTTTGAACTGGTTGTTTAATCGGCGCCTTTACCGGTCTGACTAGGTTGCCCATAGGTGGTGATTGACCAAGTGCACCTGCTCTAGATGTTGGGGCTCTCATTCCTGATAGCCCAATAGATGGCGCTTGAGTTTGTCCTTGACTGCCTAGGATTCCACGCATTGCTCTGCCAGCGCTGGCTCCCAAACCCCCAGGTGTAGCTCCAAGCGCAGAAGCGTCTCCTTGGGCTACGATGCCTTGGTCAGTGCCTTGACCTGAGATAGATTGCAGCCATTTCTGCCTCTTCTCAGCCCTTCTGTCTGTGCTTTGAAGTTCAGAATATTCTGCCTCTCTTGCTTGCAGTTCAGCCTGATCGCGCTCAATTTCTCCTTCAATCTGTCCGGTGATTGATTCACGCATTTTCTCTTCAGCTAATTCTCTGAAATCATCCATTTTCTTGGATAGATTTGTGAGTCTATCCTTGATTTCAGCTCTCTTAATTCCAAGTTGTGCTTCTATTTCTGCACGGATTTGTGATTCTCTCTTACGAACATCGATTAGAGCCTTATTTCGCATGATTTCCTCACGCTTGTCTAATTGCCTCTCCAATTGTTGGGCAATTTCTTCTTCCTTTCTTGCCTTGAATGCTCTGAGACGCTCTTCCATGTTCATCTCTAATTCCATAGCAGTTTCATCCTTAAGAAGATCCAAATCTACTTCCCATGTCAATCTCTCATTTCTTAATTGGGCATCGACCTCAGACATGATAGCCTTTCTAGCTGCTGCCTCTCTAGATTTGAATTCCAACTCCAACCTTTCGGTCCAGTCCTGCTTCTTTGCAGTGTAAGAGTCGGATAATTTGTCTCTTAGTTCAGCCTCTCTTTCATATCTGAATCTTGCTAGGCGATTCTGTATTTCGCTTTCCCTACTAGTTCTGTAAGTTTCATAATCAGTTTGCATTCTTCTCTCAAGTTCGCCTTCAATCTCAATCTTTAGAGATTTAGAGATGTCTTCGACTGCCTTGGAGAATGTTAGATCATACTTTTCTCTAAGACGCGCTTTTCTGTCATTGAGTCTGTCTGCGTGTCTTGATTCTAGTTGACGTTCAATTTCAACGCGAAGCTCATCACGCTTTCTCGCTATAGCAAGTTCAACATCTTCTCGCATTCTTTGTTCCAAGTCATTGCTTTCTTCACGCAACTTGTTTTCTAATTCGAGTTGTATTTGTTGAGCAATATCCTCTTCTAACCTCAGCGACCTTCTGTCATATTCTGCCTTCAGTCTAGCCTCTCTTTGTTTCAATCTTAGGCGTAGTTGTTGTTCTAATCGAGTTCTGATTCCCCTTCTCAGTTGTTCTTCTCTTTCTGCTAACTTGGCTTTTTGATGCTCTTCGATTCTGTCTATCTCTTGAGTTTCCAATTTGTTATACCTTGATTCCATTTCAGCCTCAATTTCTTGTTCAAGTGTGCGAATTCTAGCTTGTAATTCTTGATTATATTCCAATTCAAGTTTTTCCTTTTGAATTGCTAACCTAGATTGATGCTCTTTCTGCAGGTCATCCTGAATATTCTGTTTGATTTCCTGTTTATATTCCTCGAGCTTAGTCCTCTGTTCAACCTCGTATTTCTCCTCTAATGCGGATACTTCGCGTTGAAGGCGCAGACTGAGTTCTTCTCGCATCCTAAGCTCTTCTCTTGCTAGAACGCTATTTTCTAGTTCGACCAATTCCTCGTCCATTGATTGTCTTAGTTCCTTTTCTAGTGCATCCAGAGTAAGTTCATGTTGGACCATCAAGTCCTTTTCCATGGCATTTTGTAATGCATTAATTCTTTCATTGAGAGCAGTTTGTCTAATCCTTCTTTCCCTTAGTACGTCTTTGCGGATGGATTCTTCTTGACGATACCTTGCGCTGGTTAGAAGGGCTTGATCTGTACTGGTTTTCCCTGAGGTAGTAAATTGACTTCGCAGAGCAGAAAGTGAAACTTTCCGATTATTTTCTCTGCTTTTGGAAGCAGCATCTCCTCCGTCAGGTAAGTTGTTCACTAACCCCATAATATCCCATCCAGTTGAATATGCATCTCTCATCATTGATAAGGAGCGCGATAAACTAGATGCAAAATATGTCGATTATCAGCCTATACAGGCTAATTCAAAATTAGAATTTGACAACAAAATCTGTTTCGCATGCTGGACAACAAATTTCTCTGCTCCCAGGCCTTTTTTTCATCCTGAGCTTTCTTCCGCAATTTGGACAGCCAATCTCCACTTTCACCACTTTCGGCAAAAGGTCGAAGTGTGTTCCACATGACCCACATTTTAGGTGGGCTGGTCTTTTATCAACACCTGCAATTAGTACCTTTGAACAGTTTGGGCAAGACACTTTTTCTTCTTTCCAAGCCCTTCGTGTAGGCTGGTGATCTACCCTTACATTTGCACCACAAAGGACGCATTCAACGTCGCCAAATTCGAATGGTAAAAGACCGTTACAACTAGGGCAAGAGAGGGATGGTGGAGTTACCCTCGACTCGACGGTGAGAAGTTCATCCATGGGTACCCGAGTAGGACCATGTTCTTGAGATTATTCTCAATTTACTGACTTAGATTTGGGATTATATTTTTCCACTAATAGTCGGAAAGCCTCGATTGTATCCATGTATACCGATTTAATTGTTCCTTTGAAAAGGTCAAACCATCCTGATTTACCTGCAATTCTTGCTCCGTTTAGAATCACGAGTACGACTGAAAATTCGTGGACTACTACTCCGAACCAAATATTGCTATACCATCCGTTCAGTACGGCGTAAACTAAAACAATTGTAACTCCTAATGAGAAATATAAATTTGCCATCAAAATTCTCCTTGCTTTCCTACTCGTGTCAATCAAATCTAGTAATATTGCTGGATTATCTCCAGGAATAAGAACATCAGCAGCCTCTAGATTTACACTCTCTCCGCTGCCGACAGCAACACCAACATCAGCAACTGCCAAGGCTGCTGAATCATTGAATCCATCTCCAACCATCATAGTGATGTTAGATACTGATCTACTGGTTGTGAATGCTACTTTTTCTTCAGGGCTTAAGCCACCGTATGCAGCACCATCAACTAAACCAGAATCAGATGCAAACGCATCCACAGCACTCTGAGTATCACCACTCAATATTTCCACGTTGATTTGTCTGTCATAGAACTTTTCGACAAGTGTATCTGAGCCGTCTCTTGCGTCATCGTGAATGAAAGTAAAGGCTGCAATTGCCTTTTCTCCCTTAACGAGGATGCTTGCCCCATGACCATTTTTGTCGGCTTGATTGATTACGTCTCCAATCTTTTTAGGGAATTTGCCAACTTTTTCCAAAGCGATGTCTGGTCTCATAATTGCGATATACTGGTCGCGATACTTACCTTCAATTCCAGCATTTACATCTTTCAAACCAGTGATTTTCGATGATGAGATTCCCTTTTCTTCACAATAGTCTTGCAAACTAAGTGCATAAGGGTGATTAGATTTCAACTCTAAGCCAAGAGCTATCGATAGGACTGTTTCTTCCTTGGAAGCCCCAGAAATTGCTATTTCACCAATTTTGGGCCTGCCTGTAGTTAGAGTCCCGGTTTTATCTAGTAAAACGTGATTTACCCTGGCAAGCCTTTCAATCACATCGCCGCCTCTTACAATTGCTCCTCGTTGTGCTGCCTTGGATAATGCAGCTGCATTTGGTACTGGAGCGGCGAGGAGCAGAGCACATGGACATGCAACCACCCATAGCAGAAGGACAATCTTCCAATCAGAAGGATCGACTAGTTGCCATACGCCAAATGCCCCAAGGATAACGATTGGAACCCACCATGCAGTAAAAGTCTCGATTGCCCCCTGTACTCTAGGAGGAGTCTCTCTGAAGGTGTGAACAGCATCGATTAAACCAGACAATTTTGTGTCATCACCAGTTGCTGTAACCTTGAGATTGAGTGGCCCTCTTGCTAAAACTAAACCTGCGTTTAACTCATCTCCTTTAGAGACTGAAACAGGTACTGATTCTCCTGTTAATGGTGCCATGTCAAGGCTTCCCTCGCCTTCAGAAACTATTCCATCAGCAGGAATTAATTCGCCACTTCTTACCTCTATGATGTCCCCTTCATTGAGCAACTCAATCGGAACTTCCTCTAAGCCTGAAGAGTCGTGGCTATGGTTATGATGACCGGATGAATTTTGGGTTTGAGGCATAGCAACCGGAGTAGCGAATGGTGAGGTAAACCCGCCTGCTAAACTTGGCGTAAATCCCGTTGGTGCAATCGAAAGAGACGTAGACTTAATCTCTGAGACATCAATACCTCTTCTGACTAATCTAGCAGTTTTCGGGAGTCTGTCAAGTCCTCCTTGCATCGCTTCTCTTGCTTTGATGAGGGCATCTCCCTCCAAGTGTTGAGTAAATGCAACGAAAATTACAACCAATAGAGCTTCATGCCACATCTGCTGTATGCTCGCGCCAATGACTGCAAGGCTAGTCAAAACTTGGAAGCCGAGTTGCTTTGCCTTGATGCTACCCCATGCTTCTTTGAACATTTCAAAACCTCCTATGACAACACCTGGTAAAGCGATAGCGGCAACCCAGAAATCAGAGATGTTGAGTTCATGAATCAAAATGATTGCAATGAATAGTGGAAATGCCAGACCAGCTCCAATTAATCTCCATTGATCCGGTCTAATTCTTGTGGATTCCCCTACTGCAAATTTAGGCTCAGTACCAAGTATTTCCTTGATCTTTTCATTCCTAATCTCGACTAATTCAGGCGTGTCTTTACCCGGGAGTTGGATTTGAATCGGTCCATCTTTTTCTACTTCAACATCGATAATTCCCGGAATCGTTCTGAGTAACTTAGGGACTCTGTGCACTTGAATACCGTTCCTTTTGGCTATTTTTTCCTGATCTGCGTTGGTGATAACTTGCCATGGAGAATCAGCAGCGTGACCTAATGACTTGAGAACCTTTCCAATTTCAGACATGGTTCCTTTTTCTACATCGATTTCTAGCCTTACTTCTCCTGAGGTTGCAGAAACTACTGGTTCTGAAACTTGCGGCAGGAAATTCAGTGCCCTTGTAGCCTTAGCCGCACAATCTGGGCAATCCATGCCAAGGATAGGCCACTCTACGTGGAAAATCCCTGTAGCCTTGCTTACAAGTTGTGCATCTAGAATTTCTACATCTTGCAGCAAATCAGAATCCAAATCTGCATTTATTGGTTCTGGAGAGGTGGTTGGTTTTTGCCAAAAAAACTTCTTTTCGGAAGGCGTAGTTTCATCTTCCAATGAAAAATGAACAACGGAATCTTCCTCTTCCATGTCATTGGGGATTAGTTGAGATTCATCAATATTTTTGTGTATAGCACAACTAACGAAAATCTGGAATTTGCGTACACTAATTTCTTGAACTTGGTTTTGATGCATAAATCATGGACTGGTTACCTGATGGTTGGAAACCAAAGTTGGTTGCAGTCGATATCGATGGCACTCTTACTGATGGTAATAAAGTTCTAAATTTAGAGGCAATTGAAGCGCTGAGAAAGTTGGAAAGGGCAGGCATTCCTGTGACGCTCGCTACTGGAAATGTTAGGCCGATTACATACGGACTTTGGAGATTCATCGGGCTTTCGGGGCCGATGTGTTGTGAGAATGGAGGAGTGATATGGCACCCTGACTGGGGAGATCCAATCTTGAGAGCAAAAGCCGAGACCGCAAAGGAAGCTGCGTCTTATCTTGCGCAAGAAATGCCTGAACTTAGGCCAAAAGGAATTAGATCAAATGATTGGAGAGAAAGCGAATGGTGCTTATTTCCTAATGAAGATTTGGAAACTATTAGGGAATTGATGAGTGATGACAAATGGAGCCACTTAGAGGTTGTAAGAACTGGTTTTGCGATTCATTTAATGGAGCCTCAACTTTCGAAAGGAGAAGGTTTGAAAGTGATTTTAGACAAAATGGGACTCACAGAGAGAGATTTGCTAGTTGTTGGTGATGCACCTAACGATATTAGCATGTTTGAACTTGCAAATTGGTCTGTAGCGGTCGGAGGAGCGTTTGAGGAAATCAAAAAATTGGCTGATGTTGAATCCCCATATATGCACGGAGATACATTCAAGCCTCTCGTAGATGCTATCCTTGGTTGATTTTTGACAGGACTTCCACTAACTTAGAGTGCAATTGCTTGTCTCCACAAGCCAAAATTTTGCCACCATCATGACATGGATTTCCATCCCAGTCAGTAACGATTCCTCCCGCAGATTCAACTATTGGAATCATAGCACAGATATCGTAAGATTGCAGCCCCATATCAATTACAGCATCCAAGCCACCCATGGCAATCAGAGCATACCTGTAGCAGTCACCGCTAGCACGCCCTAGTTCGGCAGAATCATAAATTTCAGATAACTTTCCTGCGATAGGACGTATTTCCTTTCTGTAGGATGATGGAAATACGATGTGTGCCTTCGAAATTTCTGAACAAGCCCTCGTCTTGAGAGGAATTTCTGCTCCATTATGAAACATTTTAGCAATGTTGGGTCCGCCAATAAAACGTTCATTTGTGAAAGGTTGGTCCATAATCCCCCAAATTGGTCCACTTTCATTGCAAAGTGCGGCTAAAGTTCCCCAAGTAGGTTGACCCAGAATAAATGAGCGAGTGCCATCTATTGGATCAAGAACCCATGTTAGTTCGTTTTTGCCTTCTGTGAGACCAAACTCTTCACCCAGAATTGCGTCATCTGGTCTTTGTTCTGCAAGCACTTTACGAATCGCGATTTCTGCATTTTTATCCGCTTGAGTAACTGGGTCGAATCCTGTCTCCCACTTATTTTCAACACTGTTTTTCTCTCTGAAAAATTGCATACTCTGCTCTGAGGCTGCGTCCGCAAGTAAATGTAAAACAGATTCAATATCCTCTTGCACGACCATACTAAGGGTATTCAATACATCATTCCTTTGTATTTAGGTTAAAGAACCTCTACAGTTTAATTAGATTAATTTTCAAGTGAAACCCAAAAAGCCCAATTTTCCTCGATATGTTCGGATCTATCAATCGAAGAACAAGATAATTGAGAATCGCACATAAGCAGGGATGGGGTTATGTGTGCATCAAATAATTCATCCAAGTCAAGTTCAGACCCCGTGGCTAAAATCCTGAATATAGCAACATTATCAGGTAATTCGAAATCTATTCCTGAGGAGACCCAGACAAAATCTCCACTTTGGATACTGGCATCAATATCAAGGGAGTTATTTTGCCAATAATCTGCTTGTTCCAATCTGCTATGGTTAACTTCCCAAATCCTGCCTGTTTCCCCATTTACAGATATCGCAGATACTGGCTCAATTGGGGACCCAAAAAGAAATGATTCATTCACATCTATATCAAATCTATACCTTCTGTCTTGGGTGAAAATATGGGTCGCCTCAAATTTATCAATGGCTTGGAGATATGGATAATTTTGGTCCTCTGGACGATATGATTCTGTTTGCGAGTGAAGTCCAATAGTTATATCTGAGCCAGTAATGATCACCGAATCATCCTCTAATATCTTACCAGTCTGCTCATATATATTCATCCAATCAATCCGAAATTGGTACAATTTCTCTGATGATTCAAAAGTTTCGTTTGTGTTTGCAATAACAGAGTTAGAAGATAGTAGGAGCAAAACAAGTATCATGATAGAGGGAATTTTAGAATCTGCTGCTTTATTTCCGAATTCGAAATTGGAATAATGTATTGATCCCGGTATTCCAATGCAGATTAAAGCAATCCAAGGAGTAGAGTAGCGAACTTCACCGAAGTTCAAAATAAACCCGTGAAGCAGTATTGCAGGTAATATACAAAGCCAAGAATATAAGAAAAAATCTTTATTATTTTTGATGATTAATGCTGTACCATAAATCGATAAACACAAAGTCACAAAAGTCCATTCTTGATAAAGTTCGGAAATGAAATTATTTGGAGTATATGTCACGCTATCACTTGATATTGCCTCCATACTCGCAAATGTTCCAAAGATCTGTGATTGCATTGGACCTATAATTGAGCCCGTATGAATTAGATTCTTGATAAAAAATAGACCCAGTATTGCGCAATAACCTAATCCAACAAACTTTGCTTGATTTTTCATTTGTTTAGCGACTAGTACTAAACAAATCATTCCACCAAAATACAGATATGGATACTTAGTCAAGCCAATTATTCCAGATAATATACCAAGGACTAGAAATGATTTCTCAGAACCTCCTTCAATGATTATAAGCAGGTGATGTATTACTGAAATAATCATACCAGCCACTGCAACATCAAGGAGCATGGTCCTCCCAAAAGAAACGACTACTGGAAAAAAGCAGAATATAACTGCAGCCAGGAAACCAAGTTGCTTGCTGCTAAACTTCTCGGCTATATGTTGGATTGAGTAGGCACAAGCAAGCAAAAATAATGTTGGCGTGAAAATGACTGAGTTCACAGAACCGGTTATCCACATCTCAATTGCTGCTATGCCTGATACTATTTCTGGCCTGAATGAATAACTCATGCCTTGATGAGTTGGCTCCCAAGCCCATCTGTCTAAAATGCGATTAGAAATTTGGAGATGGTAAGCTTGATCATAAAATGCTGGAAGGTTATCATGTAGAGTGAGGTATCCGGTAGCAATTATTGCTAGAGGGACGATAGCAAATCGTAAATCTTCTAATCTAAATTCAGGATTTTTGAGGGTGCTAATCCAGTAAAAAACCACCATAAATGAAAAAATAATCAAGATTATAGGTGGAATGAAAAAACTAGCACCAAGCGACATTATCGCTCCTAGAATCATTAAAATTGGCATCAATTGGAGAGATATTGTATGAGCAGTGCTGCATTTCTCGCCCATACATCCTATGGGGAGCGATAGGTTCATTTCATGGCTTCTATGAATAGCATGTTAACTATTTGATTATTATACTAACAGTAATTACGAGGCTTTGTTGGAATGGCTTATCAGTTCAAGGGCAGTTTGAAAGATGCTGTGGACGAAGTTTTGGCTTGGTCGAGCATCTTTAATTTCCACCCAACCCTTGAGGATTTAATAGAAAACTTACAGGTAAAAACGGAGCCTGAACAACTGGTTAAATTCATCGAAACGAGTCCAAAAATAAGTGTTTCAAATGGAGTTGTTATTTCCGACAAATATCCAATAAATACTGAATTGAATAAAAGCAAAATGCGTGCAAATAAGCACATTGAACAGACAAAAGAAGTGCTCTCAATCTTAAAGTCAACAAAACAAATAACAGGGCTTGCAATCACTGGTTCTATTGCTGCAGGAGTAAATGAAGAGGGCGGAGATGTTGACATTCTAATCATTACCAAACCAGGCTGGGTTTGGAGGGTTAGAGCATTAGCAATATACCTCTCTCATAAGCATCCCAAGGGTAGATTGCTGTGCCCGAATATGGTTTTAGCAAATGATTCCTTAGAATTCGAGCACAGTGTATATGGGGCAAGAGAGATGATGAGGATTATTCCAATAAAGGATGATACAGGGATTTCTGATTTATATGAGTCAAACAAGTGGGTGCAAAATATCCTTCCTAACGCTGGAAAGAAGGGGCTGTTCGAAATAGAACAAACGCGAGACTATCCTTGGTGGTGGTCGGTGATGAGATTACCATTGATTGGATCGATTATCGAAAACTGGGAAGCAAATAGAAGAATAAAGCAGTTGACAATTTCAAAGTCAGATGAGGCTATTTATTCAAAATCAGTCTGCAGAGGGCATGAAAATGCCCACAAAAAGCGCATAGAGCATGAATATTCGAAAGCCATGGAGGCTATTTAATGGAATCTGCAGAATATCATAAATCAGTAGCTGATTATTATGATGAGGAGGCTGAAAGTTTTGAATCCAGGGCAAATGAGAACCATGTCTTGAAGCATTTGCGAAATCAATTTCGAGATATTGTACTGAAAGGTGAGTTTGAGCATCTTTTAGAAATTGGATATGGTCCTGGATTAGATATGGTTTGGTTTTCAAAAATAGATGATGTGAAACAGGTTAGCGGCTTAGATATAACTCCAGAATTCTACAGAATTGTTAGAGATAAAACCGAATTTCACAAAAAAATGAATCCATTGTTAGGTGGACCAGAGGATGTGCTGCAATATTTGGAGCCGAATTCAATTGATACTGTTTACGTCTTCTTTGGTGCATTGAACACTTGTGCTGAATTAGATAATGCGATTGAAGAGTTATCAAAAGTGCTCAAACCCAATGGCAGGATCGTTGCAACATTTGTCAACAAATGGTATGCTTTTGAGATATTATGGAACTTGGCTACATTGAGACCTTCAAAGGCATTTTCGCGTTTGAAAAAGATTTGGGGTGGTTATTCACCTACTCGCTTTTTGGCATCAAAATGTTATTCTGCAACACAGATTCATAGAATTTTTAGGAAACATTTGAAGCGGAAATTTCGGTTGGGTTACTGTATTACTCATCCGGCTTGGTACAGGCATCATTGGGCTCCAGAAGGGGGTTTTAGGAGTAAATTATTTTACAAAATCGATTCAATACTTCAAATAACACCTTTCTGGAATCTAGGAGAGTACAGCCTTTACGTATATCAGAAATCTGAGTGAATAATTTGCAAATATTGAATTAAATTATTCTTTGATTCAAGATTTTCTGAAACATCGCCTCTCTGATCATCTAGTCTTATTGAAGCAACTACAGATTCCTTCATCTGTTTATCCCAACCTAAAAGTCTGAAAAAGCCATAATCTCTAGTTTTCTTCTCT
This sequence comes from Methanobacteriota archaeon, assembly GCA_002718195.1. GTDB lineage: Archaea > Thermoplasmatota > Poseidoniia > Poseidoniales > Poseidoniaceae > MGIIa-L4. The sequence continues at coordinate 20,722 of PBDU01000004.1, read as the reverse complement.
GTAATCCCTGCAACAATGCTTGCAAATTCCTTTTGAATACATCTGTAGGTCAACTTGGGATGAAAAATCCCTATTGATTCATTTTCCACACAATCCCATATGTACTTAGATAAATCTTCTAGAGTAATTATTGACATCCACTGCTCTCCTTTAGCGAGAACTGGTATATGATCCATCGAATCATACATCTGTTCATACCATGACCCTTTACCTAAAACCCATGGTGCTCTGATTATTGCTATTCTTCCCCCATTGGAATGATATTTTCGGAAAGGCGCTTCCGCAATAGCATATGATTTTGCAAAACCAGTTGGATTAACTTCAAAATCAGATTTTACCAATTCATCGCCTCTATCACCATAGCTAAGACTTCCATTAATCACTATCAAATTCTTCTTTTCTGTGGTTGAGTTGATCGCAGACAACAAATTTTCGAAGGACATAGAAGCATTTTTTGACAAATCTGTTCTAGATTTGGGGTCAGTTGAATTGGCTCTTGCAGCAACGATGATACAATCATAACCATCGATTAACTTGCTCCAATCAATCTCTGTACTCAGAAAATCAAGTTGTATTTTTTCATTTCCTTTAGCCAAGGATGCCCTAGATTTGTAGGTTCCAGTGACGTGAATATTGTCAGGTGCCGAACTTGCAATGCTTTGTCCGATGAAGCCAGAAGACCCCAGTAATAGAACACGCATAGCACCCGGTACTAGCGTGATGAATTGAATTTAATCCCAAGAATTGGAGTTATAATCAGTAGGTTATTGGTGCCGGGGACAGGATTTGAACCTGCGAAGCATTATGCAGAGGAGCTTGAATCCACCCCCTTTGACCACTCGGGTACCCCGGCTTTGTATGTCAGCGGTCTAGGGGTCTATTTTTGTATATTACCCTCATTCTTCCTCGGTGCTATTTTCAAATTCACCGTAATCAAACTCTTTTCGCTCGAAATGATTGCTGAGATTGTCTTTTCTTTGAATCCTAATAACCATCACGACCATCAACCCTAGAATAATCGCTAGAATAATTGATCCTGTGATTGCGATATTTTCTCCCGATGAATCCGCTTGATTGTCTGGAACCTCAGCGATCACGACAGGAACTGATTGATTAGTACCTTCAAAATGTATCTCCAAACCTAATTCGCCACTCTTGAATACTTCAATTGTCCACGTGAAAATAACTACTTGATTCGGCTCTAAACTCTGCTCAAAATTAGCATAGATATTTCCTTGCTGGTCTCGTAATGAAAGATTAACCTCACCCGCTAAAACACCTTGATTTTCCAACTCCACCGTGATGTTAACATCCTCACCAAAGGATGGTCTGTATGGATTAGCAATCACACTTGTCAAGACCGGTTCAAATGAAATAATATTGTAATCCAAATTCAAAGGCATTTCCATACTTCCAATTCCTTGAACCCTTTTTCCACTCATGTCAAAGGCATCAAACCAAATTGTAATATGATCTCCTTCGCGGAAATCAAAGCCCCTTGGGTCGAGATTTACCTCCCCTGACCAGAGCCCAGAATCTATCATAGGTACAGCAAATGAATTATCATCACTAGAATCGATTATCATTCCTGCTCTAGTCCAGTGCCAGTTCATAATAATCGGTTCTTGCCTAACTAATTCAGCGTCCTGAACTGATATGTTGAATCTGAAATTTTCTATTTGATCCGACCTCACCTCAGAGAATTCTCCGGGGGGAATAACCAGCCTTGGCACATTTTCATCGATAATTACAGAATATGAAATTGGAGCAATTTGAAGGGCTGCCCAAGAAAGGGATTCGAAATAGAGTATTCCTGTATTTCTTATCCATTGCTGGCTATCGAGTGGTATTCTAATTGTAGCACGACCAAAATTATTGACGTCAGTAGAGCCATTTACAGTCGTAAAGCCATCATTACTGCGCCAATTGAGAGAAACGTTGTGGGGCAGATTTTTGGCAGTGACTTCAGTTCCCTTGTAAAATACATCGAATTCAAATCTCAACAAGTCATCTCTGTTGATATAGATTGTTCCATCATATTCTTGACCATAGGGAGAGACCGTATCCTGGAATTTTGTAAGCCTCAACTCAGATTCGACTTGTGTGGTCCAAGTTAAACCGCTGAGTTGTGTGATTCCAAGACCCAGATCTTGTCCCTCATCATTGACTATTACCCCTGGTGTAAAGTCCATACCTGCAATCAATTCTGCTTTCTCCCATGTTAGTTCAAAGTCAAAATAAACATCAAAGGTCTGGGTGATCCCAACTTGCTGACTTCTAAATCTTGGAGGATACAAGAAGCAACTATCATCAAAATCATACTCATCTAGAGGTATATTATAGTGAATGCTACAATCATCAGGATTATCTCTGCCCATTAGCATTAGCACTACCGAATCGAGGGAATCCAATCCATTTCCGTCGGTTAATTGCATCGAGAAAGTATGCATAGAACCTGGTAACAACAAACCATTTTCCCGATTCAAAGAGAAATATTCGTTTGCAATTGTTGTTGGAGCCCTTCTCTGAACATATATTGTAGCCAAATCAAGGGTTTCATTTCCTAATTCCCCTGCGTTAGTAAACGGATTTCTTGCATAATCCATACCCGTTATCGCTATACTTGCTCTTCCCTGGTTAGCGGATGATGGTAAAACATCTGAATAGGAAATTAATGGCAGATCTATGGTTTGATTTGTAGCACCTACCTCTATCTGAAGAACTTGATAATTATATTCTTCAGCATCTATTTCACCATCCTGGTCAAGGTCATCAACTGCTTCAAGCCAAGTCCAAACTCTAATTGCTTCAGCAAGGGCTTGATCGTCAGAAATATTTGCCCTCAGTGCAATATTTTGTCCTTCCATCATTACATGTCCATCAGCAGGATATTCAAATCCAGAGTCCAAAATTTGTAGCGAGTTTACCATAGGTTGGACATCGTCATACCGTAAGACAACTTTGACATCTTCATTTGTTTGGTCACCACAACTTGATGGGGCAAGCATGGCATTACTGCAACTAATTATTGATGGAATAATAATGAATTCTTCACCGGGCTGCAATCCTTGAGGAACCTGCAAAACTGCAGTAATCAATCCACCTGAGCCTGTGATGGTTTGAAGGGCAGAGATAGGATTTTGTAAATCGGATTTGCGATAAATATCAATTCCCACAGTGGCCTGACCCGCCTGTAAATATCCGGAATTCACTCCAGCAAACCTCACATTAGCTGAAACGCTGATATTTGCTGATGACTTCATGAAAATTGGATAAAATGGCTGACTCGAATCTCCAAGGTTATTGCCGAAATCGTCAAATGCTTGGAAATTGAATATCTCAGCATCATTCAGAACTGATTTACTAATCGAAATATGTGTATCCATAATAGGGCCTGCATTCAATTGATCTTCATCCCAAGCACTGAAGAACCAGTAAGCCTGGTCTATATCATCAAGCAACCATGTAGAGTTTAGAGTTAAATCGAAGTCACAAGTTGTTATTTGACAAGATATACTGGAGAAATCTTGCTCGAATTGGGCCAAACCTGCTCCTTGAATTTGCCTTATTCTAGGAGTGGTATCCAAATCAACGAATTCTATGGTTACCAATGAGTCACTAATATTTGGGCTGGGTGACAAAGATATCTGAGCAGAAATCAATGATGGCGCAGTATTTTCTGAATTGTACGGAATTTCACGCGTTGCGGTTGCCTTCACTCTAACATTGGTTTCAGGCAACCATGTCTGTGTTGGAATTTGAGTGATGTCAAGATTCATTTTCGGGCTTGAGGTAATATTCCAACCAAGGTAATGTCCGATGTTCTGACCTGTTGATAAAATCTCAATTTGTACATATGAATTGTTCGAATCTGTTTGTGCTGATTTGCCTTCAAACACTGAATTAAGCACATCAAGGTCTGGGTAAATTGTAAATTCTTCGTGGAGTCCTACGGCTGAAAAATCATAAATTTTGAATGAATCAGTTGCTTGAATATGGATATCGACTAAACATTCAGATAGCCTTATTTCCAAGTTTATTTGTTCTATTTCTGTGCAATTTGCGCTAGCAAAATGCTGACTTATTTTTTGGTCTCCAAAAATTTGATGCTCACTGATGCCATTATTGAGATTAATCACGGAGCCCTGGTCAGATTCAATACTGAAAGTAATCAATCTCTCATCACCAATGTTTATTTGATTTTGATTGAATGAATAAGAATCAAATGTTGAATCGACAAATGTTGTGAAAGATAACTCAAAGTTACCTGATAATTGTGAAACGCTTGCATTACTTACCTGTACCAAATTAAGAGAATTGTGAGACAGGTCAAAGTTCTTTACAAACGTGGGGCTATATCCGCTTGTATTGAGTAATTCATGTCCACTAAATTGTGTAAGAATCTTTTCTGTAGAGCCTGAAATGCAGTTGAACTCAATCTCTAAGCCAGATAGTGCATTGCCAGAATCTAAGTAAATAGACGGAGGGTAATCTGGATTGAAAGATGGTTGCAGATATGAAGCGTTGAATCCTGAATTAGAATTTACTTGTGTAGTCATACCACTAGAGCGTGCCATATTGATTACAGAATTCGAAATTGTTCCATAACCTTGCATGGAAAAGCCTTCATTCAAACAAGGGCTTGATTCCAGGCTCAACGGCATAGCCGTAGTAGTATCTCCTCTCAGAGCCCCACTAGGTGCTAGATTAGTTTGTGAAAAATCCCATGCCGAGGATGAATTAAGTTGTGAATGGATAAAGTGGCTTGGGGTCAGGTAAACATTCGATCCCATACCAATTGTTTCAATACGCGGAGTTACCAGCCAATCTTGGGTGAAGAAATCTGCCTTTATGGATACTGAAGGATACTTTTCTACATCTAAATCGATGCTTTGACCTAAAGATAAATCAGAAATCTTAGAGCCATTATGATCTAATAAGGTGAAATTAATCGAAGTAGAATTTGGCAGGGATAGCTGAGCATCAAAAACACCGTAGCCAAAAGTTGGGTTTGGATAAATTGACGGCGAGGTCCAGCTTCCTGTTGTTTCGAATACATCAACTTCAACGCCTGCATCATCAACATACCAACCATGTGATTCCACATAAGTATCAGAGAAAAAGGAGAACCTAACTCTAATTTCTTCACCGCTTAGGTTGCTTACGTCTGTGCTTTTTGAAGCAAATTGATGCGGATATAGGCAACCATTTGGAACTTGTGAGCCATCGAATATCCCTTCCCCATAAAGCGGAGAATAAACATTCGCTGTGGAGCGAACATCGTGGAAATTTGGTGCGTCAAGAGGGATGAACCACCAGGTTTCACCATCATCTTGCGAAATCGAAACTGCCCCTCCATCCCAATTTGGTTCAGTACAAACCCATGACTTGAAGGATACTCTTGCAGTTGAATTTTCTGGAATTACATAAGTCGGAGAAATAAGGTGCGTCCAAGAGTTTGCCGCATATTTACCGTTTAGCACAATCCCTGCGCCATTATTCCCACTCGGCCAATACCCAGGTCCCCAGTTGGATGAATTTGAGGTCGGACCTATTGACCATTCTGAACCTCTTAGAGTCTGAACCGTCCATCCTGGTGGACCATTTGTCTGAGATTCAAATGATTCATTCCTCCAATTCTCCGGGTGAGCATTTTGCGACCGAATATACTGCCAGTCATTTGCTAAGCCACTTATGTTGCGTAGCCAGCCGGTACTCGAGCCATTTTGATAGGAAGGCGTTTGGTTAAACTCCATCAGAACATGCCTTTCTTCAGAAACTAATCCAAAGTCTTCGATGATACCAACATCATCGATTATCATACCTTCCCAACCACTTCCAGCATTTCCGCCGTGATTCTTGATGTTATCAGTTTGAACCCAGAATCCCAAAAGGGCGCTAGAGGAATTGTTGTGACTGAATGCACTAGGCGGTATTGAATATTGAATTGGAATCCATTGGAAAGATTCCTGCATGTAAGTTAACCCATTATGGCTGACTCCAAAGCCCGGATGACCCGGATATGGAGATAGTAAAATCCAGTTGCTACCATTATCTAGCGAAATCCAAGTTGTCATCTGGTCGTTATTTCCGCCTTCTATATCCCAATTTGTTTCTAGATACAAGCGGCTGTTATTATTGTATGAAGAAAGATTGAGGGGGAAGTGTAGCCAACCTTCAGCATTTGGTGAATAGTCTCCACTCAGGTTACCATGGAGCCAGGCGCCGTTTGGAGTGCCTGCGTCATAGATACTTAGATTGTCGATAAAAATACCTGCTCTTGCAACATTTGAATTGGAGGTTGCAAAGCAATATCTGAAATCATAAAATCTGTCTGTGACCGGATTTAGAATGCTCGAAAGATCAACCTCCACTCGCTCCCAATCAGATGTGGAGCCATTCCAGGCCGATACTGGAAGATTACTAGCCTGGTATAATGAAGAATCTACTTGGTGTGAATAGCCTTGAGAAATTGGTAAAGTTTGCCAATTGCCAGATTCAATTCTATATTCAAGCCATGATATGTCGTCATCTCCCAAAGCCATCCAAAGGTCAAAGGTCAGAGTGAGGTCGAAAGCAGTCATTTCTATGACTTGTGTTGGCGATGCTAAGCAAGAGGCTGAGTTAGAATTTAATGCACCAAATGCATTTGTTGAAAGGACATGCGATTGGTCTGAAGCATTGTCTGGAAGATCTAGGCCTGTGCCAACTAAATTTGAAAGAGAATTATTTTGGCTCAAATTCTCAACTTTCCACACTGAGTTATCCTTGCCTGTAGAGAACCAATTTACTGCTTGTGCTACAGAGGTTTCAAAGTCCGTCAAACTTCCAACTGAGGAATTAGTCTGTAAAGTCAAATCTCCTGAATATGATAGAGATGATGTTCTATTTGCTGTCCCTCTTGTAAATGAGTTACCCCAGTCAGAATTGAAGTAAGTTCCATTATACTCTTCATAGCCCCATAATGGAGTAAGATGAAATTCTGCTGAGTCGATTGAATGGTTTTTTGGAATTGTCAAATTATCTGAAAAAAATGATTCATTTGGGTATTCAACCATCGGGTTAGTCGGTTGATTAGGACTATCATAATGTGTTTTTGAGGCTGAAAATACAGGAGCGTAAATTGAAAAAATCATCAGCCCAATCAACAAGAAAGCCTTGTGATTTTGCTTAAATGTCCTCATCGGGTTACCTCCTGTGAGTGATGGTTTGATGCTTTTGATTAAGAGGCTTAGTGAAATTAGTTCAGAAAAAACTGGGGATGAAGTTCAAAACCTACCTTCGCAAGGAGGTCTGTGATGGCGTCCTATAGCAACTTCGATGAGGCTCAAGCCTCTAAAATCGAAGACTTGCTTTTTTCATTAAGTCGCCAGCAGGCAAACCGGAAATTACCGGTTGATTTACCCATACCAAACTTCTGGAAAGTGGTCGCTGAACTATTGAATAACATGGAAACAGAACGTCGACATATGTTGAAGAACAACATGACAGGAGTCAAGTTTGAATCTCTCCAAAAGCGTCAGCAAAACATCAGGAGAGTATCTGCGGAGTTCATGCGCAGAAGAATTGTAGCGATGGTTGAACATGTTGGAACTCTTGAGTTAAAACCCTCGACGCACAAAGGAATGAATAATGACATACCTGCTATGGATTGGGGTAAAGCAGATCCTACTGAAAGGGCATTTTATGGACACATTAGGGAAGAGATTATCAAATTCAAGAAGAATGTGAATTGGGAAATGATGCAGAGGGGATTGGAAGGAGAAATTGATGTCCCGCAGATGGTTCATCCGAAAGGCACTACTCAATTAGGTGATTTTAGTACCGGAATGGCTAACAATCCATCGATTGCTATCGAGGAAGAATTTGTCAGCCCTCCACTTGCAGCTTTCGATGACCAGGAAGAATTTGAATCACCAGAACCAATGGAAAATGAATTTTTGGACATTGATGAATACATTCATGCTGACCTTGCAGACCAAGAATTTGGCGTGAATCCCGATCTTGGGGGGAAATCTAGTATTGCTATGGAATTAGCTCCTTCAAAATCATCAAACAAATCATTTGATGAGGTACTCTCGGAGGAGAGTGAAAAAGAACCTGTTGAAAATTCAGAGGCAGTTGAAGATATTGAGCTGGTTAGAATCAAAATTCTAGAAGATGCTGACTCAATTGTCGATGCTAATGGTAATGAAGTCAGTTTGGAAATCGGTGATGTTCAAAACTTGCCTAAAGAAGACGCAGAGTGGTTGATTGATGCTGGGATTGCCAAAGAGGCACCACTGTGAGAAATCTTCTCGCTGAATCATTCGGTTTGCTTGAATAGGTATTGGCATACACCGGTAGGTTTGGGTTGCTAAGGTAACCCACTAGTGAACTATCAACTTCCATTCATTTTAGAGTATGGCTTTCGCTATGTAGTCAACAAACTTCGGTCTCACAACCTTGCTCAAACAGCGCTGCGCATCGAAATTTCGATACTAACTGTGTCTGGGATGTGGATCTTTGTCACTTGTCTAAGTGCGGATTCATCCTTACCGGTTGTGATGTCCATCTCAAGCAGGCGCTTGTGAACTCTCATTTCCCAGTGATCATAGGTTTCGCTTCCTTCACCAGATGGTGCCTTTCTTACAGGAACAACCAATCTTCGTGTTGGTAGTGGAATTGGTCCTCTTAGAGTGATACCACCGTTGTCACAGATTGCTTTCACTTGGGAAGCTACTCTGTCAAGGTCTGTGTGGTTCTCTCCGGTCAATTTTACTACGGTTACGACACCCATTCTAATTCCTCCTAATCCAATCTAGATTTCAAAGAGGCTCAAGCCTTCTTCTCGATCTTCATGCAGACGCCAGCAGCGACGGTCTTACCCATGTCACGAATAGCGAATCTAGACAATTCAGGGAAGACAGACATCTCCTCGATTGCCATTGGCTTTGTTGGTTGGAATCTAATTAGACATGCGTCACCAGTCTTTAGGAAAGACGGGTTTGCTTCCTTACCAGCCTTGTTAGTCTTCTCAAGAAGTTCTTGGAATCTAACAGCTACTTGTGCAGTGTGTGCGTGGAATACTGGTGAGTATCCTACGGAAACAGCCTTTGGAATGTCCATTAGTTGGATTTGTCCAACGAATGTCTCGTCGTGTCTGACGAAAGACGGTTCGCTGTCAGTGTATCCTGCAACGTCACCACGGCGGATGTCAGTTGCAGCTAGTCCACGGACGTTGAAACCAACGTTGTCACCAGGCTCTGCCTTGTCGACCATTGTGTGGTGCATCTCGATAGACTTGACTTCAGCACTCTTTTGTGAAGGGTTGAACATAACTGTCTTACCAGCTTGTAGAACACCAGTTTCAATCTTTCCTACTGGAACAGTTCCGATACCAGAAATCTTGTAGACATCTTGTATTGGAAGTCTTAGAGGCTTGTCGATTGGCTTGTCAGGTAGTTGAACAGCGTCGATTGCTTCGAACAGTGTTGTGACCTTCTTTCCGTTGAACTCGTTACCGGACCACCATGGGCAGTTCTCGGACTTGTGGTATACGTTGTCTCCGTTTAGAGAGGACGCAGGAATCTTTGGAACGTCATCAGGCTTGAAACCAGCCATCTTTAGAAGTGTGTTGACTTCTGCGCAAGCAGCTTTGTACTTGTCTTCTGACCAGTCGACACCAGAAATATCCATCTTGTTGACGTGGACGATTAGTTGCTTAACACCAAGAACACGTGCTAGGAACGCGTGCTCTTTTGTTTGTGCGTTAACACCGTCGTTTGCAGCACATAGTAGTACTGCAGCGTCAGCTTGTGATGCACCGGTGATCATGTTCTTTACGAAATCACGGTGACCTGGAGCGTCGATGACAGTGTAGTAATAGTTAGGTGTAAAGAATTCCTTGTGTGCAACGTCGATGGTAATTCCACGTGCTCTTTCTTCCTTTAGACCGTCCATTACGTAAGCAAGACCGAATCCGGCCTTACCAGCGTCAGACGCCATTTTTTCGTTCTTATCGATAACGTGTTGTTCGATGTGACCAGAGTCTAGAAGAAGCCTACCAACAGTGGTAGACTTTCCGTGGTCAACGTGTCCAATAAACACGATATTCAAGTGCGGCTTACTTTTATCTTCCCATTGAGAACCCATTTTGATACTCTCCTTAGCAGTCTGCCGACAAACCTCCCCTATTTCAAGACCGCGACGCGGACCGACTAGTAAATATCCGAGCAAATAGTCCTTAGTGCGCTGATTAAAGCGGTAATGAACATATTTTGTTGCTTGCAAACTATCATACTGCTAATGCTGGTGGAATAGCCATGCCTCGTTGTGTTGAGATTACCAAAGCTGGCTCGCCTGATGTTTTACGAATCAAGGAATTTCCAATGCCTAGTGCAGCAAAAGGAGAAGTTTGTATTGAGGTACACTTTGCTGGAATTAATTTCGCTGACACCCTGATGAGATTGGGGCTGTACAGACCTGTACCTCCATTTCCGTTCACTCCAGGTTACGAAATTAGTGGGATAATATCTCAAATTGGAGAAGGAGTTGAAGGTTTTGAAATCGGACAGAGAGTTGTCGCTGCCCTGAGAACTGGAGGACAAGCAAGCCATGTTGTAGTTCAACAATCAAGAGTAATACCAGTTCCAGACGAGATGGGGCTAGATGTTGCTGCTGCGATGCCTGTAACATACATGACTGCCCATCACATGCTTCACTATCTTGGGCATCTAAAGAAAGGTGAGACTGTACTTATTCATGGTGGAGCGGGTGGTGTAGGAACCGCAGCACTGCAATTATGTCAATGGGCAGGAATAGAGAATGTTTGGGCTACTGCTTCAGGACATAAGGCTGACATCATCAAATCCTACAACGGGATTCCAATTGACAGACACAATGAAGACTTTGTCAAGATAATCAAAGATGCAACCAACGGAAGAGGAGTTGACCACATCCTAGATCCTATCGGAGGAGAGAATCTCAAGAAAAGTTTGAAGGTTTTAGCTCAAGGTGGAAGATTGTATGCATTCGGATTATCCGCTGCCGCACCATCTTCGAAAAGGAATCTGCTGAAGTCTTATTTCGCACTTAGAAAAACTCCAAAATTCGACCCACTAAGACTCATGACCAGTAACAAGTCGATATTTGGAGTTCACATGGGAACTTGGAATGATGAGGAAGCGATGAAATCTCAGTTAGAGAGGATATTGCAAGGAATCCAAGAAGGTGCTTTGAATCCTGTAATTGACTCTATATTCCCTGTTGAAGAGGTTGCTAAAGCACACCAGCACATCCATGATGCGAAGAATATCGGAAAAGTTCTACTCTCCTTCAATTAATCAATTTAGATTTTTTAATTCATTATCTGTAGCGGTATCTTTTCCTTTTTTTATCGTCTTTGTAGAGAGCAAAAAGCAAAAATCCAATTAGAACCATATTCGCAATAAAAAGTGCCACATAGTAATCTTCAATGTATGATATGAAGAAAACAAATACAGCGATTGTAATAAACATACCAATTAGGTACGAGATGACAAAAAAATCGTGTAGTGAATTCTTTTGTTTGCTCCAATACTTCCAAGCATCGGATTCACGTTGAGATGATGGTGGCCTTTGAACTCGCTGCCCGTTTGTGTATGAGTACATCGTATCTCTAGCATCATAAATCTCCCCTGGCCATCTCTGTTGAATGTAAGATTTCGGTTTAGTTTTGTCATAGCTATTGTATAGGCGTATTTTTGTACCTCGTAATGCTGAATCTTGGACCATCATGGCAAAAATTGCACTCAAGAAAAGGCTGATTACTAGTACGCATAACCAAGCAAAAAGACTCTCAATTGCGTTCAGTCCATCGGTATGATGAGTTGATTCTAAGATGAAGATGTTAATCAAACCGGATAGCCAAAGTGGATATTGACGCGATAGATTCTCGCCAGGAGTATCAGCATTTCTTACTCTTATGTAGTCCTCTCTAAATGAAGAATTGTTATCAGGACCTGAACCTAAAAGTAGCTTGGTGAAGAAACCCATGTCGTCAAATCTTGGCAAGGGATATTAAAGATTCTCAATAAAAGTGATTTTCCTAGTAAAGCGTTGAACTGCCGTAGGGTTAGGTTAATCAACGAGCAGTGTGGAAGAGAAGTTATGAGTTCTGGTCGCTTATCCAAGTTCTCCGTTGTTGCAATGTTTGTTTTAATGTCCATGATGCCGATTATTTCTGCTTCGGCAGTGGAAATTCCAACCGAATATGAGAATCCAATATCTGAGTCAAATGATGAATCCATGCCTGTACTTACAAAAGTCCCATCAGGCGAATTACCATTCCATTTCAGCGGGGTTTCAACATCTGGACGCGCTGTTTGTCCAGCACTGCAAAACGATGGAGGAAGCCCGGGTGATGCAGGAAATACCTCAAACACTTCAAAATCAATAGGTTCTGATCCTACACAATCCACTACTGGCTGTGTTGATGCTAACGATGGTGCTGATTATTACAAGTTCACCATGACAGCAAAGTGGAATGTAGATATTGAACTAACCGTTCCAGCTGGCGCTGACTTCGACCTTTACTTGGCGGACGGCAATGGTAGCACCTCTTATGACGCATCGCAGTATAATGATCCACTGGAAAAGGTCTCGACTGCTGGATCTCAAGTCGACGGAGTTGCAGGCACTTACATAATTGCAATTTTCCAGTACTCTGGCGATGGAACATACACATTGGAGACATGGGCAAATGAAACTCTAGATTGTGATGACCTATGGCCTAACGGTCAGGATGATGGTGGAATTGGTTCTGATGCTGCTAATTCTCATGCTGACTCTCCTACTAACATGGGAAGTAACGTTAGTGCGTCATACACAGGATGCATAGACAGACAAACCGATAGAAGCGATGTATTTGCTTTCGATGTTCCTGCAGACCATGTTATTGAAGCAAAACTAACCATGGAAGATGCTGCTAATGATTTTGATTTATTTATTGAAGATTCAAACGGAACAGAATTGAATTCAAGCGAGGGAATTGATATCACTGAATTCACTACTACGCTAGGAACACCTGAAGAAGGCACGCCTGGAACCTACCTTGTCAACGTTAGTGCTTACAGTGGTAAAGGTAACTATACTCTTGAAATCTGGACAAATTACTCTCTACCAATGCCTAACCTTGTATTTGAAGACATTACGAGTCCCGAAAGTTCGAGCTCTGGAAATTCGATATCGGTAGATATTGAAGTCAACAATACTGGAAGAGAAGATGCTGTCGATGAATTTACGGTTGCAGCTTACCTTTCAGTAGATGGAATTCTAACCGATAGAGACCACTTTATAGGAAATACAACTATGAATAACATCATGATTGGGCAATCAGCAACAACCACGATAGTTGGTACAGTTCCCTCGATTATCGTTCCAGGAAATTACTACGTATTTGTAGAACTCGATACAGATGAAGTATTATCTGAATCAAATGAAAACGATAACATCGCAAGGGACGGAACTCAAACTCTTGTCGATTCTGAACTTACTGCTTGTGCTTCTCAGAATGATGCTAATTCTGGAGCTGATGCAACGGATTCATCAGCAACTGCTTACGATTTAGGAAATCCAATAGACATAGAATACAGAGGTTGTATCGATGACAATGATGAGTCAGATGCATACAAAATAACAATTCCAGCAGGAGACGACTTGAACCTTGGAATAGTTGACCCACCAGATGCTGGTCTAACTGTTGAACTAGTGGATGAAGGCACTGGTGAAGAATTCTCTAACTCATTCTTCGGTGACCACGAGATATCCACTATCGGAAGCCCTCTAGAGGGATTAGGAGGTACATTCACCCTTTACGTAAACCAATCTGGTTGGTTTGGTGGAGCTGGAACATACAGACTCATTTTCGGAACCCCTGAGCCATATATTCCTCCACCACCAGTATTCTCTTGTGCTGATCAAGATGATGTTTTAGCAACTGGGGATGCAGGAAATACAACCCTTGAATCACTTGATTTAGGAGTGAACCCAATGATCCAAGGACAGGCATGCATGAGCGAAGGTGATGACAAAGATATCTACAAGATTACTCTAGACCAAATGCAGAATGTTGTAATTAATTTCCAAGCCGATGAGGGCACAGGTTTTACCTCAGAATTACTGGATTCACAAGGAACGCCGATTCTCTCATGGAACGAAAGCACATGGTCTACTCTTGGCGATATGACCTTTGAAGGACAACCAGGTCCATTTTATCTCTCGGTAATGTCGAATGGAGGAATTGGATTCTATAACGTGACAGTTACAACCCTGCCTGCTGCACCGGCTGATTTCTCGATTGCAAGTTTAACATGTGGAGAAAATATGTCCAGTGATGAGCAGATATTTTACTCCTTTGAAATCATAAACCAGAGAGGACCGTCGATTGGAGATTTTACTTGGAGCCTTGATTTGGTAAATTCAAACGGAGTAACAACTGAAACAATCAACTCAGGAACCATGTCAACTCCATCTACCTACGGGGAATCTGTAGCCGTAATGAATTCACAAGGACAAATCTCTGAAGACACTCCAACCGATGATTACACCTGTATTCTATCGGTCAATATGGACCAAGCAGTTTCTGAAGAAGACACAACCAATAACGTACTATCTTCTGAGTCATTTACAATACAAAACGCTGAAGAAATTTGGGCAAACGATGTTGACAGAGATGGTTACAATACAACAGATACTGGTGATGGCATTGTTGATGATTGCCCAACAAGTTACGGAACCAGTTCAGAAGATAGATTTGGTTGCTCTGACTTCGATGCGGATGGTTGGTCGAACACTAATGATTTCTTACCTGAGGATGATACTCAATGGACAGATACTGATGGAGATGGATTCGGTGACAATCCTGATGGAACAGACGGAGATCAATGTCCTGAAACTGCTGGAGTTCTATTCGGTGATGATGGAAGAGGGTGCCCAGCAGATAGCGATAATGACGGAGTTTACGATGGACAAGATTTGTGTCCAGGAACTGCTGATGGAATCACAGTTGATGAAACTGGATGTGAAGTTGACAGCGATGGAGATGGAGTTGTAGACTCACAAGATGAGTGCCCAGATACTGCAGCTAACGTAACTGTTGAAGAAAACGGCTGTGTTCTTGATGTTGGTCCTATCGACGATGATGATGACCAAACCAACCAGTCCGGTGATGGCGGAGACGACACAAATACAGGAAGCGATGGTACCGAATCCGGAATCTCTAATCAGGCTTTCATCTTTGGAGGAATTGGATTGCTATTAGTTGTCATCATTCTCGGCGGAATATTGGTTTTCCGTGGTGGAAAGGGAGCAAGTTTGCAACAAGATGCGTTCGTAAACGCTGCATTTGATCAAGGCTTTGGACAAGTTCAAGGAGAAATCTCAGCCGAACAAACTGCGTACGAGCAGCAAATGATTCAAATGGGCTATACCCCAGAACAAGCAAGACAATATGCTGATCCACACTTCAGACCTTGGCTATATCAGTGATTCAAGCATACTGCAGTATTGCACTGGCATTATTCGGCTAAACTGTTAAGTGAGCAGTGAATTAGGTTTTGTCTATGGATGAATTCTGGGAACTGGAGAATGAGATTCTAAACCCAGATGAAGGACAAGAAGTAAGTGATTTGTTTACTCAATCTGAAGAATCTTACACTGATGGAATATACACGGTCAAAATTCTTGAAAATAAGATAAATCCAACGACTAAGAAATTGAATTATTTGCGAAATGAAAATGGATTAAATTACCTTAAATCCCATTTGGCTGAAGTAATTGAAGAAAATGTAATCATTGATTTTGAAGATAGAGGCATTGTAGTCCACACAGAAAAGTTAACACCTCCTTCGCCAATACTCTACTTTTTACCGCTAATCGGGTTTGGTTTGTTCATATTTGGGCCTGCAGGTATAGCAATAGGGATGATGGTTTGCTTTGTTGGCTTCATTCCGTTTGTACTGGCTATAATGTCCACTGGAAAAAGTTCTGATGATTATAGAAACGAAATCAACGAAGAAATAGATAAAGGCGGCGGAACATATCGATTTGGCGGTATTAAAGGCGTGATTCATGGACTTGATACTTACTTTTCTCTAAAAATCAAACATGACGATATTACAGTATTAGATGCTTGGGAAATACCCGAGAACCATCCACTAATTGTTAGATCGAACATTTACACTGTTGGATCTGGTGATGATTCTTACACAACAGCAAAATTTTATCCAACATTCAATCCACCTAACAATGGAATTCCTATCCATTTAAATTCAATCAAAAGAACCGGATATAACCAAAACTCACGCTCAATAGGAAAAACATGCTCAGACGCAATAGCATTTGCTGAAGAATTGAATGAAATATGGAATGGAGGATTATATCTTAATTCAATACCTCAAAATTACAAGATGGTGGAAAAGCCAATTCCCTTAACAAAAAGAGAGGAAAAAATCTTCAATAAAGTGGTCAATAGCATAAGCACTGAAACAAAATCAAAGCTAAGAGAGGCATATTCTGAAGTTCAGTTCCTCTCACCAAAAGCATAGATTATTCTTCTTCATTTGAGACGGATTTTCCAATGGCTGGGAGCAAGAACCACATAATTGGTAATATGAATAAAGAATCTAAATTTTTACCATATTGAATCGAAAATACTGCTTCAAAGGCAATGAATGATTTCGCATCTTCACTGCCATTCTCCGGAACAGACTCCATCACCGATGTGCGATTCTCGGGCTCTACAAGACCCAAGTCGTAGCCAGAAAAACCAGTCTCAAGTTGAAAACCTAACCAGACTAAACCGGTGTCTGCATAATCGGATGTATGGGCAAATTGAGCTACTTCAAGGTCATTGCCGGGAGTGTTTTCAGCAACTGTTGGCGAACCCTCATCTTCTTGGCTATCGCTTGATTCAGCCAGTCCTAAATCAAGCATATAGCATGTAGGAAAAGCGATGAAAAAGGCAAAAATTACTAGAGAAAATGAAGCTAACCTAAACCAGGATAAACCTCTTTTTTTACTCAGCAGAGATAACTCTGACAAAACCAATATCACAAGAGAAATTTGAATTAATGATCTCCCAATTTCTAACCAGTCTCTATTCTTGCTTTGCGAGTCGCTTGATGCTTGAGAACCATCATTAGATTGTGTATTATTTTGTGAAGTGGAATCATTTGATTGATTTTCAACCACGACATCATCCCTTGACAAAGTGTAGAGTAATAGAGAAGTTGCTCTCTCGATTTCAACATCGATTAGCGTCTGATCTTTATCGATAGCAATTATCGAGTTTATTTCGGTTGGAGAAGGTCTTCCCTCAGTATAGGCTGCATCTACTGTAGCAACCAGCCAAGCAGAAATAAATACATGCACAGCAATCAATAGCGTCACTGCTATTCGCAGCACTGCAAACGCAGGGTGGGCCTTGGGACGCTTGAGCACAAACTCAGCCCCCAATCGCAATTATTCAATCTTCTTGCTTAGATCTTGGAATTACAAACGCTGCCATTGCTAGCATTGCAAGGACGTATATTGGTGAGATAAATGGCAGCAAACCATCGCTATCTGCGACTTCTTCTGCCGATTCTTCTCCTTCATTTGTTCCCTCATTTCCTGTCTCTTGATCTAGTCCGAATTCTAAGTCTCCTGTATCTGCACCTGCTTCTTCAAGTGCTTCTTCAAGAATAGACAAGTCGTGGCTTTCTGTGTCAACAATCTCTTCGATTGAATCTGTTTCAGCCATTACATCTTGTGCTTCTTGAGCAGGAACACCGGTGATGTAGTTGATACTTGCAAAGACTAGTGGAGGATAGTTGCTGTATCCTTCTGTGTCTGGGCCTGCAATGACATAGCCGTTATCTTGCTCATCCCAAGCATATACACTCACACCAACAATTGTTGCATGCTCGTTACTCCATAGAGGAGCCCATATTCCATCCGTGTAAGGAATCTCTTGAACTTCTTGCTCTTCGAGTTCATCAAAGGTCTGTTCAAGATTTTGTCCAAATGCCTCGAGCACATTCTCCAAGCTTGATTCTGCGAAAGCCTCTGCAATCGTCATCAACTTATCGCTTGGTTCAGGACCATCTTCGATAGTCATGCACTCATCATATGAGTCGAAAGGACTAGTTGAACCGTCTTGGAGTAGAACGAATTCTACACAGTAATCTCCGTTTCCTGATGGAGTAAAGAAATACTCATAGTCAACTTCAGAAGCACCACTGAATGGAACATCTTCTTGGTGAATTAACGTAGTCTGTCCATCAACCTCCTTGTTGATTGTAACGCCTAGAGTGGCATCATCGTAGGTATCAGACCAGTGTCCAGCCCATCCATAGACGTGAACCTCGTCTTCACCTCCAGATAATCCGGATTCCCATTCTCTAATCTCAGGTCCAACGTACTCATTACCACAGAGTGTCGGGCTTTCCATGTATTCATCCCCGTCCAGGCTTGCAGATGCGCACATGGTGTTGTCACCGTATTGAGTTGTTGCTTCAGTGTCAGACATGTAACCAAAGTTACCACTTTGAACATCTATTCCAATATCACATCTCCAAGTAGCACATAACATCAGATCCTCTTCGTCAAACAAGAGATTACCGTTTTCATCCTCTAAATTAACATCCATCATGTAGTAGTTCACACTTCCTTCATCTGTTCCATCTGCACAGTCAAGGTTTCCATCTCTAACTAATTCGAGAGAGATTGAAGTAGCCCATTCATCGCAGTAGAATGTAGACGGGTTGCTAGCATCATACTCATCAGAACTATCTGGACAATTCATTGTGCCGTCATTAACCCACTGCATTGGAATATTGGATCCATCATCACAAGAGAACCAGTCGCCTTCGTTGTCCACTGGCTCATCTGAACCATCTGCACAATCATAAGTACCATCATTGACTAACTCAAGGGAAATCATTGAACCATCATAGCAGTAGTAATATGATGTAGACCCGCTATCATACTCATCTGCTCCATCTTCGCAGTCATCCCATCCATCATTGACGGATGATATCTCTAATTCCTCGTAATCTCCCCAGTAATTCTGGCATTCGATTGTTGGGGAAGGCGTGTAACCTAAGTCCGATGATTCAACAGTTCCACTGATGCCATAAACGTCCATCTCGCTGGAGTAATCGTACATCACTGAGCCTCTAACAAAGAAATCCATTTCGTCAGATCCGTCCATGCAGTCTTCTTCACCGTCATTGACATACGACTCGTAAATCATCTCGCCGTTGTCGCACATCCACATGTCAGATGAGTCATCGTTATCTCCTTCTTCTCCGCCACCAAAGATATCGCCGAATATTTCACCCAGTGAATCCTCGATTTCTGCTTCGAAGTCTTCAGCAACTGCTTCTCCGAAGGATTCACTGGAGTAAGCGATTGCATTACCAATCATTACAAACATGACTGGGTTTCCTGGAGGACAGGATTGACAAGCAACTGCATTGACAACCTCGCCATCGCCTAAGTCAACTTCGAATACCTCGTCACTCATTGAGAATTCCATAGTGTCGATATTCATGGAATCCGAGTAGTCTCCAGTTTGACTGAAAACATCGGAAATACTGATATCGAATTCACCAGCATCAAATCCAAATTCTTCTGTTGGAATGCCGTTTATGAAGACGTTGTAATCAGCTGTTCCAGAGTATGTTCCTTCGATATCACCGCAGTCGTCAATAACCTCGGAACCGCCTCCCCATTCGTCATCATACACTCCAACGTCATATTCATCGCAACTCCAAACAGTTTCCTGGTTTTGTGCTGCCTCTGTGTAAATTGGACTGGCTTGACCAAGTCTCCATATTGCATCTGTATCAATGGAATAACTGAACTCAATACCTGTGTTAAAGTCAACTACTAACTCTTCACCATCGCCTTCTGCAGTGATGTCAATTTCTAGGTCAGCATCATTGCTGATCATCATATCAAGGGAAATATCGCTTCCTACAAGTTCATAGGCATCGTTAAGGTATTCTGTGTAAAGAACATCGACAGTCAATACATTCTCAGCAGTTGCCTGAACAGAAATGTCGAAGCCAGTTGGTTGGCTTCCGAAAGTTGTCTCAGACCAATCTGTCATGATAACAGCGTTAGATAGAAGACCGTGTCTCAATACAACATCGCTGCTTCTGCTCCAAACGTCTACATCATTTCCATCTGCATCTTGAATTGTTTGAGGACTGATGTCTTCGGTTTGGTGAACATAAACATTGGATGAACCAGTGGTTAATTGTCCAATGTCAAGGTTGAACCCTGCATCATCAGCATCTTGCATTATCTCGGTAAATAGTTCCTGAATATCCAATCCAGTAACGTTTCTTAGGTCACTATCTAGGCTTGACCAGTCATATTCTACTCCGTAATAATACTCTGATTCTTCAGATGGAGTTGCTTGAACAGCCAATGGGCTTACAGCGGTAATTATCATCAGTAAGGCTACGAAACCAGTCAACGATGTTCTTCTTGACATGGATTCTGCTTAGATGGTAAGTATATAATTGTGGTTACGAACTTGGTACCATCTAATTTCACGTCACATAAGACTCAAAGGGTACCCCTTGAGTCAAACCACATAAAGCAATGTGACAATCATTAATTTGATTCTCGCAGAAGAGAAGTTACATCTCGACCGAATTCTGTAAGTTCGTATTCAATCGCTTTTGGTCCTCTCTCTCCAGTGTCTCTC
>PBDU01000003.1 GCA_002718195.1 Methanobacteriota archaeon | reverse complement strand
GTTGCCATCTCAAGGAATCCACTTCCGGTAATCGTTAGATTCTGCCCTCCATTCATCGAACCGGATGACGGGGACACACTTGTTCCGCTAAAGGAAGAACTCGGGTCGACATTTGCATCATCTCTCAATTCTAATTCTTCAGAAATCTGGAACATCGGCGACATAGTACATGCAATTAGGATAAATGCTAACAAAATAGGTCTCATTGTCTTTGCTACGCCGTGCATAACTTAAACGCAATGTTACAACGGTGTAACCTCGTATCTGCTAATTCCGGTTTGATTGCCAGACTGACTCTGGCAATTATTCCTAAGTTCACAGGTCGCAAATTGTCTCAATCATCAACTTACAAACCAGGTAAGGATCACAGTTCGCATTTGGTCTGCGGTCTTCTAGGTATCCCTTACCGTCAATTGATACTTGCCATGGAATTCTAATCGATGCTCCTCTGTCAGATACACCATAGGAAAATTGGTCCCAAGATTGTGTTTCATGAGCGCCGGTCAATCTATCCTCGATATCTGCTCCGTAATTCTTTACGTGCTCCATTGCTCTTGTGCCTAATTTCTCACATGCGGCAGTAATGTGTTCCATTCCGCCATCTTCTCTCATAGCTTTTGTAGAGAAGTTTGTGTGAGCTCCTGCTCCATTCCAGTCTCCTTTTACAGGTTTTGCAGCGAGTGTTGCAGAGACTCCGTAATCTTCAGCAATTCTGTAAAGTAACCATCTTGCAATCCAAATTTGGTCTGCTACTTCAGGAGCTGCAACCGGTCCAATCTGGAATTCCCACTGTGCTGGCATAACCTCTGCGTTTATCCCAGATATTGCTAGTCCTGCATCAATGCAAGCATCCAGGTGTAACTCAACAATTTCTCTTCCATAGACTTCATCAGCACCCACACCGCAGTAGTAACCAAATTGTGGTGCCGGGAATCCGTTGTCTGGCCAACCTAGTGGCTTGATTCCATCAAAGAAAGTATATTCTTGCTCAATTCCAAAGATGCATTCTTCGATTTTGTGCTTAGCAGCCATTTCTGCGCAAGCAGCTCTGTTGTTAGTACTGTGAGGTTGCATATCTCTTGGAGTCATTACTTCAGTCATAACCAAAATGTGAGGCCAGCCTCTAATTGGATCATTGTAAAATGCCACTGGCTTTAGAACGCAATCAGAATCCTCACCAGCCGCTTGGTTTGTTGAGGAACCATCAAATCCCCAAAGAGGAAGTTCGGAAATATCCGAAATTTCATCTTTATCTGGCATTACTTTTGTCTTCGATCTCAACTTACTAGTTGGTTCTGCGCCGTCAATCCAAATGTATTCTGCTTTTACTACCATTGTGACCAAATGTGTGTAAGAGAAGGGAGCATATTAACCAATCGCTCATAAATTCCAACAAAATATAATCATACACACAATTAAATTAATAATTTGCTGCTCATTCGACAAGAAATAATAAAATTTAATGTTTGCTTATTCATTTTGTAATGAAATTTTAGATAAAATTTGCTCATTTGAACAATATCAAAACCAACCCCCTTTTCAAAATCCTTTATGTGATTAAAATTAGACAAAGCGTTAATACATTTTATCTGGTATTTGATACATGGGAAGAAGAGGAGTCCTGCTGATGAATGTAGGAACGCCTGATGAACCCACCGTGGATTCGGTTAAACAATATCTCAAAGAGTTCTTGCTAGATCCTGATGTTATTGACATTCCCGCTCCTCTGCGGCATCTGCTTGTGAGAGGTATAATATTGAGGACAAGGCCCAAAAAAACTGCGCCTTTGTATCAAAAAATCTGGATGGACGAGGGGTCTCCTTTGAGAGTATACTCTAGTAGAGTAAAGGAGATGTTGGATGAAACGAGTCACGATACTGAGTTCGAGTTTGCTATGCGGTATGGCAACCCAAGCATTTTATCTGGGCTTGATAATTTAAGGAAGAAGGGTGTTGAAGAGTTGTTGCTCCTTCCCATGTTCCCTCATTATGCACAGGCCACTACCGAATCCTCACTAAAACATGCTTACAAGCAATTGAGAAAATTAGAGTGGGGGCCAAAAATTCTAGAAATGAGTCATTTTGAAACTGCTGATGAATTCATTGTCCCACTTGCTGATTCAATTAAACCACATTTGAATGAGGATACACACTTGCTATTTTCCTATCATGGGTTACCGATTTCACACGTCAAACGCATTGACTCTTCAAAAAAACATTGTCAACAGGTAGAAAATTGTTGCAGCATCAAATGTGATGCAAATTCTCTTTGCTATGGAAGGCACTGTACGGAGACAACATTAGCAGTAGTGGATAAGTTAAATTTGAACATAGATCAATGGTCGATTAGTTTCCAGAGCAGGTTGGGTCCCGTAAAATGGCTTGAACCATCTACTATGAATAAGGTTGAGGAATTAGTGAAAAGTGGTATTGACGACATAGCGATCGTGGCACCAGCTTTTCTTGCTGATGGTTTGGAAACACTTGAAGAGTTAGACATTGGAATCAGGGAACATTTCGAAGAGTTGGGTGGAAAGCGATTAGTTGTTGTCAAATGCTTGAACGATGATCAAAAATGGGTAGATGGATTAAATGAATTGATCAAGAAGGAGTTTGATTCAATCAAAACTTAGAATCTCTCTGCAATTCTCTCAGCCTCTGCCACCACATGGGTAACTGATACTCCGCTGAAAAACCAACCAGATCTTGTATACTCCGCTTCACCTGTTTCTAATGAACCCATATAGCCAGGTGGATACTTTGGTATTCTCCTCTCTCCGATGCATTCAAACAATACTGGATCGTGTTTGCATAAAATTTTCTTCAAATCTTCCTTGACTTCTACTTCTGATGCTCCCCTAGAATTTGGAGACATTATTCTGAATAAACGATGATTTGGTGGTGCTCTATTTGTCGAATGGACGTCGCTCTCATGTAGAATCCCACTAATTGAAATACTCTGATTAGGGATTAATGTCCCATAACCAACAGGTATGTCTTGACATTGTTCCGAATCATATCCAACGGCATATATCTTCAATTCTGTGAAATTATTTTTCCCCACTTTCGGTGGGGCTGCCCAAATTATCGAATGTTTCTCAAGACCTAGTTTTTTACTCGCTTCTGTTGCATCTTCAAAGTTAGAGCCAAAAATAACTTTGACATTTTCTAGTTCCTCAAGTTCTTCATACAAACTATCAATCAATGTTTGCATCCCACCGGAAAAGGATGCTACTGAGCCTTTTGTCGGCATAAAAATTGGGTATGTTGATTTCATCATCTTTTTTATTTTAGACCATTTGATTGGTGGGTTTTCCCCAAATTTCGTTAAATTAGGCATAAGGAAATCCGCGTCTACATTATTTGAAAGGTCGTTTACAATTCCCAGAGTCATTGCGTCGGAAATCAGAGCATGTGGAATTATTTCTCTAACTGATTTCCCCCCCATTCTTGATTTACTTATTCCAGAAATGAGTTTAATCGGGCCTATTCTAAGTATTGATTTTGCTGAAAGCCTTACTTGTTTCCCTCTCAAAAAAATCCATCTAGACTTGGCATTAGTATTAGATTGGGAAAATTTATCTGAGATGTCTAAATCCTCCACTAAGCGCCAAAAAGCAGGATGTGGACGAACTGCATTTACGGCAATATCACATATCCAATCTCCTTTTTTCCAAGTGGAAATCACGCCCCCAACTCTTTCTGTCTTTTCATGTAATTCAATTTCAATATCAGGACGTCTTTTTGCTATTCTATATGCGATAGTCAGCCCAGAAAGTCCTGCGCCAATAATTGCTACACGTGAGGATTTCTCTAACTCATCTGCAATCATCAAAGGGCGGCGAATTTCATCACCATACCTAACCCATTCATCGAGAGTGTGCATGATCTCAACTCACTAACCAATCTACTGGTTTTCTAAGTACGTGCAATAATTTTTCTTCTTCAGAACCACTTTCTGCCTCGTGGCAATATTCCCATCGACCGGTTTGAGGCAGCGACATGAGGATACTTTCTATCCTACCATTTGTTGTAAGACCAAATTTAGTTCCTCGATCATAAACCAAGTTGAATTCAACATATCTTCCTCTTCGAATTTGCTGCCAGATTTTGTTTTGCTCGGTAAACTGCAAATTCATTCTTCGCTCTAGTATTGGCATATATGCATTCAAGAAATTATCACCACAGTCTTTGATAAATTCAAAACATTCCTGCTTGTCATCAGTTCGAACGTCATCAAAAAAAATACCACCTACGCCTCTTCTTTCACCCCTATGCTTGATGAAAAAATAATCGTCACACCACTGTTTGAACTTGTTGTAGTTTCCAACAGTATGCCTATCGCAAGCATCTTTGTGGACTTGATGAAAGTGTACAGCATCGTTTTCAAAAAGATAAGAGGGAGTTAAATCAGCCCCCCCACCGAACCACCAACTTCCTTCCTTTTCACCTAACCCCCGTTCAAAATAACGATAGTTTGCATGTACTGTTGGAGCCATTGGGTTTTTCGGATGTAAAACTAAGCTGATTCCGGTGGCGAAGAATTCTAGATCTTGTCCTTTTAGTTGGTGCCCTCCACCCATTTTCTCCGCTGCTTCGGGACTTAGCGTCCCGTGGACAACACTTACATTGACTCCAGCCTTTTCAAAAACTTCCCCATTTGCGAAGACCCTGCTTCTGCCTCCTCCGCCTTCTTCTCTTTCCCATTCATCTTCGCGATAGAGATTATTGTCAATTTGAGATATTGCTGAACAAATTTCATCTTGCAATTTATGGACATACTCTACCATTTGGGTTCGCATGCTAAACACCTGTTACTTCTCGTAAAACGGCTTCTACACACTCTATTTTAGCCTCCGGGGCAAAACCATGACCTAGGTTGAAGATGTAGCCTGGGTCTTTGCCTGCATTGGAAAGGACCGTTCTTGCGGCTTGTCTAGCTGCCTCTGAACTACCATGCATTCTCGAGGGGTCTAAATTGCCTTGAATTGCTAAATCTTTGCCAAATTTTAATCGATTTGCTTTCAAATCGTCTCGCCAATCTAAGGATATTGCATCGATGTCTAATTCCCGAATTTGTTCATGAAGGTGGGAGCTGCCCTTCGCATAGTGAATAAGGGGCACCTCTCTAGTTGATTTAGTCCTGAAAACTTCAATGGTTCTGCTCGTTGCTGGTTTTCCGAATTTCTGGTAGTCCTCTACAGAGAGAAGTCCTGCCCAAGTATCGAAAATTTGCACAGCATCTGCCCCGCCATAATTTACTTGATCTGCGAGGAGGCTTCCAACCGCTTCTGCCATTTTCATGAGCAATCTGTTTGACTCATCTGGATTAGAGAAAACCTTTGCTCTAGTTTGATGGAACTCTTTGTCACCAGTTCCACCTGCAATTAGGTACATTGCAGTAGTCCAAGGGCAGCCTGCGAAACCAAGCCTTGCAATTTCATCGTTATCTTCACCGATGGCTTTCAGCCCATTAGCAGCCCATGGAGCATGTTTTCTTGCTGAGAATTCTGGCCAGTCATCTAAATCTGTAAAATTAAAATCATCAATTCTAATTCCTCCTCCATATTCTACCTCATAACCTAATGCAGGAAGTGGTGTTAAAATATCGCTAAAAATGATGGCTGCATCTATTTTCTTGTACCTCTCAATTGGTTGTAAGGTTATTTTTGTACACAGGTCTATGTCTTTACAACGGTCCCAAAAAGAGTGATTTTGCGCTAATTTTCTGTATTCTGGCAGATGCCTACCTGCCTGTCGCATGAACCAAACTGGTGTTCTATCCACAGGTTCTAAGTTCAGTGCTGAAACTATCCTATCTCTGCTGTTCATTTCACCACTCCAATACCTCTAATGACTCGTCTATCGCATGAACTAAGCCCCTGATGTGGGACTCGTCATGAGCCGTAGAAATGAATCCAATCTCATATGCTGAGGGAGCAAGCATGTAACCTCTGGATAATAATTCTCGATGCAAATTTGCGTATAGGTGTCCAGCATTACTCGGGATCTCATCAGCCCTGGTCGCAGGTTTTTGGAATCCTGGGGAAAGCCAAAATAAACTTTCTCTTCTCACTAATCTCATCGGATATTTATGTTTAGATAGTACTCTCTCTAACTCAATTTCCAACAATTCTCCTAACTTGTCCATGTATTCATATGCTTCTTGAGTGAGCAGATCAAGAGATTTTGCTCCTGCGGCCATGGCTAGTGGGTTCCCAGATAACGTTCCTGCTTGATACACTGGACCCAGAGGCGAAAGGTGATTCATGATTTCGTCCCTAGCACCGTAAGCTCCTACTGGCAACCCCCCTCCTATGACCTTGCCCAGAGCAGTCATATCAGGTTCAACACCACAAATATCTCCGTAACTTCCGTCTTTGAACCTAAATCCACTAATCACCTCATCAAAGATCAATAAAGCGCCATTAGACTTACAGAGTTCTTTGAGCCGAGAAAGGAAGGCTTTTCTTTGCACTAACAAGCCGTTATTAGCAGGCAATGGCTCTATCACAACTGCTGCTATTTCTTTGCCGTGTTCAGCGAATAAGAATTCTACTGCTTCTACATCGTCTAACGGCGAAATAAGCGTCGTTGCAACCGTATCATTCGGAATCCCGGGACTGCTGGCAATACCAAATGTGGCGAGTCCTGATCCTGATGAAACCATCAACGAGTCGACGTGTCCATGATAGCATCCTTCAAATTTTACAAGCAAATCTCGACCGGTAAATCCCCTTGCTAATCTTACTGCACTCATGACCGCTTCCGTTCCTGAGGAAACAAATCTTACTTTACCCATGTGCGGAAATCTTTGTTTTACTTTCTTTGCTAATTCGATTTCCCCTAAATGCGGGGCACCAAAGGATGTCCCATTTTGCATTTTTTCGCTAACGGCATCGATTATTTCAGGATGAGAATGACCATGGATTAACGGCCCCCATGATTGTACAAAATCAACCAATACATTTCCATCTACATCTGTGACGTAAGCCCCACTTGCTTTTTCAAAATAAATTGGATTCCCATGCACTGACTTGAATGCTCGAACAGGTGAGTTGACTCCACCCACTAAATGAGTCAATGCTTCTGAATGTAATTTGTCTGACTCTGACCTATTCATTTGATCCCTCCTTCAGAGTTTCTTTCTGCGAATTCTCTTGCATGATAACTCACAATTATGTCTGCTCCTGCTCTTCTAAACGATGTAAATATCTCATTGACCATCGCCGACCTTGCCTCATCATTTACTGAGGATTTCACTACCATTGAGTATTCACCGCTTACATTGTAAACAGCCACTGGTCTGTTTACGGAGTCTGATACCTTTCTAACAACGTCAAGATATGGTAGACCCGGTTTCACCATGATTATATCAGCCCCTTCATTTTGATCCAGTTGGGCTTCTAAAATTGCCTCTTTATACCCTGATTTTATGTCCATTTGATGCGTCTTTCGATCTCCAAATTCTGGGCTGGATGAGGCAGCATTTCTGAACGGCCCGTAGAATGAAGATGCGTATTTTACCGAATAAGCCATGATGCCGGTGTTTGTTTTTCCAACCGCTTCTAGTGCTTTTCTAATCGCTTCGACTCTTCCATCCATCATGTCTGAAGCACAGACATAGTCTGCACCTGCTTTTGCATGAGAAATTGCTACCTCACAAAGGACTTGCAAGGATTCGTCATTGAGAATTTCGCCATCCTCTACTAGTCCGCAGTGACCGTGTGCGGTTGCTGTACAAAGGCAGACATCAGTCATTACCACAATTCTATCGCCATACATCTGCTTGATTTGTGCAACAGCGCGATGAAGCGGAGAAGAAGGATTTGATGCTTGAGTTGCAGCATCATCCTTCAGTTGTGAATCAATTACGCCAAATAACATGATTGAACGAATTCCATTATTAAAATCTGATTTAATAGTTTCAATTAACACATCAATGGATTGACGATGAATGCCTGGCATCCCTTTTATTTCCGAATCTATTCCTGTTCCATCAACTACAAAGTGGGGTTGAACTAATGAATTGATCAGCGATTGAGAGAAATTCAATTCTCTGCGAGCCAAAGTCCAGCGATTTATTCTAGGTCTAATCTCGATCCCCATTCCCCCTGAATTTATTCCACCACTGAATCAAATAATCTGTAGTTGGCCCCTCTAAGACTGAAACTTGTGAGTTTTTGAAACAGTCAAGGGATTTTATCGTATCTTTAGCCTTAATTCCCATGCAAAGAATTTGTTCTGGCACATCCAATCCATTTTGAGACCAAGATATGGCAGATGAGGATGAGGAAAGAAGCAAAACATCATCGGGATTTATTGAAAGGTTCTCCACAGACTTCGGTGCATTTTCATATCCAATCCAAGACTTTACCTCGAAGCCATACTCTTTCAGACCGTTTTCTAAATCATTACTGGCTAGATTGGACCTAGGAATCAGAAGATTTGTATTCGTTGAGAGGTTTGAATTAATGAACTGCAAAAGTTCCTCTGAGTTTCTAGCTTTTGCACAAACAGCAACAGTAACTCCTTCTCTGAAACATGCTCTAGCAGTCCCTTCACCGATTGCAACCCATTGAATCCTTTCAATGTCCTGATTTTGCTTGGAGATTTGAATGGCACATTTTGCAGCAAAGGGTGATGTGAGAACAAGATATGGCCAGTCTTTTTTAGAGGCAAGGGGTGAAAGAAAGTCCTTAGGCCATGACTCGAAATTTGGTATAAGTTCCACGACTGGTAAATTCTTCATTGGTATATTTGATTGATTCAATACTGAAGAAATTCTATCTGAGTTTAGAGTTGAAATGATTCTCGGTGTGTCTGCTAGTTCTTTCTCATGTTGATTTTTTGCTCTTGGAGGTTTGATATCTAGAGTCGAAATGGATCCAGAAAAAACTGTTGTATCAAATTCATTGCCTCGGCAAAATATCTCACGCCAATTGGAAGGGGAGATTCTTATTTCTGCATAGCCGTCTGATACGCTTATTCCTGCAGGATAGAGACATCCTCCACCAAGTTTTTGCAAAATGTTTCTCTCTGCATTTACATTCTGCTCAGTTTGTGAATTATTGATTAACTCTCTTATCTTGCTAAGGTCCTCAAATCGATCCGCTTTACAATGAACGCATATTGCTCCTTGACCTGGTGCTGTTGGCCACTGCATTTCGTTTATTCTATAAGCTGAAATTTTGCCTTCAAACTGTTGAAGTAATCCAGTTGATCTTAGCCGTTGTAATCCTATCTCGGCAAGGATTATTGCATCTGCCCTTCCTTCAATCAAGCGCTTTATTCTTGTTTGGACATGTCCTCTGACTGAGAGCGGAATTATATCTGGTCTTGTACTTAGAAGAAAGGATTGTCTGCGTCCTGAGACTGTGCCAAAAGTTGATCCACGCTCAAATTTATCGAGGATATCAGAAATGTCCATAGATAATTCTGAATCTAAGGTTTCTTCAAGAAGAGGAATATCTTTACGAAACTTGGTCAAGACCAAATCTGCAGTTGTACCTCTTTCCAAGTACGCCAAATTCTCGATAAGTTCCGGGATTTCCACAGGCACATCTTTACTCGAATGTACAGCGATATCAATTGATCCTTGGACCAACTCGTTATCGATTGAGTGAATAAACTGACCAACTGATGACGATAAATTTCCACCCAAACTTCTGTCTCCCAAAGATGTGAATTCTACAATCTCCGATTCTACTCCATGTTCATCAAGAATCTCTTTTACAGCCGATGCTTGCCAAATTGCAAGTTTCGAGGATCTTGTGCCAATTTTTAGCACCGTTATGCCTCCCCTAAAATTGAGTTCATCTTGTTCAGTGTAGTAAGTTGTAAATCAACGTCTTGGAATATATTGCGCCTTGTGTCATCGCTTATTTCTCGTGATGAGTTTTCAATAAAACCTAATAATTCAGAAATATAGAAATTTTTCTCCTTGTGGCAAATCCATGTCGCTATCTCTCTAGCAAATGGCCTCAAATGCCGTTTTTCGTGTGGCTCGATATTCGGCAAAAACTCCCATTCTTGTGAGAGTTTTTCGAGGTTTGAATAAATCATGCTACGGAATTCTGCTTGGTGTTTATCAGTGGATTCAAGCATGTACTTATCCTGAATTTCAGAGATCATTGATTCGCTTCTCTTGATTGTTGACTCATAGTTCCATTCTTCGCCTAGATTTCTTGCAACTTGTATCCAATGTTCCATACCAAGAAGTGATTGCCCATCGTTCAACCCTGATTTGTCAATTGATGGCGGCCAAGAGAAATCCATAACAATCGCTGGGGTCTTTGTTGGCAGATAATTTTGTGAATTATAGGTTGGTGTTGAGTTTCTAATAGTTGATATTACAATATCAGCACAGGGCGGTTCCTGCTCCCATTCATCATACGAGATCATTTGGCATCGAGAACTTAGTTGTAAATTTCTTGTCCTTGAAATCTGCGGATTTCTTGATACTACAGTGATTTCGTCTTGATCTAAATCCAGCAGGGTCTCTACAGCTTTTATTCCCATGTCTCCAAAGCCGAGAACTGTGGTTTTTGCACCTTTTTTCTCCCCCAGTATGTCTTTAAGCGAAGAGGTGGCTAGACTCAGCATTGATTCTGTTGTCTGGTTAAAGCCGAATTTTTTTCTTATGTTTCTGTTTGCGGAGATAATGTGTTCAAAAAATGAGGAATTATACAGGCTGATGAAGTTATTATCTCGATGAAAATTAATTGATTTCCTAAACTGAGACATTACTTGTAATTCCCCTAAGATGAAAGAGTCCAATCCACTGCAAATTTTTACTAAGTGCCTCCAAGCACTAACTCCCGAGTACAAGGAAAATGGAATTTCTTCTACACCATGGTATTTTTGTATGTGCCCGGATAGAGTGTTTGGCTCAATTCCAAAACCAACATACAGAACTCTGTTGCATGTTGAGAATTCAAAGATATCATTAGATGTTCTCTGCTTTAAATTCCCAATATAATCTATTCTTTGCGGCTCTGACATTCCTTCTGTGGTGATTTTTCGAGCGATTTCAATATTCTCTGAATTGAATTTCAAGGCAACTAAACTTATTGTTTCCTTTTTATGTTCCTTATTTTGTTCGCGCGCGATGCCTAACAAATCGGTTATGTTAACCAAGCGGTCAGACATATAAACCATCGTCCAGTATCACATAGATTAAATCGACTATACCAATCTTTGTTATTTTCAATTTTCTTTAAATAGTTATAAAAAATATATTTTTATTTTCATTATATTATTTTAAGGAAAAATATAACATCACATTAGGGCGCAGTCAATTGTTTGCAGCCTCATCACTCTGTGGAGTAATCAAAACATTACTTCCATCCCTATTTATAGTTGGTAAAGAGAGAATTCCCCCAGAAACTGTAACCGGGCAGGTAGCAGAACAAGCAGGAGGAAGGTAATCCTCTCCGCTACTTGTTAATGTCAATGTGAACCAATGCCCTGCTGGTAAAATTACATCCATAGCCTGGAATTCCATCAGCATAGTCAAACTCTGCCCGGGAAGAACTGTTGTCGGCTCGTATCCACCCTGATGGTACCTTATGTCCATTGTCGCATGTCCAAGGCGCATTGAAGCATCATCATCATCCATCTGGACAAATACTTGTCCTCCGTCCCAAGAAGCTGTAACATCTAAGTGAAAAGTCGGTAATCCAGCAATGTGTATGTCCTCTTCAAAAGATGGGCATAAGAAAGTTACAGAAGAAGTTGCGGCTCCCCCCACTCTAACTCCGTCTTGCTCGCATTCTGACATATCCAAATCAATCCATTCTATGTCTTGTGGAGGCCATGTTTGTTCAATCCTCCACTGCCCATCATTGCGCTGAATTTGCGCATGTAAATCTGGTTGGGGTCCAACTCCCTTCAGGTAGTACTCAAACCATTCAAAGAGATCTTGCCCCCAATCCCAACGAGTCATGTTGTGGATTGCTTCGCCACCATATCCTGAATCCTGATTGTTGTGTTTAGTCCATTGATCTGGATAATTATGCTCCCATTGTCCGAGCATGCCTCTAACGTCAAAACCTGCGTCCTTGTATGCCTGATACCAATGAGTTCCGGGTGGTCCTCCGAAAACTTGGTGGGGGTCAACATTCCAATCTTGCATCCCTTGAATCCAATAAACTGAGCCGTTCCAATTTTGGAATGCTTTGTCTATGTGGCTTCTCTCATCGTAATAATTCTGCATGTAGGGATCCAATTCACCTAATCCATAAGTGACCGGTCCAGCAAAAAGTCCCTCAACAATATCAGGGCAGACATTGTCTAAATCATCACCATTGTAATCAACAGTGCTCGAAAAATAATTCATGTGCATTACTTGGCTTCTTGCCTCTGCACTGCCGTTTTTGTAAAGAAGAGGGTGTAATGCAGTCGTTCCGGAAATCGGGACTATTGTCTTAAGATGCTCGCTTCCAATTGCCGCTGCCTCCCATTGTGTGGCCCCTTCATACGATTTGCCGTACAAACCCACATTGCCATTAGACCAATTTTGCTTACCAAGCCACTCAACCGCTTCATGAATTCCAAGACCTTCTCCTGCCCCTCTGTAGTCAAAACAACCGCTGGATAGTTCAGTTCCAAAAACAGATACTTGGGCAAAAGCATAGCCGTGTGGAATGAAATTATCGTAGATAAATTCCCCTCTTCCTGAACCAACAACATCTGTTGCTCCGGATTCTGAGCCCGGTTGCCCAAATGAATAGTAGGGGCTTATTACTGCGATTACTGGTACCTTTTCTCCATCTTGTGTGTTGCTTGGCAACCAATATGAAAGGTGAACTTGAGATTCGGCTGGTCCAGTTTCCCAAACTTCTGAAGTATCCACGTCGATAAACGCGGACTGTACATCTAGAGCATAATGAGGACCTGGTTCTAAGACCATAGCATACTCTCCGGTCCAATTCCATTCCAAGTCGGCTCTTTCGTTAATATCGGGGTACGGAGAAGTATTCGATTCTTGTGCGTCGGGTACGGTGTCGTTACCCAAACATCCGCTGAGAGGAAGTAATAGCATTAACAAGACAATGCAAAATGCACTAAGTCTTGCTCGCATGGTGAAACCCAATCGCCCAACTTTCATCAAATTGTTCATCTATAGACCCAACGAATTTAACCGAGAAGTTACAGGGTCAAGTATGACTGTTCTAGTTACTGGTGCAACGGGTTTCATTGGTTCTTGGGTTGTTAAATTATTGTTAGAAAAGGGGGTGCATGTCCGTGCCACTGCTAGAACTCTCGACAAGGCAGAATTTTTGAAAAAAATGGACAAAGGCAGTGGTGCAATCCTAGATATTGTAAAGATGGATTTGTTAGATTTGAATGAAGTGGAAGATGCAGTTCGTGGATGTGAGCAAATCATTCATTGTGCTGCTGCTTTACCTGTAGGATCGAAAAACGATCAAACTGATATTCTTGACCCATCGATACAAGGGTGCAAAAATTTGGTAATTGCAATGGATAAGTTTGGAAGGGTCAAAAATTTGATTCACACGTCATCTGTTGCAGCGATTAGAGATCCCAGAAAAGGCAATGGAGCAATGCACAATAGAGAAGATTGGTGTACTGGGGCTAGCCTTGAAAAAAATCCCTACGGGTTTGCTAAGACAGAGGCTGAAATCATAATTAGAAATTGGGTAGAATCAAAATCAGAACCCAAACCAAGGCTGATTACAATTCATCCGTCAATAGTTTTTGGACCAATCTTACATCCAAGTCACAGCGAGGGGTCCATGGCTTACATCAAGCATTTTGTGAAGGGCCCTAAATTTGTCATAAAGTCAAGCCTAGAATTTGTCGATGTTAGGGATGTTGCCTTAGCTCACGTCAACGCTCTTGAATTAGGAGATGATGGTCAGAGATATATTTTGCATGCTCACAGAATGTGGATGCACGAGGTTGGAGAATTATTACAAAAAGCAAGGCCAGAAAAGAAGTGGGCAAGGCGCGTCATACCCAAACCAATTGCATTTGTTTTTGCCATATTTCATCCAAAATTGACTGTTGAACAATTACGTAAAACATGGGGCAAATGGACTGATTTTGACTGTCAAGACATGGAGGAAAGATTACAAATTAAGCTGTATACAAAGGAAGAAACCATCCTAAAATCAATCGAATCTTTAGAAACTTAGCCATTTGAGAGATAAGTAAAGGTCAATACTCTCCTGCTCAAGGAATAGTCATGGATATAGCAGAGGTCTGGGGCAACCGTTGGGTTTCTTGCACTGATTCTATTTCAAAAAAATATATGCAGGTTGCTTACAGGAAGAAATCTCTTGTTTGTCTGGCCGCTGACAGGTCAACAATGGCAGGCTTACACCAATTGATAGATGAAGTTGGAGAACATATCGCTGCCCTGAAGACGCATGTAGACCTTGTAGATGATTGGTCAAAAGATGCTTGGGAAGTGTTTTGTCAGAAAGCAAAAAAAGCCGACCTTCTAATCTTTGAAGATAGGAAATTCGCTGATATCGGAAAAATCACCAATAAACAAATGGGAGGGATTTATGATATACGCTCATGGTCTGACTTAGTAACTTCACACTTAATTTCAGGACCGGATATAGTGGACGGAATTCAAAAATCATGGAATGATGTTGGAAGAGAAGGGGGCGTTTTGCTCCTTGCGCAAATGTCTAGCAGAGGAAATCTCCTAGATGCTGAGTATACTGCAGATGTTATCGCTGTTGGAAGAGATCATTCGGGAGTGTTTGGATTCATTGGAAATGGCTCAAATCCTAATGACATTAGAAGATTGAGAAAAAGTGCTGGCGAAGGCAAGATGATTTGGACGCCTGGAGTAAACATAAATGTCGGAGATGGAGAGTTGGGGCAAAGGTATGGAAGCCCAGAAGAGGCTGTGAATGCAGGCTCTGACTGCATAATTGTTGGTTCGGGAATACACAAGGCTGCAGAACCGAAGGCATCTGCAAGGGCTTATGCTGATGCTTCTTGGAATGCTTTACTCAATCGTTGATTTAATCAAATACCGCTACCAACACCTATCATGGCAGGCGTGATTCAATGGTTGGTCGCTGCCATTTTATTTTCGGCTAACTTTGCTTTGATATTCTTCATCTGGAAGAAAAGAAATGACCTCAAACTTAGGATAAATAATCTAGACCATTCCATGCTCGACTCAAATCTTGATATCGAGGAGGTGATTCAAGCCCCTTACGGCTCTAGAATAATAAAACAAACTCCGCAAAACCTGAATCCAAATCAAATGGTAATGTTGCAACTGGCAGATGGCAGGGTTCTTTCGCTACCATATCATCAAGCAGTACAAATGGCAAGACTGCAAAATTAGGCTAGG
This sequence comes from Methanobacteriota archaeon, assembly GCA_002718195.1. GTDB lineage: Archaea > Thermoplasmatota > Poseidoniia > Poseidoniales > Poseidoniaceae > MGIIa-L4. Next base: position 49,100 of record PBDU01000003.1, on the reverse strand, counting down.
TCCGTAAATGGGATACCGTTAATGTAAAACCCATACGCTAATGTTGAAATTCCAGCTAAAACCAATAATAAAATCAGTTTTTTCCTAAAGGATTTCTTCTTTTTGGGCTCCTCTAGGATTACTGCTGGAGTTATTTCGGGTACAGGCAATATCGATTCTTGGATTGCTGGTATGGGGATTGCTGGGAGTTCTGTGCCGGGAAGCGGGAGATCTGGTAATGGTAATCCAGCCCCAGGGAGAGGCAATGGAGGCAGTTCAGGGGCTTTGTTTTCCCTTTCAGGGTACAACTCATCGATATCTGCTAAACCTGGTGCCTCTGGAATTGGTCCTAGAATATCAGCCCAGGCTTCATCTACAATTTTTCGGCTGACTGGAGCCTCGAGTATTGCAACCGCTCCTGCTGAAAATGCAGCATCTTTGGCTAAATCAGATAGTCGTCTTGGAGCGGTGAAAACAATTCTCGACTCTCCGCCATGTTCCCTCATTTCAAGTGCTGCTAAATGTCCGTCCAGGGAAGGGATGTCAAGAGCTAGTACAACCAATTCTGGATCTAAGCGAATATATTCATCTACGGCTAAATCTCCGTCTTCACATACCTCTATTTTGAAATCCTTTGTTTTGAAAATTTCCCGTAGCCTATACACGGACATTTGATTGTTATCGACGATGAGAACTACTGGCGCATCCTCAGAATCTATTTCGTTAACAAGCGACATGGTATAGACTCCCCAAATGTGCAGACCTCATCAAACATACGCATAATTGGAATAGAAATTTACAATTCTTCAGATGGCCCCTCAGAGGGAGATTCAAAGGATTGACGTATCTGCTCCCCTTGAGCAAGTTCATCCTCTATCTTTCTCTGGCGAGCAGGGGCATGAACGAACCTCATTTGCAATTCTGAAACAATACCCGATAGAATCTTACTTTCTCTGTCGGTAAGATTGCCTTTTGTCTTTGATTGGATTGCTTTGATTACGTCTATTGCTTCCTTAGCCTCTCCTAAATTGAAGTGGATTTTTCCTTCTTGATCTTCAAAGTGACCCATGTTGAATAATGCTGTTCTCTGAAGCATTTGAATTACCTGGAAGAACTTTGCAGTTTCCTCATCTTCAAACATATCCTTCTGCATCAATAAAATCTAGATGAAGGGGGTTCTTTTACTCCTTCATTCAAATAATTGCTCCAATAGCCAATCGGGATTAAATTGCATAAGGTCGGTATATTCCTGCCCGACCCCTGCAAACACAATCGGTCTGCCAGTTGCAAATGCAACGCTGAGCGCTGCACCTCCCTTCGCATCGGTGTCAAGTTTAGTCAAAACCGCCCCATCGAATTTTAACATCTCTTGGAACATCTTTGCCTGGTCGACTGCATCATTTCCAGCTAATGCATCGCCAACGAACAAGGTCAAATGGGGATTTGCAACCCTCCTAACCTTGGCTAATTCGTTCATCAGATTTTGCTTATTTTGCATTCTTCCAGCTGTGTCAACCAATACCACGTCGATTCCTTTGGCTTGTGCGCTATGAACTGCATCTCTTGCTATCGCTGCAGAATCTCCTCCTCTCTCGCTGGATATGCACCTTATTCCCAACCTTTCACAATGGGTTTCAAGTTGCTGAATTGCTCCTGCCCTAAATGTGTCACCTGCTGCTGCAATCACGCTCAAACCAGAGTCTTGGATTCTTTTTGCTAACTTTGCTGCTGTTGTTGTTTTACCAGTTCCATTGACCCCCACCATCATTACAACAACTGGTGTATCTCCTTGGTCAACGAATTTTCTTATTGAAGCATCAAAATCCCAATATCCTGCTGCCAATATTGATCGCAGTGCTCTTTTCAAACTCGCTTCGAGTACTTTAGCTAAATCTGCGCCTCGTCTAAGCCTTGAGCCGACTAATTCGTTTCGCAAAGCATCGCTTACTGCACTAACCGCATCGCTTGAAATATCTGATTCCAACATTACCCATTCTAATTCTTCTAGAAGATTGTCTAAAGTTGCGCCCTCCTTGATTACGCGCCCTCCTTCGGTTACAATTCCTCCTCCAAGTTCTACTTTGATTTCTGATCCAGCATCCGTTTTTATCTCAGCAGATTTGGATGAGCCACGAGGAGCCTCCGAAACTTCAACCAGTTGTCTTCCAGTTGTGGTCCTCATCATTGAGAGTTGAACTTTGCTTCCTTTGGGTTTAATCGCTTCTTGCGCTCCCCTTTTCTTCAACTCTTTTTGACGTTTTTTTTCTTGCTTATTCAAGCGCTTGAGCTCTTTTTTAGACAGGGGTACAGATGTTGGTTCATCATCTAAATCTTCCCAATCGTCTTCCCAATCATCATCGGATGACTCTGAACTCCCAGATTCTTCTAAATCCTCCCAATCATCGTCCCAATCCTCGTCTTGCCCAGATTCGTCATATGCTGATTGTAAATGCTCGACTTGTTTGGGCGTGGAAGCATTTTCTTCAGCTTTTTTCAGTGCTCGCTCTGCCTCACTAGTGCCCTCTTGAGCACTTAATGACTCGGCATCTGTAGCATCGACTACTTCTTCAACTCGTTTCTTGAACCGGTCAAACAATCCCATTTTATCACCTAGTCGTCAAGCGTGAGTTCTGTCCCTCTCCTTCTACGAGATATTCTCTTTACCTCTGCTGGCTTTTCTTCTTCTTGCTTAGGTTCAGTAGATGGGGTGGCTTCTTGGACTGAAGTAACAGAGGATTTTAGAGCCTCTGCTGCTTTGTTGAATTCCATTGCTGCAGTCTGAATAATTTCGCTGATTTGGTCAATTTGTTGGTCGAGCATCTTATCGACCTCAAGTACCGATTCCTTTCTTTGCTGGGTTATTTGTAGAGTGGAGTGCATGTCCTGTTCACCAAAAATTCCGCTACCAAGGTCTACAAATGCCTTAACATCCTTAGATTTTCCAGAATACGGCAAAGAAACTCCGCATCCGATGTTTATCTTGGCAGATCGAGTCTCGCTCTCATTGAGCTGGCGCAGAATTGAAATGGTTTGGTCGTGTTCATCAAGAATTTCAACAATCTTTTGTTTGCGGTTTTCGAGGTCTTCCAACTTCTTTCGATTATTTTCGACAATCGATGCAAGTCTTTGCAACTCTTCTCTGCCAGTCATCCCGCTCAACCCTGCCTATATGCCGGATTGGATAAAGCCGTTGAAGACTCACTCTTCCTCTTCGGATTCTTGAATTAGTCCGCCGCCAGCAGCTATCTCATCACGGAAAGCGTTGATTACTGCTGCTTCAGATGATGTTCTTGGGTCTATCTCTTCAATAGATTGAATGTCTATTTTTCTTCTCTTAGCATTGTGCCTTGAGCCTAGAATTGAATATACTCTGTGCTCTGCATCCGCAGAATCTTCTGCTGGTAAGTCAAGGGAGAACTTTTGGCGTTGGCTTCCAAAAGGAGCTATTCCTGATACTCTAAATGCCTTCATGCCCCACGCGACCTGCCTTCCTTTCTTAAACGCGATGGCGCGAAACGGGTGCGATTTTTTCCCTTCGGTTTTCTCATTTAGGGGCGATATTCAAGAGCAATGCTTTGCTCAACCTAAATGTGCGAAGTCGCCTTGCGTTAGTTTTAGTCGCAGTAATGTGTTTATCTAGCACAGCGGCTTTTTTTGACTCAATAGAGGTTAACGAACAACTGGACGGCAGGATTGCGTCATCCTACAGAGTCACAATAAATAACGAAAATATTGATTTAGATTTGTGGAATAATCTTCTCGAAAGGGATATTTTTGTTCTGAGATCCTCTGCGGAAAATGAGATCGTTGTTTGGAGTAGTGCAAATAATCTCATCAAAGCGTTAAGTGGTATGAATCTCGACTATTCTATTTTACCAACCCAGACAGATTTGAAAACCCCGAATGGTTATACAATTAACGATTTTTCAAATGTTAAGTTCGTCCTTGAGCCGAATCTTCCTCCATCCTCTATCGAAACTATTTCGCATGAAATCAGATATTATGGACAGTTTAATGACGATCAAATTATCCATGACTTCCCATTAGCACAAGGCTTGGAAATATTGCTTATGGGAGAGATAGGGGGTGGTTTTTCAATACCTGGAGTAATGTGGGTTGAGCCGGTACTCGAAACTAGTTCAAGGAACCTAGTTTCAAGCGGATTGATTCAATCTGGCGAAGGTGCAAATCGTCAATTATGGGATTTAGGTATAAATGGAGAAGGAGTAATAATTGGCGTCGCAGACTCTGGAATTGATTATGATCACTCGTGTTTTCTAAACAAAACTATGGATGAGAATTCTACCCTCAACACATCAGAGTTCGGAGATAATCACAGCAAAATCCAGTTAGTTAATTTCACCATTGACGATGGCGATTATATCAGTGATTCAGATTATGGGCATGGAACACACATCTCAGGCACTTTAGCTTGTAAGGATGTCAATCAAAATTTGACTACTAATCCTCCTTCCTTCACCACCACCAGCCCATCCTATGAATCAAAAATTATTTTCCAGGATATCGTCAACGAAAGCGGATGGTCTCCCCCAGATATCGATGAATTGCTAAGTGAATCTGCTATCAATGGAGGATATATTCATTCGAATTCTTGGGGGGATGCAACTACAGCATACACAGAAAGGTCAGCAATTATCGATGCTTGGTCAAGAGAGTTTCCTTGGACCCTTACATTCATCGCACCGGGAAATAATGGTGGAACTTTGCTAGAACCAGCAAATGCAAGGAATGCTATTGCAGTAGGGGCAAGTGAAAAATCTAGCGAAAGTAGTAGGTGGGGGCCAAGTTCTCATGGCCCAGATGATTCTGGTCGAAATGGAATTTTCATCTTGGCTCCAGGAGCTGGGGTCTATTCTGCAAAGGCAGATGGGCAGCACGATTCATTCAACCAAGATTCTGCGCGAATGAGTGGCACTAGTATGTCAACTCCAATGGCTGCATCAACAACAGCATTAATTTCACAGATGGTGCAAGAAGGTTGGTTAACCGGGTATAATGAAACAAGGGAGATGTTCGTGCTTGGGGAAATTACCCCAGTTTGGGGTGACCAAAGAGAAATCAACGTATCATTGGGAGAAGGTTTTGTTCCATCAGCTCCACTGATGAAGTCGCTTCTTGCGATTTCAGCCGATAAAATCGATTCTGAACCTAATAATAACGAAACTCCGAACCAGGTTATGCCAAGAAATCCATATGATGGATGGGGACAACCTAATTTGGAAAATTTACTTCAAATCAACCAATTGACAAATAATGCCGACCCTGCCAGGCATCTTTGGATTCACGACTCTTACAGATTGGTAGATTCAGAACCAAAAGACATGCTTGCACAAAGATCTGTTCCTGGAAATATTTCTACCGAGGCTTTGGCTTCAGAAGCCTGGGATACTGAAGGTATGGTTGGTCCTTTTTTGAAATCGGGTGAGGTTTTCACTAACAGATTCGTGCTTCAGCCCAATCTAGATTTTGAGGCATTTCTCTCCTGGCCTTCCAGGCCCGAGTACATAGCCGATGATGACCTTGTCCTCATTGCAACTCTTCAAGACGGTAAAAAGGTGATTTCGGGAGATTTCAATTCAACTGGTTATTCTGATATCTATGCTCCATCATTCTTCGATCCTGAAAATGAATCTCAGTTCCCAAAAGATGGAGAGAATACTCATGCGATTATTCTGAGCAGTGAATCATTGCAAGAAAACGAATGGATTGAATTGAGTGTTATGGCACGTAATGTTGCTGTAAATGGTAATGAGTCTGGACTGGGTTTGACCGGGGACCAAGTTGGTTTTGGTTTGGCTGTAAGTGGCATTGTAAAAGATCCTACAATCTGGAAAGATAGTGATAATGATGGAGTTTTCGATGAAGAGGATCTTTGTCCTGACGAAATTCCTGTTAATGATCAAAATCTTGATGGATGTATTGATGATTTAGATGAGGATGGAGTTTTGGATGATTACGATCTGTGTATTGACAATTCTGAAAACGGGATAAACCCAGTTTGGGGGGTCGATTTCTATGGATGTGCAATCGTGAATAATCCCCCGATGGTAGAATTCGTAACGGGGCCTTATCATAATCAGTTGATTAAAGATGATTTTTTGTTTTCTTATCGCTTATCGGATATAGATGGAGATGATGTTGTTGCACAAGCAAAAATTATCACTTCTGGAAATCTTGTTCTATATTCATGTCAAGAGGTGTCGGGAGCGAATATTTTGCATTCCTGCATAGTAAAAGCTGGGTATTTTAGTCCATTCTTTATCTCTGAGAATGAGTCCTTATCCATCGAAATTATTGCTTGGGACATGAATGAAAGTTATTCGAGGACCAGTACCATCACTTACCAAAACCAATTTAATTTAGAAGCAAAGGAAGAAATTGTAATTCTTGAACCCAGCAACCAAAGGAATGACAACCTAAATCTTGCCAGATTATTTCTACTTGGGTTGCTTTTCTTGATCGCTCCAACATTATTAGTAAGTGCAATGAAGAAAAGACGATTGAATCCAACGAATAACAAGGGAATTCCTGATCCATTTACCAATGATCATGAGAATCTACAGTCGTATGATGAAGGTGAATAATTGGACTTTGATGGACTTATTAAATAGGGTGAAACTTCAAGTAAAGTACTATCCTCGATTGTTACATCCGCAAGGGCTTAGGTGAATATCATGGCAGAGAGATTATACATAGGAATTGATTTGGGAACTTACCAATCAACAATCGCTAGCAGCGCTGGCACAACAAACACAATCCAAACCGTAGTCGGTAGACCAAAAGACCCTGTTGCAAGAAATTTCTTGGGCAGAGATGTTTTATTCGGTGCTGATGCTTTGAAGAATAAGCTTGCCTGTAAAATATTCTATCCAATGTCCAGTGGTGTAGCACAAGATGATGAGGCTAACCTTGCAGCGGCAAAAGCATTTGTAACTCACTTAATCGAGTCGGTTGACCCAGAGGAATATGACGAAGTTTTGGGCGTTATTTGCTCTCCTTCCCACGTATCATTCACTGACAAATCCAACCTAGTTGCAACCTTGAGAGGTTTAGTCAACGCAATTATGGTTGTTACAGAGCCATTCGCAACAGCTTTTGCAGTGGAAGAAATCGCTGGTTCCTTGGTCGTTGATATCGGAGCAGGAACAACGGATATTGCTAGAATCTATGGAACCTTCCCAACTGATGAAGACCAATTAACCATTCAAGAAGCAGGCGACTGGTTGGATGGTGAATTAGCAGAAATGATTAGAAAGAAATTCACTGGCGCTCAAATCACAAAGGACATGGTACGCAGGTGGAAAGAAGAAGCATCCTATGTCGGAGCAGAGACCAAAGAAGTAATGGTGGAATTATCTGTTGAAGGTAAGAAGCAAGTTGTCGATATCGGGGACCTAATGCAAGAGGCTTGTGAATCTATCATTCCAAAGATCGGTAATGCAATCAAGAAGATTATTGCAACCGCTGACCCAGAACTTCAACCCGTTATCAGAAACAACATCATTCTCTCAGGTGGCGGATCCTTGATTGTTGGTCTTGCTGATAGAGTTGCAAAAGAAATTGCCGACATCGGAGATGTTCGCGTTTGGTGTGTTGAAGACCCGCTAGAAAAAGTCGCTGAAGGTGCTTTAGATCTTGCTCAACAAATGCCAGATGAAATGTACACTTCAATCGAGTGATTCGGATTTAATGGAAGGGGGCTAGAATAGCCTTTTTTTGGTCCTTACCAATGATAAGGTTCAAGAGTGTACTTGCTCCGTTGATTGTTTGTATGACGCTATCCGGTTCTTCTTCAGGTGGTATTCGCCGTATCGGAGAAGGTGAAAATGAGGAGAGAGCCGCTCTAGAAGGAATGTTATCCTCGTACCCTGTTGAACAACTTGTAGAAGAGGTTTTGACAGCATGGGAAGAATTGTCTTCAAAAAACGAAGAGTTGGTTTCTGTAAAGCAGAGAGTTCGTGTTTTGGAATTAGATCTTGCAGAAAGAGAAGATGAGGTTGCCCCTGAAATTCAAAAATTAAAGGAAAGCGAAGCCTCGCTAAGAGAAGCAGAATCAAGAATTATTCATCTCGAAAGGTTGCTAACAGATACCAAAGAAGAGTTGTCCAATCAGTCCAGTTCAATTGCAATGAAAGAAAGACAGGAAATGTCTGAAGAAATCGAAAGGCTAGAATCTCTAAGCGATAGTCAAAATGAGGTTATTGGTGAAATGCAGGGCAGACTTGATACAATGGTCGAAGCATTGGAGCGTGCGGCTCAAGCTGGTCTAACCTCTGTTACAGCAGATGAAGTACGAAATCTGAAAAGGCAGGTTGACGAATTAGACAAGCAACACAAAGGCGAGGTAGCAGCTAATTCGGTTCTGGAAGAAGAGAGGCAAAGGCTCAGGGAAATTGCAGATAGGCTTCGCGGGCTACTAGATGCTAGGGATAGAAGGCTTGCAGAGCTGGAAGAGCAACTTGAAAGAGTAATGCAAGGGCCCAGAAGCGTAAGTGCGGAACATGATTATCTAGTTGAGCAAATTGAAGAATTGAAGAGAAGATTACTCGATAGAAACCGAGAATATGAATCTCTAAGAAGAAGAGAACGAAGACTTCACAACGATGTATTCGAAAGAGATGAGCGCATTCAACAAATGACTCTTACAATGACTGATCTAGAGGCTGCGCTACAGGATAGGACTGCTGAAATGAGAGAATTAGAACGTCAACATACCACAGCGGTTGGGGAAATAGAAAGAGTGAGAAAATCTGAAAGAACCAGAGAAGTTGTAGGTAGAGTTTTCTCGGATTCCCTAAACCTAGTGAGAACTCACGAAGGCAGACAAGCAAAGAAAGAGGCTTATGCTAATTCACCTGACGTAGAAAAGAAATTGTCGACACCAACAACTGAAGATATGAAGCACCTTGCAGAAGGGGGCGACATTAATTTAGAAGTTAGTGAATCAGAATTTAGCGAAGGTATCGAAGTTGACACTGATAGACCAGCATCACCTGGAGGAAGTGGGGACCCGGTAATCTTCGAGGACGAAGATTGAAATGGAAATGGGTAGTTTAATTCTGGCTATATCGGTAGGTCTTGGTTTATCTGCCGCTTGTGGATTCAGGGTTTTTCTGCCTCCTGCAGCACTGAGTTTTGCTGCTACCCAAGATTGGGTTGAGTTAACTGGCGATTTTGCTATCTTAGATTCATGGACTGCCTGTGCCATACTATCTACGGCTGTGATTTTGGAAGTGCTGGCATATTACATTCCTTGGCTTGATAATCTCTTAGACACGATTGCAACACCTTCCGCAGTTATTGCTGGAACCATGATGTCTGCTGCGGTTATGGGCGATGTTGATCCTGTGATTAAATGGTCAATCTCAACAATTGCTGGAGGAGGGTCTTCTGGTACAATCCAATTAGGAACTGTAGCAACTAGAGCTATTTCAACCGGAACGACTGCTGGATTGGCTAACCCAATTGTATCAACCGTGGAATTTATTGCATCTATATTCATGGTTATTCTAGCCCTTTTGGCTCCATTCCTTGCGGTTGGTGCTTTCATAGTACTGATTTATTTTGCTATTAAATTCCTAATGAAATGGCAAGCAAAGAAATCTGCGCCTCAAACCATTGTTACTTGATTCTGAGTGGATTAAATGAGCGATGATGTGTTATTAATCGATGGGGATTGTAATTTTTGCAATTCTATTGCTCGTTGGATTGATAAAAATAAATCAGAGTTAAAGACGATAGAAATACTTCCTCAAAACGACAAGGAATTATTGAAAATTAGATTCTCGAAAGAAGAATTAGTCTTAATTGAACGGAAAATGAAACAAGCAAAATATGGTACTGTGGTGCTCACAAAGGGTGGAAAAATTACATCAGAAAGTAGTGCGGGAATTAGAGTCCTGCTTTACTTGAAGTGGTACTGGAAGATGTGGTTTCCTGTTCTTTGGGTTATTCCTAAGCCCGTAAGAAATTGGGGATATCGCCGTATAGCAAAGCACAGAAATAGAATTAGTTGAGTTCTGAAATTATCTCCTTTAATGTAGATTCTAATTTTACATAATCTTCTATCTCTTCGGTTAAGGTACCGGTGACAATCCAATCAGCTCCACCTTGTTTTGCAAGAGCTGCTTGACTGGATTCCTTTATTCCTCCACCAACTATAATCGTTAGCCCTTCAACTGATTTTGCTGCCTTGATTAACTCGGGATTTACTTGGTAGGATGCTCCAGAGCCGGCTTCAAGATACAGATATTGAAAACCATACATTTTGGCAGTTAATGCGTAATTTCTAACCAGTGCCGCATCATCTTTCTCGATTAGGTCAACATTTCCAACCCGTCCGACCTCCCCGCCGGGGGCGCAAACCACATATCCTGCAGGCAGTGTATCAATTCCAAATTTTTCAATAAATGGAGCGCCAATGACCTGTTCTCCAACCAAAAATTTCCTGTCTTTGGAGTTCATTAACATCATGAATAATATTCCATCTGCAGCAGGAGACAAGGCATGCCCTCCTCCCGGGAATAATATCACAGGAACATTCCACTCATCCTCATTAGAATCCAAATCCTGGGAGGCGGCAAATTTTCTCAACTCAAAGGCTTCTTTTATCGCCTCACAAGTTGCATGAACTACATCATTTGAGGTATTGGTTGAGCCACCAATAAAGATGCATTCACTACCAGCTTGTACTGCAGACATTGCTCTTTTTGCCGCAGTGTCTAGGTCCTGTTTGCCAGGATCAATTAGGGTTATATGGCGGCATCTACCATTGGCTCGCATATGTTTTGACACTGCAGATTCCATTTACCGACACCTCCTTCAAACAGATGTTAATGTGGACAAGCAATAGCACTTACGGCAATTGAGGAAGAAAACAAGGCGAGATATGTTATATTGCCTCTTTTTGGTTCAATCATGAGCACTGAAGCACCATTGTCGAGATTGTTCAAACATATCCAAAGACACAGGGGCACTGTTAGGCTTGCAACATTTGCTTCTATCATGAACAAATTGTGGGATCTTGCTCCCCCTTTGTTGATTGGTGTAGCAGTTGATGTGGTAGTCGAACGGGAAGATTCCTTATTGGCGGGCTTCGGTGTAATCGATCCTTGGCATCAACTGATTCTGCTCTCAGTTTTGACTTTCTTGATTTGGGGGCTGGAGTCAATATTCGAATATTGGTACGGTATTCTATGGAGAAATCTTGCTCAAACCGTGCAACATGAGTTGCGCGTAGATACTTTTTCACATGTACAGAAACAGGGGATGTCGTGGTTTGATGAACGCCAGAAAGGAGATTTGATGGCTATAATGAATGATGACATAAATCAACTAGAGAGATTTTTGGATAAAGGTGCAAATGATTTACTGCAGGTATCTACAACTGTCTTAGTCGTCGGAGCAGTGTTTATCGCTATCTCTTGGGAGATTGCAATATTTGCTGTCTTGCCAATTCCGATTATCATTTGGGGTTCATTCAAGTATCAACGCTCGCTTGAGCCAAGATATGCAGAAGTTAGGAAAACTGCTGGGACAATGAATGCTTTGCTTGAAAATGATTTATCTGGCATAGCCACCATCCAATCCTTCACCGCTGAAGAAGTGGAGAAAGATAGACTAGAGAGCCTGAGTCAATCTTACCGAGAAGCAAATCGCAAGGCAATTAGATTGAGTGCAGCATTTGTTCCGATGATAAGAATGGCAATTCTTCTGGGATTCACGGCTACTTTGCTTCTAGGTGGGTGGATTACCTTGGAGGGTACTCTTGCCGTAGGTGCGTATTCAGTTCTTGTGTTTATGACTCAAAGATTACTTTGGCCTCTCACAAGGTTGGGGGAAACTTTCGACCTTTACCAAAGAGCAATGGCTTCTTCTACGCGTGTCTTGGACTTGTTGGCAAGTCCCATTGAAATTCGAGAAGGTGTGCATGATCCTGAAATTGGAGATGTTGCTAAGTCCGACATAGAAATCGAAGATCTGAAGTTTTCTTATCCTAATCGAAATCCTGTATTCAGTGGATTGAATCTTACTATTCCTGCTCAAAAAACCATTGGACTGGTTGGCTCTACTGGGTCTGGAAAGACAACCTTAACCAAATTATTATTGAGATTTAATGAGATTAGTGATGGCAAGATTTCATGGTCTGATGCTCCAATTAAGGAATGGAAATTAGAAAAACTCAGGAAGTCGATTGCATTAGTCGACCAACACATTACCCTGTTTCCTACAACAATAATGGAGAATATCAGATATGGAAATCCAGATGCTGATGACTCGGCTGTCGAAAATGCTGCAAAAGTTGCAGAGGCTTTTGATTTCATTCAAGAATTACCGGAGAAATGGCAGACACTTGTAGGCGAAGGTGGACATAGATTGAGTGGAGGGCAAAGACAGAGAATAGCGATTGCAAGAGCGGTTTTGAAGGATGCACCTTTCCTTATTCTGGATGAAGCAACCAGTGCTGTAGATAATGAAACTGAAGCAGCATTGCAGAGAAGCATTGCAAAGATAAGCGACAATAGGACCACATTGATTATCGCACACAGGTTGTCTACAATTAGAAATGCACACCAAATAATTGTGTTAGATAACGGAGTTATTGCTGAACGCGGAACTCATGAAGAGTTGCTTGAATTAGATGGACAGTACAGGAAACTGTGGGCAGTGCAAACCGGCGAGTAATACATCAACCCCCAATTATAGGCAAAGTCAATGCCAACAAAGTGGGTTGTGGATAGTAATTGTTTCATTCACCTTGGAAGTATGGCTGAAAAGCATTTCTTGAGTGATTTGAATTCGGTTCTATCAAAGGTTGGTGAAACGATTTATGTCGCTGATGGAGTATTTGATGAATGTAAAACTGTTAGATTCCACAAATGGAAAAATAAGCCGTTAGTTATGGAAGAGTTACGTAAGTTCATTACTTCTAAGCAGATAGAAGAGGGGCAAATAAGAGGTTTAGCTGAGGCCATTGGAGAGAAGGCAGCGCCTCAAGATGTTGATTTGTCATTGATGGTTTTAGCTTCAAACTTGGTTAGAGAGGGTTTTGATGTCACGCTTGTGTCTGATGATTTCAAAATGACTAGGACTAGTAATGAGGCTGCTTTGGGGTTCAAAACAATCCCGCCTTCGACATTTGTTAATGATCTCGCAGATTTAGCAAATGTTGAATCTAGAAAGAAGTTGAATTCACTATCAAGGAGGGTAAGGGCTGCTGAAATGAAATATGCTATTTCAAGACGTACAGAATATGATATTCAATCTAAATTAACTTGGATGATCGATTCACTTCTTGCTGATAGAGTCCCGATCACAATTGAGGTCGAGGATTCTGCCCCAAGTAACAAGAAATTGGTTAAATTACTGAGAAAACACTTGAGAGGAGGGGAATTGAAGCCCGGGCAACTAGAAAAATTAGGAAAATTGGCTACGATATGTGCTCCAATTTCAAGGCTAGATGATTTTATCACCTCTAGAAATGACTATAAAACTGGAACACAAATGTTTTCTGAAGTATTACAAGAAACAGGAATGGGTATGGCTCCATTAGATTCTGAACAAGCAGAAATTGCGCATCGGGCAATGTCTCCCGCTCTGATAAGAATGGAGACTGCTCTTGGTTTCCTTGCTCAAATTGACGGGGAAATAGAGGATGCTAGGATGCACTTATCTCGAGCATTATTACATGCAACTCTTATCGATGACCAGGGGGCAGAAATTCAATCTCTGCTAAAACTCGGGCTCTTAGCTATGGCTTGTGGCGATAGTAAAGAAGCGGCTAATTTCTTTGAAGTTGCGGAAAATCAAGCATTTTCCGTAAAAAAACCGTACTTGATTTACTTGGTTGCAGCCTGTATAGCAAATTACATCTCAGGTGACTTAGATACTGCAGAAGCCCAAATTGAGCAGGCACATGACGTGATTGAAGAGGATGAATTGGCTGCTAGTATCATCTTAGAGGAATTAGGGGAATCGTTCATGGCACTTTCAATGCCAGGGATAGCCATCGAGGTTTTGGATGAAGCAATGGAATGTGCGATACAATCCGAAAGAAAAGAAATTGCTGAATTGTCAGAATTATTGGTTCAAGCCAATAATCAAATTACAAAAAATGAAGCACATCAAATAAAGGGACTCAGAGATTTTTTGGATAAATTAAATTCAATGGACGAATAATTATCTGCTTAGTTTTTTTATTCCACTCTCGATTGTATACTTACTCATTGCTCGTGTGAACAATAAAGAAATTGGGAGCCAAATCAGTGTAAAGATGGTTATAATCACAATTGAAGTTAGCATGGACCATTCCATTTGATTATCTAATTCACTAGCGTAATTAAGTGGTATGAAATGTAACAGATATACTGTTAGAGATATTTGTCCAAGAGAGGCAAGCAACGACATTCTTTGCCTGGATTTAGATGCCATGATCCATAATAGGGTTACTCCCAAACCTGCATTGAATAAGAACCAGTGATTAGCAGGAAAAAAGGTCATCACCGCTTCACCGCTTGAATCAGTTGCTACTGCCCAGACTCTGTCTTGTAAAATTGAAATGAATAAAGCAGGCAGAGATAAGACAAACAGTAGAATTGTTAGTTTATTGTTATCCCAAGAGGCATGGAGGACAGAGCCAAGAATAGCAAAGAAGATCCATGGAAATAACGGATATAATCCGGTTAGCGTAAGGTGAGAAAAGTATCCAAGTATTGAGGTGATTTCAATTCTGGAGTCCCATTCAGTGCCCCCTTGTGGCATTATTATGCAAATTAATGAAATGCTAATCAATATGCATATTTGAAGAACTATGTCCATGTTTTTTACCTTCACCCATAACGGAGACGTTAGATAAAGCAAAGCGAAGAGGCTTAGGATACCTGGTGTGATGATGGGAAATAGGTGACTTGCGAATATATTCAATGGAAATTGTAGACAAAATAGGATGGATGCTCTGATTAAAATTTTCTTCATATTCAATGAAGAATTAGAAATTCCCCATCCAAATAATGTTACAAATAGGGGTGCTGCAAGCCCGCCTATTGCTCCGACCGAGATACCAAGAAGGCTTGTTTGAGAGATGTTGCTGGGCTGCCACGTCGCTGCTGCATGGACAAAAACCATGAATAAAATGGCTAAACCTCTGAGCTCATCAACGAATTCTAATCGCTTATTATCTGAGTTATCGGGCTTGATTACTTCAATTGGATTCATATTAAATCAAAGATTAGATTTTACGTATTCTACTGCGTTTCTAAAAATTTGCAATCCCTCTCCTTCCCAATCTCCTAGTAATCTTTCCTCGGGATCTGGGGCGCAATCGGGGGCATCTGGGGCAGTGAATCTAGTGTGATCTGGATGCAGCCACTTGGCATAAATTGCTTCTGGGTGAGGCATTAAGCCGAATACTAAGCCTGTAGAATCGCAAATACCTGCTATATTTCTTGCAGAACCATTTGGCGAAATTGGGAATGGCAGAAGTTCATCTTGGAAGCCTTCTCCTTCTTCTGTTTCTGGGTCAACATATTTGGTTACTATTTGCCCATTTGCTGCTAATCTATCTAAGTCAGTGGAGTTTGGCATCACGAATTTTCCTTCTCCATGGCGGACAGGGCAGTCGATTCTCTCCAATCCTTTTGTCCAAATGCAGTTTGAATTAGGATTGAAATCTAATGTGACCCATCTGTCTTCGTATTTTCCTGAATTATTCAGTGTTAGGCTTGCCCTTTGAATGAAATCGGGATCCGCTGCCTCAGGACCAGGTAGTAATCCCGTCTTTACCAGCACTTGGAATCCATTGCATATACCAATAATTGGCTTTCCTGCCTTAACAAATGCACTCAACATATCTCTCAATGCAAATCGCATTCTATTACCTAATAATCGTCCAGAGCCGAGGTGGTCTCCAAATGAAAATCCGCCCGGAACAGCCATTATATGAAACTCCGAAAGGTCCCTGGTTCCGTTCACAAGGTGGTTGACGTGTACTCTTTCTGCTTCAGCTCCAACTAGATCGAATACTGCTTTTGTTTCATGATCACAGTTGATTCCGAATCCATACAGAACCGCTACTTTAGGCTGCATCAGATTTCACCTCCATCGAGATTGAGAGTTCCTTTCCATGCTTTTTCTAAATCTGTGATATCTATGTTGACTATCTCATCAAATCCGTCTTCGATAACAAGTTGGCTATTACTTGTGACTAGGCCCATCAGTGTCAGTCCGTAGTCTTCCAGCCTATCGACTACTTCCGCTTCGTGTTGAGCCTCTACTCCGATTAGAATTCTTCCAAGAGATTCTCCCCATAGTTGCCCCCAAAGGTCTGTTCCCTCAATACCAGTACCGTCAAGATCAATTCTAGCACCACGCTTTCCTCCAATACACATTTCGGCCATAGCAACTCCTAATCCCCCTTCACTAAGGTCGTGAGCTGTTCGAATTAGCCCATCCTGGATTGATTTTGATAGCGCTCTATAACCTTCTAGACGATACTCGGGATTTGTCAGCCTTGGTACATTTCCTCCAATACCATTAGCAGAGCCTTGTTCTGTGAGCAAATATGCAACTTCACTTGCACCTAATTCTTGTTCGCTAAGTCCGAACAGATACAGTCTCTCTCCTTCTCTTTTCAAATCACTAGTGGCTGTGAATCTAACATCTGGGTGGTCTCCGAATAGTGAAAATAACATGGTTGGAGGGATTGAAATTTTATCTGCTCCTTTTCCATAGTCGTTTTTCATAGAATCTTTTCCAGAAACACACGGAAGCCTATATGCTCTGCAAACCTCTTCTAATTGCCTATTTGCCCTTACTAATTGAGCGAGTTTGAATTCACCATCTGGTGTCTTTTCAGATTGGATTGGGTCTGGCCAGCAGAAGTTATCCAAACCTGCCATTTTGTCTACATCAATTCCTACACAAACAGCATTTCTAACCGCTTCGTCAACACTAGCCTCAACCATCGCTCCAGCATCTATGTCAGAATATCTTGGAACTATGCCGTTAGAAATCACAACCCCTCTAGTCGAGCCGTGTATTGGAGCAATTAGTGCGGCATCTGCAGGACCATCTCTTTCAGGTCCAACGAATGGTTTGACTGCTGTTTGGGCTATGACTTCGTGGTCATATTGTCTGACCCATGATTCCTTGCTTGCAATATTCGGTCTTGCAAGAAGGTCGAGTAGGATTTGGTTGTGGTCTGCCTTGTTTGGTGGATTGAACGCAACCGGGGTTGGTTTTGCCCATACGCTTGAAAGTTGGAGTTGTGGGACTCCGTCATGAAGGAATTCTATTGGAAGCATAGCAACTGATTCTTCGCCATATTTGACATGGAATCTACCATCATCAGTGAAAATAGCAACCCTAGAAACTTCAACTTCATGAAGTGCCGCTAAGGCTTCGAACGCTTCTGCATCTTCCGGAGTTGTTGCTAGCGTCATCCTTTCTTGTGATTCGCTAACTAGGATTTCCCAGGAGGATAATCCCTCTTGTTTTAGTGGAACCTTTGCTAAATCTATCTCGCAACCATTCGTGTATTCTGCCATTTCACCAATAGACGAGGATAGGCCTCCGGCACCATTATCAGTAATACAAGAAATCAATCCCATATCTCTTGCTTCAAGAGTCATGTCGAGTAATTTCTTTTGTGTGATCGGGTCACCGATTTGAACAGCACTAGAAGGTGATTCTTCAGTCAATTCTAATGAAGAGAAAGTAGCGCCATGAATGCCGTCTGCACCAACTCTTCCTCCTACCATGAAGACGATGTCGCCTGCTTTTGGAGTCTTAACGTGGCTTGGCCTGCCATCTGGGAGGTTTTGTGGCATCAATCCAACGGTTCCACAATAAACCAATGGCTTACCAATGAATCTGTCATCGAATACTATTGCGCCATTAACTGTTGGAATGCCGCTTTCATTACCACCGGTCCTGACACCTGCGTGAACACCTCTTAACACTCTAGATGGGTGGAACAAATTTTCTGGAAGGTCTCCCTGATAATCGGGTGGACCGAAGCAAAATACGTCGGTATTTGCAATTGGTCTAGCGCCAAGTCCTGTTCCCAAAATATCCCTGTTGACTCCGACTATGCCAGTCATTGCGCCTCCATATGGGTCTAAAGCACTGGGCGAATTGTGGGTCTCTGCTTTCATACAGATGCTGTGTTCATCATCCCATGCAATTACGCCGGAGTTGTCGTGGAATACGCTCAGTAGCCAATCTACTTCTTTTTGCATGTCCAGGGTTGGCTTCATAATGTGGGTTTTGAATAATGAATCAATAACTGATTCTTCTCCAGTTTCGAGGTCTTTGTGGCTTATTTTTGCTGCAAATATTTTGTGTTTACAATGTTCAGACCAAGTTTGCGCCAAACACTCTAATTCTACATCTGTTGGCGCATCTGGCGGCAATCCTAGTGCTTCTCTCGCACTTCTAACTTCTGGATTTCTGTAATGTGCTTGAATAGTTTGCATTTCTTCTAAATTCAAAGCAAGAAGTCCTTCTTCACTGAGTTTGATTAATTCTTCATCAGATATTTCTAGATCGACTCTGGCAGGTGATTTGTATTCTGTAGGGGGTTTTTGGATGAATTCTATCTCTGGATATTCTTTAGCGAGACATTGTTCCTTGGTACCGATAATTGCCCTTTGAATGAGTGAATTGTGTAGTGATTTGGCTAAGTTATTGGTGTCGCAAGTTTCAGGAATTCCGTAAAATGCATAGGTGATGTAAGTAGCCACCTTGCTTTCTTTGGATGCTTGTGGAAATATTGTGAAAAATCCATCTAATGCCGCGCTTCCTGGATTGTCGGTAACCCCAGCTTTGAATGCGATTGAAATTGTAAGGTCTGGGCTTTCATTGAATAGTTGTTCATCGTTTAAGGCAAGATTTCCACCGTATCCTTTCTCGATAATTGGGTCACAGAAAATGTCGTCAACCCTAGCATAAATATCATCTTGGTTGACATCTGAATTTACCAAATAACCGACAATACTGCGAACATCAGTAACCTCAATAGAGAGGTCTTGAGCCATTTGTCTGCGGATTACATCGCCTCGTACGTCTTTCATGCCTTCCATTAGGCGAGGTGTGACTTCTATGCGACTCACTTGCATCATGGCATATTCCTCGGACAAAAATAGCGCTACTGACGACGCTCTTTGAACACTTTGATGTAATTGTGTGGAGGTTAATTTCCACGCAAGTTATCATAGGAGTTTTTTGAGGAACTGTCCGGTATGGCTTTCCTCAACTTTTGCTATATCCTCAGGGGTTCCTTCTGCAACAATCATGCCGCCGCGGTCTCCTCCTTCAGGACCTAAATCAATAACGTGATCTGCGCATTTGACGACATCCAAATGATGCTCAATTACTAAAACAGTATGACCTTTATCTCTTAATTCTAGTAATACTTCGATTAATTTCTCTACGTCTGAAAAAGACAACCCTGTAGTAGGCTCGTCGAGTATGTAAACTGTTTTGTTGGTAGGAGGTCTTCTCAGCTCACTAGCCAGCTTTACTCTTTGTGCCTCTCCTCCCGAGAGAGTTGTCGCTGGTTGCCCTAGAGTAATGTAATCTAAACCTACGGCACATAGTGTCTCTAATGTCCTGTGAATTTTTCTATGGTTTGCAAAGAATTTGACTGCTTCCCCAACAGGCATCTGTAAAATATCGTGAATATTTCTGCCCTTCCAATTAACTTCCAGGCATTCTCTTGTGTATCTCTTTCCTTCACAAACCTCGCATGTTATCCAAACATCTGGTAAGAAGTTCATCTCTAGTTTTATTGAGCCTCCTCCCGAACAAGCTTCACACCTTCCACCTTTCACGTTGAATGAAAAATGACCAGGTTTGTACCCTCTTTGTTTTGATAGTTTGGTCTCGGAAAATAATTTTCTAATTTCATCGAAGACTTTTGTGTAAGTTGCTGGATTGGACCTAGGCGTTCTTCCAATAGGCGACTGATCGATTACAATGGCTTTGTCGATTTTCTCTAAACCTTTGATTTGTTTATGCTTGCCACAACTTACCTCTGAGCGATGTAAGTGCCTTTGTAGTGCCGGTGCTAAAGTTCCTGAGATCAAGGAAGACTTTCCTGAGCCGCTTACTCCAGTTATAGCCGTAAATGCACCCAGTGGGAATTTCACATCGATATCTTTCAAATTATTGTGTTTAGCACCTTTAATTTCCAAGAATTGTCCGCGCTTTGCTTTCTTCCTAACCTCTGGTGTTGGGATTGTTTTTCTTCCTGCTAAATACGCTCCAGTAATCGATTCTTCTTCCATCATTACTTCAGAAGGAGGGCCATTTGCAACAACTCGTCCACCGTGTATTCCAGCTCCAGGACCTAAGTCACATAACCAATCAGCCTGCCTTAAAGTGTCCTCATCGTGTTCTACAACAAGTAATGTATTGCCCAAATCGCTCAATTCTCGTAACGTTTTCAATAGGCGGTCATTATCTCTTTGATGCAGTCCTATGCTCGGCTCGTCAAGGACATACATTACTCCAGTCAATCTTGTTCCTATCTGCGTGGCTAATCTAATTCTTTGACTCTCTCCACCGCTTAGCGTATTTGCTTTCCTATCCAAGGTTAGATAATCCAAGCCTACTGAATCTAGGAATTCTAATCTAGAATCTATTTCTTTTAGGATATCTTTTCCGATAAACATGCTTCTCTCATCTAGAATTTCAACAGCATCAGCAAACATCTCTGGCGGTCCTTCGCCATTAGGTTGGATGCTTCTGATTAGGCTCAGGGATTCGTGCACTGAACAAGATGAAACCTCTGGTAGGCGAATTCCTCCAACCGAAACGAATCTTGCTGCCGGGTTGAGTTTCTCGCCATTACACACTGGGCAATCTAAATCTGTCATACATGCAATCAATTTGTTTCTTGTCCTGTCTGAGGTTGTTTCTGCATAAGCTTTCTCAAGCCTAGGAATAATTCCTTCCCATGGCTTAGAATATTTGTACTGAGAGCCTGTTTCACTGGTAAATTCGAAATGGATTATTGTTGAGCCAGAGCCGTAAAGCAGGATGTCTTTGGCGTCATCATCAAGTAATTCGAACCTTACGTGTGTGGGAATATCATAGAATTCACAAGTTTGTTCCATCAGTTTTCGATACCATGAAGGCGACATGGAGCGTCTCCATGGATTTACACAACCATCTGAAACGCTCAATTGATCGTCTACAACTAGACTGATGTCAAATTGTCGTTGGACTCCTAGGCCTTGGCAGGCAGGACAAGCTCCAAGTGGTGAGTTAAAGGAAAATACTCTCGGACTAAGTTCGGGCATAAATGCACCGTGGTCCGGGCAAGCAAAGTCTTCTGACCAAGTTGTAATTGTTCCTTGCTCGATTGTCATTGCACGCGTTCCCTCGCTTAGGTCATCGGCATTATCCGGTGCTTCTAGGGATTCAATCGCTACGGTTCCTGAACCAATTTTCAGAGCTGTTTCAACTGCTTCAGTTAGTCTTTGTCTGCGGTCAAGAGTGAGGCGCAAACGGTCACAACGAACGTCTATATCGTGGCGGAAATTTTTGTCCAAAGTTGGAGGTGTCTCAAACTCAGCTTCATGGCCATTGACTTTTCCAAAAAGATGTCCTTGCTCAACCATCTGCTTGAATAAATCTGCGTGAGTTCCTTTTCGGGCTCGAACTATAGGCGCCCATACAGCGATAGCATGTCCTTCTAAATTCCAAATGATATCGTCAACTATTTCTTGAACAGTCATCCTAGCAACTTCTCTTCCACATTCTGGGCAGTGTGGCTTACCGATTCTTGCCCATAATAATCTGAGATAATCTTGGATTTCAGTAACAGTTGCAACAGTAGATCTTGGATTGTGAGAGCCTTGTTTTTGGTCGATAGAAATGGCTGGCGACAGACCTTCTATTCCATCACAATCTGCCTTTTTCATTTGTCCAATGAATTGTCTAGCATAAGAAGACAAAGACTCCACATATCTTCTCTGCCCCTCGGCATAAAGAGTGTCAAAAGCAAGAGAGGATTTGCCAGAGCCAGATACTCCGCTAATAACGACGAATTTTCCACGTGGTAATTTGACGTCAACATTTTGTAAATTGTGTACACGGGCGCCACGAACTTCTATCCAGCCTTCACTACCGACTTCAGAAATGGTATCACCCAACCGAATGGGGGCGTCAACGGTTTTTGAATTCAATCTATTAGAAAATAATCAAAAATTGAAATTACTTAGCTGAATTCGGCCCTTGAAAATAATTTTTGTAAACCTGGGCTGTTATGGCTACAACTGCGAAAATAATTACCGACACTAGAGCAATCATTGACCCGCTTCCTGTGCTCTTTTCTGCAGAAAAATATAGCCCTAGGAATAACGTAATCAATCCAAATACTTGGCTCCAGATAAGGCTGGTTTTGAAACTTCTAGATACTTGTTGGGCAGTTGCTGCTGGAGTCACTAGTAATGCGGTGGCTAACAATGTTCCAGTGATTTTTACCATACTAACAACCACCAAGGCAGTCAGAATACTGAACCATAATCCCATATGCCTCACTGGCAAACCTTGTACTTCTGCCGATACAGAGTCAAGTGAAATTGCCAAAAGCCCTCTATACAGCGCGAATATTGATATTAAAGTTATAATGAAAATTATGATAATTAGATTCAAACTTTGGTTATCAACCAATAATAGACTACCAAACATGTAACCCTCAATATCAGTGGTTATGCCTCCACCCCAAATTCTAAGCACAACTAGACCTAAACCTAACATTCCGGTGAGAAAAATTGCTATGGAAGCATCCCCCGACAGAATTTCCCTTGATTGGAGTTCATAGATGATAACAGAGGAAATTACTGAAAAAATTAATGCATACCAAAGGGGTGCTGTCGAGCCCAATGCTATCGCAATCGCTATTCCCCCAAACGAAACGTGTGCAAGTCCGTCGCCAATTAATGCTAGGTTCCTCAGAAGTAGAAATGACCCAATTAGACATGCTGTTATTGTAACTAAAATCGATGCAATTAGTGATCTCTGAAACATCTCCATTGTGAAAAAGTATGGGAAGAATTCCCCTGGAATTATTGGTGCAATCATTTCCATCACTGGGGAAAGAATTGAAACTAGTATGTGTTCCATTTCTATGCCTCCTCATCACAGCATAATTCGGTTTTCCTTTCAGTTTCCTCTCCGGGTTCTCCGTGAACTTTTTTTATCCCACGTAAACCTGCCAAAATTTCTAGTTCAGGGAGGTCTTCTGGTTTACCATCGTATTGAACTGATTGGTCGATGTAAATTATTCTGTGAGTTGTTTGTTTTATTGCAGCTAAATCATGTGATATCATGACTATCGTCTTGTTTTGGTCATGACATAAATCATCTAACAATTTCAACAAAGAGTTTCGTGATTTTCTATCAACTCCTACAAGAGGTTCGTCCAACAAAAGCAAGTCTGCCTTCGAAACAAGTGCTTTACCAATGACTGCCCTTTGTTTCTGCCCGCCCGAGAGTTTCGATATTTGCTTATCCGCTTCTTTGGACAAGCCTACCATTTCAATTATTTTTTGAACTGATTCTTTTCTTTCTTTATCCAGAGGGAAAATCATGTTTCGAAAAGTTACTGTTCCAAGGCTAATTAATTCCCTCACTGTGATTTTGCTGCTTTCGGGTATATTTGCGGCATTTTGAGAAACCCATGCAATTCGTGATTTGAATCCAATCTTTGTGTTTTGTAAACCGTATAGTTTCACAGAGCCTTTGTATGATTTCAATACCCCAAGGATTGCGAGCATTAGTGTTGTTTTACCTCCACCATTAGGGCCTACGATACCAATAAATTCCCCATACCGAACTTGCATGTTAATGTCTTCAACAACAATAGCGCCTCCTCTCGATACTGTGAGATCTTTGGCATCAATCACGAGATTGTGCGGTGGCACTACACTGATGGTCAAGTCCTTCCCCAACCCACGCTAGGAGTTCAGCAATTTAGTCCTGACTTCAAATTATCAAGATTTGAATTCATTAGCGTAATGTAATTTTGTGAACTGTCTGAAGGTGCCATTTCCATGGTGTAGAGATATTCAATTGAAACCCCATCAGGTAGGTCGCCTGAAACAGTTTGTGCAACTATGCTACTTACTGCAGAAGGTTGCGTGTACTCCTCAACAAACAGAACTGTAAGTCCTTTTTCATCGATTTGCTCAACAACATCTGCAATGTCTGCTGCAGATGGTTCTCCCTCCGGATCTAAGCCATGTACGGTTACGAAGTCTAGATCATACCTGTTAGCAAGGTAGGAGTATGCGTTGTGGTTTGCAACTACCAAATTGTTAGAACAAGTTCCGTTTTCTCCGAAGGCTGCTTCAAATCCTGAATCTAGGTTGTCTAATTCATCTGAAAAGGCTGCTGCATTTGCTCTGAATGTGTCTTCCAGTTCAGGGTACTCGTTAACCAAAATTTCCAAAACTACTCCAAGTTGGTGGTCGAAAGCAACAGGGTCTAACCAGCTGTGTGGATCGTAAACTGCTCCTTCTTCGTCTCCATGGTCATCATGGTCATCGTGGTCATCATGGTCGTCTCCATGGTCATCGTGGTCATCATGGTCATCATGGTCATCTCCATGGTCATCGTGGTCGTCATGGTCATCACCATGGTCATCACCGTGGTCGTCATGGTCGTCTCCATGGTCATCATGGTCATCACCGTGGTCGTCATGGTCATCACCATGGTCATCACCGTGGTCGTCATGGTTATCGTGGTCGCCGTGATCGTGCTCTCCCTCAGATAGAGCGACTATTTCAAACTCGATTTCAGAAGGTAGGCCGACCCCGTAATCTCCTTCTTCTTCTATGTGGAGGATAGCGTAAGCATCTGCATGCCCTTCGTGGTCATCATGGTCGTCGTGGTCATCATGGTCGTCTCCATGGTCATCACCGTGGTCGTCATGGTCATCACCATGGTCATCATGGTCGTCTCCATGGTCATCACCGTGGTCGTCTCCATGGTCATCTCCATGGTCGTCTCCATGGTCGTCGTGGTCATCATGGTCGTCGTGGTCATCTCCGTGCTCATCTCCATGGTCATGGTGGTGGTGAGCGTGTGCCCCAAGCATTTGAAGAACGACCATATTGAACGAGTCTTCATCTCCATGCATGAATTCTAACAGGTATTCTCCTGCCTCAAAGTGATACTTGTGAATAGTGGTGTTTTCAGGGCAATCTGTTAGATCGGTAAATGTCTCTTCGGCTTCAACGCCGTGGTCACCGTGGTCATCATGGTCATCTCCATGGTCGTCTCCATGGTCGTCTCCATGGTCGTCATGGTCATCATGGTCATCTCCATGGTCGTCTCCATGGTCGTCATGGTCATCTCCATGGTCGTCTCCATGGTCGTCTCCATGGTCGTCTCCATGGTCATCATGATGGAACTCCAAAGTGTGGGCTACTCGGTCTGCGTGAACTTCAGCTTCTCCCCAGGCTTGCTCTGCTGTTTCAGATAGTTCGACTTCCTCGAATGGACCTTCATTCATTACCTCACAGACGTTAGAAATTAGAATTGATTCAAAGTCAAGGTCAGTTTCACCATCTGGAAGAGAGTGAGTTGAGTAATGTGTTGGCATGTCATTGCCCAATCCTGCGATTGTAGCATCCACCCACGGCTCTAGCCCTAATCCATGATAGAAGAACAAATCAGAATCTGCCAGCCTAATTTGGTCTTGTTGTGTAGGTGTGAAGTCGTGAACTGGAATGTTGGTAGTCGAGATCATTTCAACATCAATCGTATCGCCAGTGATTGCCGTGACTAGTTCATAAACGTGGTATGTAGAGACCATGATGGTTCCATATTCACCGGTTGTTGCGTCATTATCATCAGCATCAATACATCCAGCAAGGGCTGAAAAAACCAATAAAATTCCCATAGTCAAAGCTCTAAGTGTCTTACTCTGCATACTAACTTCTCGAAATATTTATTATTTAATTTATGTTATTAAATAGAACTTCAATGCTTATTAATAATATGGAAGTCTTCGGGGGGATATGAGCAGAGTAATTTCATTTAGTACGGATGATGAGTTTGCAAATTCTATTGATGATTTGGTAATTAAATCGGGTTACAAAAACAGATCTAGATTCATAAGAGATGCTTCGATGTTTTTTGCCGAAAAACAACAAAGAGGTGAGCTTGAAGAAATGGCGGATAATGTGGTTGTCGAGGCTATGTTGATTGTATATTATCAGCATGGTATTGAGAAAAAATTGCTAGAGTTGCGTCATTCCAATGAATTGGATGTTTCGTCGTATAACCACGCATGTTTACCGCACAGCCACACTTGTGTTGATGTGATGAATGCAAAGGGTACGGCAAAACAATATAGGAAAATAATCAAATCCTTACACAATACTCCAAATGTGGATAAAGTTACTTTTGTAAGCGCTCCACTTAGAGATTCAGGGTGTTGTTGAGTTATTGTGTAGCAAAGGGGTTTCGTGCTTCGAATCTAACTGGCTCGTCGTTTTCGGGGTGTAAGAACTCAAGTGAAGTTGCATGAAGTGCTAATCTATCAAGGGGATTTTTCTTTGCGCCATGTAAAACATCACCAACCACTGGGTGGCCAATGTGCTGCATTGCCATCCTAATTTGATGTCTTCTTCCCGTTTCAATGTACAGTTCAACATGAGACACTAACTCATCTGATTCGATTACTCTCCAATGGGTTATTGCTTCCTTTGCTCCTTTGAATGTTGACGAAACTCCTTTGACATTCAAATGCTTATCCTCTACTAAAAATGAGCGAACTGTGCCCTGGTTTTCTTTGGGGTTCCCCTCGATTAATGAGTTATACACTCTGTGTAGGCTTCTTTCAGCAAACTGCTGTTGAAGATATTCTTTTGCCCTTTCAGTCTTAGCCATAACCATAATTCCTGATGTTTCCTTATCCAATCTGTGTACTATGTAACACCAGTTGCTTTTCTTCTTTCTTTTGACATATTCATTAGCCCAAGAATGGAGGGTTTCGTCTTCCATTTTATTCGTGGCTACGCTAAGTAGTCCAGCGGGTTTATTCAGAACCAATATTGTGTCATCTTCCCAAATGATTTCGAGTTTGGATTGTTTTTTCTGCTGTTTTTTTAGATAAGGGTCGCTGTCTGCTTTTGGTTTATCAGAAATCTCAATTTTTTGCCCTGTAGAAACACCGTGTTTTGCTCGATAGACTACCTCTCCATCAATATTTACTCTGCCTTTTGTTAGCATTATTCTAAGAGTATTCTTACTCGAGTTCGGAAATAGCCTCTGGAGGGTTTGAAGGATGTTTTCTTCTCCAGTAAAAACTTCGCTTTTCATGAAATCACCCTAAAATCAAGACTTTGCACTCACTTCCAATTTCTCCAGAGTCCCCTTCACCAAGCAATGTCAACGCATCTCCGCTAGCAAGGGATTCTAAATTGCCAGAACCCTGGTGTCTTGGTTGCATAGCCACTAAACCGTTTTCTGTGTTATGAACGGTAACTCTTCTAAGTGTCAAAAATTTGTCAACTACCTTGACTTTGTCTTGTAGTGTAACAGTTAATTCGAGTTCTTTAGGCTCCTGTGTATGCATAGATTTCCTGATAAATGGGGCTACTAACATTCTGAAAACAACGTGGCTAGAAACTGGGTTTCCTGGAAGGCCAAATATTGGCACGTTTTTCCAATGACCGAACAATGGTGGGCTTCCGGGTCTAATCTTGACTCTCCAAAATTTTAGGTCGCCTTCTTCTTCCATGATCTTTCTCACTAAGTCCCAATCACCCATTGAAACGCCTCCTGAGGTAAGGATGAGATCACAATTTTCTGCAGCCTCATCTAATGCTTGGCGTAATGATTCGATCGTGTCAGATACGGAATTCATTCTCACCGGCTCATGACCTAACCAACTTACTAATCCAGCTAATCCGTAAGAATTTGATTCGTATAACTCTCCAAATTCCAACTTCTCGCCGGGTGATTTTAATTCATCTCCAGTAGAGATTATAGCAACCTTTAGTTTTCTGAAAACTGGGATTTCTGGGTAGCCCATAGTTGCGCACAAACCAACTCTTGCAGGCCTCAAATACGTCCCTTTTGTAAGCGAAACTTTTCCTAAACTCAGATTTTCTCCTTTTTTCCTGATGAAATGGGGTTTTGCTTCTTCGTTAAGCGTAACCACTGAGCCTTCTACATCACATTTCTCTATCATCAGAATACTATCTGCGCCTTCTGGAATTGGGGCTCCAGTCATGATCCGGGCAGCCTGCCCTGGTTTTACAACAACGCTGCCTGAGTCGGCAGCCGCTTGTATGGTCCCACAAATTTCCAAGGTATTTGGCGGGTTTTTGCTATCTTCGTGTCTCAGAGCAAAACCATCCATGCTGGAATTATCAAATGGCGGATCGTTGACTAGAGACTTCAAATCCTCTGCCAAAATTCTACCATGAGCATCATCAATAGAGACTTTTTCGATTTCGGCTGAAATGGGGTTATCGTAACAAATTTCGATTGCTTCTTCAAGGGAAATAAAGTACGGGATGCCTCTGTAAGTGTCTTCTGATTGTTGAGGCATGTTGTTTCCAAATTGTGGCGATGTTTTAGGATGTTGCTCGAATCTTATTCTTCTTCAGTTTGCAAATCGAAGATAAACTGATCCCCTACTTCCGTAATATTGTATCCAAGTCTTTGTAATAGCTCAGTCATGCCTTCATGTGATTTGATGTTGTTTTCCATCCCGAGCATCGTTGAAAGTTGTTTATCGGAAACTGTCCCCTGTCCTAGTATTGAGCCAATTTGAATTTCCAGTTTTTTGCTCTTGAGTTCATTTTCTTTGATGTTATTAGACACCCATTTCGAGAATATTGCATTAAGCGACTTTCGGCTGATGAGGGTTTTGTCTTTCTTGTTGACAAAGAGCATGGGGTTCAGTAATCTGATTTTGGCAGATATTGTTTTGTCCTCATCACCACTCATCGCTATTTTTCTCTCTGCCAAAATTTTAGAGAGGTTCTCTTCATTTGTTGATTTGGGGTGCACGGGTACATTTTCAATTATGAATTGAATTAATTCGTCCG
This sequence comes from Methanobacteriota archaeon, assembly GCA_002718195.1. GTDB lineage: Archaea > Thermoplasmatota > Poseidoniia > Poseidoniales > Poseidoniaceae > MGIIa-L4. The sequence continues at coordinate 20,025 of PBDU01000003.1, read as the reverse complement.
AAACTATTTGCTTTGATTTTGATTTGTTTAGGGATTTTTTCTTCTTGTTTTGTTTGGGTTTCTGTTTTGGTTTTTGTTTGATTTTTTCCACTTTCTCGGTAACATCCAGTTTAATTTTCAGATTTTTTAACTCCTCTTTCATCTTATCTTCTTCACTCATAGGGTCATTCGAGGAGTCTTTTACTTCGTCCTCTGCAGGGGGCAAGATTTCTCCTTTAATCGGGTCTTGACGGGTAAAGCAATGTGGACAGGTGAACGGTTCAATTTCACGATTTGTGAATTTAACTTTCTTTTTACAAGCCTCATTTAAGCAATTGATTACCGTGACTTCGTCTCTTTGTACTTGTTGTTTTGGTTGTCTCAAGTTTCTGAAAAACCTTAGGAAATTTGAGGTCTTTTTCTGAACTGTTGGTGGTCTCCTCATTCCTTTTTCTGCATATTTATGCTTCATTTGTTGATCTTTGGAAAGTTCTCTTTTCGGTAAACCAGGTGCGATAAATTTCTCCCCTATAACCTCAAACTCACGATACATTCTTGATTTTACGTCAGCCCACTTTTCTGGGCTAAATTTTTCCTCATGGTCTCGGAATTTATCCTTAGTGAGTATCAATCCATTTTCTGCAATAGCATATTCAATTATCATTCTGTCATCATCTTCAACATCTATGACAATAACCTTCTCTTTCTGTATCAAATCATTCAAGATTTTCATTTCTTCTGAACCATCATGATTCTTAAATGCCCAGACATAGGCAGAATTCTTCAGTAAAGCAACCGAATCGTAGCCCATTTCTCTTACGCCTTTTGTAGCGTCCCTGATGTATTGGGGAGCGAAATTATCGATGTTTGAGTGAACTCTATTTCTAGAAATTAAATTGGCGCAATCGAATACAATGAAGTTTTCAAATTCATCGTATTCTGACATTTGATGCTCCTCGATTGGTTGGTGTTGTTTAGAACCCAAACAATAATGTTTGGCCTAAATGATATGTGTGGCCGCTCAATGGGAGGGGTATGGTCGAGGCATCTTTGTACGATGTCATTTTGACCTCCTTCTTCACCAGCGGCACAGCCACGATTTTGGCTGTGTTGATTGGTTTGCCACTTGGAGCATGGTCGAGTAGATCTGATTTTGCTTGGTTGAAATTTGTCCATATATTTGTAAGAACCCTGTACGGATTGCCTCCGGTAGTCGTTGGGGTTTTTGTGTATCTAATTTTATCAAAATCAGGTCCGCTTTCAAATCTTGATTGGTTATTTACAGTTAATGCGATGATTTTGGCTCAAACGATTTTGGTTTTACCGATAATTTGGGGCGGCTCTTGGAGTGCATTTAATGAAATTAACAACAACCAAAAGGAGATCATAACAACGCTTGGAGCAAGTAATAGACAGGCTTTCTTCTTGCAACTGGGATTGGCGAGAAGGAATTTGTTGAATACTATAGCTCTGGGTTTTGGAAGAGCGATTGCTGAGGTTGGAGCCGTGTTCATGGTTGGAGGCAATATTGCGGGAAAAACGAGGGTGATGACAACCAGTATTGTTCTAGAAACTCAACAAGGAAATATGAATTCAGCGTTATGGTTAGGGCTTATTTTGCTATTGTTGGTTTGCAGCATAATGGCTCTTATCGAATTTAGTAAATTAGATGCTATACAGGTTTCAAAGAAAAGAAACTTGAACGTTGGTAAAGTCGTTTTAGGCAGTAACTACGAAGGTGCGTCAAGCCGACACATCAATGTTGAATTCAATGGCAAAAAAATCGTTGAAGATATTGTTGTAAATCTGTCACCCGGTAAAATCGTTGCAATATCGGGTCCTTCCGGCTCTGGTAAAACGAGTATTTTGCGTGAACTTTGTGGATTGGGGGAGGGAGATTCAAGCACGGAATATGGTAAAGGCACAATTGGATGGGTCGCCCAGGATTTTTCAGCCATTACATCGAGTGTAGCCAATGAAATAGCATTAGCTTCATATCTACATGAAAATTGTGAGATTGATGAAATGGAGATGGCAAAAAGGGTTGGTTTGCAAGATGTTTTGTTCCAGCATCCAAATACCTTGAGCGGTGGTGAATTGCAAAGGTTAGCTTTGATGAGAACATTGGCACTTAGCCCGTCATTACTACTGTTAGATGAATTTACGTCAAACTTAGATAATGAAAGCGTGATGTTGATGGAAAAGCAAGTCAATGATGCAAAGGAATGTGGTGCAGCCATAGTACTGGTAAGTCACGATTCGGAACAAATTAAAAGACTGAGTGACGAAGTAATCGAGTTGTGATTATGGTTGTCCATACCTGAATAATTCTTGCCCATTTATTGAGTAATTTTCAATGATTTCCTGGCTTTTATCACTCGATAAAAATTCAACAAAAAGATTGGCTTGTGCATAATTATTACCTTCAATGGGAATAGCAGAATAGGGGTTGATGGTTAGATTGTCATCAAATTCAACCATGCGTAAATCTATCGATGTTCTTGACAATGTTGTTCCTTTGTCACTCAGAGTGTAGCAGTCTTTTTCATCAGCCATTGTAATCGCTGCCCCCATTCCCTGTCCTATTGAATAATACCATTCGCCTGAGGGGCGGATATGATCTCCTTCTTCAATTAACGAAAACCCATATGTTTCAGAAGCAGCAAGCCAGAGTTCTTGTTCTTTGACATGGGTGCCTGAGTTGTCACCTCTTGAAATAAAACAGTCCTCCTGCTCGATTATTTTATTCAACAACTCCAATAGATCTGTTTCTTGATTTGCTTCAGGTGATAAAATTACAAATCGATTCCAAGCAAATGTTGTTCTGTTTTCTGCATATCCATCAGAAATGAATTCTAATTCTTTCTCCGGAGCGTGGACAATTAGTAAGTCTGCGTCTTTGGTCTTACCAAGGTTTAGTGCGGCGCCTGTTCCGACTGCAATTACATCTATCTCGACGCCATATTGCTCAGAAAAAACAGGTATCAATTCATCTAAGAGTCCTGAATCACGCATTGAAGTTGTGGTTGCAAGCACCATTGCATCTGAAGATTCTTCGTTGGAAATACATCCGGTTAAGGACGTAAATACAAGTAAGAATATTATCAGAGATGGTTTGCTAATTTGCATCTTATCTCGGAAAAACATTCAGATGACCGCACATCTCGTAGGAACATTTGATTGTGTAGCGTTCGTTTTTTGGTTTGCTACTCTGGAGAATTGATCCACACATTTCACATTGGATGGTCATCTTCTCTGGTGCTTTTGGTTTTGGCTTATCTGTCAGAGTAGTTCCTACTTGGGTTGACCAACCTAGAGAGTCTGAATACGAATCCTTGCTTGGATCCATTTTCTTTTGTTTTAGCGTTAAACGCATTTTTCGTCGGCGCTTCTTCTTCGCTGGAGGTTTGGCTGCCATGGGCGACCCTTGTCACAAGTTCTATTCAATCGCTTCGCATGAAATCATCAGTAGTTGTTGATTCAATTTGTGGAATTCATAGGTTAACTTTGCTAACTTGGTTGAGTAAATCGTAGATTTTTTCTGCCTGCTCTTGGGGGCTCATTTTTAGGTCTTTTATACGCTTAATTCCTGCTTTTGACCACTCTTGACGAGTCTTTTCATCTCGGCATTGATCCAATGCTTCATGCCATTTAGAGTAATCATATCTATCCAAAAGACGTCCACAAACTCCATCCACAATGCTGTCTCTAAAGCCCCCTTCATCGACAAATATTGCTGGAGTTCCTATTGAAAACGCTTCAATTGGCGTCAGACCAAATGGTTCCTTGTGAGCCATACTTACCACTGCTAGAGAATTTTGCATCAACGCAGACAAATCCTCAGATGATAATCTAGGAGCAATCCACAAATCTACCGAACTATGCTTTGCATGTTGGTCTATCTCTTCTTTTTCTTGTTGCGTTCCTCCGCCAACATGAGCCAGAGAAATATCAGTTCCCTTCAGCATATCAATTACTTCCATCGTTCCCTTAGCCCAAATAGCAGTTCCGATTGTTACCACATATTCGCCACCAAGGGGAAATATTTTCGAAGGAGATTCTTGGACTGAATATTCGTTAAAATCAACACATGGATGTAAAACACCTGATTTGATTTTGTAAACCTCTCCTGCTCTGGAAGAAGAATAATGCGAATTGCTTGATACGACAGAATACTTTCGATTGTAAAATTCTCTGACAATTTTAAGGTCATTATTTCTTGATTTTCTCAAGAAAAAGTTAGTGATTATTTTCGGGCGTTTTAATTTGCCGTCAAGTTTTCTATGCAAAGAATCTTCATGCAATCCCCTATGTGGTTCGAGAAGATGTAAATGCGCTGGTGAATTCTTTGGAGTCATTTCGATGATAGCTAAGTAGCCATCTCCGCTTACAATATGGAAGAAATCACACTTTTGCATAAATTCTTCCAACCCATTGCAAGACCTCCACGCTAACTTTGAGGATTTATGAATCATATCTCGCATGTTAGCAAATGCTCCTGATGGTATTTGCCATGGTATAGTCGGAGAAAATATCTCGACAGAATTTTGCTTGCATATCTCTAACATTTCGTCACATGTTCTAAGAGTTGCTAACTTAACCTGGTAATAATTTGTAAGAGATGGTAAGACCCTGAGTAAGTCTCTTTCGGCACCACCCAGGCGTGACATGTCGCCTTTTGCAACTAACAAAGTAGGTTTATGCTGTTTGTTCATAACCTACCCCCTAACTATTTTCCAGAAAGGAAGATAAGTCCATCATCGCCTTGATTTTTGTCAAACATATCTTGTAGTGCTGTGGCCGCTTTATCTATTGGAATTGTTTCATTTCTTGATGGGATTGTCAAGTGCTTCATTTGAGGTGGAATATTTTCAAAGAATTGTTCAACTGTAACCCCCGCAACATTTGTTAGATGATGAGGTAAAAATTCTACGATTAGGGTTTTGCATTTAGAGAGTAGTTTAGGCATTCCTTTCATAGCAAAATATTCTGAGCCTTCGATATCTAGTAAAATCAAATCGTAAGTCTTGCCTTCTAGTAACACATCTAAGGATTCTGCTTCAACCTCGATTACCTCTGGATCATCATACCTGTACATGAACTCATTATTGATTGGTACTCGTTTGCTTCCTCCTGAATTTACTGAGTTCATTTGGAATTTTAATTTCCCTTTTGTATCGCTTGCTGCAACATTGTACGGGGTTATATTATCGCAATTATTAAGCAAAATATTTGTCTTTAGCAATTCATATGTTTTGGGACTTGCTTCGATAACTGTACAGTTGTTAACAAATTTTGAAATCGGTATAACCAAACTACCAATATGTCCACCAATGATTAAAACATTGGAATTTCCATCGACTAGTTTGTTTATTCTTTCTATTTCATTCAAGCCGAAAGAACCGTTTATTCTTAGATGATGTCCAACTTCTAAATCTTCAGGATCTGTTGCAAGTATCCCATTTTGTGAATGCACAATTACTGATTTTACATTTTCACCAAGTTTCTTTCTAATTTGCTTTGATTTACGGCGTTTCATGAAGAAATTTATTCTCCAGTATAGCGGTTTAATCATATGAAATCCTCGGTTTAATTACGTAATATGTTCCCTTTGTAATGAATTACTTTTCCTTGTGTGAGAAGGTTGTCTGCGATAAACAGCCTCTAGAGCAAGTCCTATTCAATCACTTCGATGATTTACTCAACATTTTTGTCTCTAAGAAAGGATTCCTGATACCCCATTAACAGGAGAGTGGACTTTGAAATTTAATTCTTCAAGCTCCTCAACAAGATGGGGTCTTGCATGATTTGGGTCTGTGTGGTAAAGAACTACTTCTTCTGCTTTACACTCCTGGATGAATTTTACTATTTCGTCATGACCTGCATGTGTTGAAAAACTGAATTGATCCAGTTCCAAAGGTACATCGGTCATGTTTCCAAAAATAGGTAGCCTTCCCTTTTCTAGTAAATTTCTGCCACCACTATCTCTTGCCTGATATCCGGTAAATAATACGGCGTTTTTCATATCATGTCTCAATCTATTCAAAAACCAAAGTGCTGGTCCACCATCTAGCATTCCAGATGTAGATACGATCACGTCGGCATTCAATGCTTTATTTCTGTCAGATTTGCTTGATATTTTCTTTGCCCATCTCCAGGCTTCTTCTAGTTCTTGTGGATTTCTTAATGACTCTGGGTGCTCCATTTGTAGTTTAGCAATGTGTTTGCCCATGCCGTTGACATGTACATCCATCTCTGGAAGATATTTGTGTAATCTCATTACAATATCTTGCGTTCTTCCATTAGCAAAGGCTGGCACTAGAGCCGTTCCACCTCTATCTACAACTTCCACTATTCTTTCAGTGAATCTTTTGACTTCTTCATCTAAGTTTGGATGGTTTCTTCCACCATAGGTACCTTCAACGAATACAGTATCGACGTTTCTTGGTTCTGCTCCCTTTGTCAGTGGGTGATCTCTAGTATCAAAATCGCCTGTCATCAAAATTGATTTGTTATCTGTTTCAATCTCAAGCATTGCTGCTCCAGGGATGTGGCCAGCTCTCCTCAAAGTAAGATTCCAATTATGATGAATCCATGGTTTATCGAAATCGTGTATATTCCATAGATTCAGTGCTGTTTCAATATCGCGTTTATCCCAAGCTAAAGGATAACCTTCTATTCTGCTTACTTTATGGCAATCATTCCACATAGCATGTGATATTTCTGCAGTTAGGGCAGTACCATGTAATCTGGTTCGATGGTTTGCACAGAGCCATGGTGCCATTCCAAGATGATCAATGTGTGAATGAGTTATGACCGCATCTTTCACCGGTGGCGCTTCGTTTGGATACCTAGGAGGATCGGTGGGTGCAAGTCCATAATCAAGAAGGAGTTTGGTTGCTTTGGTATCTTCCAGCATAATACCTACGTTTCCAACTTCATCACCACCACCAAGATAATGATACCTAAATCCTTCTTCTGGAGGTAATTCAGGATACTTTGTCGTTCTACCTGCTTGATACATTACCATGATTACCCGTAAATTCTCGAAGTGTTTGAACTTGTTGAGAATAATAGTATACACCCCTTCATTTCCAGTGGAGAAAAAATATGACGAAACATCAATTCTTCTAAACTATCTGAACAACTAATTTTTCATAAAACAATATTAACTTCTCGCGAGCATACACAACGGGTATTATTCTATTCTGATTACATACTTCTGGTATTATTCTATCTCAGATAAACCAAGTATATCTCGAGTGGAAATGAAGGGGTGTGAGGATAGATTGGATTTTGGACAAGAAATGAAAATAATATCTTTCCATTGAAAAAAAAAATTCCAAAAATTTAGATTAATATTTATTGAATTTAAATTTTGAATAATCAGCTCGAAATCAAAAAAACTAATCTTCCCAAAATATCAATTTCCTTGGATTTACTAAATTTCCTTTCGAACAAGAAATATGAAGCAGATACCCTTAGGACTAACAATGACAACATCAAACCAATTATTTGTTGTTGATCATGATGCGTGTTTTGGTTGTGGCGCATGCATAGCTCTTTGTCCAACAAACGCTCTTTCATTAATCGATTTACTGGCTGAAGTGGAACAAGAAGCTTGTACATATTGTAATCATTGTATTCCATCTTGTCCAGTATTTGCTTTGGAGATAATTGAGGTGGATGCTTGAACTACATCATCTTGGGTGGAAGCATTTTATCTTGCGCTTTAGCGGAAAAACTTTCAGAAAATTCACAAGTCTACATTGTTGATTCAAGAATGGAACTAGGGATGCCAACAACTGATATAGGATTATTAGAAAATAAAAAATCAATATCTCATTTTATGGATGAATCAAAATTTGAATATGCGAATCTCCACAACAACGGAATAAGAGCAGAGTGGGTTGCAAAATTTTATTCTCATCACCTAACCAAAATAGGCGTTAAAATTATGACAAGATCAAGAGTTATCAAAAACGAAGATTCAGTCGAAATCAAATCTCTGGGCAATAGTGTGAAATTAACTCTTTCATCATGTAAACTATTTGATTTAAGAGAAGTTTCTGGAAACGTTAGAATGAATACAGAAAAAACCGAGTTAAATGATGAAATATTCAATCCACTAGATACATCAAATTACATTATCAGAGAAGGAGCCATAATTTCAAGTGATGAAAACTTTGACAATCTGGAGTTTGATTTGATTAGGGCTGATGGAACTAGAGAAATTTGGTGGAAAACCGCTGAACAATCTCCTAAACCCAAGTTTGGTTTTTTAGAAAGGATGACTAATTTTGGACCTGATGAAAAGACAAAAAATAGCATAGACTCAACAATTGGACTTGCTAATGAAATATCCCAATCGATTCAATCAAATAACGGGTGAACCAACTTCTAAATCATTGATCAGCAGTGTTTGAGTTGAGACACCACCGTCTGGCATTATGACCATGAAAGTTGCCGTTGTTCCACGCGCTTCTAGCCAACTTGGACCACATTGGGCTCCACCAACCGCATCGTTAGTTCCAGAATCTATGCCGAAGAAATATCTCTTTCCAGATTCTAATTCAGAAACGGTTCCAGGGGTTGTCCCCACTTCCCAAATGGAACCAGGACCCGAATTCCAAGAATCTAAAGTTCCTGAGCGATAGAAGAAATCACCATCATCTTCACAATAGAGAATCCAATCCACATCTGCAGGGTCAACATTTTTCCCAATGGACTGATACTCGATTAAGAACAAATAATCGTCATAATTATCTTCAACCCATGCATTTAATATCACCATTTTATTAGAGGATTCTTTATTTGCATCGTGAATTGTATGTTGTGCTTGCTGTGCAAGTTTTTCGGTTTGTTGGATAATCATAGATCCACATGTAACCATTGCAAGGATACAGGCGATGTAAACCACCATCAACCCCAACCCGATTTGAGCCAAATCATCATATTTTTTCTTCATGATAACACCTCAAATGAAAGAATCACCAACTCTTGGATTCTCACCAATAGAGAACGGCATCGTTTTCACACGACCCCCCTCCATCGCTACAACCAGTTCAGCAGCCACTCCGGGCGATAAATCACATACACCTGAAGTTGTTATGTACATATGGTATATTTTCGATGGCTCAAAGAAATCATTAGCCGCAGCATCACTTCCACTATCAAGGATTTCCGTAGCATCGTCAAAATCACCAGCCAAATGACCTACAGAAGCTCCACCATCACATAGCATAGACCAAACAACATCATCATCTTCTAGTTCGGCAGTTATGAATGGGAATTCAAAAACCAAGTAAATTCTATCATTCCCAGGGTCAGAATATTGGCTCAACTCAAACGTATTAACCATGATAATTCCATTGAGTGAATCACTTTGTGTAACCGCAGTTTGTTTTGATTCCGCAAACGTCATTTCTACTATTGCCAACAATACTCCAGCGAGAACAGCAGCCATTAAAATTAGTGCAATTAATGAAATCATGGCACCTATTGCCATTTCGCCAAGACCATCACGGTCAGCATCTTTCATCAACCCGCGATATCAGGGATAGCATTAGACCTTTGTCATCAAAATACCATTTATTCAGCCATATTGTCCAAATAATGAGAAAACCATGTCAGTTTTTGTCGATAGAACCTCCATATATCTCCGACTTTTCAGATAAGTTGTGTCCAAGAAAATTCCAGCGACAAAAAAACTCTATCTTCCAAGCATAGAGTCTGCTTATGAGACGGAATTTACTGCCGCAGTCATTGCGGTTGATGAAAACCAAGTTATTCTTAATCAAACATTATTCTACCCCCTTGGCGGTGGTCAAAACTGGGACACAGGGGTACTAAACGGTCCAAATGGAGACCTAACCGTCACAGAGGTGCGAGGAAGAGCCGAAGTGCAACATTTTGTTGGAGAAGATCACCAGTTAGAAATTGGCGATGAAGTAACCGGCAGAATAGACTGGGATAGGCGCTTTGCTCACATGAAAATGCACACAGCTCAGCACCTAGTGAGTGGAATAGTGTATGAGGAATTCAATGGGGCTAGAACAGTAGGGAACCAAATTCATCAAGATAGATCAAGAATTGATTTTAATCCAATAAAATTCGATGACCAAAAGCTAGAATTATTGAAACAAAAATTCGATGAAAAAGTAAGCGAAAGACTCGAAGTATCAATCAAGGAAATGACTAGAGAAGAGATTAATTCAATCATGCCACCAGATAGAACAAATATGGATTTAATGCCCAAATCTGTGAAAAATTTACGGATAATCGAAATTGGAAATCAGATAGACCTTTGCCCTTGTGCCGGAACCCATGTTAGGAACATAGGAGAGTTGGGCGAAATAGAATTCCTAGGGAAAAAAAGTAAAGGAAAAGGAACACAAAGATTGTCGTATACTTTACGATAATTTTTCTGAAATTTTTATTCGAAAGGAAAATCCAAAACTCTATAAAATATTATTTACTTTTTGATAAAGCAATTATAATTTATTAATCAATCTTCTAAAAGGTCCAAAATATCATCCAAAGCCTTTGACATTTTATCCCTCTTCTCAACCCTCTTTTCTATGATACTATCCTCAATAATTCCCTCTAATTCCTCAGGGCCAAGGGCTGAGACTTGGCGAGACGTAACCCGATCAACTAGTTCGTGGTCCTCTCCTAATCTATCACTTCTATCGACCTTAGCAATCTCTTTTGATGGAACAGTTCTTCTAGTTTCAACATTAGATATTTCTTCGAGTTCCGCATCACTCCAGGCTTCTTTTCCTATAAAATTAGCAACTTCTGCAGGAGGGGCTTCTCCTTTCCAAGGGTTGTTATTCGCTATATTTTGAATTAAATTTGAAGCCTCTTTTTGCCTTTGCATCTCAAATATTTTAGAAATATCTTCGATCTCTACCATCCTTTTTTCACCCATCAAACCAACAGCCAATCTTTGCTGTTTACGAAGAATTTCCCCGTGAACCTCATCATGATCATATCTGTGTGGGGCAGAAGCCATTGCCATCAATTCCCTAGCTAATTTGGCTACTGGAGTATCAAAATTAGAATCCAACAACCTCGTTCTCACCTTTCGGTGTGAGGAAATGCATGTTTTACACCTGGGATTACCAGGGGTGTCCTCAGCATCACAAAAAAGGCAACAGGCCTGAAAACCCATTTCCTGCATTGCTCTTCTTGGCATCGACATGGACGGTTAGCCCTACAGGTCCACACAAATGAATTCTTGTGAGATAGAGTTCAAAGCAGACAACAACTTCCAGTGACCATGGGCAGAAGAGATTCGCGTGCGGATTTCATAGATGATGACCCATTCAAAAATATGCAAAGCAAAGGCCCTAAGATTCACAGAGTCCATGTAAGACAGAGTGAAGATGGTACAATACACTTCGATAACAGAGGTGCAGACCCAATACGTTCGATAATGTCACAAATGTGGGGTGCATCACAAGAAGTGAAAGCAAAACATCATTCAGGGGGACTTTGGCATTTCTCAAGTGAAGAAAAGAAACATCTAATGTGGGCTACCGGCGCATTTACTCTTGCTTTGGGATTCATGTATGCCAGAGGACTTTCAGGATTACTCGCATATGGGCCTGCTTCATGGGCAGTGAATATTTTGATTGCAATGCCAATGATGCTGATTGCTATTGGTCCAGCCTTTGTATTGCATGAAATAGGGCATAAAATCGTAGCAAAGCACTACGGCTGTTGGGCTGAATTTAGAGCAGATCCAAGGGGATTAAAATTTGGTATGGGGTTGGCATTTCTACTTGGATTCATATTCATGGCTCCTGGAGCAGTAATGGTTGCAGGACTGGTGACAAGACGACAAAATGGACACATCGCAGTGGCTGGACCTTTGGTAAATCTTGCATTATTCATAATTGGAATTCCTTTAGCGGCGATTACATTGGGATTGACTGATGCATTCAATACATCCGGAGAAATACTGGTTAACGGCGCTCTAAACTGGAAAGCAATGTTGGTATTCATCTGGACTTATTGGCTACAGGCTAATTTGATTCTTGGCCTTTTCAACATGCTACCATTCGGTCCATTAGACGGAAATAAAGTCAAAGATTGGAATGAAAAAGTATTCTATCTTGTTATTGCTATCTTTGCAGTACCGATATTAACAATGTTCATGGGTTATTGGAATGTCCAAGATCTTTTGATAACTATATCTTCATGGATTTGATGTTTTTCTAACTCAGTTAACATTGAGTTGCCAATTTACACCAAACTGGTCCTCAACCCAAGTAAACATGGTTGAAAAACCATAATTTCCTACTGGCATCATTATCTTTCCATCAACTGCTAACTTTTCCGAAAAAATCTCAAGAATATCTGCAGAATCAATCTCAAGGAAAAACGAGATTCCTGGAGTTATTTTCCATTCATGAGATATGGGGCTGTCACTGATCATCACATCCTGCCCTTGTATACTGAATTTAACCATCATAATTAGGGAGTCATGGGGTGCAGCATGATGCTTAATCGAATCTAATTGAAAAGAAGGAAAGATAGATTGATACAAATCAATTGCAGCTTGGCCTTGACCTTCGAAAGTAATGAACGGCTTCATCATACATATTGAGGAGCATTACACTTATTTTTATTCACTTAACTTACTCACAAGTAAGCATTTCTTACTGGCGACTCATCCAAATGGAAGAATGAGTATGTTGCCCACCAGGTAATCGTATCTAAAGCATCAACCAAATTGCTCTTACCAGTGTGTTCTGGACCGTAATCCTTGCCAGTGGTATCCATCCAATCTTCCATCTCTTCCAGTGTATCACATGTTTGGTGATAACACCAATATCCATCAACAAGTCCTCCAAAGCCCATTGTTACCGTGTTCAAATTATCCTGGAAGGAAGCGTGGTCAGACCTTGCGGTTGTATCTTCATATACTATTATCTCAGGCCTATCATTTTCCAACCAATCATCGACTTTCCAGGTGGATTCATCATGACCAACACCAACCAGGGTCGACATTTGTTCCTCTACTCCAATAGCATCTGAACCGATCCATTGAGCCAAGCCAACCATTCCTGGTTGATTCATGACATCGTGATCTAGGCTTGGTCCGATATAAACGCGCATAGGCCAAACTTCGTCATCTTTAGGATATCCATCGGGATCAATAGCAGGGTCTGGATCGCAATTTGGCTCCCCTCCTCCATGGTTTCCACCACAAGGAGCGCCACCGCCACCAGGCCAGTTAACCCCAGCCATGTCCAAATTTACATAATTCGTAACTTCAACCTGAGGATTGTCTTCTTTTACCCACTCATCAGTCCAGTAGTCACTACCTCTCTTTCCACCTTCTTCGCCAGACCAGAGACAGAATACAATTGTGTTTCGGGTGTCGAAATTAGCCATTGCTTCAGCCACTGTCAAAACCATACTTGTTCCGGCAGTGTTGTCATAAGCCCCAACTCGTGTTCCGTAGGTTCTCTGTCCTATGACGTGAGGAGAAATTAACCCCCCGTTAATTGGAGGCGCAATATCGAAGTGAGCTCCAAAAACCATCCATTTGTCAGGGTCTTCTAAACCAAATCTGTAACCACACACGTTGTATGCCTCAGGATTTTGGGCACCCGTCTCAGTTGAGTCATAGACGAAACGCTGGTTAATCACCTCGAGACCAAAACTATCCAAAGTTTGAATCAAGTATTGGGCACCATCCTCGTAAGCCGCATTACCCTGTCCTGCCCACCTATCTAGGTATCCATTTGCCCCATCTGCTAAATCAGTAGGGTCGGCGCTTGTATCAGACATCATAGCCAGGAAATCGTAGGTAGTCCTACCATTGACAAAACCAGTAGAATGCCTTCCACCCTCATCCACAGGATATGCGGCTGCTTGCATTCTGAATATTTCAACTGGAATGAGCGTAGAAGACTGGACCCTAGATGAATTATCCACTTCCAATTGCGGATAGGAAATATTAGAACCTTCTTCGAAAGGTTTTGCTGCTATTACCGTAGAAGAATCATTTTTGTGACCGTCTCTAAGGTACCATGTAGCCCAAGATTCGTTAACATTTCTAATTGGAAATGAATCCCTTCCATATTCGCCAACCTGAAACAAACCGAATTCGGTTCTTGGGGGAGCCAGCATGTTAAGTTGAATACTATCCCCCGCTTTCAGTTGTAGAATTGTAGAATTTTGAACAAAACCAGTGTTCTCGTCTATGTATAGGTAAGGGACATAAATACTCATGGAACTTTCTGCAGCAAATGTCACCCCTTGAAACTCCCCACCAGTTAGTATTGCAGGAGTAATCGTAATGTCCCCAGCATCGATTATAACATCATCTGAATTATTCCCAAAACATCCACTCATCGGAGCCAGTATCATTAGCGCGACTAATGCTACGGCACGCAGATGTCTCTGTGCGAACATGAACCTGCGACCATCTTCCCCTTCTCAAATCTGCGCTTAGTTTGACTTTTTTTATTGGATTTATTTCTAAATTTCAAAACACGCATATATTTACTTCATTTTTTCTTTGTTAACTATGCTACAGGGATACATCCAAGCGATAAAATCATCAATTCCAATCAATTCTTTGATAGGTCTTGGTGCAAGTATAGGTGCAGCCGTGTTAACTTTAGGCCTTGGAATGGACACTCCTTGGGCACCTTGGGATCCGTTATCTGAGACTTTTTATCCCCCACAATTATTCACAATAGCCTCATTTGTAGCTACAATTTGTTTCCTATCGATGGCAGTCATCGTTCTAAAAGTGTTAGAAAAAATAACAAATTCAGCAACAAAACTTTGGAGAATAACTGGAATAATATTCCTTACAGTATACGGGTTGATATCCTTTGGAGCAGGAACCTTCGAAGCAGGCATAATGTTGAATCTACTACACGTTATTGTTGGAATACCCGCACTAATACTCATACCCTCTGTTTTGGACTCCCAGGGTACTAAAACCAACCAACAACTCTCGTAATCAATGAGTTCTTTTTGGTTGCCAAGGCAAGAAAGCCGTGTGTAGTAAGCCATGACATTTACCACACCAAATTTGTTTGATAGCATCTGCTCCCTTATTCAAAGGGTCACCCGGATTTCTAATGCTCGCCAAAGTCCACCTAGGCCAATCAGTAGTGCCTTCTGGGACAACTTCTCTTTTTCCATATGGCACAGCCTCAGTACCGGTCATTACATTACCGCAATGCGGACAAACGATTCCGCCATCTTCTGGCATCCTTAGTACCATGTCTACTTCCACAATTGGATGGATTTTAAACAACTGTTAGAGCACTGGGATACGATTTTGTCTTGAATTCATCAATACTTTAATTACCTAACAGGTGGATAATACTCTTTGAGGAAGTATGACTCTGACAATTGGAATAAAGTTGAGCCTCGAGAAGGAAAGAAAGAAAGCAAGAAGAACATCTTATCTTTGGTCTGAAATAATTATTGATGATCAAAACGACATGTGTCCACTGATAGAAGGATAGAATTATTCTTCTTGTAAAGAGTAGTCTTTCTCACTTTCTTGTCTTTCATTGATGATGCTCATCATCAAACCAAATGAAGATACAACAGACAAGATCAAGACGATGATTAACAGGATTTGCATAGCAGACATCTCTCCTTGTTCAGCAACCTCTTCGGTCCCCGTATTTTCCTCAGTTTTTTCATCGCAACCTATTCCAAAACAATCACCAATACTCGGTTGTCCAGGGTCGGTGTGATTGTCCACGTTAACTTTGATTGAACCGTTATGGGTGATGCTGGCATTAGACGTATCATTTTCTTGTGCATGATAAATTACGAAACCATAGTTTCCAACCGCATCTGTAAAATTAAACGCAAATTGCTGACTCTCCCGACAGTCCGGATCAGTTAAGTTGCCCTCACTATCTTTCGGGCACATATCGTCACCATACATCCAAGAACTGACAAAATCATTTGTTGAATTCATCACACCATCACCATCCAAATCAATCCATGCTTGTGAAGTATAATTTGGTCTCGAATCAACATTTTTGAACCAAACAATATCCCCATCCAGGAATTTTTCGTCTATTAGATTATCAGGTGCCGTTTCTCCCTGTTCATAGATTAGAACCGTGTAGAGTTTTTGTTCGTGTGCAACTACGCTTGTCGATATCAAGGATAAGAGGAATAAAGAGACTAGAAAAACAGAAACTTTCTTGACACTCATATCAATTCCCACTGATACAATCCTCTATGCCATATCATAAAGACAAAACGGAGGGATGTTTTCAGCCTACAACATGGGAAGTAAGGAAATTGCGCTTGCAGCATTGCTTGCAATAGTCATAACAAGCGCTTCAGTGCTTGTTTTTAGCGATTTTTCAGAGTCAAGCTCAGATGAAAATGAGAGCGAAATTATGACAATCGACCCGTTATTCCAGGGAGATGGGCACGACCACTCAAATGCTTCACAGCACGCCTATGGAACTGATAATTTTGAACTCTTGGATTATAACTCTCTAACCTCAACTGGAAACGCAGAGGTACAAGTTGCAACCACTCCTGACGGCAGAACCTATGCATATCTTGCTGGATGGAGTGATATGCACATCGTTGACGTGACAGACCCAGAAAATACTACTGTAACAGGGGTCTACAACGACCCCAATACACAAGTTCTGGATGTCAAATATTTCGAGCACAATGGGAGGGAATACATAGTTCAACAAAACCAATTAATTGACCCGGGCAACTCTGATCCTAATGTTGGAGAATGGTCTGACCCAGCCCAAGTCACAGCCACACTAATCGATGTTACAGATAAGGAAAACCCAACATGGGTTGACTCCTGGTACGATTCAGACCACCCAACAGGTCCACACAATCTGTACACACATATGATAGACAACGAGTGGTACATATTCGTCGCAAATCCAGATTACGAGCAATGCAATGATTCGATTGGCGAGGCTTGTGGTGGCGTTACCATTGTTCACATGAACTTAGACGGAAGCGCATCTAGAAACCTACCCGGTGTTCCTGCCAGTGGTTTAGGACACACTTTCATCAAGGTTGGGGAATATGAGGTAAGTTGGGAAACAACTCGCGGTGGCTGGATTTACATTCACGATATGACCGTGCAAAAGTGGCCTGGAGAAGACCAAAACGACCCAAGATTTGGAAGGACATTCATCTATGGCTCTTACTGGGAAGCTGGTTTGAGAATTGGAGACATCACAGATGTTCCACACCCAACCAATTCACCAGAGGAGTATACGGTCCATGCAACGCTCTGTAAGAGCGGTCAAGGTAATCCACTAATGTGCAGGTGGAGGGCAACAGAAGTCGGACAATGGATGGATTTCGCTGACCTTGATGGAGACGGTCAACCTGATAGTGGTACTACAGGAAACGAAAACGGCGGCAGAGTGTCTTACATCCACTATGCAGAACCTTTCCCAACAATGGTTGACCTATCACACGTAGGGTATTCGAACGAACCAGTTCACCTTGTCACCGCTGCTGTAGAGACTCTATCAACCTACCAAGGCGTTGGGATGATGTATCTTCTCGACACTACTGGATACACCTATGAAGACGGTCAGTTTAAATTCGACATTAAGACGATTAGAGATTGGGAAATTCCAACCGCAAACGATCATTGCTATGGAGCAGATTGTGAAGACCATCCAAATGAAGATGAATGGCTATTGTTTAGCCCTCACAACTTGGATTCAGCATACTTCGAAACCACCGATGCCACAGATCAAAGCCATGGTGGTGGTTGGGATGGAAGACTGTATATTTCGCATTATCACGCTGGACTTTGGGTAGTTGACATCGAAACCTTGGTTGACCCAGATGCTACAGAAAGAGTAGCAATTCACGAAGAGGCTACAGTTGGATGGTACCTCCCACACGGTGAAGACGGAACTCCACTGGATTCTTCATTCTATGATTTCGGCTGGGTGCCATTCCTGTGGGCAGTAGAGCACCACAACGGAATTACTTATGCCTCTTGTATTTCAACAGGACTTTATCTTGTTCAGTTAGACATTGACAAACCCTATCTCGGTACCACAGTTTAGATTTAGAGGGATGTATAATGAAGAAATTTGTAGCTGCATGCATTGTTTCTTTGATGCTAGCTGGATGTGTAAGTCCAGAAGCAGAGCCGCATGATTTTCATGGAGAAGACTTCGAAGAAAGAATCTATGTGGAAGATTTCTCGTTGATGTCAAGTGATAATGCTACCTGGAATTTCACAGAACAAACTTATGGCAAGGTCTCAATTGCGGTGTTTCTATTTACAAACTGCCTAGATATTTGCCCCATAGTTTCTCAAAACGTTCGCTGGATTCAGGCAAATGCAAACCACTCAGATATGTTAGAAATATTCACAATTACGGTAGATCCTTGGAGAGATAATGCCACTACCTTACAAGAATGGCAAGATTGGCAGGATAGTCATTGGACACACTTAACAATAGAGGATGTAGATAATGAGTCACAAATGGAGAACATAGCATCTATTTGGACACAATTTGGAGTGGGTTTGGAAATTCAACAAGCAAACACCTCTACAGAATCAAACACAAGTCAAGATGACAATTCTTCAGAAAATAGCACAGAATCTAGACATCATGGACTTGATTATCTGGTAGAGCATTCAACTGGTACAATTTTCATCGATCATACTGGACACCAAAGAGTTTGGTGGGGAGATGAGGATTGGGTATTGGACCTTGCTTTGGAAGACATAAATTATCTTCTTGAAGAGGCGCATGAAGCATACTTGATGTCTTTCATCTAACTCTTTCCATAAACTAAAATCTACCAATTACCCACTCAAGACTCAAATCACGATGGATGCGGTGAGGTTAAAACCTATTATGATAGGGAAATAATATGTCCGACCTTTCTTTGAGGTACATGCAGGTACAACTTTCTGCAAAAACAAATGAAGGCTTACCTGGTGTAGAACTAATAAATTATTTTCATAAGTTTGAATTCTTATCTTTGATAGAATTATTGCCAAATGGGATGCATTGCATTGTTCAAGCAAGTTATGACGAGCCATCAGTATTGGACTTAGATTACAATAGCTATGAGCTGATAAGGAAAATAGAAATAAAGGACAAATCAGCAATCCTTGAGATAAAAACATTAGGGCCAATTCCAAAAATCTTTACTCAACTTTCAGGAGCTTGGTGGATTAGCCCAACCTATGTCGATGCAAATGGATTATTATTAACCATTAGAGGCACAAGCGACTCTCTGAGAAAGTCCTTGGAGAATTTAACCGAATTAGTTGGACAGTCATACAAAGTAAAATCTTCATCTAAAACTTTACACAATCCAACTATCGTTTCAGATCTCCCTAATAAGCAAAAAGAAGTACTACAAAAAGCAATCCAAATGGGATATTATTCTAGGCCTAGAAAAACCACTCAAAAAGCCATAGCAGATGCATTGGGAGTTAAACAAGCAACGATTAGTGAGCACCTTCAAAATGCAGAAGCAAAGATTATTGCAGATTACACAAAGCATTTTGAAATTTGATGGAGTAGGATTTAACCCTAAAACCTATTATAAACGGGAATATAATTATCAATGTATTTATTTTGAAGAATATATGCGCGACTACCCTTCTCGAAAAACACCCATAGCAATCGTTTTTTGCGTGTTGATGGTTCTGATGACTCAAACAGGATATTTGGATAATATCAACCCCTGGTCCGGTAGCAACGAAACACTTGACCAAATCACAGAGGCAATGGAAACCGGGGGCTCTAGTTCAAGTAATACCAACCTTACGGCTAGTGCCGAAGGTGCGGATCTCCTCATCGACGAGGCCATGACCAACATCACCTTCCAGTACAACGCCAGTGCGGCAAGCGGCTCAGGTAGTGGTTCTTCGAGCAACTCTTCCTTTGCTTATGCGAACAACCAGATCGCTTCCGGATATTACCACACCTGCGCCATCCTTGACAATGGTTCTGTGTCGTGCTGGGGATTCGGAAACCAAGGCCAATTGGGTAATGGAGGAACATCTCA
>PBDU01000002.1 GCA_002718195.1 Methanobacteriota archaeon | reverse complement strand
TTTTATTGGATACAAAAAACAAGTTGTTTTGGTAGGTGGTAGAAATAATATTAATGTGAATTTGAAAGTGATGTCCGAAGCCTTGGATGAAGTAGTGGTAGTTGGATATGGTAAATCATCTATCAAAGAACTAACTGGAGCTACTGTTCAAGTTAAGGGTGAAAATGTAGAAAGATTAAATATACCTCGAATGGACCAAGCTCTTCAAGGTCAGGTTTCTGGAGTTACAATCAATACTAATTCAGGTTCACCAGGTGGATCTTCAAGCATTAGGATTAGAGGCTTATCTACTTTTGGAGATAATGACCCCTTAATATTAGTCGATGGAGTTGTTTATGATTCAGAAGGTCTAAATGCATTAAATCCAGGGGATATAGAGTCCATTAATGTACTAAAAGATGCTACTGCTGGAATTTACGGAGTAAGGGCAGCAAACGGGGTTATCATAATTGAAACGAAAAAAGGTAGGGTAGGTGCTAAACCAAAATTTGAAGTAGGTTCATATTATGGTGTTCAACAAACCGCTAATAAATTAGACTTATTGAACGCAGCGGAATATGCACTCATTAAAAACGAAATGTTTATTCGCGGTACAGGTCAACCTTTATTTAACAATACCGCTTTAAATGTGGGTACAAATTGGCAAGATTCAATCTTTGGTAATGCTCCGATTGAAAGTTTCAATATGAGTGTAACTGGTGGAACAAAAAATTCGTCCTATTCCATTGGTGGTAATTATTTTACTCAAGATGGTATCGTAGGTGGTAGCAAATCTAGTTTTGACCGATATAACGCTCGTGTAAATCTAGTTAATACTCTTTCAGATAAGCTGAATTTAAGCAGTGTTTTCTTATTTACTCATGAGAAAAGAAAAACATTACCTGAGAATGGTATTGGCTCAGTACTTTATAACACCATAAATGCTTTCCCGAATAGACCAATAATTGGTCCTGATGGTAACTACGAGTATTTAGTAGAAGTTAGTGATATCATTAATCCGGTAGCACAAATAGAAAACACCCATAACGAAGCGTTAGTTAATAAATTAGTGGGTAAGCAGGAGTTTTCTTACAAATTCAATGATAATCTAACTTTTAATAATAGGTTAAATTATAATTATGCTTCAGTAGATAATAAGTCTTTTAGTCCATTGGCTTGGTATGGTCCAGGAAAATATGCAAACAGCGCTATTAATGCCGATTTAGACCCAGTAATGGTGGAAATCGCAGATAGTGTGTTCATTGAGAGAGGTGCAAGTGTTTATGAACAAAGAGCCACATACCTTGATTTAAATTTTGAGAGTTATTTGAATTACAACAAAAAGATAGATGACCATAACATTAAAGGGACTTTAGGAACTTCCGTTTTCAGAAGAAAAGGAGATGCGTTGAATGGAACTGCCTTCAATATTCCTAATAATTCAATTGACTATGCGGACATATCCGCGAATATGGCTCAAAATGGATACCTTAATAATACGGGCTCATTTGAATTCGAAGAACGATTATTATCTACCTTCTTAAGAGGAGAATATAGCTATAAATACAAATACATCATTTCTGGAATTTTGAGAAGAGATGGATCTAGTAAGTTTGGACCCAATAATAGATATGGTGTCTTTCCAACCGTTTCAGCGGCCTGGGTAGTTTCTGAAGAAGAAAACTTTTTACAAAATAATGAAGCCATCAACTTTTTGAAATACAGAGTAAGTTATGGTGTTTCTGGTAACGATCAAATTGCAAATTTTGCTTACAGAGCCTTATTAAATGGGGAGGGAGTATACGTTTTTGATGATATTATAACGCCTGGTGTTGCTATTGGAACAGCAGCCAATCCAGATTTAAAATGGGAAACTACAGCTCAATTTAATTTTGGAATGGATGTTAGGTTTTATGACAAGATTGACTTTACTGCAAATTATTTCGTAAAAAACACAAGAGACTTGTTATTTAATCCAGACGTTTCTGCAGTTATTGGATCTTATGGCCCTGGTGGGTATCCTCCAATTATTAATGCGGGAGACGTGAGAAACAGTGGGTTAGAGCTAGAGTTTGGATATGCTTCTGATGTAAGTAAACCCATGGGCGTCAATTTGAATTTTAATTTTACGTATTTAGAAAACGAAGTTAAGTCTGTCCCTGAGGGAATTGATTATATTCCAGGTGCAGCCTTTGGGGTTGGTGGAAATATTGCTACTCGCTTTGAAGTTGGCTATCCAATTGGTTATTTCTTTGGATATGAAACAAATGGTATTTTCCAAAATCAAGAACAAATTGACAACGCAGAAGTCAGTCAGCAAGGTGCTGAAGTTGGAGATTTAATTTTTGTCGATCAAAATGGTGACAATATAATTAACTTTAGTGACGATTCCGATAAAAAAATGTTGGGTTCTCCAATTCCAAAATTCACAATTGGAACGGTCTTAGGATTTAGATATCATGGATTTGACTTTTCAACCAATCTTTATGCAGCAATGGGGCAAAAAATAATTAGAAATTTTGAACGTCAACAACCATTTGCTAATCAGCTTGATTATGTTCTCGACCGTTGGACAGTAGATAACCCTGATGCTGAGGTTCCAAGAGTCACTACCTCTCCAAATAGAAATGGAGTTTTCTCTGACTTTTATGTAGAAGATGGATCTTTTTTAAGAATCAGGAACATGCAAATTGGATATGTTCTCCCCAAAAAATGGACAGAAAAATTCAGATCTGATTATGTTCGTTTTTATCTATCTGCTAATAACTTATTTACCTTAACAAACTACTTGGGGTATGATCCAGATATTGGGGCTTCTCAAGGAACACTTTCTGGTGGTGTGGATTATGGTTTCTACCCTCAGGCAAGAACCATTATGGGTGGAGTAAATATTAAATTTTAAACTATGAGTAAATTAATTAAAATAACAGCAGCTGTAGCCATCTTAACTGGAGTAACCGTAGGTTGCAGTAAGTTCTTAGATCTTGATCCTCCTTACACTCAAGATGCTGAAAATTTCTTCAATAATGAGAGTGAATACTTAAGAGCACTTACTGGAGCCTATGATTTATTGGCAGGTGTTTTTGTTTCCTATTGGATAGGAGATATCGCGTCAGACAACACCATTGCTGGAGGAGAAAGCGCAACAGACACCGAAGGATTACATCAGATTGACGACATGAACCATGGAGCAGTCAATAATGAATGCCGCAGTGTAATGCGTTACAATTACTGTGGAATTGCTAGATGTAATTTCATTTTAGAGCCCAAAGAAAATAACGTGGAATTTGCTGGTAAAGATGTCATTTTAGCTGAAGCTAAATTTCTTAGAGCTTTTTATTACTCAGAACTAGTTAAGTTTTTTGGCGATATTCCCTTAGTAGTTGATGAAAGGTTAGGTGTTCAACAGGTCACTGAGTTAGACAGAACACCAAAAGCTGATGTATATGCACAAATAGAATCAGATTTACAAGATGCCATAGCTGTGCTCTCATGGAAGTCTGAGTCAACTCATTCTGGCATAAAAGGAAGAGTAGATAAAGGAGCCGCTTTGGGGCTTTTAGGCAAGGTGTATTTATATCAAGAAAAATGGTCACAAGCTGCTGGAGCGTTAGATCAATTAATAAACAGTAACAATTACAGCTTAACAGCTGATTATTCCACCATTTTTCTAAAAGAAAATGAAAATAATGCGGAAACAGTTTTTGATGTGGAGTACTCAGCAGATGAAGGTGGTTCATATGGGTGTTTAATTTGTCTTGAAGGTAATTTAACACCAGGTTACCAAGGTATTAGACAATATGATGGTCCTACATATGGTGATGGTAATAGTTACAATTTACCCACTCAAGACTTATTTGATTCATTTGAATACCAAGACCCTAGGAGGGAAGCTACTTGCTTACATATAGATGACTTTATAGCAGCAAATGCACCAGGAACAGAATACACTCAAATTCCTGGACATCACACGGGTTTTTACAACAACAAATACATTAAAACAAGAGATGAAATGTTAAATGGTATTCCAGATAATGATTTAACCAGTGGGGTAAACTACAGGGTAATTAGATACGCTGATGTGCTTTTAATGGCTGCAGAAGCTTACAGTCAACTTGGAGATGATGCAACAGCATTAGGATATTTAAACCAAGTTAGACAACGAGCTGGAATGTTCCTTAGAACTTCTTCTGGAAATGAATTGTATGAACATATTTTGAAGGAAAGAAGATCGGAGTTATCTTGTGAGGGTCATCGTTTTTTTGATTTGGTAAGAACAGGGAAAGCGGCTGACGAGATAGAATACTTTGAAACTGGTAAACATGAATTATTTCCAATTCCCCAAGTAGAAATTGATTTAGCTGGTGGAAACTGGGCTCAAAACCCAAATTATTAAAATACACAAAATGAAATTTAAAAATTTATTATTGCTTATTCCTATTTGTTTTCTTTGGAGTTGTGCTAAGAAGGGCTGCACCGATCCTACAGCGCACAATTTTGATCCAGGTGCCACCAAAGATGACGGTTCCTGCTTTTATGGATTAAATGCTTCTGCTGCTACATTTACTTTTCAATCCTCTCCTGATAATGAAAACATTATCATTTTTACGGCAGATAACCCTACCATGGAATGCTCTTGGGATTTTGGAAACGGAACTTCTGGAAGTGGAGTAACTGATACAGCAAAATATCCTTTTGCAGGGTCTTTTGATGTTACCCTTTCGGTTTTTAATTCAGAAGGTAATGCTCAAAACACGCAGAGTATAACCATAGACTCTAATGATATAAGTTTGTTTGATAATCCATTACATTTATTATTAACTGGAGGAATAAATGGTCCAGGATATAGAACATGGCACATTGATTCCGCTTGTGCCACTAACTTTGGAGTAGGTCCACCAGATGGAAATACACCGGATTGGTGGAGTTCTCCAGCTAATGGAAAACCGGGTTGTGGACTTTATGATGACAGATATACTTTTCATCTAGTTGGTTATGAATATGATCAGGTTACTAATGGTGACATTTATATTCATAACGCCTTAGCCGGACAGTTTCCTGGTTCCTTTGAAAACCTATATGATTACACAGCTCCTTTTGACGATCAGTTAGACGAAAGCTGGGATTTAACTCAAGATTCTATGCTGTCATTTTCAAACCTTGCTTCTATTGGATTTTACACTGGAGTAAATGAATATAAAGTGGAGCTCCTAAACGATACGGCAATGTGGCTAAAATACGGTCATTCTGATGGTCAGACAAATTGGTATTTACGATTAGTACCAGAAGGGTTTGTTACAACTTGTCCATAATGAAAATAATTTCGAGATTAATTTTTTTGGTTATTGTGATTTCATTTTCACAGTCATGTAAAAAGGGTTGTACAGATCCAACAGCTGCCAATTATAACCCGGATGCAAAGAAAGATAACGGATCTTGCTACTATGTAAATTTACCTACAAATCTCATGGTGGAACTGACAAATGCTCCAAATTCAGGTTTGGTAGAAGTTGAAGCTAGTGCTTCAAATGAAAATTATTTTACCATTTGTTTTTTTGACGGTAATGATTCTACTATAGTAACTTCAACAACTGGAGAAGCTTCATACCACTATTCTGACTCAGGATCTCATAATATCCGTGTAAGAGCTCATTTAGATCATCAAAATTATACTGAGTGGTTAGGTGTAGCTGAGATAAATATCAATTCATCTGGAATCTCAAATGTAGGATATACCACTCCATTAACCTATTCAAACTACACATTGGTTTGGCAAGATGAATTTAATGGGTCCTCTTTATCATCAGATTGGATTTACGAAATAGGAACTGGAAGTTGGGGATGGGGAAACAATGAGTTACAATATTATAGGCAAGATAATACATCAGTTGAAAATGGATATTTGATCATTACGGCAAAACAGCAGAACTTTGGAGGCTCTAATTACACCTCTTCTAGATTGAAAACACAGGGTAGACAGTTTTTTAGATACGGTAGGATAGATATTAGGGCAAAACTTCCATATGGAAAAGGGATTTGGCCTGCTCTTTGGATGTTAGGAGAAAGTTATTCATCAATTGGTTGGCCATCATGTGGAGAAATTGATATTATGGAAATGATTGGAGGAAATGGTTATAATGATCGAACAGTGCATGGAACTGTTCACTGGAATGATAATGGGCATGCTTCTTACGGGGGTAGTAACTCTCTTCCATCTGGAAGATATCATGATGAATTCCATGTATTTTCTATTGTTTGGGATCAAAATACCATTAGATGGTTAAGAGATGATATACAGTATCATACCATAACCATATCAGGAAATAACTTAAGTGCATTTCAAGAAAATTTCTTCTTTATATTCAATGTGGCAGTGGGTGGTAATTGGCCTGGAAGTCCAGATAATTCTACTGTTTTTCCTCAGAGAATGATAGTAGATTATGTAAGAGTTTTTCAATAAAATGATAATGAATAAAATGAGTTTAAAATCAACAATATTCCTGCTGCTAGTATGGATTGGATTTAGTTGCAATCAAAATAATAAGATTTCTACCAATAGTAATGACGTAATTGATCACAAAGTGGATTCATTATTGAGTAAAATGACCTTAAAGGAAAAGGTTGGTCAAATGACTCAAATAAATCTCACAGTAATTGCAAAAGGACCCAACAAATGGGGTTCCACATTTCCATTAGAAATTGATCATGATAGAGCAATTAAAGCGCTGGTAGATTATAAAGTGGGATCTATTCTAAATACAATTAATAATACAGCACAAACACCTGAGACATGGTATGGCGCCATTTCAACTATCCAGCACTATGCCATGGATAGCAACAGACTTAAAGTTCCCATAATATATGGTATTGATGCTATTCATGGAACAACATACACGGATGGGGGTACTATGTTTCCACAACAAATTACTACAGCCGCATCTTGGAATCCTCAACATGCATATAACATGGCTATGGTTTGTGCTTATGAAACTAGGGCATCTTCTATTCCATGGAATTTTTCACCCGTTTTAGATTTAGGATTAGACCCAAGGTTTCCAAGGCAATTTGAATCATTTGGAGAAGACCCATTATTAGTAAAAACGTTTGGAGAAGCCATGATCAGAGGTTACCAAGGAGATAGCAATCAAGTTAACGATAAAACAAAGATTGCTGCATGTATGAAACACTTTATAGGTTATCACGCTACCATTTCTGGAAAAGACAGAACACCTTCTTATATTCCCGACCATGTCTTGAGTGAATACCATATTCCATCTTTTAAAGCAGCAATAGATGCAGGTGCAAAAACAATCATGATTAATTCTGGTATTATAAATGGTATTCCAGTACATTCTAGTTATCAAATTCTAACAGATTTATTACGAAACCAATTGGGATTTGAAGGTGTGATTTTAACGGATTGGGAAGATATAAATAAGCTATATGACAGAGATAAGATTGTTTCTTCTAAAAAGGAGGCGATTAGATTAGCGATTAACGCAGGAATTGACATGTCTATGGTCCCTTATGAGTATGAAGAGTTTATCGATAATTTAATGGAATTGGTCAATGAAGGAAAGGTTTCCATAGACAGAATTGATGATGCTGTATCCAAAATTCTAAAACTAAAATTTGAATTAGACTTATTTCAAAATCCATCTACAAATCCTGTAAATTACGATGATTTTGCTTCTGAAGAGTTTCAAAACATGGCTTATCAATCTGCTGCTGAAGCCATTACATTACTTAAAAATAAGGATAACATCTTACCATTAGATAGAGATAAAAAGATTTTGGTAGTGGGGCCCAATGCAGATAACATGAGGTGTTTAAACGGGGCATGGACCTATTCATGGCAGGGTGAATTAACAGATCAATTTGCAGCCAAGTATCAAACTATTTTTGAAGCGTTGAAACAAGAATTTGGTGAAGAAAATGTAGGTATGAAGGAAGGTGTTTCATACAAAGAGGGTGGTCAGTATTATGATATGATTGAAAAAAACATAACAGATGCTGTAGATGCGTCAAAAGAATCAGATGTTATAGTCTTATGCTTGGGTGAAACTTCTTACACCGAAAAACCGGGAGATATTAATGATATTACTTTACATGAACTTCAATTAAAATTAGCTACACAGTTAGCTAGTTCTGGAAAGCCAATTGTATTGGTTTTAAATCAAGGCAGACCAAGATTAATTACAGCTATTGAAAAGTACATGTCAGCCATTGTTAACATATACCTTCCTGGTAATTATGGTGGTATTGCACTTGCTGATGTGCTATCTGGAGATGTTAACCCATCGGGTAAACTGCCTTTTACTTACCCAGCTTACACCAATTCCTTAAGTCCTTATTATTACAAGCCTTCAGAGGTACAAAACAACGCGCAAGGTGCTTATAATTATGTGGGAGAAGTAAACACACTGTATGATTTTGGTTTTGGTCTCAGTTACTCTAGCTTTAAATACAGTGATTTTACTTTGAATCAAGATACCATTACCGATCGAAATGGTGAAATATCGGCTTCCTTTTCTGTTTTAAATGAAAGTAATGTAGATGGCCACGAAGTGGTTCAAATCTATTCTTCAGATACATATGCTAGTATTACACCAGACATTAAAAGACTAAGAGCATTTAAAAAAGTATTTGTTCCTGCAAATTCAAAAGTAGATGTGAATTTAACTTTTGACGTGTTAGACTTATCATTTTACAATATCGACAACGTTTCAGTACTGGAACAAGGTGAATTCCAAATTCATGTGGGTTCAAGTTCGTCCAATGTTAATACAAAGTCCATTTTTGTTGAATAAACTAACATCCCTTTTAGCAGTTACAAGTTTTTTAGCAATTTCATCTTGTAATGAGAACTCTACCCATATGGAATCATCTGTTTTAGAATGGTTTGATGATTTTAATAATGAAAGTCTAGATACCAACTTTTGGAATGTTGAATATGGAGACGGTTGTCCTGATTTATGTGGATTTGGAAACAATGAAGCTCAAACTTACACGGGATCAAACCATAATTTGATGTTTGAAAATGGAAAACTCATATTAAGAGCCACATTTGATTCCATTTTCAAGTCTGTAAAACTTACCACGGCAAAGCACATTGATTTTAATACAGGAGAAATTGAGGTGTCTGCTAAATTACCTAACGCTAGAGGGTGTTGGCCAGCTATTTGGCTTTTACCTACTTTAGAAAGGCCTTTAAATTGGCCTTTNGATGGTGAAATTGATATNATGGAAAATGTAGGTTATTTTCCAAATTACGTATATGGAACTATTCATACTTCAACNTATAATCATNTNAAAGGTACGCAACTTACAGACAGTNTNTTTATTACANNTCCTCATGATTCTNTTCATAACTATAAATTAGTATGGACGGATACTACNTTAGAATGGTTAGTAGATNANACTCGATTTCACTTTATTGAAAAAAGTGNAAGTGATGGANTAGAAGAGTGGCCATTTAATAANCCTTTNCACTTAATTATNAATCTGGCTGTTGGTGGTGATTGGGGCGGNAAAGAAGGNNTTGATACCTTGTCTTTTCCTCAAAGNTTTGAAATTGATTATGTAAAAGTAAAAAGCCCCTCNTAATGGAAGGGCTTATNTNATCTTTATTATTCNAAATTAGTTTCTATCAAATTCCATAATCATGTTATAGTTATAATCGATCTGAATNCCCATATCGGTTTCACTTTCGCTACCACTCATGGTAAGTCTTAAGAATGTTCCNTCTACAGAGTCAATTAACATGACTAGCGTTGTATCCATCATATCCATNGCAATATTATCNCCTGTTCTTACCCAACTTCCTGTATCNGTAGGTTCNTCANTGTAATGTACATAAAGAGTNCCTCCAGCAATGAAATCNACACCAGCAGGNTCNANNGANTCNGGATGNGTTGTTTCCNTAAATGTNGTATCCCANANAGGCATTCCNCCCATAGACATCGTCATATCNCCTGAAATTTCTTGATGTGTACTAGTCCAAGAACCTATTTGATCATAAATACAGGTACTACTAATAGTCGCTAATGGATCATAGTTAGCGGCATTCGGGTCTGTACATCCTTCAAAAGTACATGAGCCATCGTCTGTATCTGCATCAGCGTTGTAATTATAAGCGGTTGGATCTGTACACCCTTCTTTTTGGCAGGAACTTGCTGAAAATGCAATTACTGCTACTATAAATAATTTAATTGTATTTTTCATTTGAATTTTTAATTTGTGCAAACATATCATTATTTTAAATAACCAATGATTAAAAATTTAAATACTATAATTAAAGAACCAGACAAGCATGTATTAAGTAATGAGCTTATGTTATCTGTTTTAAAATTAAATGAAGCAAATTTACCTGCTTTAGGTTCATTAGGAACGATTGAAAAGGTTTCAGATCTATTCGCCTTATCTTCTTGTTTTTATTTAGTTTTTTATCAGGACGAATTAATTGCGTTTTTAGTTTTGATGGATGAAAAATCAGGTTATCAGTCTCCAAATTACCGTTTTTTTAAATCAACTCACAAGCAATTTAGTTATATAGATAGGGTAGCAGTTTCCTCTCAATATCAGAGAAAGGGAATTGGAACTTACTTATATAATAAAATAACAACTTTAACTAAGAGTCAAAAGCTTTGCTGCGAAGTTAATACAGTACCTATGAACAAAAGTTCACTCGATTTTCACCATAAGATAGGATTTAAGGTAATTGAAGAACGCCCTTTCGGTGATAAAAAAGTAGCTATGATGATGAAGTAATCACCTTATAATTTCAACTTTTTTGATGAATGAAGAATGATGATTAAATACTTTTAGTTGATATATACCGCTTTGTAAGAAATCTAAATTTAGCTGATTTTTCTGATTGGTAATATCAGATTCGTAAACCTTTTCACCTGTTAAACTATACATTTCTATGTTATATTGTCCTGTAAATTCCGGTATAATTAAATGAAGTGTACCAGAACTTGGATTTGGAAAACAAAGTAATTTTTTCTCTTTATTTTCATGTATATCGGCAACTAAACTGGCTTCCGTAGACTGCAATATATATTTGGTATCTACATCTTGTAGCCAAACAGCTACACCTAAATTATTAAAATCTTCTACCGTGTGTCCCAGACTATGATCAATTGGACTATCTGCGTCAGGTGGTAGTAAGTACTGACCATTGAACGTATAAGAGAGATTAATGTTTTGTGGGTTATTTGGTAATAGATTTGTTATGGCAGTTCCACTTATGTCTGGAACCATTTTTTTCATAATGTTATAGAATTCGAATTCTCCGTTTGAGCTTGCATTATTGAAGGTGGTATATTCAAAAATGGCAGCATGTAAAACCAAGTTGTTCCAAACTCCATTTCCGTCTACAATAGGATCAATTTGAACATTAATATCTACATTCTGTCCACCCACTGAGTAATTGGCTGAAAGATTAACAAAAGAATATAAGTTTACACTTTCATCGAATTCAGCTTGGGTAAATCCAATAGGATTGTTTTGAGCAACCCCATTCATTACTAGTCTAGGAACGGTGTTCACAGCGTAATAGGTTCTTCTTTGTCCACCTTCAACAGTATAGTATGGGTCTCCGGGAGAGGGCCAACTCATTTGATACTTTAATAAAGTGTAATTTCCAGCATTTGGTGCTAGAATACTTTGAAGATCCACATTGCCAGTAACAGAGTACTGACTGGTTGAACTTACAAATGTTTCTAGCATGGGTCTTCTAGGTGTTGTACTACCAAATACATGTAAGTTTTTGCGTATAGTGTCATTTGAATTATCTAAGTCAGACGAACCATTTATGTTAGACGCCCAGATGGCCACATCATAATTTCCATCTGTGTTTGGATTCCATAAGGTGTTAAAATCAAAAGTATCAGATATGTATGTTCCTAAATTTAGATTCGTGAGTGACTCTGTAACTACACTTCCATTATTGGCTGAGTAGTTAATATCCATTGAGCTAACAGTGTCTAAACCTAAGTTGTTAAATATGGCAGTTATGGTATATGGTGCATCATTAATATACAGATAAGGATAGGTTAAATTTGAAGTAGCACTCATATCAGTGCTATTTTGAGATCCATAATAAAATTCATAATAAAAGTTATCTGCAGGTGTGGGGTCAGTACCAGCTACATTACTTAGATTAGGAGACCCCGTAACCATAACAGCATTAGCGTTATCAATTTGAATTCCTGCTGTGATTTGTGGATTAGCGTTTCCACTATGCCTTTGATCAACAATGTATATTTTATCAGAGCCTTCTTCAAAAACAATGGACCAGTAGGACCAACTTCCTGCTGTGTAGGAACTGAAAAACACCCAATATTGTTGGCTTCCTGTATTTCCAAATGTTTTGGTTACAATAGCATCATTAGAACCTGTACCTTCTATTCCCCAAACCATTACAGAGTTGTCCGGTATTCCTGGATCAGGAATAGTGGCATTAGCAACAACAGGGACGTTTGTCGAACTCGTAGTAAATGTTAATACTCCTGTAGTGGAAACTTTAAATGTAGATACCGTTGATCCATTAAAATTGAAAGTAAAAGGAATGGTATCAATAGGTGACCATGTAGGTGTACTATTACCTCCTCCTAATAAGACTTCCCAAGAAGCGTCTAAACCCGATCCACTAGGGTATTCATTATCGGTATTCAAACCTCCCGGGTTTCCTAGCGTAGTGCTGGGTAGGTAGTAATACTGGGAAAAGGTTTCACTACCTAAGCACAGAAATAAAAACAATAAAAATCTAACTTTCAATTACCTAAGTATTTGTAGTTTTTTACTAGACTGAATGGATGGTGATTTAATGATAACATTGTACATCCCATTACTAAGTTTAGAATTATCTAATTGGAATTGAGTTAAATCTTTATTAACTGTAATGTTATCCATTAACACAATTTCACCAAGGGTGTTGATGATCATAATTTCAAACATTCCTCTTTCTGATGATTCAATAAGAAGGTTGGTGTAATTTTCAGTAGTAGGGTTAGGGAAGATCATCAATCTAGAAGTGGCAAGATTTTCCTCCACATTAGCAACAATACTTGCAGTGGTAGACTGAAGAATTTCTTTGGTATTAATGTCTTGAATCCAGACTACAACACCAAGATTATCAAAATCTTCTACTGAATGACTATTCATGTGATTTATGGGAGAGTTAGCATCTGGTGGTAAAGTGTATTGACCTTGAAAGTTGTAAGAAAAATTATACGATTCTTGCACACCAGACTGTAATGAAGGAACTGTAGTTCCACTTGAGCTAGGAATCATTTTTTTCATTACGTGTAAAAATTCTGTTTCCCCATTTGAGCCTGTATTGTTGTACGTAGCATACTCAATAATCGCAACAAATAACTTTAGATTGTTACTGTTAAAATCTTCTATAGGATCAATGGTGACATTCATATCTACTACAGAATTTTGTCCTTGATCATGATATACGCTGTAATTCGCGCTAATTGTTGAAAAAGAAGGGATACCAGCATATTCATCAAATTCTTGGGTGGTAAATCCAGATGGATTACCATCATATCCGCCATCAATTTCTAATCTTGGAACGGAATTAACACTGTAAAATGTTCTTCGGTCTCCAGCTTCTTGAGTATAATAAGGGTCCCCAGATCCTGGCCAACTCATTTGGTATTTTAATAACGTGTAGTCTGTTTGGCTATAGTTTGATAGAACGTCTTTTAAGTTAATATTTCCTTGAACACAAGGCGGGCAAGTAGAACTGGTGAATACTTCTAACATGGGAACTCTCTGGATAAAATTATCATAGACATTTAGTGTGGTGTAAGTGGTATCATTGCTTTGATCCATGTCTGCTGAACCATTAATATTCGATGCCCATATGGCAACATTGTAGGTTCCTGAAACAGTTGGTGTCCATAATGTACCATGATCAAAAGTATAATTGTTACAACCATCAATATTAACTCCAGTTATATTTTCACTAACTGCAGCTCCACCATTTATAGAGTAATTAATATCAAAATTGGTTACATTACTCGATCCGTAATTTGCAACTTCTCCAGAAATGGTAAAAGGAGCATTTCCTAAAATTAAATAAGGAAATGTGTTTATAGAAATACCGGCCATATCATTTGCATTTTGACTCCCATAGATAAACTCATAGTAGTGATTATCTGCTGGTGAGGCATCTGCTCCAGCAACATTAGATAAAGTGGGCGAACCACAAACCATAGTTGCAGTTGTACCGTCAATTTGTATACCTGCTGTAATTTCTGGATTTGCATTGGTACTATGCCTTTGATCTACAATGTAAATCTTGTCCGACCCTTCTTCCATTACAATTGACCAATAGGACCAACTTCCAGCAGTGTAAGAGCTAAAAAACACCCAATGTTGTCTACCACCAGCTGTTCCGAATGTTTTGGTTACGATATTGTCATTACTTCCAGTTCCTTCTAATCCCCAGACCATTACCGAATTGTCAGGAATCGCGGGGTCGGGAAGAGCTGCATTTGTTTCTGAAGGTACATTACTTGCACCAGTTGAAAAAGTGAGAACTCCAGTAGAGGAAACTTTGTACTGGCTAACTGCATTACCATTGAAATTAAACGGAAATCCGATGTTTTCTACTGTAGACCAAGTTGGGCTTGAGTTACTTGGGCCTAAGATGACAGTCCAGCCTGCTGGTAGACCAGAACCACTCGGGTATTCATTATCTGTATTTAAACCTCCAGGATTTCCAGGAGTTGATGAAGGAAAATAATAATATTGACTAAAATTGAATTGAGTAATTCCTAAGAGGCAAATAGTTAGAGTGATAATTTTTTTCATGGTGTTGTTTTAAAAAGATCTATAAATATAAGAAATACTAACAATGACATAAAGATTTAATTATTCTTTTTAATCGTGTACTTTTCTTGTATCATTTTTAGCTCAGAAGTTTTTTAATTTTGTTTTTTTAACATATATTTAAATTAATAAACCCAAAACCATTGAAATGAAAAAAATTGTTTACACTCTATTATTGACCTCAATTATGTCTTCTTGTACCTTTTATAAGTACACAAACCAAGACTCATGTGAACCCGATAGAGTAAATACTATTTCTAATAATGTAAGTCTCACAGCAAAAAAGGACTTCGCGGTAGATGTTAGAATTGATTTAGATAAAATAGTTACTGGTGTTTCACAAAACCATGCAGATGAAAATGATGCAAGAAATGAAGCCTACTACAATTGTATAGTTGAAAATGATATTGACTTAGTCATTGATCCATTGTTTAAGAAAATAACTAATGAAGCTCCCGGTATTTTTAGAATGTTTTACAAAAATCAGTATAGATATGAAATTCGTGGTTATGCTGGCTATTATGAAAATCCAAGAGATGCTGGAGATGAAACATTACAAAATTTAAAAGACCAATTAGCTATAGAGCAAACTCAATTAGAAATTGATAAGATTGCTTATGAAAAAGAGGATGCGTTATTTAGAGTGAGAGGAAAAAACCTAAATACGCTTGCTAAAATTTCTCCATCTGCTAAGGAAACAAAAAGTTCTTACATGATAGAAACAGTAGAGGGATGCTGTGGAGAAAATAAAAATAACGTAGTTGTGAATGGAAATAGTAGCGGAAATGGATTTGGAAATGTTCACTTATTACACACAGCTGAAAATCAATCTTCTCTTGTTGATGAATACTTAAGGTTAGTTTGTGAGGATTGTGATGAGCCAGCTAAAGAAGAATCAAGTAAAAAAGACAAAAAATCGTCATCTGATTGCAGTTCTTCTTCTAGTTCAGGTGATTCTGGTTCCTCGTTATTTTGTAAAATTCCATTGTTAAAGAATTTTCTTTGTAAATAAAAAGATTTGCCTTTGACTATATGACTTTAATCTTTCATAATAAAGCATCATGTCTTTTCATGGTGCTTTTTTGTTTTTTGATTATTCAGCAATCAAAAGCGCAAAGTATGCGCCAAAATAAAACACAGCTTGTCCCTGCAACTAGTGTAGCTGTTTTAAAAAGTAATTTTTCTAGAGATGAAACCGTAAAGGT
>PBDU01000001.1 GCA_002718195.1 Methanobacteriota archaeon | reverse complement strand
ATTTGGGAAGTTTAATTTAAACGACTCTGCAGCGTTTTTGTTAATCTCATTGAAAGCCACTGTTTCGAAACCAGCGCTTTCCAACCCTCTGGTTAGCCCGCCACACCCAGCAAATAAATCAACGCTGGATAGACTTGGAGACTTTCTACGACCCATGTTGTCTAATGGGAAGACCCAGGATATAAACCCTGGCATTTTTAGATTTATTATCTCCGATAAATTAGAAATAGGTCTAGGACACACCGTGCTGTGTGTCTATTGGAATTTGGTGTGCAGAGGAAAATCAGTATACATCTCTGAGATAGCGCTGTTCTTCACGCTCGCACAGATGAAATCTGTAGAGCAGAAGAGAATCAATATACGTCACGAAGGTATCTCTTCTCTTCACGCATCATCTTCTTCTCAACGTAATGAACCGCATCATCTCTAGACATCTTTCCGTGCTCTTCAACAATGTCAATTAGCGCTGTGTGCACATCCTTTGCCATTCTGGATTTGTCACCACAGATGTAGAAATATGCACCACTATCAAACCATTCCCAAACTTCTGGACCATTTTCCCTTAGTCTGTCTTGGACGTAGATCTTCTCTGCTTGGTCTCTGGACCATGCAGTTGTAAATTTGTACAAATCTCCGTTCTTGACCCAATCCTCGATTGCTTCCTTGTAGTAATATTCTGTCTTCTCAGATTGGTCACCAAAGAATAGCCAGTTTCTTCCTGTTGCGCCATCATAGACTCTTTGTTCCATGAATGCTCTGAATGGAGCAATACCAGTTCCTGGACCGACCATCATGATATCGATTGACTTGTCTTCTGGCAGAACGAATGATTTTGTTGGAGACATAAAGACTCCAATTTCTTTGTTACCAATCTCATCTGCAAGGTAAAGCGTACATAGTCCGCCTCTAGGTCTGTTATTGTACTCGAATCTGACAATACCAACTGTGAGTTCAACCAAGCCTGGATGTGCATCCAAGGATGAGGAAATTGAATACAAACGAGGCTTTAGCCTGTCCGCTATTTCCATGAATTCTTGAGCAGAGTATTTCACATCGAATTCCCTCATGATATCGATGTAGTCCCTTGTCCAAAGGTAGTCCTCTACCTCTTCTTTGCTGGAGTTGATTTTCTCGACAGTTGAAACTGGGTCATCCTTTGCCTCACCTTGAGGTAATTCTTCATCAATTTCTTGCCCATTTCTTACTCTTCTCATTACAGTAGATTTAATTCTCAACTGACCAGATACTACTTTATCAGCCAAGCTAGCAACGAATTTCTTGTTTGCCATGTGAACTTCAAAATCACACTTCAAAGCATCCCATAGCCGCTTTTCTCCATTGTGAGTGATTACCATCTCATCTGCATCCCAGCCTTGAACTTCAATCAATTCATCAACGATGTGAGGGGGATTTTGTGCCATAATACCAAGAGCGTCTCCTACTTTGTAGGTTAAACCTGAGTCGCCTAAATCGAATGCTATGTGCCTAGTTTCTTTTCTAGAACCTTCTCCATTCAGAATGTAGTTCTCTGTAATTGTTGACATGTAGGGATTTTTGGAAGACCAGTCTGCCATTTGAACACCTGTCGCATCAGCGACACTCCGCCCACTTGAGGGGTGTTTATCATCATTCTCTTCACACAAACATACGAAAAATGCAGGGTGTAAATTTCAGCATCTCAATTGTATACAATTTCATGCTCAATCCAAAGTTTCCAGATTTCTCTACCGTAGTCAGGATCGTAAGCGTCAAAGTACATCTCGCCGTCAATAACGAAACTAAATCTTACACCAGGACCACTTGATGCACCTTGCGTTGTATTCTCAATAATGTCTGAATTGATATCCATTAGCAGGTAAAAGATACCTGATTGCGTGTCAAGAGAATAGAGTTCTGTTCCGTGCTCTGGTGTAGTAGCATCCAAAATCAGCATATTTCCATGTAATTCACTCATGTAATAACCTGGCAAGCTGCTGGATTGTCCATCGGCAATGTCAGATACCATCGACAAATCACCTGATTTTAGGTCATAAGACCAAAGTTCAATCCCATGAATTCCATCATCAGCAGTAAAGAAGATGACTTGGTTGTTTGTAAATTCTGTAAAATTCTCGCCAACACTTGAAAGGCTGTGAGACACAACTTTCCAAGTAGAATGATTAGTAGTTGTATGAGCCCATATCTCCTGCAAATTTGTATCAAAATAGATTGTATCATCAACAACCAGAGAAAGATGTTTACCCGGATCGCTTGCTCCGTTCTGGCTAATATCTGCGACCAACCAAGTTGTTCCGTTTGATGTGTTGTAGGCCCACAACTCTCTGCCCATAGCGGTATCATCTGCATCAAAGTAAATGCAATCTCCAACTACGTGACTCATTTCAAGGCCAGGATGAGTCCAAGGATTTGGTCCAATGTTAATTATTTTCCAAACTGTTCCATTATACTGGTTGTAGCCCCATAAATCATGAACATTTCCAAGATCTCTTGCAGTGAAATATAGCACGCCATCATGTATATGGTGCATTAACCACCCCGGATTAGCAGAACTTACTGGCATAATATCGGCAACCAGCCAAAGACTACCATTAACTGGATTATAACCCCACATTTCTGTCCAGTATGGCGTAACAATTGCTGTGAAGAAGATAGCATCACCATAGGAAATTGCCATGTCTTCGCCTGGACCACTTCCAGGTGCTCCCGGCTCTAAATCAGCAACTAACCAAGTGCTATGATTTAGCAAACTATATGCAAATAATTCA
The DNA here is from genome assembly GCA_002718195.1 of Methanobacteriota archaeon. Taxonomy (GTDB): domain Archaea; phylum Thermoplasmatota; class Poseidoniia; order Poseidoniales; family Poseidoniaceae; genus MGIIa-L4. The sequence continues at coordinate 98,741 of PBDU01000001.1, read as the reverse complement.
CGACCCACAACCGCATCTTGTGCATCAAAGTAGATTACATCCTGATGAACAAGTTGCATGTAATAACCCGGATAACTGCTATTCACTCCCGGGTTTATGTCAGATATCATCCAAGAAGTTTCGTTGACTGTATCATATGCCCATAATTCGAATCCATAGTCCTCGGTATAGCCACAGAAATATATCACTGAATCGATAACAAGATTCAACGTTCCATAAGCTCCAGGTGAGGAGGATTGATTTCCTACGATGGTGTCTAATTCTAGCTCGACAATAGCGACACTGCAGAAAATTGTTTGGTAATCTATTTCTCCACTTTCTAAGATACCGTTTCTCTCAATTCCTGAGCCGTCTCCGTTGTCTAAACCTTGTAGGATTACTCTCCCCCCGCCAGTACATTGTCTGTCTTCATCAGGTGACTGAACAATAGTTAGCATGCTTATTGGAGTTTCAACTAGTTCGCCATTCCCATCACCATTCATGCCATTGCATACGAAACTTATCTGCGAAATCTCTTCCTCAGCAAGCGCCCCATCGGAGTTTTGATCCACCCCTACAATTAGTCTTAATCCACCATTTGGGCAATTATCTCCATGCGGTTCTGGAAGTGTTATTGCCGTTGCTGATTGACCTGTTTGTCCAGTTTGCCCATCTATTCCATCAACTCCATCATCTCCAGGCTCACCATCCTGACCATCCAAACCATCCGTACCATTTTCTCCAGCAGGCCCTTTGAGGTCAATTATTTGCCAGTCAGGAAGGATACAAACAAAAAATGCTGACTCATTTGTTACAAAGAAAATTTGGTTTTCGATATCTGAGGTACAATTAGAAAGTTCATCTGGAGTTGAAACTATGTGAAGCGATGAGCCATCCTCACCATCTATTCCAGCAACACCCGGTGGTCCTTGCTCACCTTGTGACCCATCCTCTCCACTGAGACAACCTGATAACGAAAAGGTGAACATGAGGAAACAAAATCCAATAGCGACAAAACTCTTCTTCATAGTCATCCTATACGCTGTGAGGCAATAATTATGTTGCCGTTATATTCTATTAATCGTCCAAATTCACCGATTTTTTCCACCGCTGATTAAATCATGTGCTGTCCACTGGGATGTATATGGCCCACGGTGTGATGTTCCTCGGTACAGGGAATGCATTCCTGCCTCACGGCAGGAACCACTCGCTTGCCATCCTAGATAGGAAACACCTCATCGATGCTCCTCCAACTGCTCTTTCAAGCATGAGGAAATATGGGATATCTCCAGCTGATTTAGAGACCATTATTTTCACTCATATGCATGGAGATCACATCTTTGGATTGCCATTTATCCTACTTGAAAGAAAATATATTTCTGATAGGGAGGGGCTAAAAAATTTGAAAATAATTTGCAATAAATCTGCAAGACCAGTGCTTGAAAATATTTGTAGAATTGCTTACCCCGGCTCACTTGATGACATGTTTGAAAAAATTGAATTCTGTTATGACAATCAAGGAAGTTTCTCAGAGTGGAAATACACTAGATTCCCAGTAAAACACAATGACGCTGTGGATCCGCATGGATACAAGTTTACAACTCCAAACGGAGGGATTTTGATTCACTCAGGAGATTCGGGTCCATGTGATTCATTGTATGAAAACATCGAGGATGATTGTCTTTTCATTCTCGAAATGGGCGTGCCTGAATGGGTTCCAAGCGAAGAGCATCACAAACCATCGCACATTACCAGTATATCCGAAAAACATCCCAACGTGAAATTTGCAATTACCCACACCTTTGTCGATATGGATTCTGCCTATCCGGAAACTGTGACCTCAATTCTACCTGAACATCCTGAAAATGTTATTCATTCCGAAGATGGGGATTCTTGGGAATTCAAGGATTTCTGGCGAAAAAACATTTACTGAAAAGGTGTTATTTTTTGACCTGTAAATAAAGGGTTTTTGAGTATTATAAATACACTAATAAATCCTCGATTACTTTGTAATAATATTCGTTTGATTTTTTTCTGTGGACATATTTATGAGGGGTACTCGGACTCGCCTAAATTATGGCAACGCTGGATTAGAATCCGGCAAATCCAACAAATATATAGGGAGAGTGAATAAAGTGGGCGAAAACATCTTTGACGGGTTCAAGTCAAAGAATTCGCTATTCCTAAACAAGGAAATCTTGCGCCACTCCTACACCCCTGAATCTCTACCTCACAGAGATCAAGAAATCCAATCTTTATCCTACAATCTTGTAGAGGCTCTTCATGGACAAATTCCTTCGAACATGATCCTGTATGGCTTGACTGGACAAGGAAAAACCGCAACTACCAATTTTGTGTGCTCACAGTTAGAGGAAAAAGGTCAATCGATTGGTAAAAACGTATCCACCCTAATAGTAAATTGCAGACAAATCGATACTCAGTACAGAGTACTTGCAAACATGGGCAATAGTTTACTACAACAAGATGAAATCGAAATTCCATTTACGGGATGGCCAAATGACAGGGTTCTGTTCGAATTGAGTAAAAGAATGGATAACAAAGGCGGAGTTTTCATCATCGTGCTTGACGAAATCGACCACCTTGTCAAGAAAGCAGGAGATGACATATTGTACAACCTGACAAACATGAACTCAACCCTAAAAAATTCAAGAGCATGCGTCATCGGGATTTCAAACGACCTGAAATTCACAGATTACCTAGACCCAAGAGTAAGGTCAAGACTAGGACAACTCGATGTTTTATTCAAGCCTTATTCAGCTGGCCAACTTCAAGACATTTTGAAAAATAGAGCAAGTGCAGGTCTAAAGCAAGGAATTATCAAAGAAGGAGTAATTGAATTATGCTCGGCTATCGCTGCCCAGGAACAAGGAGATGCAAGATGCGCTCTTGACTTACTCAGAGTTTCAGCAGAAATGGCTGAAAGAGACAACTCTGAGTTTATTCTACAGCATCATGTTAGAACCGCACATAACCAAATTGAAGCAGACCAAATCATTCCAACGATCCAATCTTTGCCTGCTCAGCAAAAACTTGTCCTTTCAGCAATTTTACTCAATGAAAGATTTGGAATGAAGAACATCAAGACTGGTTCTGTATATGATATATACAAACAAGCATGCAGATTCAACAACCAAGCGCCTGTAACCCAAAGACATGTTTCAGGACTGATTTCAAACCTTGACATGCTCGGTTTAATTAACGCAAAAAAGGTCTTCAAAGGAAGAGGGGGAGCCACTAAAGAAATCAACTCATGCATTCCAGCAAATGTAGACCCTATCGAAGTTCTAAGTCAATCTGATGAGGTCTTTGAAGAGTTATTCAAAAAGAAGTATAACCATCAAGGTAGATTGTGAATTATCCGGATGTATTCGGTGCGCTTATAATGGGCATGAAGGTGGCGGTGAATATGTCCGAAACCGAGTCAGTTAGTCAATCCGGTCTAATGAACTCAATAATGAACCCATCAATGGGGCTTGCAAAGTTCTACTTTGGAATTGGATTGTGGGGACTCGTCCTAGCAATTCTGAACCTTTTGGGAATGATTCACCCTACTCAAAAAGTATCTTGGGCAGGTATGCTTACAATTAACTGGACAAATAATGCATTCCACCCACTATCAGATAATCCTGGCTTCGTTGCAAGCGATGCTGTATTTATCATAATGTGCGGAGGAATATTTGCTCTAGCAATGAAGAAGTTCAGCACCTCTGAAGGCGGAGTTGGCGGTTTTTTCCAATCCATGATCAAAAACGACCTGTGGCCATCTCTGGTCTCACTGAAAGAAGGTGGCATGCAGAGAACTGCAGGTGCATGGTGCATACTAATCGGTCTAATGTTTTACATCTCATGGGGTATTCAATTCACAACTTGGATTGACCCTGGTGTCTATGCAGTCTCAATAGCACTGCTTGCATTCGGTTTTGCTCTGGATTATGCAAGCAAGAATCCTGCGGAATGATTTTCACTTAGAGAAAAATCTCCTGTGCCCATTTTTACCTCTAATAGCATCAGTCAATCCTAGGAATAAACCAATCCATAGAGACAATGACCAGTTGAATAAAATCAACTTAATCATCGGATATTTCCTGGTGCCTGCGTCATTGGTTAATGTTCTAACCAACTTTCTGAAGGATGTGAAATGAACGTAACTGAAATTCAGTAAAACACCCGGGGCGAAAAATAGTAATGAACTTCGATCACTAAATTGCGGGTCAAAATGCAAAGTTAATCCCAATCCAATCAAATAAAGAACAAAGGTGGGAATTATCATCAGTACGGCACCAGAAACTCCTAAGAAATCAAATGAAGTATTATTTCTCCTGGATTTTGGCCAGTTGCGCATAATTCTGGTGTGTGCCCTTGAATCTCTCCTTCTTTTTGCCAAAAAGAGTTTGAGCCCTTCTTCAGGAACGTGCTTAACAACTGCCTCTGGATTATAGATTATGGTGTATCCAGAATTTATCAATTTAAGGCTCAACTCCATGTCCTCTGCATGATACCAACTTGGGTCAAAACCATCTACTTCCGTAACTGCTTCTTTCAAAAACATCGAACATGGACCGTTTGCAAGATTTGTTTTCAAAGGTCGATTTTTGTATTTTTGTTGAATTTCTACCGACCTTAATTTGCTCACTACATTTGGAGTGGTTTCAAATATCGTTCTGCCGGTGACTGCACCTATATTTTCATCATTATTATGCAGAACACGCTCTACTAGCTTTGTAATCCAATCTATTTCAGGCCTAACATCAATGTCGGTAATTGCTACCCATTCTCCTTTAGCATTATCCACTGCAAGTTGTCTTGCAGCGGATAGCCCTCTTGCTGATTGAGATAGAATCATCACACTTTTTCCTGATTCATCATCATTATTTTCGAATTTTTTTAGCTTCTCAAGCGAAGAATCAGTGGAGCCATCATCAACAGCAATAATGTCCAAATTCTCGTAATCTTGATTGATCAATGATTTGAGACAATCATCAATCCAATGCTCACCATCCCTGACACAAACAGTGACTGTAACATGAGGCTGCATCATTCCACCTCAAAACAAGATAATATGTTCCTGCATCTTTCTTTGACTTCCAAAGAAGTATGTTGAACAACAACTCCCACCTTCGGCTGCCCATAAATCACTGTCGAGGTTATTGGGGCCATAAGATGAACGAGTAGGGGCGCCAAATCTTCCTCTCCCTCAACTACGATTACCGTTGATTCATCTTCGCCCATTGCCTCAGCTATAGCATCACCTAAATCTGGCGTCAACCTTCCAGCCGGATTGATTGCATGAATTACGTTTGCAAAAACCGATGTTTCTACCTGTTCAGAATCTGGCAACTCCTCCCTTTTCGTCACTCCATCGATTAGGGCAATATCTGGTGTGAATTTAAGATCCAATAGAGTTTTGACGGTTACATCTCCCACTGCAATCAACATCGCTTGGGGTCCTGAAAAAGAATCCAATGCTTTCTGCATAGCTACCTCTGGTAGATTTTCTGGTCCCTCAAATAATTCACCCATTGGATTCTTGAGCTCATCCAATACCATTTCAGTCATCACCAAATCGTTGTTATACCAGTCATCATCAAGCCACATATTTCCATCTTGATCTATCAATCCAGCCCTTATTCTTGAACTAGAGATTATGCCCTGATTCGCATCCAATAAATGAGGAACCATGATTATCTCAAGTTCTTGAAAGCCTTTATTGACTCTCATTTGATTGATTTGGACGCAACCAACTTCTGTCTCAGGTGTAGCTAAAATGGCACCCGCATCTTCCATATCAGGGGCTGGGCCAAAATTATCATTGAGAGCACCAACAAAGAATCTAGATGGATCGTGACCTGATTCATCTACCCATTCCCATATTGATTCTACTCTATCCTCATAAGACTGCACCAGTGGAGATTTCCCTTGTGCCAATTGATCATTTGTGACATAAATCATCAGTTTTTTTGAATCCCTTAGACCTGACTCCAAAAGTAGTTTATGACCTGAATGAAACCTGTCAAAAGTACCCCCTACAAGACAGATTTTGTGCTTGTAGGAAATTTCATCCATGGAGGTCTGAAATGAAATGATTCTTTGAACGATTCGCTTGAGAATATCAAAAAATCCCGAAAAAAATGGACTGTACCCCCGCACGAACGGCTCTTTTCATCAATTCCTCTCGAGAGCCTGACCCTTTGCGCAGGGACACTGTACAGTCAAGGGGTTGTCTCGAGGTCATTCTTGCGTCATTCAAGGACCCTTACTCGACCATTGGTTAGCGCATTTGCACCAAAGATCATCCCTTTCGGTCACTTCGGTCTTCGATTGCGCACCGTATCAATGGTATCAGACTTCATTGCAAATTTCACAGTAGCTCCGCCTGATGTTGCGTGTACGGTAGTCTGTCCTGAAGCCTAGTGCTTTTCAACACTTCTAATTTGTAAATCGATTTTTGTACCTAATTCCTAACAGTAAATCTGTAGTATCCTCATTGCCTGAGGAGAATACCATTCTATCATATCTTGGCCATGATTGGACTGGTCTTCCTAACAAACCAACTAGTGGATGACTTCTTCCTGAATGTATAGGCATACCATCCTCAATAGTTTGAACACATTCAAACAAATCCATAATGTAATCTTGACCTATCCCCTCAGGAACTAAAAGGCAATCAAGCAGCATATCTTTTGTCAAATCATGACCGAGATGTTCCAATTTCAATCCTGGTAAAGAAACCCGCTCGCCTTTTTGACGAAATATCTGTACTGGCCAATTGATGGCATTTGCGGCTAGCCACCTTCTACCTTGAGTTGCTCCTAATTGCATAAGCAACCAATCTTTAGCGTTATTTGACCACCAAGTTTCTGGAAGAATCTCCATGACTTTTCGTGCTTCATTGGCTAGGAGCGGCACATCGTTTTCAACTTTTGAAATATAATCATACCAAACCCAAAGCTGAGAATTTGTATTTTGTGTGGAGGCTGTTTTCTTAACCTGGGAAAAGATTTGACTTCTTTTCTGCAAAATATCTGAATTAGAAAATAATGATTCGAGCACAGGGAAAGTATCTCTTGGTTGTTTTACCCATACTTCTACTGATTTAGAAATTAAATCATCCCAATCTTTGCCTAATCCAGAACTAGCAAGTAGGATAGAAGTAGAAAGAATTGACGAATAAGATGAGTTTTCCAAATGATCGATTAGCCCGCTCATCTCATCAGGATTAAAAGTAAATCTTTGGGATAATTCTTGCTTGACCATGTTTTTCCATACCGATTCTGATCTTTCAATCGATTCTAGCAAGACAACGGTATCCGTGATGTCAATATCCAACAAGCCTGCCCAGTTTTCTGGTAAACGATGTTTGATTCTCTGCCACCTCAACTGTCGCTCACTTGGAGGCGAGGCAATCCATGATGCTAATGGATACATCCCCTCATTCTCATTCGACCATTTTGAATCACCAAGCGGGTATTTTGTTAAAGCCTGAGATAGTTTTCTTTTCTCGTCCATATCGATAGCGATTCCTGTAAATCGCTCACTTGGCAGTGTAATCAATTCAATTGCATTAGCGGGTATTTTTGAAAATCCTGATTCGATTTTTTCCTGGCTCCTCTCTTTTTTCAGACTGACTGGAATTTGGTTGTCTCCCAGGAAAGTAAGCATTACATAGCCTAAATCTGAACCGTCTGTAATCGTACAATTTACCTGTTCATCATTTTCTACTGCAGATTCAACAACAATTGCCCTTAATTTCCCGCTAGACAAAATCAACGATTTGAGGTCAGGCCTATTTTCCCAAGGCCATTCACCGGAAATATCTGAAAAAGAGGAGTTAATCGCCCACCTCCATACACATTCACCTCCATCAACACTCAAGCCGTTCAATGTTATCCCTTGACCGACCTCTGTGTCATCTATCCAATATGATGTGCCAAAATCAGCAAGGAGTTTTTTCCTGTAATTCGCACTTACTTTTGACAAATCTCCCTGTAGTAATAACTTTGAAAGATTTTGGAAATACTCTGATATCTTTTTCTGACCAATTCTTGGATGTTGTTTTCTCAACCAGTGATAAACACAACCAATAGGTCTAGCATGGGGAGCACTTGCCTTTGGTAAGAGTGTCAGAGAAAATGTTTTACTCGAAATTTGGTTGAGCAGAATTTCCTTGTTCACTTTAGATTTAATGCAAATTTGGGTATTCATGGGAATACTTACCTCGACATCATCCAATCCACTAGTGCCGATTATATACTCTGGATCTGATATCAATTCCGGCAGTTCAGGAAGACTCATCGGTTGTTCAAACCAAGTTCCTACCGGCATCATGATTTCTGATTCTTCTCCAATCATCCTTGCCCTTACAATACCAATGGTTCTAGAATTATCAGACCAGTTCACAATTGATTGGGAATTCCTTTCCAAGGGTTCAACCTTCTCCAGAGTATCAAGATTGTACCATAACATTCCGCCTCCTCTTGTTACAACCCAACCCGCCCCTTCTGTTCCACTGGAGTCATAGAGGTCTGAAGACTCATTAGAAAAGGAGTACTTTGGTAGAGAAATCAGACCATTGTGCTTGTGTTTTGTATAACCAAGAAGTAATTGTTTGCCTTCTCTAGCAAGAATTACTCCATCCATATCCTTAGGTATTTCTTCGCAGAATTTGATCGCTCTGCTTAGGGCATCACCCATTAATTTCTCAGTACCACTCTCTGTAAGTCTGTGGATTGCACCGCGGATATTAGCATCAAGATCTCGGACCACGTAGCCCTTTTGTCTCAGCTTTTTGAACGCTGCAGAAGCATGAGGAACTCGCATTTTTAGAGCTCCAGCAACCTCAGAAACTGTCCCGCTGGAGTCAGCCAACCAATCGAGAATCCTCCTCTCATGAGTGCTCCTAATCACCGACATTGGAACCAATCTCCCTATTTTGTTACTTGAAAGGCTCTCCTTTCTAAATATTTCTAAAAAAGTATAGATTTAGTTACATTTAGTTATATATTTCCTATGGAGATTAAGGCTTTTTTACAATTAAGTAAAAAAATAACATCAATTTATATGTAAATCTTGGAACTTTGTGTAAGTTGGAAACAATATTCGCAGGAAAGGTTATATCACCCCCCTCGCTCCTCCCTCTCAGAGACCTACGAACAACCTCGGAAAGTCTCGTGACAGGAGAAGGAATAACATGAAAACAGTAAGAATTCGAGAGAAAATCAAGAAATTTTTGGGAGACAGACCAAGAAACACCGCTGAGATTTTAGAACATATCAACTCAACCATGAGACACGGTACAACATCTCAACAACTTGGAAATGTACTATCTAAGGACAAAGATATTGTCAAGGTAGGTTACATTAAGAGATCTGGAATCTTATCTGGCGGATATGATATCTGTGAATGGGCTACAAAATCTTGGATATCAGACAACGTCCCAGACTGGACATCAGGCTCACCAATCATCCAAGAAGATGATGGAAGCTTTTCTGCAGGAACCAGCACTCTGTGATATTTACATCACTGGTCTACTCGAACAATTTTAGGCCGTAGTGTATAACTTCTCCAGGCACTAAAATATTGTAAATTTGAATGTTTTAATTGACTTTAGTTTACTCAAGATATGCAAGAGAAAACATCCCCGATGATTTCAAAGACTAGACTTGACTCGAAGAAGATGGTGGAAAGATGACTGAAGTATTTGTTCCCGCAGACGTTCCAAACGAATTAATCGAAACGTACATTGAAAATATGAATCAAGCCACTCAAGGTACTGGAATGATGAACCTATTTGCTTGTGATCAAAAAATTGAACACTTGAATGATGATTTTTATGACGGCAATAAAGAAATTCCGCTTACTTCTAACGACCCAGGCCACCTATTCGAAATAGGACTAAGAGCATATGAAGAAGGACACATCGGAGTACTAGCTGGACAATGCGGATTGATTTCCCACTATGCAAGAGATGCACCAGATGTTCCGTATTTAGTCAAACTCAATTCAAAGACCAATGTTGTCAAGACTGCACAAAAAGATCCAGTCAGCCTAGCAATGTGGAACATGGATGACGTCATGTCACTTGTTAGCAACGGAATCAACGTTGTTGGAATAGGATATACGGTTTACCTGGGAAGCGAATTCGAGAATGAAATGCTAACAGAAGCGGCTACCTTCATCAGAGAAGCACACGACCAAGGAATGATTGCCGTTGTTTGGATGTACCCAAGAGGACAAGCTGTATCCAACGAAAAGGACCCGCAATTAATCAGCGGTGCTGCTGGCGTTGCCGCTTGCATAGGTGCTGATTTTGCAAAGGTGAATTATCCTGCACCATTTGAAGGAATGACCCAACCGGAATCCCTGAGGATTGCTGTTGAAGCAGCGGGCAGATGTGGAATTATCTGCTCAGGAGGAGGTTCCCTTCCACCTAGAGATTTCCTCCAGAGATTGTGGGAACAAATCAACATATCAGGCTGCAAGGGAGCTGCTACGGGCAGAAACATTCACCAAAAGGAAACTGATGAAGCTGTTAGAATGAATGCTGCTTGCCACGCAATCATATGCGAGGGCGCAACAGTTGATGAGGCGCTAGCAATCTATCAAGGATGATTTAATCCTCGAAATTTACAGGGATTTGAATCTCATTTCTTCTTGCAAAAGGAAGAGTAGACCACGGATTATCATAGATGGCCAATTTTGCATCCCCCACAATTTCTATGCCTTGATCACTCAGGATTGATTCAAACTTTGAAATCAAGCGCTGAGTTTTTGCATTTCCAGCAAGTCCACTAAATTTGAAAACCGCAATTAATGATCCCTCATTTACGCAAAGTTTTACTCGGGAATCATTTGGCTGGGGAAGTTCATTTAGTGAATATTGAGAAGGCATAGTGAAAGCTAACTTGGGGGTACCTGAACTCTCATTCCAAATATGAACAGGAGCAGTCATCGCTATTCTCTGAGAGGATTTATTTCCTCCAAAAATGTAGTTTGCGATTATCTGAAAACCACCACTCGAGCCTTGATAATTTGAACTACTTCGTTGAGTTATTGCCATTATACTCGTTTCATAACTTCTGATTTCAAAGTTATCAAATGAAGCAACTAATGAGTATCCGGGCTCCTCATACTGTGACATTTCTACCCCAGACGGTTTAGCCTGTCAACAAAAATGCTTGTTTTGTTCATTCGCCAGTGAAATTTGCCACTCTGCGCTCGACATATGCAGCAATTCCTTCCTTTGCGTCGCTGGAATTGAACAGAGCTGCTTGCAATTCTCTCTCTAGAGCAAGGTGGTACTCGAATGGTATCTCCGGACCAGTTTGGCAAGATCTCTTGATGTTTCCAACAGCCTTGACTGCCTTGTTAGGTAATGTGAATTGAGCGCTTACCCAATCCAAAATATCTCTTCTGAAATCTTGTGCAGATCCTTCCCAGATGTGGTTTAGCAGGTTGCAGTTTAGAGCGTCCTCAAAAGACATAAGTTCACCTGTAACCATCATCTCAAGTGCCTTTGCTTTACCGATTAGTCTTGTTAGTCTTGCAGTTCCTCCAGTACCAGCAAGTACTCCGAGGTTAATCTCTGGCAGTCCAACCTTTCCAGAATTTTTTCTAGCAATTCTGATATCTGCAGCCATTGCAATTTCCAGTCCTCCACCAACAGCGTGACCGTTGATAGCACAGATTACTATCTTTGGAGTTTGTTCCAATCTAGACAGGGTTTCGTTTGCGTGCAGGCAGAAATTGTACTTGAATCCAGGAGATACTGAATTCAACATTTGAATTGATGCGCCTGCGCTGAAGAATTTTTCACCGTGACCGGTGATTACTATTGCCGTTACAGAGTCGTCAAATCTTGCTTTTACAACTGCTTCATCAATGTCCCTCATCATACCGTGTGTGTAGGTGTTAGGACCCATCTCGTCTCCTTCAAGAGGAGCACCAGCGGAGTTGCTGGCAAGTTCGATTACTGCTATTCCGTTGTCTGTGACACCGTAGTTGACTAGTTTGTTTGGCATTGGTTCAAGAGTTAGTCCGTATAGGTCGCTCATGAAATTACCCAAAGGCAAACCCCCTATGAATAAATCGCAGGGATTTGTTCACACAATGAATCCCTGACTTTACGATTTTCAAGGATTTTTTACGAAATCAAGTGCATAATGGAGAATTATAAACGATTCACTGAAAGCCATTATTTACTCAAATTTTGAGAATGTTCAAAACCCTAGTTTCATTGGATATGTTCATGCACAGTGCTATTGAACTTCTTGACGAAATCAAAGCGAACTCCGGACCAAGAATTTGCGAGGGACTAAAGAACGAAGAAATTGAGAAGTTTATTGCTCTTGATGAAAACCTGGCAATTGCAATTGAAGAAGCAAATGAAAGAAGGCTAAGAATACAAAGCGAATTTGGTGATGAATTTTTATTACAAGCAGAGAAAGACCTAATCTCTCATGCTCAGGAAGACTTCGTTAACTTCTATTCCGCAGCTACTGTAAACCCATACATCGCACTCGCAGCCAAGGGACCTTGGATCGTTTCCACTCACGGAGCAGTCATACACGACAACGGTGGCTATGGCATGCTTGGTGGCGGCCACGGCCCTGACGATGTGATGGAGGCTATGTCCGACAATCACGTAATGGCTAACATTATGACCGCAAATTTTTCTCAAAAGAGATTTGCTGATGCCCTGCGAAAGGAACTTGGTCATTCTAGACCTGAAGGATGTCCATTTAGCAAGTTCATTTGTCTAAATTCAGGTTCGGAATCTGTCACACTATCAATGAGAATTGCTGATGCTAATACAAAAATCATGACTGCAAAGGGTTCTAGATACGAGGGTGCAGAAATCAAGAGAATCGCATTGAAACAAGCATTTCACGGAAGAACTCATCGACCAGCTACCATTTCGGATTCTTGTTACGGAAAGTACCAAAAGAATCTCAAAACCTTCGAAACAAGAGATTCCCTAATCATAGTACCAAGTAACGATGTTGCAGCCTTAGAAGAAGTGTTTGAAGATGCTAAAGAGAAGGGTTATTTCATCGAACTAATCGCTGTTGAGCCCGTACAAGGAGAAGGAGCACCCGGACAAATTATCTCAAGAGAATTCTATGATGCAGCAGTCAGGTTAATCCACGAACACGGCGGTATGATTCTTGTTGATTCAATCCAAGCTGGATTAAGAGGTCAAGGATGTTTGAGCATAGTGGACTATCCTGGCTTCCAAGATGCCACAGTACCCGACCTCGAGACATGGTCTAAGGCAATTAATGCAGGACAATATCCACTCAGCGTTGTAGGGCTATCCGAGCGAGCAGCAAACACATATGCTCCCGGAATTTATGGGAATACAATGACAACTAATCCTAGGGCGCTTGAGGTTGCGGTTAGTGTACTTGAGAAGATTACTCCAGAGTTAAGACAGAACATCTTAGATAGGGGAGTAGAATTCGTAGACAAGTTGAATGGGTTAAAGAATGAATTCCCAGACCTAATTACTAAGGTTCAGGGTTCAGGGCTATTATGCTCAGCAGAAATTGATCCAGAAAAACTAGATGTTGTAGGCTTTGATGGAGTTGAAACATGGTGCAGAAAAAGAGGGCTAGGAGTAGTTCACGGAGGGCTAAATGCCCTCAGGTTTACCCCACATTTCAACTTGACATCAGAAGAGATCGATATGATTATCTCAATTGTTAGAGAATCGTTGTACGCACTCCATGAACCGGCTGAATTAGAAGTCGTTGTTCAATGATGCATGAAGCCTCAACTATGGACAACCTTCTAAACCTGAAGGTATGTCTCACGATGTACGAACAGTGCTCTAGTTGGTGAAGTTATGATAGACTGGGATTCGATAAAGTGGAAAAGAATAGGCTTGCAAGCCGCTTTTTGGTCCGTAGTCGGCATCCTATTGCTTACAATATTGCTGAATTTTGTCAATGTTGCTAACACAAATCAACTATCTGCTTACGATGATGATTGGGATGACCTCTCAGCATTCAGAGGTGAGTTGAATGAAATGGGAGTTACTACTCGTTCACTTGTTTCAAGCCCGCTTTTGCTAGCTGATATTGAAGATCCAAGGAATACAACATTCATCATAAATGGGGTGGAAAGAGACACACTTTCCTTACCACAATTTGACCCTGATGGATTGATTTCATTCAGCAGAGAGGATGGATACTCTAGCAGCGAAATTAGAGCGATTGTCGACTTTGTTGAAGATGGGGGCAATGTTATTGTCTTCGAAGATTTTGGTTATTCCAGTAGCATAGCAAATGCATTTGGAGTAAACATCACCGGATATCAAGTATATGACTCAACATATGCTACTGAACTAGATTTCAATTACATCTGGATGTGCATGCAGGAGAATCCATGTGGAATGAACGGTACAAGAATTGATCCTTCAACTATCGGCAGTCACTCAAGATGGGGAGAGAATGGAGATTCTGAACACCCATGCTCTCTAATCGATGGTCAACAAATGCGATACGAAGAGGCGGGTATGTGCCGCCAACATTGGGTTGCAACAACTGGTGAAATCGGAGAAATCAACTTCAACGCGTCCTATACGATACTTATGAACAATGCAACCGGATTAGAGATAATGCCTGGTGTTCAAGGTGCCCTAAATGATGTCAACATCATGGCTGTTACTAGCAACGAAGCGACAGTTGACACAAATGGCGATGGGCAGATATGGGTCGGAAATGAGGTCAACGCTGAGACACCGGACTTGTGGGGACAATTCAACCTCAGCATCGAGGCTTGTGCAGATAAATCATGTGACCCTGATGAAGGAGGAAGAATATTATTCGTTGCTGACGGTTCTGTTTTAGTCAACGCGCTGTATGACTATGAGAATTTTAACGATGGGTTATATGACTCTGAAGAATATGGAGACATCGTCAATTTTATTCCAGAAAATTCCAACAGAAGATGGATTCTAGATGTTCTCAGTGAATCCTTGGCAATTAATGAAGGAGAGAACGCAGGGCAAGCAAGAGAAAATGCAATGGTTATCTTTGATGAGTCGCGACATCCACAAAATGCAATACTTGCAGAAGCCTACAACACCGTTTACTTCTTGCTAGTTTACTCTACTGGCGAAGGGCTCGCAGTGACTGTATTACTTCTTGCATTATTCGTTGTATTGGAAGGTATTCTGCTCAAAAAGAAGGACCCGGAGCCATGGCGACACGTCTTCAGCATCATCTATTACGGGCTTGGAGACCACAATCGATACCAGTACTACTCCCAGGCGAAGAAAATACGGCAAGTTTTCATGTCTAAGGTGCGGAATCAAAATGGTCTCACGAGGGAAGAATTCAATGAATTACCCGCTCAAGAGCTTGTAAAACTGATTAACGATCCTGTTCTTGCTAAGTTTGCTTTGGAAACCAAAGACTATGATCTTGCAAGCAAAGTTGCTATCATAAAGAGAATAAAGACCTGGGGAAGGAGCTGATAAAATGTGGACTAGAAAGGCAGCTTTTACCTTTGGAGGAGGAATCTCCTTAGTCCTAATCGGAATGATGATCACCAATCATCAAATGATGATTCTTGGGCTTGCTCTGATTGCATTCATCGTTGTCAACTCATGGCTAAGTGGACACGGTGACATAGAAGTTCAGAGAACACTTTCCGCTGATAACTTGTACAAGGGAGACGATCTTTACGTGGAATTATTGGTTGTTAACAGAAGCCATAGAAGAACACAATTGATCGAAGTATACGACAATGTACCTCATGAGATGAAACTTCGAAGTGGATTAAATCAAATGAGACTAAACCTTGCTCCAAATGAGAGCGCAAGGATTCGCTATGTGCTCAGATGCCCTCTAAGAGGACATTACAACATCGGACCTGTTTCAGTAAGATATCGAAATACATTCAACTTGAATGTCAACGAAATGAAAATCAATCATCACTCTGATATCGTCATCTTCCCGCAGGTCAAGGACGTAGAGGAAGCATTCCTACGTTCGAGAACACCAAAGATGTACACAGGTGCTACAACGCTAAGAACTCCTGGACAAGGTTCGGAATTCTATTCACTGAGAGAATATGTGCCAGGTGACCCGTTCAAGAACATCAATTGGAAAGCCTTTGCAAGGACTGGAGAATTGATGATTAATGAAAAGTGTAGAGACGCAGTTACCGATGTTTACATCCTATTCGATACAAGGGAAATAAGCAGAATAGGTACAGTTTTGAAAAATCCATTGGAGATGGGAGCAGTTTCAGCAGCCTCCCTTGCTAGTTACTTCTTACAAAGAAGGGATTCTGTTGCCCTTTGTACCTATGGGACAAAACTATCTTACCTTCCACCGGATACAGGAGATAAACAATATTTCAAGATTCTGAGCGCTCTAGCTGGAGCTTCCAGTAAAGGAAGAATGCCTTTGCAAGCAGTTACGAACTCTGTTTCAGGAAGATTCTCAAGAGGCTCTCCAGTATTCATCATATCTTCATGCGAAGGAGATGGAACCGTACCTGCTGCGGTAAGAGATTTAGTCGGAAGGGGACACGAAGTTACTGTCCTTTCTCCTTCCAGTATAGACTTTGAGAAACTGACCACAAGAATTCCAAGACTCGATTATGAGGTTCTCAAGATAGAGCGCCAAAATAGGCTGACAACCTTAGCTGGTTCAGGAGCATCTGTGATTGATTGGATGCCTGACATGGACTTATCTCAAGCATTAATGCAGGTCAGGGGGTACTAAACATGGCAGGAGAAGTAGCACCTCAAAGCGATGTCGACCAGACTGGAGGAAGTAAAACTCTTCACTTGAAGACATTGAGAAAGTCCTGGCAGATTCTTGCACTGCAAATAATTGCTACAGTATCTCTAGTTTGGATGTACATGATAATCGTTTCAACATATGTAGTGGATTCAATCGACCACACAATTTTATTCGAAACCCTAGATTCGTTTGGGTTAGATAACCCTCTAGGAGACTTCCTTACAGGATCAAAAGGTAGTGGCTTGGCTAAATTCTTCGTTCCTCTGCTACTTGGGCTAACCTTGGGTGGCGGCATGGCATTGCTTGCATTCCAAAGCCAAAAAGTGCAGCAGAGAATTAAACTTGGATTCATTCTAGTTCTAATCGTAGGGCTTGTCGGAAGAACATTGCTTTCATGGCTTGGTGGAATGCTCTTCCAGTGGGAAATAAGAGCGCCAAACAATAACGAAATCGAAATGCTTCAATGGCCATTGATGATGATTCTATCATTGTTGATTATGACAATTTACCTGTTACCAATCATTGCTGGGACTAGAGGAATATGGGGTCTGAGTAAACAAGCCATCGCTTGGTCGATTGGATTTACTCTGTTATTCTTAGGAATTCACGCTGTCCTAACTTTCCCGACGATTATGGGTCAACTAGGAACCTATGGAGATACTTTGAGTACGCTTGATACGCAAATTGGGGAGGCAACTATCGGTCTGTTTGGATTTGACTTAATATCCAGGGAACAATTGTCCTTGGTACTAATTGCAGTACTGATCATGTCTTTCCAAGAGTCTGCATTTGCTGTAATCAGGTATTTGGAATATGCTTACAGGCTCCCAGAGTCATGTAAAAGAGACCCTGAGTACGTTAAACAAATGGACAATTCGCTGAACGGTCATCTTAGACACACAATCGGCTTCCTTGCTTTAACAGCAGTTGCTACAATGATTGCACTTGGCTTCCACTCTGTCTTGTTAGACATAGTCGAAACTACAACTGGTTCACAGTGGGCAGCACAGGTTTCAGAGTCTATTGAACTGAGATTAACTTACGGGTTAGTGATTTCAGCATTGCTTTTCCTTGGCGTAGCTAGCGTTTTGAAATATCTAGTCCCGTGGCAAAGAGTCAGAGCACTCTTTTACTCGGTTACACGTTCAGATACCGCTGCAGAAACAATTAGCAAAGAAGATATTTGGTCTCAATAAATTGTTTATTTCAATAGTCGCCTGTATCTACGAAATTCGTAAACCTTTGAATATACAATCCCACTGGTAATCGTAATGGCATCCCCAGATAAGGTGGACTTCGCAATATTGAGGGCTCTTTCTGAAGATGCCCGTGCATCTAATGTATCGATAGCCAATATGATTGATTCGAGTGAAGGAACCGTGAGATTAAGGATTAAACGCATGGTTGAGAGCGGTATTATCCAATCATTTACCGTCAAGGTTAGAGGTGCCAATGTCCGTGCAATAATCGAGGTTTCAGTAAATGAAGAAATGTCAACAAGTAATGCTGCTAGTGAAATTTTGGGAATTACTGGAGTCTCTGAAATCCTAGAAGTTACCGGAGAGACTGACCTTTTGATTTATGCAAATGCAAATGACACTCATGATTTGAACCGTATAATCGACTCCATCCGAATTGTAACAGGAACAAAATCAACTAAAACAAGAGTTATCTTGAACGAATATTAATCGGCAAGCGTAAATTGAAGTAGTCTTCCTAAGGCTTCACCCAAAGCAATGAAGATTGGAGGGGCAATAAAACAGCCTAAACCTACCTCAATCCAAATATTCCAGTCATTCATCACAATGCACCAGTAAGCAAACAAAATACCTGTAGCTACAGAAAGAAATATTCCAATTCTTTCTAACCAAAGTGGATATTTTTTCCCCTGCACCTCTGTTCTACCTAGAAGAGTTGAGAAATTTTCTTCTTCCAAGAAAACCAGCTCACAGATCTAAATTACCTAACTTTGCTTCAAGTGCCGACATTGCATCATCTGCTCCATCGGAATCCTGGCGAATAGAAGTTTTCGCATCTAATTTGGCTAGTTCTGCTTCCAGTGCAGCCCTTTCATCAGAATAACTTGATTCGTAATTGACTATCTCGGTGGTTGATTCTGTGATTGTAAACTCTTCAACTTCAACAGCAGGCTCTTCTTGTGGTGGGCTTAATTCAGCCCATCCGTCTTCCTTTGGTGACTCATCTTGCTCATCAACAGATGTGATTTGCTCTGAAGTCAAAGTAGGGCGCATGTGATTCAACATCGCATCATCAACTTCAGCCCTCACATTGGTAGGTTGATTGTGTCTTTCAAACGGCAGAAGGCCATCTCTTTGGAAATCCCAAAGTGCACCCTTAGGGACCCCATCTGATAGACCTGTAGCATCTAATTGAGCAATCAATTCTTCAAGTATCTTAGCCGTATTTTCCAGGGCTACCGCTTCTCCAACTTCCCTTTGGTCTGCCTCCATGTAAATATCATCGAGAGCGATTTGAATCAGTTTTCTAGTTTCTTTAGCGATTGTTGGTAGTGCTTCAGGTCTGTTACAATTGGATAATAGTGCATCTACCTTGTCTATCGGAGCATTCAATCTTGCCAATTGTTCCAACACATTCCTTAGTCTCCTTAGCATGGTGATTGACTTATCGTGGTCCTCTAGAATTTGCTCCAAATCTACCACTAAATGCCCGACTGTTTCTCCAAGTTGGTGCTCAAGACGTTGTTGAACGCTCCATCTTGCTAGACCTCTTACGGCACCAGCAGTTTCTGGGACCTGGCGCTCTAGCATACTCATTACCTCCTTGCTCAGCAAATGCCTTGGTGTTGCAGCCACATGGTCTACGCATGCTTGAATTACCTGCAATGAACGCTCTACAGCCCTATCTAGCAAGGTCACAGAATAACCGATTGTTCTTGCATGCTCAAGTCTTTCAAGGATTGGACCAAGAGCATCAAAGGACTGTTTGTCATCAAGGAGGGCTTGTGCTAACGGCTCCTCTGACAATTTTGCTCTCAGCAAAGCTGCTTCCTCAATATCTGCAAGGGCTTCTTCATGAGCCTGAGACAAAGCTTGTGCTTTTTCGACAAGAACCAGTAATTCAGCCTCTGCATGACCTCTTTTTGCTCCAAGGTCTCCAAGTTCTCTAAGCGTCTTTCGTCTCTCACTCATCAATTCTTTGATTTCGGCATAAATTTGAGACCTTCTTGTCTCGGATTCTACCATTCGAATTCTATCTTCATCAGACCTCTTCCTCATTGCTCTGGCTTCAACTTCAACCTCTTCCAATTCAGATCTACCTAGCTTCAATTTTTCCTCTAATACCTCTAATTCGGATTGTGCTCTTGTGTACCTTTCTCTTGTGACATTGACCTGTTCAAGAAGGACTTGTAACCTTCTTTCCTCATCGATTAATTGCTGTGAAATTCTATTGCTCTTTTCAGATGAGAATTCTAGTTCTGCCTTTAGAGTTGATTCCCTAGTGGCTAATTCCTCAATCTCAGCCATCAATTTCTCTCTGTTATCCCTAGAACCAACTGCCTTAGCCAATTGCTCTGCCCTATTTTCGAGCTGGTTCTCAAGTTCTGATACTCTTTTAGCCAGTCTTGATGCTCTATCTTCAGCAACCTCGACCTTTGCTTTTGCCTCAGCAATTTCAACCACTGCATTTTGGGAAAGCATTTGATGCTCTTCTTTGGATTTATCAGCATCGAGTCTGGTCTCTTTGAGTTGTCTGATTTCAACTCTAGCGGCTTGGTTGGTTTTTCTTTCAACCTCCCATTTTGCTTTTATTACCTCTAATTCTTTGGAAAGGGAATCATTTGCTAGTTCTGATTTTTCTAATTTCCTTCGCAATGCAGTATCCACTTTAGCAATATCCTCGACTTTAGTCTGAGTTTTACCTGCATTCTTGGTCTTTGCAGAAAGCGGGAATTTCTGTGATTTTCTTGCTTTAGCAACTGCCTCTAAGCCCATTTCAAAAGTAAACAAGTCATCAAACATCAATTGAAGGGTATTGATTCTAGATTCAGTTCGAGACCTTGCATTGGCTATTAGCGAGCCTAACTTTGTAAGAGAGAAGTTTTTCACGGTCCCTGAATTTTCAGTTAGAATACTCTCCGCACCAAGTCTGTGCAACTCAATTCTCAATTTCCCATCTGTCATTTTATGGACTAATTCATCAAATTTCAAGTTCGAGTCTCCGGAAATCGCCACAGGTATTCCGGAAGAAATGACGATGTAAGTGGCATTTTCTGAACCCCCAGCTTTGATGTGCCCATCTACTTGTTCATCTTTTGCCGTTTTCATCATTGAAAGAATTGCATCTGCACCTCCTTTTCCAGATCGCATCAAGAATCCATCTGGTAATGTTCCATCTGCACCTAAAGATGTAATATCTCCTGATAAGTTGAGTAAAATCTCATTCATCAATGAATTATGATCTACTCCCGCCTCAGTCCAAACTGCTAATGCAAAATCTCCTGTTTTTGCCATAAGGACATCTGAATTTCCGCCCCTGATAGTCCAGTAACCTCGCCCATCAATACCCAATTGTGAGGTTACTGAATCCTGCTCCTTGATTAAATCTGAAACCATTGCAGCAACTTCCTCCGGATCTCCGCCAATTTCGCCTTGGGAATCGATAACCATGCCTGAGTCAATTGCTAATGCCCCTTTGACCACTTCTTTCTCAATCATTGCCTTGGTAACACTAGAGAGGTCCCTTGCCATCATTCTATGAATGCCGTGGTCTCCTGCGACTAGTCCAAAAGTTTCTGAAAAGTCCTCAAACGCTTCTGGCAATAATTCAATCACTCGAGCTAGTTGGTTTGAACTCCACTCCCAGGCTTCGAACCTAGGTTTGTCACTTTTCTCGAGCTCTGCAATTCTTTTTTCTGCAGCTGAGCCTCCTAGAAGTTGACCTTTTTCTAGACCGTCGCAAACATAACCAATTATGCGACCTGCCCTGACAATTCTATGAGCAGAGGGGGTTTTTCTTCTTCCAAAATATGTGGAGATGACTCCTACATCGAAAGGCTGAATTGCTCCTTTTTGAACAACTATTTCAACATCAATTTCTTTACCTTCTGGCATCTTAAACATTTTTTCACCTCAAATTCAATGATTTCAATATCGATCTATTATGGTCAATTGCATGCCTCCACCTGGCTATCTTGCCCGAAAACCCAAGCAGAATTATGTAGTGGAGGTTATCTATTCTGTTGATCATGATTTTTTCTTCTGATTCAAGCCAAAATTCGAAGAATTCACCTAAGTCAGATACGCCACACGTGCTCTCCGCTTTATCGATGAGACCCATCAATCGCTCAACTGGGGGCATGAAGCCTTCTTCTACAACCGAAGATATCAGGCCATTGTGCCTGTGAAAGAGAAGGGTCTGATCGACTCCTTCTGTCTTCAATAAATCCCCTAAAACTCGCTGTAGCATGCTCACTCAAACCGGTTGACGTAGCATTAGCCTTCAAGAAGTTTCCCTTATTACTCGGATAAAGTGTGGATTTTAGCACCATTTTCAAATTTCCAACTGGAATTTAGGCTATTTTCTTATTTTTCATCACACATAGAATGCCTTGGGTTGTCATTTTAGCAGCAAATATTGTCCTGAAATTTTGTTTTCTCATGGAAAACTGTAAATTAAAATTCAATTGAAAATTTAAAATTTGAATTGAAAAATTATTGTGTGGATGAATCCAAAAAACATGGTTTACCAATTGTTACACTATGAGTGACACTGATAAAACAAACCCACTACGGCTGGCTATGGGAACAGAGAAGCCATTGCCATTCTCTATTCCTACATGTGATTCCTGTTCAAAGCCAGCAGTTGTACAACAGGCTTATTCTGGACGTGTTCTGTGTGGTGAGCACCTTTGCCAAATGAATAGAAAGAAGATAAGCAAAGAATTACGCAAGCAATTAGTTTTGAAGGGAAAGGGTCAGAAAACCAATATTTTTGTTGCAATTTCTGGAGGTAAAGATTCTGCTGTCCTACTTGAGAGCCTTGTAGATATTCTTGGCAAAAGACCAGACATTGAGATTACGGCTGGTTGTGTCGATGAGGGGATAGAGGGTTACAGACCTCCATCTCTTGAATGTGCCAGGAGATTGTGTGAAAAATTAGGAGTTAGATTCCTAACCGTACCATACACCGAACTAGGCTTCGTAGAGATGGATGAAGTTGCCAGGCGACTACCAATGGTTACTCAACAAAACAAGTCGGCATCAAAGATGCCATGCGCATATTGCGGTGTTTTCAGACGCCAAGGAATAAATCATCTAGCCCAACTTGCTAACGCTGATGTAATCGCCTTAGGCCATAATCTCGATGATATGGCTCAAACAGTGATGATGAATATCACCAATGGAGATCTAGAACGCACCATAAGATTAGCACCACATACTGCAAGACCCGCAGAAGGAATGGCTCCAAGGATAGTACCACTACGTTGGATTCCTGAGCAAGAGATTCATCTTATGGCAGTTCACAAAGAACTCGAGATACACCATGAAGAATGCCCGCATGCACAAGGTGCATTGAGATGGAGAACAAGAGACATTGTTGCAGATTTAGAGAGAGATTCCCCAGGTACAAGACATGGACTGCTAAAGATGGCTGACCAGATAAAATCAATGCGTGCACAGTTAGATGAAGCAATTGGAAAATCAAGTAGCCCAATGCCAAATCCTACTTCTTGCCCAACCTGTGGAGAAATGACGTCCTCAGCAACTGAATGCAAGGCCTGTCAAATGAAAGTAGACCTTGGAATTGTCTAATCAAAGCACGTTGTTAATCAACTGGTCAATATTTTGCGGAGTTCCACAATAATGACATCGCAGTTGCAGTGGATCTTTACTCAGTATGACTAACCTATGAGGAAGAGGTTCTCTCGAATTTTGAGTTATACAATTAGAAAATGTACAGCGTACTACGTTGTTCAATTCCTCACCTAAGTTAATGTGCAGTTTTTCTGCTACAGAATATGCTCTTATGATTGCGACACTTGCTTCACTAGCTACCAATGCAAGCCTATCCAATTCCGCTTGCGTTAATTCTCTATCTTCGACTTTTACAATGTCTTTAGCACCCATTTTCTTAGATGGTACATTCATTACCAGCGAAACCGGAACTGCTGTTTGGTCGGTGATGTTCAGAAGTTTCAATACTCTAAGTGCTTGTCCTGCGGGGATATGATCGATTACTGTTCCATTTCTAATCGCAGTTACTCTTCGCATACTTGTTTCAGAAGACATCAGGCCTCACCTCCAACTTTTTCGGGAACAGTAACACCTAACAGCCTGCAAAGTAATGCCATTCTTGCTACGACTCCATTGAATGCCTGTTCGAAATATTTAGCGTGACGTGTAACATCAACGCTAGGATGGATTTCGTCAACCCTTGGAAGAGGGTGCATTACAATCATTTCAGACTTACATCCGTCAAGATGGCTAGCATCCAATTTGTAAGCTCCCGCGACCTTGACATATTCGTCTTCATCAGCAAATCTCTCTTTCTGTATTCTAGTCATGTATACAACATCTGCTGAGTCTAAGTTTCCATAAAGATCAGTTGTTTCTGTGACCTTAGCACCGTGAGCTACCAAGTCCTCAACGATTTCTTTAGGCATCCTGAGTAAATCTGGACTTGCAAGCACTATCTCACATCCAAATCTAATCAGTGCATGACTTAGCGAATGGACTGTTCTTCCGTACCTTAAATCCCCGGCTAAAACAACTTTCAGATTCTCAAGCTTTCCGTGTGATTGTCTAATCGTGAATAAATCGAGCATAGTTTGGGTTGGGTGGTGCCCAGCTCCATCTCCACCATTCAAAATTGGGACTTGAGCAGCGTCTTGCGCATATCTTGCTGCACCTTGTCTAGGGTGCCGCATAGCGATGATGTCTGTGTAGCCATCAACCATTTGGATGGTGTCAAACAGGGTTTCTCCCTTCACAACTGAAGAAGTTTTTACGTCACCCAAATTTACGACATCTCCCCCTAATCGCTTCATGGCAGTCTCAAAGGACATTCTTGTCCTGGTAGATGGCTCGAAGAATAGATTTCCTAGGATTTTGCCTTGCAAAAGTGGAAGATACAAATCACCTTTTGCCACCGGCAATAGCCTCTCAGCGTCATCTAGTATACTGATTATCTCTTCATTAGACAAATCGTCCATTGTGATTAGGCCAGCCATATTATCCCCTTCTTCTAAACTGTCGGCGAAGAACACCCTTGAACATTCCTGTGATTAAGTTTGAAGAATTTTATTCGGGATTCAAGCGAGATAATATTCACAATCCGAACACCACATCATTCAAAGGGAACTATATTTTGTAACAACTCATGAGAATTAGGTGCCTATCAGTCATCATGATTCTCTTATTCATTTTTTCAGCAATACCGTCTGTTAACCAGTTGGAGACTGATTCTGCAATATTCGATTCATCAGACAATTTTGACTATGCTGATATCTCTGTAAATATCTATGATAATCAAGGAATAGAATTAGATTGTATCATCTTTGCAAGAAATCCTTGGAGCCAGTTGATTCTAAGCCAAACAACTGGTTTTGATTCAGTGATGCAGGTTAGAGTCGGGGCTGGAATTATGATCGATGCCAACTGTGAAGGATATTCCGTACCATACCAAGCGCCAATTCTAATCGAAGATGATTTAGATATTTCAATCACTGCAAACCATATTTCTAGACATATTTCAATCAACTCTAGTGCTGAAGTTTCAAGATATGAAATCAAATCAATAACCAGTGATTTCACTCATTCAAGTAATCAAAACTCTGCCGAATTTGCTTCCCCGGCTAATGAGAGTTTGGAGATAGTGGCTTACTCCAATCAAACCGCTTTGGGTATTCTGAGTATTTCAGGAGAAAGCAACCAAAACGTTTCCATTGATTTACCACAACTAAGTAGTGATTTCTTCTCTTTTCAAAACCCAAATCCACTCCTTGAATACAGAATATATTCTCCTTCTAGCACTGAATTAGTTGAATTAAATTGCGATACAAACTGCAATGCAAGCCTTCCGCAAATTTTCACCTTTGATACCAGTTTAGAAAGTCTTGATTCTCCCTACTTTGTTTTCGCACTATCAGAAAATAATCTCATCAATCAGTCAGTTAGTCTGACCAATGAATCTGACTTATCGACTTTCCAAGATTTTGATGCCCAAGCCCAAGCAAGTAATTCCATGGCTAAGCTAAATTTCGATGACGCCAACGGGTCATCAAGTACTATTCAAGCCCAATACATGGAAACAATGTATTTTGATTACGGACAGGGGATTCCATCATTACCATACTCTAGTCTGGGGATACAACGGCAATCAGAGTTGCTATTCGAAAAAGATGCATCAGAGGTCATCCAAAACTTAACTTGGATGGATTCTGTATCAAATTTGTGCTGCACATATGACCTTAGAATTATGGATGTTTCATCTAACAACTTCACTATTATTGATAATCCCGGTACCGATTTCTCTGGTTCTTGGGGATGGGATTACCAAATGGAAATGATTGCCCACAATAGGGGATTAAATTCAGTGCGACTGGGAGTAATCTATGGAAATGATTTACGACAACTGGTACCTTTGGAAATTGATCTGCATGATGAATTAGAATATTACACAAGTAATGGACAGCAATGGATTTCCGGCAATTCATCTAACTTTATTGTCATAAGAAATCAGACTTCAATCGCAGGTGAAATGGTGATTACTCTAAAGCAAAACATTGCCCCAGAAGTTTCCGCTACAGCGGTCACAGAAGGCAATTATGTCCTGTCTCATGGAATGTGGCCAACCGATTTGGAAGTTCATTATCAATTAGATATTGAGGACGGATATCTATCAAGCCACACCTGTACATCGGAAGTGAAATCCAATTCTGGTGTCATTTTTACATTCACATCAACTGAATTTAATGTACCAAAACTAGAGGATTATATCGGAGATGAAAGCGAAATCTCGATTCACTCAACCTGCGTAGATGAAAATGACTTAACCGGGAGCCTTGTCAATAATTTCTCTCTAGATTCTCAACCTCCGCTACTAGATATGCTACAGAGCGATGTTGGTTGCTCATCAGAATTTACTTGGCTAAATGAAACAGAAAATTCGTTGCTTCCAAACGCAAACTTCTGTGAGTTTTTCATGGTAAATCCAGGCTCTGCCCCTCGTTTCATGATTTCAGCAAGCGATGACTCTTCTGGACACGTAACCGCAATATGGACTTCAAATGTTTCAGAAGACTGGTCATACACTGACAATTTTTTGCAAGAAATATGGCGGGAAGCAGCATATGCCAACTCCGCAAGTGACGATATTGAATCCAGAAGAGGAGAAGCACCGATTACTGTATACGAATTGGTATTGACGCTAACGGATCAAGTTGGGCATCAAACTGAACATAGATATGAGGTTATTTTGAGGTCAACATATGATGATGTAAGAATAATTCCTAAATTGAAGATTTGGACTGATGAGGGTTGGACTACAACTAATACTCCGGACATAAACGATACAATAATCTTAGATTTGTCAGACTCATTCCACCCCCACCTATCGATTGATAATTTCGATTTCACTGTGGAGAAGTCATACGTTGCTCAATCAGATTCCCTTACTGCCGAATTACCTAAACTAAACTCTAGTAATGTCTATTTGGCATTCAATATATCTGACTTAACATATGTAGATGGCTCAAAAATACAGTTTGGCGTTCACGAATTTACGGTACTAGCTGCCTATGATAGCAGCGAAATTACACAAAGAGTAGAAGCAAATATTTACCCTCAAAAAATTCCAACTTTGGAAGTTGAAAGAATCCTTACTGATGGTGACCTGGATGTTGGATTAGAACAATTCAACGTAGTTGTAATGAATTCTGGGTCAAGCCCAACAGAAGCAAAATTATGCATTGGAGAGGATTGTGTTTACTACTACATAGCCGGATGGAGTCCGACAAATCAAGGCTATACCATTGTCCCTATCGAGGCTCATACAAATCCAAATCAGGTCATTTCAGTTGACATCCAGTACGACCTTACCGATGAATTTGGAGAGTTAAATGGTAAATCTGGCGAACTAAACTATGATTCTGATTTACGAACTCCATTGGGAATCTCAGCGGTTGAAATAGCCATAATTTTAGTTCTTCTGTTTGCAATAATCGGCTTCATAATCAACACAGCCTCTACTAAACCAGGACGAGACTCCGGGGCAACTGAAATATCAGAAGAAGAGTAAAGCACCATAGCAATGTTCCGCTAGGTTCAAATCCATTACCTCAATTCTGCAACTATGGACACATGGGCGGATGTAGATGCTGCCTTTGAAGCGGTCATGGATCAACGGAAAAAAAGGCAAGATAACCTTACAATAGTTTCAACGATTCTAATCTTTTCCTCGACTATTTGGCTAATCGCCCCCAGTATTCAGCCTGCTTTGCAAGGTAAGGGTGGGTTGATACAAGCACTTGGCCTTCCACTTATTGTCATCATTTGGGCACTGCAAGTAGATGAATATGTGAATGGCGATGCAAGAGGAAACACTAGAGCTGCTAGTGCCGCAACCATCGCTTGGGCGCCTTTACTTTGGATTGGATTATCTCCAGTTATCACAAGTCAAACCCCCGAGAACATCCTAGCAGCACTGATTTTAGTCGCTATATCATATGTCTGCTTTTCCTATTCTAACACCATCCTAAGAGGAGCATTAAATGTCTTGAGATACAAGGCAATAATGCAATTTTTGGGCATCGCAGCCACGGCTTCTTTGTATTTACCCGAACAATACCAGATAACTACCTCAAGTGGTATACTCGGAGCATCTATACTCTTGCTAGCAACAATTCACCTAATCTACACCTGGACTAACGGAGACGAGGATAGAAGTTTACGACGAGAATTTAGGAAAAGACTTGATGAAGTTCAAGACAGAATGTTAGAAATTAAAGCAAGTGGAATCAAGATAGACCAAGCAAATAGTTTGGTTATGACTGCTTCTGAAGAAGGACACATAGATCCTCAACTAGGTATGAGATTACTTGATGATGCAATTGAGGATATTGAAAGAACTCTTGCATTCAGCAACGATATCGAAGAAATTCAGAAAGATGCTGAATCATTAGTTGAAGAATCTGAACGCATCGCTCCAACTTCAAGAAGAGCACGCAAAGCATTGACCGCTGGGCAAAGAGAGGTCCAATTAGGCTCTCTAAGAGATGGAGAATTGATGTTTAGAAGTGCTAAACGCAGTGCTCAAGAAATTATTGAGTGGTGGCAAAAAGCAGAATCTGCAATCGCCGAGGCAAAAAGGGCACTTGATGGAAAAAGTGGTACCATGGCAGCAAATATGAGGGAAATACTCAACGAAGCCGAGGCAAAAATGGCTAAAGAATCTGCAAAGAAGGCATTTGAACTTGCTCAAGTTATTCCGGGACAATTAGCAACCGAAGATGATGCAGCAAAAGTCGCTAAAGAAGCCTTAGAAGAGGCAAAGAAAGCCGTAAAATCGGCAGATGGAATACAAAAAGAATTGATTAACCAAAAATTATCACTAGCAAAGGAAATGCTTGAGAAAAATGACCCTAGACAAGCACAAGGGCTCGCTTCCTCTGTAATCCGCTTTATTGAGAATGAAAGGGAAGCAATGGATGCTGTAAACAGGGCATTGAGGCAATCATCCAAATTAAAGAAGCAATGGTTGCAAAGAGATGACAAAGAAAATTGGGATGAGAGATGGGAAAAGATTGAATCCCTTGCTGATGAACTAGACTGGTCAACTGCCGCTGCGAGACTTAACGAGTTGACTTCAGACCTTGATGCTGCAAATCAATCCAATGAAGAAGCAAAAGAACTTCTCGAATTCATACAAGAGGAGTGGAAAATTATTCTCAATCAGTGCAATGCAAGTAGAATTGATGCTAAGGACCCAGATAGAATGGAAGGTCAAGAATCAATTGCGATAGCCATAGATGCTCTAGCTTCTGGAAACATTGAACAAACTATTGAGGCACTTCAAATCGCAGATTCTGTTATTGAGAGAATCCGAAGACGCCTATGAAATTCGCTGGGCATATACGGATTGACTGGATTGAGAGCGATTAGTAGGCATACACATATCCAGAGTCCATAATAGCACCCTCCCTTACGTTAGTTATTGTATATTCAATATCACAACCATAAGCGCAAAAATCGGATCCTGATTCGGCTAGTGTGACGCCGTCCCCAACAGACCATACTGCATCCCAAGTATTTCCGAATTCAGTTGCACCACAGTCACCTCCGGACTGCCCCGGGTTGTCGCAGGTCATTGCTGCAGCACCATCAACACTGATTGTGATTTGTACTACAGACCAACTCAAATCATTACCCTGGTTCATCGTAATAATAATCAATTCATCATCATCTAAATTCGATGTGTTTTCACTTGCATCTGAAGCGTCAAAATCATAGAGCATTAATTCACCGTCAGTGTTACCTTCAGCAAGTGATGCTGCCCAAACATACATTACTCCGCTTCCTACCACAAGTACTGCTACAAGTAAGACTATCACAATACTTATCCAATTAATGATAACTGCAGCCTTGTGAGTTCCTCTGTCAGGATGCATAGGATTTGCTTTTATGACCTTGCCATTACCTATACAAAGAATTGCTGAGATTAGGATGAATAAGAAACCAATACCGTAGCAAGAACTTCCCAATAATCCAAGAATAGAAAGGATGAGAGCCGCTGTTGCAGAAGTTGATGCAAAGGCTGGTTGCATCATGCCAAAAGGAGCCTGCCCTACTGCTATAGGTTGTGGTTGATAACCTGGAGTTCCCCCAATTTGACCATAATTATTAGGCGCAAATTGCTGAGGTTGTGGAGAAACCTGAGGCTGAATTTGAGGTTGATTTGGATTGTACTGAGGCGCCGATGGATCAGGTATCATGTTGTATTGCTTGTAAAACACTTAATTTATGGGTTTTGGCGAATCTGATTTTGAAATTCTAATTTAGTAATTGTGGAGGCAGACCAAGGTCTATCGGCATACCACCGATTGTAACGACTATTCCTGTGAGATGAGTATACAAGCATGGTGGAGCATTTTGAATACCTTTGAGGCTCTTCCAACCTTTCTCTTTCTTTGAAACCGCTTTGCTGAAGTGTTCTTTTGCTAAGTAGCCAATTGCACAGTTTGCATTCCAGCCGTGTTCCAACAAATACTTGCGCTTAAAATTTGGAGCAGGAGCAACATTGTGTCTACTCTGCCATCCCCCTCCCCAATCTCCGATTTCGTCACACAACCAAATCAATCCAGTAGGCTCACTAAGCGGCTTTTGAACTGTATTGTCTGATTTAGCAAGATGAAGAATTGCGCTCCTTACCGCTGGATCTCTCATGTCTTTTTTACTGAATTCATCTGAAATTCTTGCTGCAGTTGCTTGTCTTCCTGCATCTAGGTGAAGTAGTATTTTCATGACCTTACCAAGCAACCAATCTGGATCTTTTTGCATGTATGATTCCAACTTAGTAAGTGCATTTTCATGCTGACCCAACATTCTAGCCCGCCCGATATCTCCTGCAAACAGCAATCTGCCTGTTTTTACCGTGTCATAATTTAATTTGGACCAGGCTTCTTCTTGTTTTACTCTTTCAATCAACTCAAGGTTCCTTTTCATTATCGGATCAACCATCAAAAGAGATTCATCCATCTCCAAAACCTTCGACTTATCACCACTAAGCGTTGAATAGAACCATCGTAATCGGGCAGATTCGATGTCATTATCTGGCAAAAAGTCAATTCTCGGCCTTGCTTCTGCAACATCCCTTTGAGCTAATGAAGCGCTAGCAAGCGTCATTTTTGCTAACTCCGCCTCCTCTCCTCCACGCAGTGCTAACAAGGACACAGCCTCCTGTTCAGCCTCATCCCATCTTGAGAGTCCTGCGAACACGAACATCGATGCTTCCGTCTTTTTGACTAAATCTAAGCCGCTAAGTTCTGCTGTTGTACCACGCGCTAGTTCTTCATAGCGTTGAATAACCTGAGGCCACTCTCCTTTCTCGACTAATTCTTGAATGGGGGTCTTTTTCAAATAAATACGACTTTGCAGGTTTCGCAATTTTTCCCTCTGGGAAACAGCTGCACTATCGAATTCGATCTCATCCAGTCTTGCACCAACGGATAAGGAGCGGAACCATATCGATAAAAATGCGATCTGCCCGCCTGCTGAGAGCATCCAAGTTAGTTCCTCCATAGCATTCTTTTCTACAATAGCACAAATTGTATTCTCCCAAGAACCACAAGCATCAGCTTGCGGCAAAAATTGAGAATCCCAAAAAGTAATCATTGCAAGAGCAAGCAAAAGCATAGACTGGCCCGCAAATCCTGAGAAACAGAAGTTCAACACTCTTGCTTGCTGACCCCTATCAGCACGTAATAGCCTAGAATCAGCCAAGGTAATTCCACCTCTACCAGATACATCCGAAACATCAAGGAATAGAATTTTTGCAACCTCGTAAACGAATAAAAAGCCGATTAATGCTACGTTCATAAGCAGGAATAAAAGAACGAACGTAACCAATGGAATCCTTATGTTTGCTTCAGGAATGTATGAAAATAACTCAATCAGAAGAAAACCAAGTAATCCACCTTCTTCCATTACCGTTGATTGTGGCGTATATTCAGGTAGACTGAATACTCTGTCCGAATGAGTCAATAAGTCAGGCTGGGCTGCAATAATAAGTAGGGTAACTAGGGAATTTATTGCAACAATAGGCATTACTGCCAAGTTAAATTGAACAATTTTTGCCACTGCTTGTTGGAAAGCACTAGGCTCAAAATTGTGGAATAGCGATCTATTTCCTCCTGCAACTGCTCTGTTGGATTGTATCATTGCTGCCCATGATGAGCCAAGTACTCTTCCGTATGCTAAAATAGACGGAGAAAAGGCAAAAAGAATGGTGATACTTACTCTTGATGATAGGGTTATGTCAAAGATATCTAACACGAAATAGACAACTGCACTCAGAACAATCCAGGCTAAAGTGATGAATGAATATAACCAAGTACGCCAGATGGTTGATTCTTGTAGACTCGCCCTAGAATGTCCTATGGGTTTGATGACTTGTACGCCTAAAGAAGAGCCTGCCGAAACCAATCCAGGCACTGCGATTAGAACTAGTGCTAGGGAAAGGGAGATTGAGTTATATCCTTCCGTTAACTCAATCCTGTTTAAGAGAAATTCGAATAACAGAATTAAAGCCCCAGTGATTGCTAAAATATACATCCTAACTCCAAATTGCATTCCTTTAGTTGAAAGAAGTTCTCTAACATCGGAAACGCTCTCAGTAACGTAGTGCACCTCATACCTTTTTTGACCCGTACTAAAAGCAACTTGTAGTCCATTCAATTGCCTAGGAACCCCATATCTCAAGAAAAGCCAAGCGGTTAGGCCTGCCAAAAGAAGCGTCAAAAGAACAGAATGGTCGTACGTATGTACGATTATCGGCTCCTGCATCAGCACTGGGAAAGCGACAAGATTGATGACATCTGCGGTTTATCGCATGCGTTATTGAATGATTTCATTAATAGGAGTCAACACGAATGCATGCTGGGGAAGTACCATGTCAATGATTCAAGTTACCCTTGATGACGGAACCGTAAATGAGTATGTATCTGGCATCACCGCTGGAGAGGTAGTGATAGATGCGAACGGCAAAAAGCACGGATGTGTTGCTGCTATTGTTAACGGTGAGCAGAAGGATTTCTCAACACAATTAACAGAATCATGTGAAGTTTCAGGCATTGATGC
Source organism: Methanobacteriota archaeon (assembly GCA_002718195.1). Lineage (GTDB taxonomy): Archaea > Thermoplasmatota > Poseidoniia > Poseidoniales > Poseidoniaceae > MGIIa-L4. The sequence continues at coordinate 65,149 of PBDU01000001.1, read as the reverse complement.
TTTTTCGGATGATGGGATGCATATCCTAAGACACTCCGCTGCCCATTTGTTAGCGCAAGCAGTTATGGAATTATATCCAGATGCTAAACCAACAATCGGTCCAGCAATCGATAGAGGTTTTTACTACGATTTTGCTATGGAACCAATAGGAGAATCCGATCTCAAAACAATCGAGAAGAAAATGAATGAGTTGAGCAGAAAAAACCTGCAAGTCGAGCGAATCGAATTAACAGACGAAGAATTACAGGAGCATTTTGTAAATAATCCATACAAGCTTGAAATAATAAACGATAAGTTAGAGGATGGAGACTCATCTACAATCTACAAGCAGGGCGACTGGTATGACCTATGTCTAGGGCCACACGTTCCAAGTACTGCAAAACTGATGGCTGTTAAACTGACCAGTGTATCCCAAGCATACTGGAGAGGCGACCAGAGCAGGGAGCAACTAGTGAGGATTTACGGTATCGTAGAACCAGACAAGCACGCACTAAAACAAACACTTTCCAGAATGGAAGAAGCAAAGAAAAGAGACCATAGGAAGCTTGGAAAGGATTTGCAGTTATTCCACGTTGATGAAGAAGTTGGTCAAGGTTTGATTCTTTGGACACCTAGAGGAGCAGTTGTAAGACAGGAATTACAAGATTTCATTTCCTATCATCTTAGAAGGCAAGGTTACCATCAAGTCTTCACTCCAAATATCGGTAAACTGGACTTATACAGAACAAGTGGGCATTTCCCATATTACCAAGATTCACAATATCCGCCATTGGTAGAAAAGGACCTAATGAAGAAATTAAGCGACGAGGGGTGTTCGTGTGGTGAATTATCAAACATGATGAAAGCAGGAGATATCGAAGGATATCTGCTAAAGCCAATGAATTGTCCTCATCACGTCAAGATATATTCCTCTCAAGCACGCTCTTACCGTGATCTGCCCCTCAGACTTGCCGAGTTTGGAACGGTTTACCGCTGGGAACAGAGCGGAGAAATTTCTGGATTAACAAGAGTTAGAGGATTCACACAAGATGATGCACATCTTTTCGTTAGAGAGGACCAAATTGCAGAGGAAGTACTTGGATGCATAGAACTTGTACAAGTCATATTTGAAACACTAGGAATGGAAGACTACAGAGTTAGAGTTGGATTAAGAGACCCAGATTCCAGCAAATATGTTGGGTCTCCAGAAAAGTGGGATGCTGCTGAACAAGCGTGTAGAGATGCAGCATCCAGCCTAGGAGTTAACTGGACTGAGGAAGAGGGAGAAGCAGCATTTTATGGTCCAAAAATTGATTTCGTAGTGAAAGACGTAATCGGAAGAGAGTGGCAACTTGGAACCGTTCAGGTTGACTACAACCTCCCGGAAAGATTCGGATTAGAGTACAAAGGAAGTGATGGTAACACCCACCGCCCGGTAATGATTCACCGCGCCCCATTTGGTTCAATGGAGAGATTCTGTGGAGTTTTGATAGAACACTTTGCAGGTAAGTTCCCAACTTGGCTCAGTCCAACTCAGATTCACATTCTCACTATATCAGAAAAGCATGCCCAATATGCTAATGAAATTGCAGCCCTGCTAAAGGATAACGATGTTAGGGTAGAGATCGATGCTGGTGATGATACCATTGGCAAGAAGATTAGAACTCACAGAAAGATGCAACCTGCTTACATGGTTATCGTTGGTGAAGGAGAAATTGAATCAAGAACTGTTAGCCTAAGAGCAAGAAATGGTGACCAAATTAGCGGTTTATCCCTTGATGATTTCATCAGTTCGTTGAAACAAGAAATACAGGAAAAAACATCCGTTCCGAGCCTAGTTCCTGCAAAAAGTGATTGATTACCACTCGATATCAAAATCGTCTCCCTGAGAACTGCTTAATTTTGTTTTNACCTCTGTTTTTGGTGCTTCCTTTGGTTTTGANAGACCCTTTCTCTTCAGTTGCATGCTAGAAACTTCATTTGATTTGTAGACCTTATTGTATTCATAATCTTGAGGCTTNTCTTGACTTANCGCTTCGGCTGGCAAAGGTGATTCTTCGCTAGCTTTTTGCTCAAGGTTTCTTTCTCCTTTTCCCATATCCTCGAATGATTCTTGCAAAATTTTGTCAAGAGTCGGGTTGTTCTTGTCGCGGGGGTGAGCTGCCATGGTTAAACAAAGCAAGAAATTGATATTTAGCCATTATCCGTACTTGTTTTGTTAGCGAATTCATGAATAGAATTGATAGTTATGGAATTTTAGCGACATATATGCGCTTAGGCATTATCGTCAACCCGGATGCTGGCTTGGGTGGTAAACTCGGCTTCAAAGGAAGCGATGGTAGAGCCAAAGAGGCAAGGGAGGCGGGGGCTAGCGATAGATCAGGCCCTCGAATGAACGAGGCAATGAACAATCTTTCAGAACTTCTCTCCAGTTCCTTAAACAGAACTTCAATCAAACCAACTCTGGTATGTTTTTCAGGAAGAATGGGGAACGAATGGATACCTACTTCAGACTCCTGGAATCTGGAAGAGGTTGGAAATACTCCAGAAGAAACCAACGCCGAGGACACGATTCAACTGGTGGATTTACTCTTAGAAAATCAGGTTGATGGGATAATTTATGCGGGTGGAGATGGAACGACTAGAGACATTGCAAATGCTCTAAAAGCCTCTGAAGAAAAAGGGAAAAAAGAAGCAACTAAGACTCCATTGATTGGAGTTCCAGCAGGAGTGAAAATGCATTCAGGGTGCTTTGCAACCACTCCCAGAGCTGCCGCAGAAGTAACTCTTGCATTCTTACTTGGAGATTTGATGGTTGCAATTACAGAAATAATGGATTTGGATGAGGAGATTTATCTCAAAGGCGAATGGCGTGTTAGAATGTATGCTGAAGCTTACACTCCTTCAAGCCCAAAATACATGCAGGGAGCAAAGGAACAGGTCGAAAGAGAAAGCGAAGCTGAAACAATTGAAGGAATGGCAGACCACATCAAAAATCTGATAGAAGACGATGAGAATTTGATGGTAGTTTTCGGGTCTGGAGGCACGATGCGCCAAATTGGTCTTCACCTCAACCTGGATCTAACCTTGCTAGGGATAGATATCTTTGAGAAAGGGAATTTACATGTAGATCTAAACGAGCAAGGCTTGCTAAGTTTAGTCAATAACCACGATGGAAAGGTATTGTTACTTCTTTCACCAATGGGTGGGCAAGGATTCCTAATTGGGAGAGGAAATTTACAACTAAGTGCAGATGTCCTGAGGGCTATTGGAATTGAAAACATTCTAGGGATTGCAACACCAGCAAAACTGTTAGGTCTTTCGAGTGTAAGAATCGATACAGGAGACACTAAATTAGACTCGGAATTTCAAACCCGTAAATTCATCAAATTACTTCAAGGATATAGAGTCACCAGAGTTATCAGAGTGCATTCCTAGAATAATCTAACAGAATGGTATCAATTCATTTAGAACTCCATCTGTCCAGTAATCTGCATCCTCGGCATAATCAGTATCGCAATCCATTCTAGGATATACTCTGTATGCTCCCTTCTTCTCTAAGGTTTCATCCCATTGAATTCCTGCTTCACAGAACAAATCAAATGCAGTATCTCCAAGAGCTAAAACTGAATAATTCATACCTCTCAATGTATCCGAGTCAAGATTAGAAACGAACTCAAAGAGTTCCTCTGCATTACCAGGTTGTTCACCATCTCCCCAAGTGCTACAAACAACGATCAGATTTTCTATCTTCAGAAACTCCTGATGGCTTATATCATCCATTCCAAAATATTCGAAATCTAGACCTTTGCATGCTGCGGCTGTTGAAATTTCCATGGCTAATAATTCTGAATTACCAGTTTCAGTTCCGTATAATATTGTGAATTTACTCATATTTCTCCTCAAATTACCCCAGTAAGGGGAGATATAAAAATATTTAGGGAGACCTAAATCATTCGCTATGCACATCGATTAGTCCGGAATTATGATTGATTTATAAGTGGCATAAGTAAAGTTTTTAGGTCTCCCTAAAAATATACGCTTTATGCGAAGAAAACAAAAATGCGCGGTTTGTGAATCTGAAATAAACTCAAGTTGGTTGGCTTGTCCATTTTGTGGTAAAAACAAAAAAATGGGTCTTGACCCAAACCTTACGATAATACAACACATACGGATATCTAACAACAATGGCAGAAGTTGCGGACAAGCAGGATCTCCCAGGAAATGCTCGGGTAATTGTAAGAGAAAGAAAATTGCTTGATATCCTCAGTCGAGAATAGAGAGAATTGCCTCTGGAGGTCGCCCAATTGCAGCTCTATCTGCTGTGATTAGCACAGGTCTTTGAAGAAATTCGGGGTTATTCTCCAACAGTTTTTGCTTTTCTTCGATTGAATTTAGGGCAGATATGTCTGATTTAGATAAGTCACTTGTTCGGATTATTTCATCTAGGGTCAAAAGAATGTGAATATCGGAAGGATCAATACCATTTTTCAAGTATAGATATGTCTCAAATTCCACGCCTTTTTCCTCCAAAAGAGCAACTGCCTGGCGGGATTTTGAACATCTAGGATTGTGGTAAAGACGCATGATTTTTGCACATTAAACTAGTGAATAAACTAATTGCAATCAATCAGCAATCCTATTTTCCACCCATTCATACAATGACTGCATTATAGGACTCAACAATTTAGTGTCAATGGTAGGGCTGTATTCAATTCCACTGGCAGAGTTATCCACGATTTTTCTGTCAACTAAACCAAAATCTTCCAATTCTTTGAGCCTTCTTGAAACCGTGGTTGAGGAAGCATCAACCAATGTTTTCAATTCTGAAAATCTCAATGCTTTGCTACTTCGGTCTAGAACCATTAGAAGATGGAGTGATTTTGACTTAGTTAATTGTTCAAGTACGTCATCCACTTTAGCATAAATTGGGTCACAGTCGTTGCTCATTACTCTTGCTCCCACTTTGTTATATTTGAATCCAGTTCATTAAAAATAGGTTACACCAGTGATACCGTTATTCTACATGCTATCAAAATTTTGCCATCCCAGTCACTGTATATGCTCCTCGAACATTTGCTTGCTGGTAGGTTGAAAACGGGATTAATGTTATGCTCAGAAAAGTGAAGTCAAGATTAGAGGGGGATACATTGTCTAATACGGGAATCAAATCAATGGCTGGTATAATCACCGTTGGTACCGATTGATTCGGATCGTGGATTGGAGTTTCAAATATTCAAGTGAATTTGAGTTGCAACGCTTTTGATAACATCAATAGGTATCTGAACGATATTTCCTTGACTTTCCCAAGGTAATTTGCTCACATCGATATTTGCTTCAACCTCAACATGAAGGTCTGTAACAACTCCACTTGATACATCAAATACAATATCATTGAGCCTACCGAGATACTCACCATGAGAATCTACAACGCTTCGACCGATTAATTCCTTGGAGAATGAGGATGACATCCAATTTCCTCACATCGACTCCATACCATATCGGTTTTGGTTCTCTCGCTTGATTCCAGACAATCCAGAAGTCAATCGTGTCTCCATCTTGCTATAATATTCAAGCATTTCAGGAGTAACTGTTGGCCTTACTCTTTCTATGGCTTCTTCAAAGTGAGTCTTTGTCACCTTTTTCTTGTCAGCTCGCATAGCAATTAGGGCTGCTTCTCTGCATACAGCTTCAATATCTGCTCCTGTAAATCCGTCCATTCTTGAAAGTACGTCCTTCAATGAGAATTTTGACAATGGCATTCCTTCAGTGTGAATATCAAGAATTGCCTGCCTGGCTAAAGCATCCGGAGGAGGGACGTGCAGAACTCTCTCGAATCTACCACTCCTCAGCAACGCTGGGTCGATCATTTCTGGCCTATTTGTAGCAGCTACAACGATTACTCCATCCAATGACTCTACACCATCCATGCTTGCCAATAACTGGTTGACGACTCTGTTTGAAACATCGCTTCCACCAGTCATTGAATTACTGGACCTTACTCCCGCTATGGATTCGAATTCATCTAAGAATATGATACTAGGAGCACTCTGCTTTGCTTTCTTGAATATCTCCCTAACCGCTTTCTCTGATTCACCGACCCACTTGGATACCATCTCAGGACCCTTAATGCTGATGAAATTAGCCTGTGCTTCGTTAGCGATTGCCTTGGCAAGTAGAGTTTTTCCAGTTCCAGGAGCACCGAATAGCACTATTCCTCTTGGTGGCTTGATACCAAAATGCTCGAACCTTTCTGGGAATGAAAGTGGCCATTCAACAGATTCCTTCAATCTGTCCTTTACTTCTTCCAATCCGCCAACTTCGCCCCATGTTACCTTAGGAACCTCGACGTAAATCTCTCTAAGAGCACTTGGCTCAACATCACGGATAGCCTCTCTGAAATCTTCCATTCTGACCTCCATCTTTTCTAGAACCTCTGGTGGAATCTCCTCTTCTTCCAGATCGATTTCAGGTAGATATCTTCTAAGTGCCTTCATTGCAGATTCACGAACCAATGCTGCTAGGTCAGCACCAACAAACCCGTATGTATTTTCTAGAATCCACTCCATGTTGAAGTCATCTGAAATAGGCATTTGGCGGGTATGAATTTCCATAATTTCTTGGCGCCCTTCTCTATCTGGTACCCCAATCTCAATTTCTCTGTCGAATCTGCCTGGTCTTCTTAGAGCAGGGTCGATTGCATCCTGCCTATTTGTTGCACCGATTACGACTACGTTGCTTCTTCCTTGCATTCCATCCATCAAAGACAACATCTGTGCAACGACTCTTCGCTCGACCTCGCCACTCACGTCCTCTCTCTTCGGACAAATTGAGTCAATCTCATCGATGAAAATAATCGCAGGTGAGTTTTCACCCGCTTCGACGAATACCTCGCGAAGTTGCTTCTCAGACTCACCGTAATATTTGGATATGATTTCAGGTCCATTAATCGATTTGAAATGAGCGTTTACCTCACTAGCAACTGCTTTTGCAATCATCGTTTTACCTGTACCTGGGGGTCCGTGCAAAAGTACTCCTTTCGGAGGATCAATGCCCAGTCTTCTGAATAATTCAGGGTGCTTCAAAGGAAGCTCAATCATTTCCCTAACCTTTTGCAGTTGGGAGCCAATTCCACCAATGTCCTCGTAAGCAATCTCTTTTCCACCAGCAATGTCTTCATCGTCGATTGCTTCGTCTTTGATATCAATTTCTGTATCTGCTGTAACCCTAACAATGCCTTTTGGAGAAGTTGACACTACCGCAAACGGTAATGCCTCAGCAAATAGCGTCATTCCTGGGATGAAAATTCTGTCTCCGACAACCACTGGTCTCTTTGCTAGACCTCTTCTAGCAAATCCTTCTATTCCAGGCCCGAATTTCACTTTCTGTTTATTTGCCATAACTGGAGACAATACTAGTTTTGTACACTCTTTTGCATCGATCTTCTTGACTGTCACACGGTCTCCAAGAGATACACCTGCGTTTTTACGAATGATACCATCGATTCTGATTAGGTCGAGGTCTGCATCCTCTGGTCTGCAACGCCAGTATATCGCTGCGGTTGATTTGCCCTCATCGCCAATAATTTCGACAACATCTCCGGGTTTGAGATCTAAGTCTGTGCCTCCAGAAATTCTTGCTCTACCCCTACCAACGTCGGTTGGAAGGGCTTTTGATACACGTAAATTTACTGTTTTTCCGTCCGACATAACTTACCAACCTAACCATTTGAAAAGTCGACAGTATAAGATGTATTCACACCAAACATCTCCCGCTTCATATCTACAAAACCTGCGACTACTATAAGGTCAATGAACACAAATCATGAATGGATTAGACGATTTAATCCAAAATCCCTGTTCGATGTGTTCAATAATCGATTGCTGTTGGAACCACCATGGCTCACATCCTAGAAACTGGATTCGAATACATGGACATCAAGAACGCAAGTGGCTCTCCTGCCGTTAGAGGATATAACATCATCAACGGTCAAATCATGCCTTCATCATCTGGAGAGACCTTCCAATCAACTAATCCAGCAAGGCTGGATGATGTACTCGGAGAATTTCCATTATCGAACAAGGGCGATATCGACGCTGCCCTGAAAGCGGCTGCTGATGCATTTCCAAGCTGGTCTGCAACTCCAGCACCAACAAGAGGTCAAATCATCGGAAACATGGGAAGACTTCTCATGGATTACAAGGAAGACTTGGTAAGACTTCAAACTAGAGAGATTGGTAAGACACTAAAAGAATCAGGAGGAGAAGTACAAGAGGCAATAGATACATGTCTATTCTTCCAATCAGAAGGTAGAAGATTGTACGGACAAACCGTCAACTCTGAATTGCCTGACAAAGAATTGATGACTTACAGAAGACCAATGGGGGTTTGTGGAATTATCAATGCTTGCAACTTCCCGAGCGCTGTTCCATTTTGGAAGATGATTCCAGCAATTATGTGTGGAAACACATGCGTATGGAAATCTCCTCAAGATGCACCTTTGCTATCTTTTGCACTTGCAAGAATTATGCACGAGGCAGGTCTTCCTGATGGAGTCATTAATTTGGTTCACGGAAAGGGTAGTGGCGCAGGTCAACATTTAATCGATGCCGTTGATGAAGGAAAGGTCAACAAAATCTCCTTTACTGGTTCAACAGAAGTTGGAAAAATGATCGGTGGAGTTTGTGGACGAAACTTGGTTTCGTGTTCCCTTGAACTGGGTGGAAAAAATCCGCTTGTAATCATGCCAAGTGCTAACATAGACAACGCAGTAGAAGGAGCATACTGGGCAGGTTTTGGAACTGCAGGTCAAAGATGCACATCACTTGGAAACCTCATTCTCCACAAGGACATCTACGATGAGTTCATGGAGAAATTCATGGCTAAGGTAAAGTCAACAAGAATTGGAGACTCCATGAGAAACGAAAACGTACTCTACGGGCCAATGCTATCTGAAAAATATGCTGTTGATTTCCTAAAGGGCATAGAGATGTGCCAAGGTGACGGCGCTACCCAATTGTGGGGTGAAGGAAGAATTACTGCTGATTCAGCTCCAGAGAATTTCCTAGCAGATGCAGATGAGGGAGTCTACATGTGGCCTCACGTATTTACTGATGTTACTGAGGACATGGATTGCTTCCACAACGAAGTTTTCGGGCCAGTGGTTACAATCGTCAAGGCAAATGATTTCCAACATGCTCTACACCTAGCAAATGCTAGCCCATATGGACTATCAAGCGCTATTTATACCAATGATAGGCTTGAGGCTTATCGCTATAAAACTGGGATTAAGGCAGGAATGACAGGAATCAACAATTCTACAACCGGTGCTGAAGCACACCTTCCTTTTGGAGGAGTAAAGGGTAGCGGAAACGGAACCAGAGAATCCGGAATTTGGGTATTGGAAGCATATTCTTATTGGCATGCTGTCAACGATGAATTATCAGGCAAATTACAACTTGCTCAGATGGACGTTGACGAGATTGAAATCGAAGAAGCAGAAGTCGATTACAGCGCCCTTGCGTGACACGAAAATCTGTTAGTTTCTGAGCACGGATTTTATCCTTGTCATGGCAGGGAATAGTAGGTATCAAAGACCCCGAGCGCGACGGCTTACCTACCAGCAGGTTGCTGGGGGTGAAACCCGATGGGTGAAGGAATCAAACTACCCGTTCTAAACGGACTAGGAAGGACGAACAGAATAGACAATTGGTGGGCTCAACCCATGGTCATGGGTGGTGCTCTAATCCTGCTACTGCTCTACACTGCATGGAGACTAACTATCGGTGATGCGGACATTCACTATGACGACCACAGAGTAACATCTCCTATCTTCAGTCCTGACATAATCTACATGTTTGGTATTACAGGTCATCCCGGATGGGTTAATTCTGCGATTTTGATCCTTTGGATTCCTTTCGGATTCAGAGGAACTTGTTACTACATGAGAAGAGTCTACTACAGATCTTTCTTCATGTCCCCTGTTGGATGCTGGGTCGACGAGCCAGAAATCAACAAAAAACTTGGATACCAAGGAGAAAAGAGGCTTTTCGTAATCAACAATATTCACAGATACATGCTGTTTTTAGCAATAGCAATTTTGCTGGTAAAGTGGTATGATGTGGTGCACTCAATGCACATTATGTCTGGATTCATACTAGATGTTGGAACTATTGTTCTTGCTATCGAATCTGGTCTTCTAACAATGTATGTCACATCCTGTCACGCCTTTAGACACGTAATTGGTGGTAGACTAGACAGATGGACCACAGGTGCTTCTGGATTGATGGGTAAAATGCATGATTTCGTATCCAAAAAATGGATTAACAAAAGCCACGGATTCTGGTTCTGGACATCCCTATCCTTCGTATTCATTGGTGACTTGTTCATCATGATGGTAGCCAATGGAACCATTCCAGAAGCGAGCATAACATTGATTGGAGGAGGTGTTTGAAATGTCTGAAAACTACGTTCAACACGAATATGATGTGGTGGTAATCGGCGCTGGAGGCGCAGGATTGCGTGCAGCAATAGAGGCTGCTAGAAGTGGAGCAAAGACTGCTATCATCACCAAATCTCTTCTCGGCAAGGCACACACGGTAATGGCAGAAGGCGGTTGCGCTGCTGCTTTGCAAAACGCAGATCCAAGGGACTCATGGAAAGTTCACTTCCACGACACTATGAAGGGTAGTAAGTGGTTAGCAGACTGGCAAATGGCTGAATATCACGCCAAAGAGGCACCAGACCGAGTCAGAGAACTAGAGCAATGGGGAGCTGTTTTCGACAGAACTCCAAAGGATGTAATCAATCAGCGAAACTTTGGAGGACATACCTTCCCAAGACTTGCCCACGTTGGCGATGCTACAGGTCTGGAGCTAATCAGAACTCTTCAAGAGCGAGGAATCCACGAAGGAATTGACTTTTTCACAGAATTTACTGTCAGAAAATTGCTCAAAGAAGGAGACCGTGTAACCGGTTGTGTTGCTTACACCAGGGTTGAAGGTGAGTTCCATGCATTCAGCGCAAAATCCGTCGTCCTAGCAACGGGTGGAATCACAAGAGTTTGGTCGGTATGTTCAGGATCATGGGAATACACAGGAGACGGACATGCGCTTGCTCTGTGGGCAGGAGCAGAATTGAGAGATATGGAGTTTGTTCAATTTCACCCAACTGGAATGATATGGCCGCCTTCGGTTCGTGGTATTCTTGTCACAGAAGGTGTACGTGGAGAAGGGGGCAGACTCACAAACTCAGAAGGTCAAAGATTCATGTTTGACTATGTTCCTGAAATGTTTGCTGGCGACCATGCTGAAACTATCGAAGAAGCCGACCAATGGGTAGAAGAGGTAGTAAGTGGAAAACTTGCTACAGTTCGCAGACCACCAGAATTACTCACTCGTGACGTAGTTGCAAAGGCAATTAACTCGGAGGTTAAGGCAGGCAGAGGTTCCACCCACGGTGGAGCATATCTGGATATCTCACACAGAGGACTAGAAGCGATTATGGCTAAATTACCATCAATGCACCACCAGTTCAAGGAATTAGCTGGCGTGGATATCTCAAAGGAGCCAATGGAAGTTGGACCAACCGCTCACTATGTTATGGGTGGAGTTGTTGTAAATGCAGAAACGCAGGAATCAACTGTAAATGGATTGTATGCTTGTGGAGAAGTTGCAAGTGGACTTCACGGAGCAAATAGGCTGGGTGGAAATTCACTTTCTGATCTCATTGTATTCGGGAAGCGTGCAGGTGAATTTGCGGCAAAGAGAGCCTCTGACCTTGCTCAGCCTCCTTTAGATGATGCTCAAGTCAAAGATGCAATTGCTGAAATGCTTGAGCCGCTGCAAAGAGAAGATGGTGAAAACCCTGGTCTAATCTATGATGCTATGAGAGACATGATGCAGGCAAAGGTTGGAATTATCAGGACAAAGACAGAATTGTTGGAAGCATTGGATGACATCAAAGAATTCAAACAAAGAGCAATGAAATGCAATCCGGGAACCTCTAGAATCTACAACTCAGGCTGGCATCAGGCTTTGGATTTGGTGAATATGGCTGATATCTCACATGTTGCTACCCTAGCTGCATTGACTCGTGAAGAGAGCAGAGGTGGGCATACAAGAGACGATTTCCCAGGACACGAAGAGGAATATTGGGGCAAACACGTTAACATCGTCTGGATGGATAATGGTGAAATAAAAATCAGACAGGACCCAATCGTAGAAATGCGTGAAGATTTACAAGAAGCGATTAAGGAGGTCAAAGCCATAATCGCTGAAAGAGCAAAAGAGCAAGGAGGTGACAAGTAATGTCACTGAAAGGTAAGAAACAAAATTTCAAAGTTCTAAGAGGGGCTGGCGAAGATTCGAAACTTGAAGAATATGAATTAACCCTTGACGAGGGAATGGTTGTATTGGATTGCGTTCATAGAATCCAGTATGAACAGGAACCTGACTTAGCAGTTCGTTGGAATTGTAAGGCTGGTAAATGTGGTTCATGTTCTGCTGAAATCAACGGAAAACCGGCATTGATGTGCATGACAAGAATGAGCGATGTCGTAGCAGAAACACCGCCAGGTCAACCAATCGAAATAAGACCGATGAAGACCTTTCCACACATCAAGGACCTGGTAACAGATGTTTCATGGAATTACGAAGTAGCTCAAAGGATTAAGCCGATCAAAGGACCAGAGGAAATGAATTGGGAATTCAACCAAAGAGAAGCTCACAGAGTACAACAATTCAGAGAATGTATCGAATGTTTCTTGTGTGTCAATACATGTCACGTTCTAAGAGATCACCAGATGTTTGATGAATTCGCAGGTCCGAGAAATTTGGTAAGGCTGGCACAATATGAAATGCACCCGCTAGACGAAGAGGATAGAATACCTGAAATCAAGAAAGAATTCGGTGTTGAATATTGTAATATCACAAGGTGCTGTACAGAAGTATGTCCAGCAGGTATCCAAATCACAGATGATGCAATCATTCAGTTGAAGGAGAGAGTTATCGACAGATACTACGACCCAATAGCTAAGATTTGGAGAGCAATAAAAGGACAAAAAGTCCGAAAGTGATGCTTTAGCCTCATTCGGCATAATGCTTAAACCATTAGGGATTTGAATAATCTCATGGTTGACATCCTGTGTCCACATTGTGAGGAAGAAATTGCTCTCGATGATGATGCATCAGGTGAATTTGCCTGCCCATATTGTGGTGGAGAGTTTGAATGGAATGTACCAGAACCTGCACCTAAAACAAGAAAAAAGAAGGTCAAAAACACCGAACACAACCCAAACGGGATGTTTTCTAACCCTATCAAAATTGTAAATGCTGTTTTATTTGTTTTAGTATTCATTTTGATTCAAAGGTCATATGGTGCAACATATTATACCGTTAGTAATGAGGATAATAACTCAATTCGATATGGTCTAAGAGATTACGAAGAACACTATGCGAATGGCGAAATTTATGCCGCATATTACGCTGATGAGATCATTTACGGAGAAGTAACATACGAAAGTGATTGCATGAGGTCGGATAGCGATATCGTTTATTGCAATAGTTTACAAGAATACGTTGATTTTTACAAAGGATTTAATCGAGCAGGAGCAATTCTTGGACTCATGTTATGGCCGGGATTAATGCTATCATTCATTCTTTTAGTTAGCAAGATACTAATGTTCTTGGACGAAAAAGAATCTATGACGCTTGGAGAAGATTGGTTGAACAGAATGCGAGCATTTGATTACATAGCACCAATAATCATATCTGTTTTCTTAATTTTTGGTAATCTAATGTTCTTACTACTCAAACCCAAACTTGAGTTGTTATTCTATGTTGAGGCTTTAGCCGAAATGGACACTGGTTTCACTGCTTTTCCATTTATTGTGATGGTGTTTGCCCTTATTTTTGCGATCAGCAGCATTGTTAGGGTCAATCTCGAAACAAATTGATCTAGGCACTTCTCTTTTTGTGAGTTTTTTGTCATCCTAAATGTCTTGAAAACTTATTTTTCTTATGAACAGGCTGAACAACCAGTTATAACCAGCTCTTTCGATTTTAAGCCATGAAAAACGTTGGAGGCGTCGAAAGACTGACCCGGTTATTGTTCGGTTCAAGTTTTGTAATCGCTGATTTTTTTGCTACAATTCAGTTTGAAATTATCTTCCTAATCGTCGGTCTTTGGGGCGTAGGAACCTCTGCTCTGGGGTACTGCCCATTCAACGGTCTTTTGGGCAGAAATTCGTGCCCTGTCAAATTGGACAAAGAAACAAAAGAAGTTGGGGCTTGAGAATTATTGTTTTACAATATTTTTTATTTCAAACGACTCTTTTCTAATCATGGAATGGATTGAGCGTTCAGGCTGGATGCTTGATGAAAGCAACAAAACACTTGAAATTAAGTACTCGCCTCCAGCTATTTTACCTGTATTTGCAAGTCTTTGTGTGTCCTTGCTAATCGTTATTCCAGGGCTTCTAACGGCAATAGGTAATATCGAGCCAGTTATCTTTCTGTTTTGCCTATTTGGAGCAATCGCTGTATATATATCATCAAAATTTTTCTCAAATTGGAGCACAATTGATCATTTGGATCTCCAACAAATGAAATTGTTAACATACCAACAAAAACAAAATGGAGACAAGAGATTGATTAATTCAAGAGATTTAAGAGAAATCGGAACCCCAAAATTAGTCGTTGTCGAAGGTGGAGACGGAACATTTGGTCCAAACTTTGACCATGAGAATCCCGGTATTTACACGGTTAATCTGACTTGCGAAGCCCGCTATCCGGGTTTAGACATCATCACTCCCCAATCGAAATATCACACCTCCAAATGTGGTGCAAGCATAGTAATGAGGAATTATGATATCGTAATTTGTGGGGGAATTCAAACCATTCAGGATTCAAAGGGTCTGTTACAAGATATCAGTAACTATCTCGAAGAAGTAAATCCAAACTGGAAAGAATTGAATTCTATTGATGCATCAAAGAACTAAATCTAGTAACTTTGATACATGATTGAATCAGCCACGATTCATGATGAAGGCCAAGGCTTTGTGTTTGGCCTGTATCATGCTATTTTCAACTACCCTTGCAAACCTTTCAGAACCTGATGATTATGATTATCCGCAACCCAGGAATTTAGAGGATTTATTGGCAGGATTTTACGTTTCAAATCAGAATGAAATCTGGAATGAGACGCCTTTCCAAGACGTTGCAGTGCCTGGAGGTTTTGACTTATTGACAGTTATCGATTACTCTGATGTTGGCGTACTCATCAACAATAACAGCGAGGAGAGTAAGACCATCGGCTGGGCATTTGCAAATGCTAGAAATATCAGAAGCGAGAATATATTTTTCTTCAATCACAGTGACACACCGACTGGAGAAACAATAAACAGAAATCAATTCAACACATATTTTGCTTATCCATTCTTAGAAATGCTGAGTAATCACACAGATGCTCGATCACTAAATTATTTGGTTACTACCAAAGGAATCCCATTAAGAGTAAGTGGAGGAAATAACAAAGCAAGTTTTGACCAAGAATTATCCTTGCTTGGTGGGTCTTATAATTCAAGTATCGGAGAAGATTACTGGATTCAACACTCCTATGGACCATTAGCTGGAAACAACATGGAATCGTTCACAAGAGATGAATATGGTTTCTTCTTAGTTACTAGATTAACTGGGTACACGATTGATACAGCACTTGGATTAATTGATAAAGCGAATAACTCAATTGGATCTAGGGGAAACTTTGTCCTAGATTTGGCAACAAATCGTAACAACTCTGGATATAAATTCTGGAATGATGATTTATACGCCGCAAATACCAGTCTTTCTGCAATGAACCAGTCGGTTATTTTCGACGAGGAAACCGAATTTCTGACGAACATTAGCAATGTAATAGGATATGCTTCTTGGGGTTCAAATGATGGAAATTGGGGTGCGAATTGGGCAAAAAATACCGGATTTGAAACCGATGATAGTGCCTGGTCTAGTGGGATAAGACATTGGAATGCTACCTTACCTACCCTTTCCTCTACCGATAGTTTCGAGTGGATGAGAAGCACCTCAACAAAAAATGCAGGAAGCGCTTCAGTTGAAGCATCCATTTCTGCTACATGCTCTGATGAGGGCAGCAATGGAACCCAAGGAATTTTTGCAGAATTTTTCGATAACGAAGGAGTGAGCTTCAACACAGGCTCAATGCCATCTTTAATAGACAGAGTACCAGATCATGTTAGGCTAGAATCATCATTACAATACAACTCGATGTATCCTGCTTATCCAGGACTAGATGATAGATTCAAGAATAATTGGGGAGCAAGATTTAGTGGGCTCATCGACATACCAGAAACAGGTAATTGGACCTTCTATCTCACCACAGATGATGGTAGTGAAATGTGGGTTGATGGGTCTAGCATCATCAAAAATTACGGCTCTCATGGAATGCGAGAAATCAGCGGATTCAGAAATCTAAGTGAAGGACATCACGAATTCAAAATCGAGTTCTTCCAAGGCGGAGGGCCTCACGGGCTCAATTTGAAATGGGAAGGTCCAAACCAAACCAAGGCTCTGGTTCCCTCCTCGGCATTCGTAGTCTCAGATGGGCTGCCCCCCTCACCAAATACTCTAATCCATGCTTGGAATTTTGACGAAGGCATTGGTTTTGAATCAAATGATTCTGCGGTCAATGGCTCCTCTGTCACCCTTTACAACATGAATTCAAGCAATTGGCGTTCTTGTGCTGATGGAAATTGCCTATGGTTTGATGGAGTAGATGATTATGTGCAAGTAGACGTAAATGACTGGGTTGGCAACTTCAGCGTAAGTCAGTGGGTTTGGGCTAATTCAACTACCATTCCAAACTATGCTTCAGTTTTCGCAGTATCGAATAATGCTGGCTCAAACTCATCTTTCCAGCATGCTATATTCAACGGAGAATGGAGGCTTCACAATAACCAAACCCACAAATTTGGCGATGTAATTGCTCAACAGTGGATGCATTTAGTGACTGTTTTCGACAATGGTACAGCCAGACAATACATAGATGGAGTCCTTGTAAGAGAAACTAATTTCCCTACTGGCTCTGTTAACAATATTGATTTGTATAAATTTGGAGTAAACCGAGGCGGCTCAACCTACTTTGAAGGTATGATAGACAAAGTCATGATTTGGGAAAGTGCACTTTCAAACGATGATATTACCACTCTTAGTAGAGATATTTACAAGGATTGTTCTGCATATTCTGGTAGTGGGCAATCCGCTGCCTATATCGAGCAATACCTAGAGATAGATCCGCAGTTGAATGGACATGCATGGATTGCCTCAGTCCAGGATAAGCGAAACGGTGACGTGTTCGGAGATTACCTAATCAGGGTTGAATCCATGGATGAAAACGGCACTATTTTGACTTCTAATTCTTCATCATCAAAGAATTTTGAAAATAATTGGGGAACCAATTCCTTCAGGTTTAGGCCACATGAGAATGCAACCTCACTACGAATACAGATTCCGATCAGCCTTGTAGCAACATCCACGAGCGGTTCAATATTTTTTGATTCCTTTAGTCTCAGGGCAATAAGACCACACAATGGTTGGGTTGATGGGGCAATTGCTGAGACTGCGGTTTCTACTGGTGGCAGGTCATTTACTTGGGGCACGACATATGGACAATCGCTGATAGCAGATCTATTGGAAGACGGGGTATCTGGCGTCAAAGGATACGTGTACGAACCATATCTTACATCGGTTGGTTATCCGAGTGTGCTGCTACCTTCATATGCCTCAGGTTACAATTTTGCAGAAGCAAATTATGCTGCAAACCTGCATGCTTCGTGGATGGGAGTTTATGTTGGAGACCCAAAGATGACTCCATTCATCGATAGCCTTCACGATATCGATTTAATCGATGCACGAGCATATGGAAATTATACCGAAGGCTACGGGGGAGAGATTGAGTTAGCATTGCAAAACTTGGGAATGAATTCAGCAAATGGCAACATCGAAATTAAGGACATGCAGGGCTCCCAATTACTAACAAATATTTCAATCAACATATCTGAAGGGGATAAGAGTGGTTCAAGACAAAAATTGTTAATTCCATTCACGCCAACAAAATCAGGATGGATGAATTTACAAATCAGGTATGTTAATTATGATTTGAATTCAAGTGAAAAGGTCCTTGATAACAACCTATTGCAGCTGAGTTTGTGGATTAATGAAGCACCGATAATCAATACACTAACTTGTGATTCTGGCCAGTACAATAGAGGAGATACATTCCGTTGTTCTGCTTATGCAGCAGACGATATCAGAGTTGTTTCTGGAACTATGTGGTGGAGGATTATCACTGAAAATTCTACCACAGATTGGATTGAAAAGACGCTAGGGAGCAATGATGGTGTAGAATGGTGGACAACGATAACAATCCCTGCAAATGCTACGGACATACCATTAGGGAACTTGAGCATCAAGGCAGTGGTAAGGGATGATAGCAATATTAGTAGCGTGGTTTCGCAAAACGATAGAATTGCAGAAATTAACGATGCACCAGGTACTTGGTTTGGAATTCACATTAGTGATATTGATGACCAAGAATGGTCGGGGGCTACTCCTTTGCCTCTTACCTCACTGAATAGGCTCACAAGAGGAATTGATTATGCCTTGGAAGCTTGTGTTTTAGAGGCAGACCATGTAATAGGCATGCAAATCCCGTCCTTTGTTATCTCAAGGGGAAATTTGAGTGAAACCTCTTATTCATATTCAAGATCGAGTAATCATCATTGTTATTCGGCAATTTGGTCGATGCCTATTTCATCGAATTTAGATTCTGTTAACTTCCAGTTGAGGGATGATCAAGGCTCTTTGATTTCCTCAAGGAACATCAACGTTGAGGATATTGCTCCGATGATTTCAATCACAATGGTGAACGATGAAAACATAGAAACCGATAGAGCAAAGGGAGATGGAACTGATTTCGTTAGAATAAGCATATTCGATCAGGATGATATTGACTATCAGATAACAGGCGACATCTCGGTTACCTGGCCTGGTCAGAGCGAAATGAGTTTACCAATCGAATTCGAAAACGGGATTCTTTCCACCATAATAAACCTGGAAATGCCCACACAAGCTATCGAATCAGGTAATCTGATAGTCACCGTTGAAATTACGGGAGCAAATACGGCTACTGCTTCTGAATCTATCCTAATACCCGTGTTATTTACTCCTCCATCCGTGGACCTTCTTAGAATCTGTACTGAATCTGGTGAAAACAATGAGGTTATGTTCGGACATAATTCTGTGTTGATTGCACAAGTCAGTAGTGATAGACCGATTCTTAGAGAGACTGTAATTATTCAACAACTTGGCTGGCAGGTTAATGCTCCTCGCCTTGATTCTGCGCCGGATTGGCTTGGGTACGATGATTGTCACCAGGCAGGTGAAGAATACATCTACTTCAGATTAAGACCAGATGGCTCGTTCATTAACGGGAACGGAACTCTGAAATTATCGGTTACAACAATAGATATGCTAGTTGATTACAAAGTCATAGAAGTAATACTAAGACATGCCCCACCGGTCCCTGAATTTAATGAGGTCCCCGAAAATATTACTGCAGGAAGCGAGTTGGTATTCGATGTTATGGTTTCAGATTTAGATGGAATTAACGATGTCACCTGTAATTCAACCATTTCAAAAGAGAATGGTTCAATCATTTGGCAGGGTGAGCTCAATCCTTATCCAATCAGCCTAGATTCAGGGATTGCAACTTTCAGGTACATCACCGCTCAACAGCTAACAGAAAACATGACCTTAGCAACTCGGTGTTATGATTCAACTGGGGAAGAAAATACTGTTCTATACCCCGAATCCATTAGAGTAGAGCAATTCGTTCCAGAATCTAGGCTCAGTAATGAAAGTGAACTTCAAACTGCAGATGAGGATTCATTCAATATGAGTTTAATTATACTAGGCGCCATTGCTTTCGCTATCTTGGTGGCTACTGCTATTTTCGCAATTAAGAGAGGGAACAGAATAGATGATGAGGTTGAGCCACAAAAAGAGACTATTGACTTCGAAAAATATGCTGAATTTAATCTGGACAAGCTCCAAACTGATATTCCAGAGAATCTAAAGTTGCCTGATGGATGGACAATGGAACAATACGAAAATTGGCTCAATTCTGGTATTCCTGATGGGTGGAATGCTGAGCAATGGGATGAATTTAGGAATGAACAAATCTCGATAATCGAAGAAATTACTCCGGAATAATACCCAAGTGTCTTAACATACACGCTTTTGGCTTGTAACATGGCAGTTGGCTACGTTCTAATCAATGTCGAGCCTGGAAGAGAAAAAGAGGCTTATGAAGCTGTGAAAGACCTTGACCACGTTTCAGACGCTACAATCCTCTTTGGAGACCATGACCTTATCATCAAATTGACAGCAGAAGACCTTGCTCAAATAGCCAAGGCAGTGGTTGAAACAATTCGTCAAATCCCTGGTATAACTGCCACAAAAACCCTTGCAGGCGCAGTATTGTGAGGAAATATCATGTCGGATTTAGCCGATCTAATTCAGAAACTTGAGGATTCTGAACCTGCTTTAGACATGGAAGAATACAGTACTGCAGAAAAGGTTCTAATCTGGATACTCCTTTTCGCAATCGCTGCAGTATTGACCTCATTGGTACTATTCAATGACATAGTTTGGGGACAATACCTCAAACCGTTTGTTTGGGACCCTGTCATTGACGATGCAAGTGTTGCGGGTGATGCTGGCTACAATACCTTCAACACAATACTATACACTGGTTTGATGTTCGTTTGCGTCATAGCCTTCCAGGCATTATTTAGGAAATGGAAGATTCCTAGTGATGACACCATACTGTATGCTCTGATTGCTTGGGTCTGCTTAGCTCCTGTTATGAGAGTGCTTGAAGATGGGCATTTTTTCATTGACGGAACAGACATTTTGTTTATCTCCCCAATAATTCACATTCATTTAGCTGCATGGCTAATTTCAACTGCTATATTGAGTAAATTCGTTGGGAAGGGACCTGAGAATCCTTCTAATGAGGAGATTAGCAAAACGAATTTGAAATTGACAATTCTTGTTTTGATTGAGGTCATTCTTTTCTGGAGGCTTCTTCTTTATCCAAGTCATCAAGCTGAAAATGGACTGGAATTGGGCAATGTTTTTGCTTACATTGGCTTAGCTCTAGGGATGCTTTCTGTCATTTACATCATTTCCAATACATCTGGTTGGAATCCAATTTCTAGGGGCTTGCTTGCCTTTGCCACAGGCGGCATCGTAATTGGTTTAGGCTACTATGCTGAGTTGGCTAATTACTATCATGGAACCTATGTTGATGATCCAAATAATGCAATCGTTTTGTGGCCTGCTCTGATAGTTTTGGGAATTCCTGCTATTGTTATTTATGCTATGTGGAGATATGGACATGATGACCTTCGCCAAATAAGGCTAGCCGGATATGACCCTGGTGTTATCCCCCTTGGAGTAAAAGTCAAAACATGGGAGGATCTTCAAGAAGAGGTGAAAATCCATCCTATCGAGTTGTTATCAAAAAAGGCAACTTTAGCCTCTCCGATGGTCTTAGCAATGACATTTGGTCAACTTTGTGACGGTTTTGCTACGATGATGGGGCTAGATTTCTTTGGCTACGGAGAAAAGCATGTCGCCTCTGATAACGTCATCAAATTTGGCGGCAGAATAAACGAAGTGATTGGAATCAGTTGGGGCGTTGGAGCATGGTTCTTTACGGTTGTAAAAGCACTACTTGTAACCGCTGTAGTATATGTTTTCGCAAATATGAGAATAGAGAGAAGACATGAACACATGAGAATTCTAATCGTTCTTGCTATCATGATAGTAGGTCTTGCTCCAGGGCTCAGAGATATTGGAAGATTGATGCTAGACATCTGATTTTTGAGTAATATTACCAAGTGATATATTCAAGTTAGAGTTTAGTTTGGAAGAGACTAGGCGATTGCGATGGATAGACTTCCCACCAAGATATCTACCAATTCTGAGGACTTCAAATCTCGAAGAGAAACCAATCTAGAGTTAATTGAAACTCTCAAACAAAGGCTAGATGTTGTCAATTTAGGCGGTGGGGAAAAATACGTTGCTCGCCACAGATCTAGAGATAAGATGCTGGCAAGGGAGAGGATTGAGAATATCATCGACCCAGGTACGGCTTTTTTGGAGCTAAGCCCTTTGGCTGCTTTTGACCTCTACGACAAAAGAGCCCACTCAGCAGGAATTGTAACGGGTATTGGCATGGTTCATGGAAGAGAATGCCTCTTTGTTGCAAACGATGCGACTGTGAAAGGAGGTTCGTATTATCCAATGACTGTAAAAAAGCACATCAGAGCGCAAGTTATTGCAGATGAAAATCACCTTCCTTGTATCTACCTTGTCGACTCGGGTGGTGCATTTTTGCCAATGCAGGATGAAGTCTTTCCGGACATAGGTCACTTTGGAAGAATTTTCAGGAACCAAGCAAGAATGTCCGGGAAAGGAATTCCTCAAATCGCTGCCGTTTTAGGCTCCTGTACTGCTGGTGGAGCATATGTTCCCGCAATGTCTGATGAATCGATTATCGTAAAAGGAAACGGTACTATTTTCCTAGCAGGACCACCACTGGTCAAAGCAGCAACTGGGGAAGAAGTCACAGCAGAGGAATTGGGTGGAGCGGATGTTCATACATCTCAATCAGGAGTTGCTGACCACTTTGCTGAAGATGAATCAGAAGCACTGAGAAAAGTCAGGAATGTTGTGGAAAATCTTGGCCCACGTGAACTAGCACCTGCTGCAAGCGCTACCCCAGAGGAGCCTTTCTACAACCCAGAGGAACTTCTTGGAATCATTCCGGAAGATAATAGAACGCCTGTTGATGTGAGAGAGATAATTGCTAGAATGGTAGATGGATCGAGATTCCACGAATTCAAATCAAGGTATGGAACCACATTGGTATGTGGTTTTGCACACATCCATGGCTACAAAGTAGGAATTGTTGCAAATAATGGAATATTATTCTCAGAATCCTCACAGAAAGGTGCACACTTTGTCGAATTATGCGGACAGAGAGGAATCCCCCTAATCTTCTTACAAAACATCACAGGCTTCATGGTTGGAAAAGCATACGAAGCTGGTGGAATTGCTAAGGATGGCGCAAAATTAGTGACTGCGGTATCATGTGTAAATGTACCAAAATTCACCGTAATAATTGGCGGCTCCCATGGAGCGGGAAATTATGGAATGTGTGGAAGAGCATACGATCCGAGATTCCTATTCATGTGGCCTAACTCAAGAATTTCAGTAATGGGCGGTCCACAAGCAGCAGATGTGCTAACAACTGTAAAACAAGATCAAAGAGCAAGAGAAGGCATAGAAGCCATGCAAGGGGATGAATTGAAAGCATTCAGGGCTCCGATTCTTGAAAAATATGAAACCGAAGGAAGCCCTTACTATTCTACAGCAAGGCTGTGGGATGACGGAATCATAGATCCTCGTGATACTAGAGATGTCCTCGGATTATGTCTTGCAGTTGCAAGAAATGCACCGCTACCTGATGATAGGTTCGGAATCTTTAGGATGTGATGAATTTCGCAATTGAAAATTTAAATTTCTAATTGGAGTATGATATAATGAAACAGATGAATAATCCACCAGATTTTGAATTGGTTGACATGGATATTGACGGTCCGTGTGTTCACATCAAAATCAACAGACCTGACAAATTCAATGCATTGAATGTAAAGCTAATCTCTGAACTGTGTGAAGCGTTTGAATGGACTGCAAAGAGAAGTGCAGGAGCAATTGACGCAGTACACGATGAATCTGGCGAACAATACCTCAGAGTATTGATTCTCTCCGGGCAAGGCAAGCACTTTTGCGCAGGCGCAGACATCAACATGATGAGAGATGCTGGAGCAAATACCCCTGAAGAGAACAGAAAGGACTCTGAAAGACTTGACAAGTTATTCAATTCCCTTTGGGCACATCCATGCTTCACCATAGGTTTGATTCAAGGAGTTGCTCTTGGAGGAGGCGCTGGCTTGGTTTCATGTCTGGATCACGTCATCGCAACTGAGAATATGCGAATTGCACTCTCGGAAGGAAAGCTAGGTATTCTGCCTGCCGTAATTGGACCATATGTGTACAGAAAACTTGGAAGTGCTCAATTCAGAAGACTTGCTATGCTTGCTGGAAGAATCAATGTTTCAGAAGCACAAAGAGTCGGATATGTAGAAACAATAGTTCCAACTTTAGAAGATGCCATTGAAGAGGCGCAAAAAGTAGTCTCAGAGGTATTAACAACAGGTCCGAGTGCGGTTACCTTAGCTAAAGAATTGACTCTAGGATTTGACAGATGGAACGGAACTGATGAAGAATTAAGAAATTGGACATTAGATTTCACAAGCCGAATGCGTGGCTCAAAGGAAGGACAAGAAGGTCTGTCATCTTTCTTAGAAAAGAGAAATGCTAACTGGAAACCGGAGGAATAAACTTGACCATAAGCAAGGTTCTCATCGCAAATCGTGGCGAGATAGCCTGCCGAATACTTCGTGCTTGCAGAGAAGCTGGCTTAGCAACTGTAGCAATTTATGCCCAGAATGATACTGGAACTATCTTCACAGAATTAGCTGATGAAGCGTTTTTGTTAGAAGGAGACAGTATTGCTTCAACTTACTTAGATCAAAGCCAGATTCTAGAAATCGCAAGAATTTCTGGCGCTGATGCCATCCATCCTGGATTCGGTTTCCTATCAGAACGGGCAGATTTCGCACAGGCAGTTATCGATGCAGGAATTCAATGGGTTGGACCCAGCCCAGAGGCAATCAGCAAAATGGGAGACAAGATGACTGCTAGAATTACCATGAGAGATGCGGGAGTACCCGTGATACCTGGAGAAGAAATCGAAGAGACGGAGGAGCAAGCAGCACTAATGGCTATCGAACAAGCAAGTCACAGAGTTGGCTATCCACTCTTACTCAAAGCAAGCAGCGGAGGAGGTGGAAAAGGAATGAGGTCAGTAGATGACCCAAGCCAATTAGAGAGTGCTGCGCTAGGTGCAAGAAGAGAAGCAATTGCTGCATTTGGTGATGGACGAGTTTACGTTGAAAGGCTGTTAACTGGCTCTAAGCACGTGGAGATTCAGGTCCTTGCAGATAGGCATGGAAGAACTATTCACTTAGCAGAAAGAGAGTGCTCTGTACAAAGAAGGCACCAAAAGGTGTTCGAAGAGGCTCCATGTGCAACTATGACTGAGGAAATTCGCGAAGCGATGGGTCAAGCCGCAGTTGCGGCTGCAGAAGCAGTAAAATATGAAGGAGCAGGGACTGTTGAGTTTTTGTTAGCACCAAATGGTGAATTTTTCTTCTTAGAAATGAATACTAGAATTCAGGTTGAACATCCAGTTACCGAGATGATCACTGGTGTTGACATTGTTAGAGAACAATTACGAATCGCTGCCGGTGAACCTATGTCCTGTCCAGAATTATCAATTCGTGGACATGCAATTGAAGTTAGGCTATATGCAGAAGATGCTCAAAATAACTTCCTTCCAGCAATCGGTCCTCTTTCAATTTTCAAAGCACCCGAAGGACCAGGAATCAGATTGGATACTGGGGTCCGACAGGGTGATGAAGTTACTCCAAATTACGACCCAATGCTAGCCAAGCTAATCGTTTGGGCACCAAATCGCACCGAAGCATTAGAAAAAATGAGAAGGGCATTGGACGAATTTGTGGTTCTTGGATGCACCACTAATATCCGCTTCCTAAGGGAGTTATGTGATCAACAGGAAGTAATCGAAGGAACCACCGATACAACCACAATAGACAGAATTTGGCCAAATGGATGGACTCCAAGCGTTACAGAGCAGCAAAAGCAATCCGCTCTTGTGGTTGCTGCTACTGCTGAATCTCTGGGATTAGGAAAGACAAAATTACAGGTTTCAGCCGAGCAAAACGGTCCAGTAAGCCCATTTCAGATCATTTCGAGGAGGTTCCCTTGATGAAGTATCAATTCAAAGGTCATGATGAGCCATTTAGCCTTGCTAAGGAAGAGATGGCTGAATTACTAACCGATGGCAGGCTTCTAGTGAACAATAAAATTGCACATGCCAGCAAGGTTGGCGACACATGGTGGATTCACTACGATGGGCATACCTTCCAATTTGAATTAGTTGAGCCCGGTTCTTCAGCTACAGATGATGATTCAAATCTGAGTGCGCCAATGCCTGGCAAGGTGCTGGAATTGTACGTTGAGGTTGGACAAGTGGTTGAAGAAGGAGAGACTTTAATGATTCTCGAGGCAATGAAAATGGAGCACAAAATCGTTGCCGGCAAAGCCGGTACAGTCACCTCGATTAATTTCCAAGCAGGAGATCAAGTTGAACAGGGCAATGAGTTGCTAGAGATTGAAGAGGACGAGTAGTCACCCAACCCTTGGATCTTTCGGTCCATCAGTTCTCTGAACAGGAACCCCGTGATTTTCTAGATATGACACGCCATTTTCCCCCGAAAATCCTCCATCGACAATAACAACCTTGCCAATCCCAGAATGATGAATTAGTTTAGCACACATCATACAAGGTTCTCCTGTTACGATTAACCAAGCCCCATTTGTGGGAACTCCGTTTGCTGCAGAATTGCATATCAAGTTCATTTCAGCATGGTGACATCCAATTTCTACCCTAGTTCCTGACTTGATTTCCATAGTATCACGCAAGCATTCATCACCGCCACATAATTCACCACCACCCCTAGGACCGCCATTATACCCATCCATGAGCACGACATTTCTTTCAGGATCGACAAGCAGTGCACCAAACTTTCGCCTGGGACAATTACTTGCTTTTGCAAGTGAAAGACATTGCTCAATTCTAATAGCCAGATGCTTATCCTTCATATGCTCACCAAAACCTTCCAATAATTCATGATGTATCATTATTTTTACTGCGGTAATCTTGGTGTATTGTCAAGAAATCGTCGTCTAGTAGACCTGATGCATTTACAAGTTCGCCTAACATGTAAATCGAGCCAGTACAAATTATAAGTTGATTCGAAGAAGAAATCATGTCCTTTATTTCAGAAATATCATCTAAACATGTTATCTTCTCGATACCCCATTCATATTTTTTCAACTCAATTGGATTAACTCCTGGATATCTTCCTGTATTGGGCATGGAAAGAATTAGTTCCTCAACGGGCAAAGTCTGGACTAATTCTTGAACCGGTCTAACGAAGGAATCCATGTCGACTTGGGGGCTTGTTCCAAAAATAATTTTGCAATTGGAAAATTGATTTTCTAGTTGGAGTCTTAATTCATTAAAATAGGTATCAAACATGTATTTCATACCGCTGGGATTATGAGCAGAGTCAAGGAATAATTTCGGTCCAAAACTTGTCTCAATAAATTCCCCTCTACATGGCCAGCGTGTATCATCCATGCTTGCAGGAACATCCGATTTTTCTACTCCAAGTACTTCACAGGCTTTCTCAAGCAACTCTGTGACGTTGTAATTCTGGCTCTCGCATTCTATCCAAGTGCAAGCAGCAATTTCCTCTCCGAGTTCCTTCCTCGAACAGTTTTGAACTACTTTAGCGATAACCTTGCGAATCGATTCTGAGTATATAGGAGTAAGAAGGGTTGCTTTGGGTCTGGAAATCATTGCCTTCTCAAAAGCAATTTCTTCTATCGTATTTCCAAGGACCTCTGAATGCTCTATGCTCAAACTAGTCAAAATACACAGTTCTGCAGGAACTGCTCTAGTCGCATCTAGCCTTCCACCAAGACCTGTTTCGAGAATAAGAAAACCGCCATTATCTATTGATTCGAGGCATGAGGCAATGAAACCAACTTCGAAAAAAGTTAGCGACCCCCCATTTTGATCATCGTAGGAGCGTATGGGCGATAGCAACTCTTCCAGCCGGTCTTGAGAAATTGGCTTACCATTAACCCTCACCCTTTCACGATAGTCAAACAAATGAGGAGATGTGAACAGAGTTACGTTGTTTCCTTTTGAGCAAAGATGGCTGGAAAGATAAGAGCAAAGTGTGCCCTTTCCATTACTCCCAGCTACATGGATTGTCCTAGGTAAATTTGAAAGGTTACCAATAAGACTCTCCAATGCTTGTTTTGTGTTTTCAACACCCAGTGACATACCTCTTTGTTTGAGAGATTCAAGCCAATCAACAGTTGTGTATTGGCCCTCCATGACGACTGGACAACACAAGCATTATGTTGATTTTATGGGAATGAGCAATGACAGTTATCAAATGTAATTCTTCAGTCGCGAACATATGAGCGGAGAAGATGAAAGCCAATCTCCAGAGCAAGCAACCGATAATTTGGCTGTAGCTAATCAAGAGTTGACACAGGAAGAAAAGTCAGCAAGGAACGGTCAAATATTGTCCATGGCAGGTATGATGGGGATGTTCATCATCACTATACTACTGGGCTTAGTAATAAGACCGTTTTATGATTCAAATAACCTCCAAGCCTTTGGAGAGTCTGGTACCACGCAGGCAAGGTATGTTATTCTTCAATTAAGCATGATATTCATATTCACTGCTATCATTCTAGCCCTTGCAAAATGGAAGAAAGACTGGATAATTAAAGCCGGAATTATGGGAATTATGGCTATCGCATTGCTGTACTCGACAGTTCCTCTTGCTCACGTTATTCTAGTCGAAGATATGACTGAGGACTTCAATATTGACTCAACAGATACCTATGATGCCGGCTACTTTACAGCCACATGGTCGCAAAATGGTTTCTTAACCACAATCGAATCAGATGGACAGAACAATACCACCGATACCCATCGTTTCTGGGAAGGTGACGATTCCATTGCCGGTGAGCCCTCCTGGAGTGTTAGTGTACCACACTCTCCTGCCGATATAGATTCAGAGGTAAGGACAGTGCAAGGCCAAATGAACGGAGATAGCCCCGGTTATTTCACCGTTACAAATGGAGCATGGGTCCACACAATCGATAACCAAGGAAACGTTGTTGAGGAATTCAAATGCTTTACTGAAACTGAACAAGGAGCAATGCCGCTAGCAAGATTGGGGACAGGATGCCAAGCAGCAATTACCATCTCCGATTCGTTGTACGTAATTGACATCAACAATTTCCTACACAGGTATGTTAAGTTCGAGGACACAGGGGAATGGGGCTATCAAGCATCCTGGGTTCTACCAAGCAACTTAGAAATTTCAGAAGGACTGGTAAGGGGAGAGCTGTTAGATTCTGAAAAACTCTGGATTACAACACCTAGCATGTCAGTTGTGATAGAACTCGAAGAGACCTCAGATGGATTCACCATTATCGGTGATCCAAGTGACCCTGCAACTCTTCTTTTCGAATTACACATGAACTCCTCAATGATTACATCTGCCCAAATTGGTATTTCTCCTTGGGCTCCAGTTGATTATGCAAATTACACCAGCCCAGAAAGGCTAATGCTGATCGGGAACCAAGATGGAGAAGTTCTTGGCTACAATTGGAATTCAAGCGAAAGCCCAGCCTTCTGGGAAGAGGATAGATTATCCCTTTCAGGTTTTGATAAAATAGAATCAATAAGATTCACAGACGTCACTGAAAACGGGTTCAGCGAATTGATTATCACAACAAATTCCACCATGCATTTCCTTCTGGGTACATCATTAGTGGAATATTTCTACACCGATGTTGAACCTGGAACCATTACAAACGCATTCACCGACGAGAATGTAACAATGCTCTCATTTGTGAGTTCAAGCGATGGCAGCATGACCATCAATAGTGGTGATTTCAATGGCTACATGTTCATGATCAGTGGATTATACTTCGATAATACTGCTACCCTTATCGGATTATTTGCAGCTGCTCTGATGATGGTTCTTCTTTTTGTTCACAGCGAATGGTACATTGTGAATACATCTGCTGTTCTGGTTGGTGCTGGCGTCATAGCGATGTTAGGAATTACATTCGTTCCAACTTTGATTATCATTTTCCTAATCCTTGCAGCCGTATATGACGCTTGGGCTGTTTACAAGTCAAAGCACATGCTGGACCTTGCAGACACCATGCTAAAACAAAGACTACCAATTCTACTTGTTGCCCCTCAGGAAAAAGGATATTCATTCATTGAAGAAACTGCATCAATGAAGGATGGAGACACCATCGCAGGAGAGCCGAAGGCAGTACCTGCTGGGCAAAGAAAGCCGAAGAAGAAACCAAAGGATGCAATGTTCATGGGACTCGGAGACATCATATTCCCGGGAATGCTTGTCGTATCTGCTATGCAAAACATAGACGGGGCAGATGGAGTAATCGTTGCAACTGGAACCCTAATCGGAGGACTTGTTGGATACGTGGCTTTGATGGGTTTTGTAGCCAGTGGAAGACCTCAAGCCGGTCTACCACTACTGAATGGTGGAGCTATTCTTGGTTACATAATCTCGGCTTTAGTCACGGTAGGTGGAGCATTGTTCTCGTTTAATATAACACTCTAGGAAGGTATTTTTATGTTGGATATTACATTATTTAGAGAAAATCCAGATTTAATCAGAGCAGACTTCGATAAAAGAGGCCTAGCTCATGATAGAATTGACAGGGTGATTGAACTAGACAAGATGGTCTATGAAAAGCAACATGAGAATAGCCAGTTACGCAAACAGAAGAACCTGGCAGCAAGAGGCATCGGTGCCGCAATGAAAGCCGGCAACAAAGAAGAAGCCGAGAGAATAAAAGCAGAAGTTGCAGACCTTGGGTCTAAGATCGATGAATCAGATAAGGCAGTAAATGCAGCATTAGAAGAAAGAGATAGCATTAGGATGTCAATACCAAATATTCTACATGATGATGTACCAATAGGCGAGGATGAATCAGGTAATACAGTTCATATGGTCAGTGGAGAAAAACAGAAGTTCGATTTTGAACCAAGAGCACACAATGACATTATCGAAATGAATAATTGGGTTGACCTTGAAAGAGCGGCAAAAATCGCTGGCTCGAGATTCTTCTTCCTTAAAGGAGACCTTGCGAGGCTTGAATTAGCCCTCCAAACCTATTCGGTTGACTTCTTGCGCAACAGAGGCTATGTTTTCGTGCAACCACCTGTAATGATGAATAGGGAAGCATACGAGGGAGTTACCGACTTAAGCGACTTCGAGACGGTGATGTATGGAATTACACCCGACCCATACTACATGATTGCTACCAGTGAGCACCCACTAACTTCGATGTACATGAAAGAAACAATCCCTGCAGAACACATGCCAATTAAACTCGTAGGAGTATCACCGTGTTTCCGAAGAGAAGTAGGTAGTCACGGAAAATCTGATTTGGGCATCTGGAGAGTTCATCAATTCACTAAGATAGAGCAAATCATCATATCTGATACGGAGACCTCTTGGGATTACCACGAAGAATTACTTCAAAACTGTGTGGACTTATGGGATTCAATGGGAATTCACTACGAAGTGGTCAACATTTGCACAGGAGATATGGGGACAGTTGCAAGTAAGAAGTACGATCTTGAAGCATGGCTTCCAGGTGCTAAGCAGTACAAAGAGATCGTTTCTTGCTCAAACTGCACTGATTATCAGGCAAATAGGCTTCAAATTAGGTATGGAGAGCCAGGCCACGCCAAGCAGCCGATTGCACATACACTTAACTCAACGGCAGTTGCTACAAGTAGGGCATTGGTAGCAATAATGGAGCAATATCAACTCGAAGATGGTAGAGTAGCAATTCCTGAAGTCTTGCAACCATTCATGGCAGGACAAAAAATTCTCGAGCCCTGTAAATTCTGATTAATTCCAGAATCTTCTTGTCCTTGCATACTCAATCTCTGCAAGGTGAATTGCTTCGAGCAAAGCATCGGTGTTTCCACGCGGGGTCTTTCTTAGTACCCTTTGGGCTGTAGCTTCTCCAACCCCTCTGCCCATAAGTGCAATAACTGCTTCATGACCTCTGTTCAACACCAATTGAGCGTTTTTCTCCATCCTATCTTGGTCCTTTTTATCCTCACTTTTCACCCAACCCTCGAGCATTTTCGCCATGCCTTCTCTAGAACAAGCTAGCATTCTGCCCTTGCATGAAAGACACCTGCCAACGTTGGACATCTCGTGATATCTAGTAACTCTGAAACTTCGGGTTTTGTGACATTTCAAGCAGCAAAGTGTTGCTCTCTCATTCATCAATCTCAATCGTAACCTTTCTCTTACTGCGGCATTATCCCATTGGGGTAAGAGCATGTCATCTCTGGCTTTATTGGATAATCCCAGCCTTCCTTGAGCGGTTATTTCCAAACTTATTTTGTTATTTTGAATTGCATTGATTACATCCCTGGCGCCATTTACATCCATTCTTTCATGGAATAGTTTTCCAAGTACTTCTTCCATCACAATAGTTCCTCTGTACTTTCTCAATAAAGCCTTGAGGTTGATCCTTCTTGGATCAATTCCGTTTCTTAGAATACCAAGGACCTTAGCGACTTGTGCAAATCTCCAACGAACTTGGTTTGAATTTGGCAGAGTAACAGAGAGTACACCCTCGATTGCATCAGCTGGAGTTTCCTCCAACCAGTTGATTACATCATTTGCATCTAAATCAGAAGATTGAATCGCAATCCTAGTAGAATCAATAGTCAATCTTCCCCATTTACCTGTCTTTGTGGAAGCCATTGCCAGCAAGAAATGCCCTAATGCTTCGTTAATTTGCGTACCAAAGCATGAATTCAACACAAGTGCATCATCCCTTCGTTCTATAGTGATTACATTATCACAGGGCAACATCCCAGTAGAGTCGATGTGAGAGGTGACTGATTCAACCAAGATTCCCATTGCCTCATCATCCAGAGGATAGGACTTGAGTGCCGGTAAATCTGTTGCAGCCACTGATTTTAGAATCTCAAATTCATCATCAGCTAAGTCGCTTGGTGCCTCAATATTTGATTCAATCAAACCAAATTCGTGGGCTATGGCTCTTCGTAAAACACCGATTCCTTGCCCGACTTCTACCGGCACTGGTGGTAGTTCTCCGAGCCATTTTGGAGCACTTGCTTTATCGTTGACAGGTGCAACGAGTAGTTCACTTTGTTCGGGATCTGCATCCACGATTGCCCATGTCCTTCCAGCCATAACAAACCTAGCAACGGTTCCATCATCCTCTTCTCCACTATCATTTAGGGTGAGAACAAAGGCTTCGTCAACATTTCCAATTGTACGCCTTGAAACAGCATCTCTAACTCGATATGATTGCTTGTCTGGAATCATTGACAGATTATTGCTAACCCATTGCCTGGTTCTCGAGGCTGGAGAAAACCAACCATTTTCAAAATGCTTCGGAACTGGAATTTTTACTTCATGAAGCGCTTTTGGGATTTCTTCGTCCGGAGTTCTAAAATCAGGGCGTCCATCAATTTCTGGAAGTACGAATCCTTGGAATGTTTGTGCCCCCTCGAGACTTGATTTTCCCTTTTTTTGCAGTTGAGATTCATGCCATAGTGCGGCACCATAGACATTTTTTGGCCACCTGTACCAAGGAACTTCCTTTGGTTCAGGAGTATACCTCAAAATCCAACCATCAGCCAATACTTTCAACAAATTTTCAGTATCTTCCCGTCTCCATTCGCTGAATTGAATAGATTGTTGTAGCAGGTTTGTAGCCTCATCTATACTTACAGCACCATGAGAATGAGCCATTAGCACCAACTGATTTGCAGCAACTGATATCGGTCTATCTCGCCATGTTACCGGTTCAAGCCTGCCCTCCATTGCTGATTTCGCTATTACTGCTGCTTCGCTTATTTCATCCAACTCCCAAGCCATTAGATGTCCACGACCTGTTCCTCCGACTCTATGATCTGCTCTTCCAACTCTTTGCAGCATCCTATCTACCGAACGAGGAGAATTCACTTGAAGCACTCTTTTAATCGACCCAACATCAATACCTAATTCAAGTGACGATGTACAAACCAAAGCATCAATTGCTCCATCTCTTAGCTCATCCTCCATTTTTGTGCGTGTCTCTTTAGCCAATGAGCCATGATGTACTCCTATCTTCAGATTAGGTGACATTTCTGCCAATCTTTGAGCGATTGTTTCAGCATCATTTCTCGAATTAACGAATAATAAGCAAGGTGCTTCCGCTTTTATGATTCTACATAGTCTACGAAAACAAGCGTGTGCCCGGGGTGATACAGATAAATCAACAGAGCCTACTTCATCAGCATCGTTTACTATTTCTGCCTCAACTGTTAATTCCGTGTAACGATCAGTGTGAGCAATAATTGGTTTTGCCTCCTGGCTCATCCAGGCTGAAACTTGCTCTGGATTACCCACTGTAGCACTCAAACCCACCCTTTGTATTGGGGCACCAATTAGATGTTCCAACCTAATCAGACCTAGATTTAGTTGCCAACCACGTTCACTGGTTGCTAAGTCGTGAACTTCGTCGATGACTACAGCCTTGACTGTCGATATCATCTTCCTTACATTCTTCCCAGTGAATAATAACTGAAGAGTTTCAGGAGTTGTGATGAGCATATTTGGAGGTTTACGAACTTGTTTTGTCCTTTCTGACTGAGTTGTATCTCCATGTCTAACTCCGATTGTCAATCCAACCGACTCACATATTTCCTGCAGTCTTCGATCTACGTCCCTATTCAAAGCCCTCAAAGGCGTCACATAAAGAATTGACAAACCCTCCCAATTTTCATTTAAACATCTGCTCAGCAGAGGTAAAACCGCAGTCATTGTTTTGCCTGAACCAGTTGGAGCGATTACAAGCCTATCAAGTCCTTCATGAATGTCCGGTAGTGCTGCTTCCTGGACTCCAGTGGGATTCCACCCCTTGCGTTCTAAATCTGCCTGGAGGGAAGGGTGGAGGATTGAATATACGCCGCGCACCAACATCCCCCTGTGAGTATGTTGATGCTTCCCATTTTTCAGCCCTTGCAATCTCAGCTATTGTTAAGAATGCTAAAAAAATAGATAACATTGTCAAGCAGCATATCGTTTTCGAATCAAGATTTCATCAAGAAATCGTAAGTTTGTTCAAATTTCTGATAGTTATTATTGTAAAGGGAGTAGGTGTGGCAGAATACACCGAGTAACACTTGGTATACAGGAGATGAGCAAAATGGCTGAACACCCAATGGCAGAACTTCGCAAAAAACTTGACTCAATGGGACTCTTTGAGAAACCAACAGCAAAGTCTTGGACCAAGGTTGTGTGCTTATTTGTCATAGTTTTGAGTTTATTCTATGCCCATGCAAACATAGCATCATGGGGATACACGGCACTACTATTGCCTGTCACCGCGTTATTTGCGACAGCTTTAGCAATGACCGGTCACGAAGGAATTCACGCATCTGCTTGTAAATCAAGAGCAGGAAATATGACTCTTGCAGCAATCGTATTCCCGTTGTTTACAGGACTTTCTATGACTTACTGGAGGCAAAAGCACAACGTCGACCATCACGCAAAGCCGAATGTTCACAACGAGGACCCAGATATTGCCCAGTGGCCGCTTGTTTGGTCTAGTGCTGAGTACAATGAGAGAAAGGTCACACGTTTCTTCAATAGGCATTTCCAAGGCTATGCACTATGGCCAATCTCCCTGCTTGTTGGACACAACATGAGAATCACAGGAATTGTTACGATGTTGAAACACCCGTTCACTGCAAAAAAGAAGCAGAGATTCAACAAAACTTGGATTGCAGATATGGTCCTAATTTCAGCACATTTCTTTGTGTACTTTGCAGTTCCAATGATGTTCGGATTAAAGTTCCTGAATCTGCTAATCTTCTATATCGCTATATGGTCTCTTGTAGGTTCGATGTTGATGGCTATATTCATTGTTGGACACACTGGAAAGCCAGTTGTCGGAAATTATGACTCTAACTTCATGCTTCAAATCGAAACTGGAAGAAGCATCAAGACCAACTTCATCACAAGATTCTTCTTTGTGGGCTTAGACAAGCAAATCGAGCACCACTTACTTCCTAGCGTATCCCACTTTAACCTTCACAAAATCGCACCCCATGTAAAGGAATATGCAGAAAAGCAAGGATGGGATTACGAAGAGATCGGATTCATCAGGGCACTTTGGTTGTCGACTAAGTTCGTCCACAATGCATGGAAAGAAGAATTAATTGACATCTCCGATAAGAAGTTGCCAGTTACCGCTGCTGCCTGATTACTCCGATTAATAAGTCAGGTTTTACCAAGCCGAAGTTATGACTGTCTTGGCTTGCATTAGGATCAGGATTGTCTCCTTCAAGGAATAATTTCCCATTCTCTATGAATCTCACTCTCTTGACCATCTTTACATTCTCTTTGTATGGATGATTTACAACCACTACAGAACCTATCAAGGATTCAATCCCAATATCATCAATTGGTAGATAATCAAAGATTTCACCATCTTTGAAATTAGGCCACATTGAGTGACCTGAAATTTTCACTTTGTCGGGTGGCACCGACTTATTGCAGATGTAACTGAGTTATTTTTCTAACTGTTTTCAAGAAGCGCGAATCCAAGGGACTTCTCTGCCCTTAACCTGCCAGAAAACATTGTGAATATTCTCTACTGCATCCATGAGTTCCTGTGCGTGAACTTCGCTTACCTCAACTTTGCAAGCAGAGCATAGTTTTGCTGCTTGCCAGAACATATTGTGCAAGTCTGGTACCGCTTCAAGGTGTTGTGGCTTGAAGAAATCAGTCCATAGGACAAGTAATTCTGACTTACACTTGTGTGCTTCTTCTTCTTTGATTGCAGCATATCTTGACATTGTGTTGATGTAAGAAGCTGTGCCACAATCTGAACCGTGGCTTTCTGCAAGTGCAACCATCTTCTTTGTCATTGATTGAACTGCTTCAGCTGCAACTCTTGCGCTTGCAGGGTCATATACACCACATGGTCCATCACAGTGTGCTTCGGCTACGATAATATCCTCATTTGTATCAAAAGGCATGTTTATCGCCAATCAGCCAAGACATATCAACATAATGTCTCTAAACCAGCACAAAACAGTTTTGCTTTCGACAAAATATCAGTAATCGTCGTCTTCTTCATCGCTTTCTTCTTCGTCGTCTTCCTCATCCCAGTCGACATCGTCTTCGAATGCTCCTTCGCCATGATCGATTGCTGTTCGACTTGCGATTGAGCCAACTGCAACCAAAACAAGGATTCCAACGATTGTGAATACCCAAGCCAGTGGATTTTCCTTTGGTGAATCTAACCAACCCATGTATTGCCCATAAGCAACATCAAGGTCGTGTTCAGCAGTATTGTCAAAGTCATTTGCCTCAGGTATCTGATTTCCATAATCAACTACGACTCGAACTCTGTCTACCTCTTCAACACTCCATTCCTTGGATGTAATGATAATTGTCTCTGAAGATTCTAATCCGGTCAAGGCTACTGTGTCAAATGGATCGTCTGAATTACCTGCAAAGAAAGCAACCATGAATCCTTGCTCAGCGTCTCCACCAGTATTAGTAACCGATGCAGACATTGTTATCTTGCTTCCAGGAGATACGTGATCATCACTCAAAGTAAATCCATTAATCTTCAATTCTGGACCTACTGCTCCCAGTCTTACCCATTGCCTTTCGAAGTCTGTATCATCCTCGGCTAATTCAGGAATTGGGCTTGCCTCTGAATTTGAAACCACAGGGAACTGGTTTCCAGCTGCATCCCAGCCTGTCAAATAGAACCCAATGAAATCGCCTTCTCTTGGTGAAATTGTTCCACCTGCAGTTAAGTCGACTTCCCCTGTCCAAATCACGCTTTGCCCATCCTGTCTCATTCCGAGAGGCGATGAACCTGCACCTATGGTGATGGTTCTTGTTGCATCTCTCATTACCCAGTGTACTGTTTGATATGAGCCGGTTAAATCTGCATCTTCTGTTCCTTGGAATTCAACAGGAACTGATGATAGATCGCTTGTTGAAGATACGTCAATAACATTCAGTGGAGCAATTCTTCTGGTAACACGAGGAGCTGCGTCATCAACAACCACTCTCAATGTGGTAGATACAAGCGTTCCAGTCATGTCTTCACCACGGCCAGGAATGTTAGTGATCGATATCAAACAAGTCCTTGTTGGTGAAGATTGAAGCGTGCTTGCAGCGCTGAGTGGGACTTCAACGGAATATGAACCATCTTCGCCCAGTGAACCGTCTGAATAGACTTGCTCACCATCGAAAACATCGACTAAGATACCTACGTCTCTTGGTGCAGCGACATTGCTGCCTTCATAGACAACTCTACCAGTGAATTGTAACCTGTCATCTTTGCGAACTCTAGTTCCATCTGCTACCTGACCAGTTCTAGGTTCACTGATATCATTGACCTCATAGTCGTCTGGAGATAATACAAGGTCATTTTCGACTCTAAAGGTGTGCTCCAGTAACAGGATGCGGCTTTCGTGAATATTTCCTCTCTCCTTGTAAAGCAAGGCAACATCTCCTATCTCCTCATCTGGCCAGTCCCAATCGAACATGAATTCGAATGTCACAATAATCCAAGGCATACCAGACTCGTTGGTTGTCTGGACCATATTACTTGATTCAAATAGAATCAAGTAAGGTGATTCTGACCAGAATGTATCATTAACACCAGAATATGAAATTCTCTGAGCATCTCTTAATGGATTAGGTCCTTCAAAGTCAAATACTAAGGAAATGTGTTCAAAGTCAATAGCAGTGTTTGCATCGATGAAACCGAGAGTGATTGTTTGGGTCTTCCCTGCATAAACTGGCTCATCATCTAAGTGTCCTACCCAATCCAGACCGGTGAATATTGCGCTGGAATCTTTTCTTGTCCTGAAGGTTGCATCGTCGTAATTGAATCCGTGTTCTGCCTGGACAACATACTCATTGCCCTCATCATCCATCACAGTCCAATGCAATGGATTTCCTGCTTGGTCTCCTCCATCCCAGAAGTATGACACTCTACCCATGTTCGGATTTCTTGAATGGTCGATATTTGCCACAAACCATTTATCTTCAGCAAGGGTTTCATTCCTGACTATTTTTTGCACGTATTCGGAAGGATCAGCTTCACCATTCCTGTTTAGGTCATGATCTGCTTCAACCCAGTAATTTAGAGTAAGTTCGATTGGAATCCCGATTTCGTCATTGACTAGAACTCTTACTTCTTGAGAACGGTCAGCAGCCTCATATGCATCTTCTTCAGGATATACCTCAACTCTAGTTGGATCTGTATTGTCGACTCTGAAAGTCCTAGACCAGTCTGAATTTGGCTGAGCAACGTGAGATGCATCCCTTTCGTTGTAGGTTTGAACCTCATATGTTATTCCGTCTGGAATGTCTAGGTTTGGTACATCTACTGAGATAAAGAACGAACCATTCGTGTTTGTAGTGTCTCTTGCAGTTGCCTCAACATAGCCATTTCTTGCTACCCTGACATCGAAAGCACTGTCAAGCGGAGCGTCCATTGTATCTTGGAACCACATTGCACCAGTGAAGTGAATCTGTTCACCTGCAGCAACCCATCCATTATCTGGAACATCAGTTCTCTGAAGTTCTCCATCACTGTCAAGGACACTCAATGTCCCTAATCCATATGTCCTGTTAACCCTCATTGTTTCATTTGAAACAAGTGGCAACGGAGAGTATCCGTTTGAACCCGTATCATCAGTACAATGAGCCCTAAATCCGACGGCATCTTGGTCGGGGAAATTATCAGTTACATGGAATATCCAGTGGATTTCTAAAATTCCATTATTCTCAATTGAATATGATGAGATGTCTAACTCAATGTAATCCCCTGGGTCATTAGGCTCAGGGAAGATATCTCCGGAATTCCAAGTAAAGATTGGGTTATTTGCCATCTGATTGGTAGTTAGAGTCAGCGTAGCCTCAGTAATTTGTGTTGCATACTCGCCAATCACGTGCCTAGTCACGATTTCATAAGGCTCATTTCTGGCGTGTAAAATTTCATCTGAAGGAACGTTCATATCAAGATTCACTGTTTGCATTATGTATTGAATTTCGAATGATTCAAGAGTTAATTTTCCACTAGAGCTGCTGGAGAATTCAATAGGAATATCTAGCGTACCGCTGCTCTCATCATCTAACCTATTATTGAATGCCGTGATGAGTGGAGATTGGGAGTTGGATGAGGAAATTGTTTGACTTCCAAGCAATGCACCATTTCCGCTGTAAACAGTAGTCTGACCAACCTTCATGGACACGTCTTCTGGTACATTAGAGAACATCTTGACCGATAATTCGTGTAGAATTGGCGAGTTGGCAGAGGAACTAGTCTGCAACTCGATTCTCAAACAGTGATAGTAACCCGTGTTTTGAGGAGTTGCTTTCGATTGACCCGATTGAGTGTACTGGTATACTCCAGTATTCCCATTCCCACAACTCGTAGTGGATGCGCCAGGACCATGGTTAATCCTAATTGAGGTGCCAGACGGCATTGTCGCATTGTAGTCTACCTGCACGGCTACAGTGTTGGATGAGCTGGAGCCGATGTACTGGTAAACATATAGATAACCAGAGGTAGTATAACTTGCGATGTATTCTACATTCACTAAATCAAGAATCGGTGTTACCGATGTTGTACCGTTTAGGTAGGCTTTCCACTTCAGTTGATTTCCGCTATTTGCAAAGTTAACAGTTTGACCGACACTTGCTTTCTTCCATGTCTGTCCACCGTCGTTTGAAATGTCTATCTCGATACTAGTGCCGGTTGGTGTTACACCTATCAGTCCGGCTAGTTTGAGAGATGAGACTGCTTTGGTAAGAGTTCTTGTAGCACTTGTGATTGTGCCTGATGTGGATGTAGGATTCCTAGAGTCGAATAAATCACCATCACCGTAGGTAG
Organism: Methanobacteriota archaeon; assembly: GCA_002718195.1. GTDB lineage: Archaea > Thermoplasmatota > Poseidoniia > Poseidoniales > Poseidoniaceae > MGIIa-L4. The sequence goes on along the minus strand of PBDU01000001.1, from coordinate 24,263 downwards.
TGATCTTTCTTTGAGTACAGAATGATTGGTGATGACAGGCAAAGGCAATCTTACCATCATCTGTTTCTGTTATTCCGTAGTGTCCGCCATTAGGCATTGTTTGGATACCTTGCTCGTTTAGGAATGCGCCGTTCAAGTGATAGTGATAGTGCTTTGAAGCCCTTTGTGAGTATTCGTTTACTATCACTCTCTGGTTTGAAACCTTTAGTCCAGCAATGACATTATTCGTTGAACTGCATGATGTTGAGTCACCACCAAGTAACCATGTGCCGTTTATAGAGGTAGGACTTGAAGGATTTAGTTCATACAAATAACGGTAATAAGTTGGGTATGTATTATCGCAATATGTTGCGTATAATTTTCCACTATCGTCATCAAAATCTACTCCAGTCATGTACTTGCCACTGAATGTGTAGGTGGTCGAGCATCTCCATTGTGTTTCACTTACAGTCCATTTGCTCAGTCTGCCAGTGTATGAGCTGTGGGCAGTCCAAACATTACCGGAGGAATCCATTGTGGCGTCATGGATGTAAGTATTGGTACAACTTCCTGTTGACATGGACGCTGTTCCTATGTAGCTTCCAGTTGTGGAGTTGATTCTTAGAATTGTTGGTGCAGCATACATTTGTTGTTGAGAATAACGGAAGACGTGGAATTCATCTTCTACCTTGATTACTACGCCAACGTAATTCCAACTTGCTTGAGATGAAACGCTCAAATCAGGATATTTCTTGCTGATTCCGTTGTAGCCTTGATCACCCAAAGAAGCGAATTGACCCGTGTTGTTTCTGGTTGTTCCGACCATTGTTAAGGAATCACTGGATACGATTGAGGTCATTGCTGAAGTAGGTACACTTGCTAGAGACAAATCACCATTTTGAGCCTCTAAGCCATTTCTTTGCCCGCTAGTGAATGGTGATGCAGCGCTACCTGACCATGAATTTGATTTGCCTTGTCCTCCCCAGTGAGCATTCGTTGTGTGATTGGAGTATTGGGTTGTACTAGATTCGCCGATTAGGTTGAATTCAGCATAAGTGACCTCTGCTCCGTAAGGGAGAGTGATACTACCTGCAGAACCTGTGCCTTGTCCTGTGAAAGTGTGCGTGTAAGAAGATGTTCCATCGGCGAACTGCGTCTCAGTTGTTGAAGCAACGACGACTGAAATTGTGGTTGACATTAGCATCAAAAGAGCAAGAAAAATTGCGCGTCGCATCGTTATCACCTCGCCATAGTGCGTATGGCTTTTCTTATACAGTCAGTAAAAGCATATTAACACATCGTAACAATGACGCTACTTGCGTGTAGCACGAATCAAATTTTAGAAAATATCATCAATGCACTCTATCATGGGCAACTAGGGAAGAGCATGGGCGTCATAGAGAGTTGGTGGGCTAAGCAAAGAGGTAAGCAGTTGACAATAACCTCTACCGCATGCGGTATTGGGTTTTTTATTGCAGCAAGTACACTAGGACATATGCTGATTTTTCCAGAAGCTGAAGCATTTGTTGAGTTCATTGGAGCATCAATGGTATTGTTTATCGTTGCTGTACTGATTCTGTTTGTTGCGATCCCGGAATATTTACATTTAAACGGTCTAGCAAATACAATTAAAGAAACAATGGAGATTAAATCCAAATCTGAATTCAACAAAAAGAAAGCAGATGCAGAGCAGGCAGTTGCAATATTAGGCGGAGTACACGAAGAAAAATGGAAACAATTCATTGAAGAAGGGGCTCCTTGAGGATTTACTGAGGCGGAAAAGTGACTTCGGGCACATCATTTGGAAATCTATTGCGTGAAATTCTTCTCGCAATTGGTATGATAGTGCTACTGATAGGTGGATTATACGCCCACACAGGAACAATGCCGCCATTGGTTGTTGTCGAGTCATCTTCTATGATTCATTCTGAACAAGGAGAGATTGGCTCAATAGATGCCGGAGACTTAATCCTGGTTCAAGAAACCAGTTTTGAAAATATAGTCACATTCGCTGAAGCTACAGATGTTACAAATCGCAATTTTGGTTATGAAACTCATGGCATGGAAGGGGACGTGATTATCTTCAAAAAGGGAGGAAGTGACGTTTCAACACCTATTATTCACAGAGCAATTCTCAGAGTGGTCGCAAATGATACAAGCATTCCAGACAGGGATGCATTCTCAAGCCAAGAGGCTAGTGATTCGATAGCTTGTCCTGATGGCGGAGTATTTGATGAGCGAACCTATGCAGAGGATGGAATGCTCGGGGCTTGTGTTTTCACATGGGATGTTCCGGGAACGCATATCGTAAATTCTGAGGTCATCAATATCTCCTTTGATGGCGAGCATGCAGGATACTATGATTGTAAAAGACCAACTCATGCTGGAATAGAATCTTACTTAGAAGTCAGCGATTGGAGTCCAGAACAAGCAGGATTTCTAACCCTGGGAGATAACAACAAATGTTCAGCCGATCAAGGCAATGATGCTGTTAGATATTCTACTGGACTTACATCACCAACAGGCGGCGTAATCGATGCTGTACAAGACGACTGGATAGTTGGGAAAGCGGGAGGGGAAATTCCGTGGCTAGGTGTTGTCAAGTTGATGGTTAGTTCGGGAAATTCGCCCGGAACAGATTTTGTTCCTAGAACCTCTTTCATGATGTTGTTCGGTGTTATTGGTTTGATTTTGGTCACGCCTAGCATTGTCGATCCTCTGCTTGGTAGAATAATGCAGGGATCTCCAGAATTTGATGAAGCCAAGCATGAAAAAGCAATGAATAGAATCGTTGAGGCTCTACAAGAAGAAGAGTAATCTCACTGTTTGTCTTTAGCATAGGATTTTGGCGTCAGAAGTTTTTCCGCAGAGTCTATTTTCATCCCTGCAATTGCTATGTCTGTACTAACTCCAGATAGACTTGCTGATGCTAAATTTCTCTCGATCGTTGCTTTTGCTCGCTTCAAGGAGGATAGTTTCTGAAGTCTATCTCTGGGATTATCTCGTTTATTTTTTAGATTCAACAACCAATTTTCCAATAGAGTCTGAGCCCATTCAGGTGCTCTTGTTTTGCCTCGAAGATTTATTTCCTGTTGGCGATGTCGGAACCTAGTGACTCCTTCGGTTGTTGTATGGACTTGAATCGAACCTGGTTTCCAAATATCCAAAGGTATGTGTAAGTGCTTTTCAGATTCCCAAGATTCGTTGATCATTGTTAACTTAGCAACTAAAACTGATTTTTCAAGTTTGAAGAAAACCTCTGCATAATCCTCGCTTGCAAACCAAACTGAGATTTCCAGTGGTGATTCATACCAGGCGTCTTCAGCCCAGTCTCTAAACTGATTGACCTGTTTTGACATCATGTACTCCAATCGGTCAACCCTCATAAGTAAATGCCAAAGACACTCACGAGGTAGAAATATCAAACATGGGTACCCTTCGCTAACTCAAGTTGCTCCACTGAACATATTTTGTGGAGATGATTAACCGAAGTTATCATTAACTCATGACAAAGTATGCATCATGTGGTAAGCAAGTACGAGAGGGAATTACTTGCCGTGTTAGCAGGAGACGAAAAGGGCGTAGCTGCTGTCATCAAATCTTGTACTGAGCAAGAAAAAGAGAGGATGACTCGAATTCAAAATAGACCGTTCTTGGTCGTCAGAGCAGCTGGTTCCGGCTCAGAGGGAACAGGAGATTTACTCGCATTGAGAGGAGATTTGTGTTTCCCAATTGAGGTAAAAACTACCAAAGACAAGAAATTGTACCTCTCAGGTCGAACTAAAGACCAATATGATGCAATGGAAAGAGAAGGCGAAAGGTGCTCACTGATGCCTCTTTACGCTCATAGATTGAAAGGAGTGCGAGGAGATTCTTGGAGAATATTCAGAGTTGAAACATCCACATTAACTGGAGCGTCAAAGAGATTGGAGAGATCAATACCACCCCTCCCACTAACTAGAAATGGCAGTAAACATATCGATTGGGACAAGGGTTTGCCGCTAAATGAATTCATTTCCATACTATGCAACGAGAACTCAAAACTCCAGGGACTAAAACAAAGAACTGATGATGAGAAAATCTCCAGATACTATCCTCAAACCTCCACAAAAAATGTTGATTACATTGCTGAACTTCTAAATCGAAGATCATAATATGTAGGGGATTGCTATGGTAAACACTAGCATGAATAAGATTGCCAGGGAAGATAGAGAAGATGTTCTTCTCGAGATATGATCAATCCACAATGGATGGATTCTAACGAATTTTATTTTCTTGGTAATTTTCTTCAATCTAGTTAGAGAATTATGCACTATATCCTTGAACATATGACCTCCGTCGAAAGGCACCATCGGAACTAGATTGGTAAATCCAAGTAAGACGTTAACCCATGCTATCCAGAAAAATAGATTCACGAAGAATAGTATCCCATTTGTTCCAAGTATTGAGCCTACAAATCCATCACTGGCTGTTAGAAGTGATTCTTGGAATGGATGGATTGCTACTCCTTGAAGTTCGAATGGAATTATCATTATGCTTACCAGATGAATAGGCAAAGACAACAATCTCTGACCTAGGCTTGCTTCCACATTAGCAGAAAATGGCCCGGTTAGTCTGTCAATACCTGCTGTTGCTTCAGAAATTCCTGAAACGCCAAGGAAAGGTTCACCCTCATAGATTTCGTAAGCATCAAGTTGGGCATCAGTCCAATTATTTGCTTTGTAATATTCTCTTTTATCGGAAAGAGTGGCAACAAGCAATTCTTGCGTACCGTCTTGATGCTCTACTAGTATCTCGACTTCATCTCCTGGATAGGAAAGAGAGATGACCTCGTCAAATGTTTGGTAATCGGGTATAACTTGTCCTTCCATTTCCAAGATTGAATCCCAAGGAAGCATACCTGCTTCTTGTGCACCTGCACCATCGACTATACCTTGAACGTGAACACTTTGGTGAACGGATGTGATCTGAGTAGCAGCCGCAGATATCAGCAGCATGAAAATTAATGCTGCGAATAAATTGGTTGCAGGACCTGCTGCAAACATTCGCAGTCTTTCCTTTCGAGGGGCGTCAAACAATTCCTCTCCTTCAGGCTCTGCAAATGCTCCAAGAGGCAATGGTCCAAGTTGTAATAGTCCGAATGACCTTATCCTCATTCCATGGCCTCTTGCCTGCAAACCATGACCTAACTCATGAATCACCAAAGAAAAGATGAATGCAATCGCTCCCCATCCAAGAGGTATCATTGGATTTAATCCAGGGATTGCTAGTAACTCACTGGCAGGAGGAGGGTCCTCGAGAGGCTCTGTTGTAGCAGCGGCAATAAATGCCAGAATCACAACGAATCCAGTGAGGAACATTGCCAGATAGCATACCCAGAGGGATACTTCACCATAGGCACGCCAAAACTTCCTTGGGCGCGCTAACTTTTCCAATAACCCTAACCCTTTTTGCGTTCTAACCATCAAAATGACACCCAGTGCCCTAGAAGCATTCCATTTGTCAAGAACTCCCTTATTTTCTAGGACTCTAAGCAAAATATACCATGCTAGAATGGCAAGCAGAATTGTTCTGCCGCTAATAGAGACAGACATCCAGTCGCTTGCCATGAATGCCCCAATCATCCAAACATTATGAATCTCAGCATGATTCGTCACTTGCTTTTTTCGTCAGAAAGGTGGATAGCAATTGCCTCCTCCAATGTGTACTTGCCAGTTGCAACTGATCGAGCAAGAGATGATGATATCGTAATCCTTCCTCGTGAGTATCTTCTGCTTTTTTGTTTGAGATTCCTTATCTCACCTTCGCTTACGTTTAATTCTCGGATTTCGAATACCCTTGTCCCACTATTCATTGCGATTTTTACAGCTGAGCGGCTATGGTCATGTCTTGAAAAGCCTTGAGAAGTCTTGCTTTCATTGACTTCTTCACAAAGAAAATGCTCCTTAAGACATTCATTGAGCAACCTATCTCTGATGGAAGGTGAACCATCACCAATTCTCACGACCATGCGTTTATGAGGTAACCTTGAGGCTATACCTAGAATGTGGTTAATGACCTGATTGGGTTGCTCTAGTTGTGCCATTCCAATAAGTCTTGAATCGGCTAACCACGCTAGACCTGGTCTTGGTCCCGGGTCGACCCCAAAGGCAAGAGTTTCTATCGATTCTATTCCCTTTGATTTGTGAATAGCAGAATCGACTGCGACTGATAAATCATCGATTGAGCAGGCAATGCCACGGGAGTCGCCGGATTTTTGGAATTCTTCTACCACTTCTTGCTCAGTTCCTAACCACACTAAGTCGCCTCTGGGCAAGTCATCATCAAAATCTATCAATCTGAAATTAGTGTTTCTTTTACGAAGTTCCTTGATTAATTTGAAAGCAAGACGAAAATCATTGGTCCTAACAATGATTGCTGCCACGATATTACCTAGCAGTTGTAGTTATTGAATGATGCTATTTCTACAGCAATCACTTCATTCTCACTTGGTATGCTTGCCTTCCATTAGCATACAGTGTTATTCTTCCCGATGTGGAAACTGATACGGCTATTGAATCAGTCAAGGAGGATATTCCCCTTGCAGCTAATTCCCTTCCCCCTTCGCCAGACTTTGCTGGAATATTTGGTGGAACCTGTATGTATCTTCCAGCATCGCTTGCAATCCCTTCTTTATTGAAGAATATCGCACCATCAAGCCAGGCAAACTCGGCTAGAGTTTCCAGGTTCTTGTTATCAAGAATGCTCCTTTTTTCCCTAGAATGCCCCTTGAAGGGATTTAGGACTAAAGCAGTAGAGTGTTTTCTTAATTTTTGTATATTTCCTAAAGCAAATAGGGCACCTACATCATGTCCTTCTCTACCTCTTCCTCCGATTTCCTGAGCCAAATCAATAAGTCTATTCAAGACCTCAATTTCAACACCAAATTCTTGAGCAATTGGAATCAGTTTGTTGATATGTAGATTAGAGAAATCTACCACGAAGATACCATCGATTGGATCTGCTAAAACCACCAGTACCTTCATTCCAACCTTTAGGTCGCTATCGCTTAGGGATGAAATCATCAAGTCGTGAATCCTGTTGAGCACACCCAATCCCTTAGCGCTGAGATTTTCATCTGAAAGAGTAACATCAATTTCGTCCTCTTCCAAAATTTCTGCAGTCCTTGATTGACTGGTAAGAACCTTCAACGGTTTTTTGTTTGCAACGATTTCTTGGACTTGTTTTACCTTTCTTGAATTATTTGATAATACAAGAACATAGTCGATTTCAGATTTTGAATCATTCAGAGCCAATTCGACCATCTCGTCGATTGAAGACATCGAATTTCACCTACTCTGTTGTTGTGTCAATACCCGGGAATTGATCTTCATTTTCCCTGTAAACAGTTCTCATGTTACTGATAAAATTCTTGTCCTTTACCACAATGTTGTATTCCCTAATTTTGGGATCTTCTTCCCCATCCATCTTCCCAAGTAGTATCTCTAAAGTTAGCCTTGCACCTTCTCTATGCGGGTATGCAAACGTTCCCATTGATATCGGTGGAGCAAATATTGTTTCAACGTCATCCATTTCCAGTAGCTTTTCAAACAGGTTTTCGTATGTTTGTGCTAACAATTCCCTTCTGGATTCATCTTGATTTGGTCTCCTACAATCTGGACCTACAGCATGAATAATGTGTTTGTAATTACCACCAAGGTTGTAAGGTTTGGTTACGACGTTATTTGTGACAGCACAAGGTGGAGCGTTGATTTTTCTCATGTCTAGGCAGATTTGCCTAGTTGTATCGGTCAATTCTTGCCCTGCTTTTTGATGAATTTGATTATCCAATCCTTCTCTGCCAGACAGCCTGTTATTTGCAGGAGTAATCATCGCATCACCGCTATGATTCCAAATGTCTCCGCCAACAACTTTGACGACTCCCCATTTGCAGGTTCTAGCCATATATAGTTCCGGCATCGTTTAGCAGAGAGGGTGAGGGTATATACACGCTACGCCTTATATTGATGGAGTTTGAAAAATACAATTATAGCATAAACGCCTCATCAAAAGGTATTAATTGCGTCTAAAAAATAAAAAAAAGGTGCGAGCCTTTTCTCCCGCCGTGGCGAGAGAAAGGGCGGACTTCCCTAACGGGGACTACTTCTAATCAAGCTGTGTTGAGATTCACTCTAGGTGCTCAACGCCGACCTTCTTGACGTTTGCCTTCTTGATCTTGTCAGGCAACCAGTCTGGGCCGTTTGCAGGCTTGTCAACCATAGAGATACTGCCAGTGAAAACGTGGACCTTCTTGGTCTTGCGCTCTCTTAGGCGGATGTCTGTGTGTCCGCGAGTTGCAGCTTTTAGAGCCGCACCACGTGGTTGTTTGCTTGCAAATACTTGCGCTGTGTCGTTGTTCCCGTCTAGCAGGACAAAATACTTCTTTTCACTCATTTGGATTTCCTCCGAACTGATGAGTATTAAGAGAAGCATATAAACATTTTTACGAAAAAAGGCATTACTGCGCCACATATGGCTTGCAAGCCCACATTCCGAGCACCAAGAATTCACAAAATGATGTACTGAAAGCCACAGAATTCTGGCATCTTCAGTAATTCAGAGGAAAATTCACCCAAATAATTTGATTCATAAACAAACTGTCTAGAATATCAATTCAAGAATCGTGCCAAAAATGCAAAAGAGGATTCTAAAAGATCACTCTTCTTCATCAGAAGCTCCGAAACCTCTTGGCTCGTGTACTTCCATGAATGTAACCTTGTTGACTTCTACAGAGTCTCTTAGAGTGGTTACAAGTCTGAATTTCATCAAAGCAGCGTTGGTGTCAAACAGCATAGTTTGAGGAATTGTGATAGAAACATCGTCTCCATCCATTTCGACAACAAAGTCTGTGTGGCCAGTGTTTGATTCTAACAATGCAGCAATTTTTTCTTCTCTGTCTTCAATTACCTTGACAATTTTGAAATCGTACTTCAACTTCATTCCAGCCATTGGGTGATTGTAATCTATTCTTGCTCTTCCTGCTGAAAGATATGCAAGGTAGCCTTGACGTCCGCTGATATTTACTGGAGCTCCCAAGTAAAGAGATTGAGGATCTCTTACATGCTTTAGCAATTTATCAATTGAGATTGTTTCGATTTGTGTAGGGTCTTTCTCACCGTAAGCATCTTCTGCAGAAATTTCGACGGTGGTGTCTTTGTTTGCTTTTGCCTCAGAAAGTGCATCCTCAAATCCTGCGATTAGAGTTCCTGCGCCAACAGCACATACCAGTGGAGAGTAAGTTCGACCTTCTTGGTGCTTTTCATGCTCCTTTGCGACTTCTTCACGTGTGGTCTCGATAAGATCACCGGTTTCTGCGTTGTATAGGTCGTAGTCAACGTGGACGATTGTTCCGTCTTCCATAATGTATTCCTCCCCTAGGGGTAGACCCGCCGACCTACCATTCATTCATAAGGAAATTGGCTGATAATTAGAAACATCTTGCACTAAGCAATCTTCATTCTTCCTCGTAGTCCTTCGAATAGTGGTCCTTTGAAGTGGAAGTCAATTTCCCTTCATACCACAGTCCGAGCATACCTACCAACATTATGACCCAACCAGACCATACTAAATGAGAAAATGGTAATTCATACACTGTAATCCTAATCAGCTCGATCGAATCGATACCGTTGATGGATGCCTCACGCATCAATCCAGAGGCTTGAGATCCATCGAAAATGAACACTAAGTCGCCTGTTAAAGTGGAGTGACGATCTACTTCTGACCTAGCAAATCCAGAACTATCGAATCTTGTAGTACCTGGATTCACAATACCAATCAGTGATTCTTCACCGTTGTTCATTGAATATATCTCAACCTCCACGCCAAGGTAGCCATCTCCAACTTCAGGTTCAGATTCCAGATTTAGTTCCTTGAACATATAGCCATAATCACCAACAATTACCATCTCATCTTTGACCATGGTTATCCTGTGAGAGGAATCACCTCTATCAACTAGAGTTGTTGAAAAGACGTGACCTATCAGCAATAAAATTAGCCCTAGGTGAACAAAATGAGCCCACCTAGATATTTTTGATGATTTAGTTTTTGACTTCCATTGTGAGTAAACCTCCTTGGTCATCCCGGGCAATGAGACCAATAACATAGGCAGAAGTAGCCATCCAATATTACCTCTATTGATGTACTCGCTGAATTGTTCATTTGAATCCGGCCCTAGGTTTTCCGGGAAGAATATTGCCATAATTACAGAAAGAGAAACCGTCAATAAGATGACTAATTGATTTGTTTTGGGACTCGATTTTCTAAAATTATAGGCAAAGAAAGATGCTGGCAATGCTAGTATGAAAGGAGAACCAAGGACTTCATGAGCCTCAAGGGAGACTTGATCAATGCTTGATAGCAAAATGACCAATGTCAAAATTAGGTATGTCGATGAAACTACAACCGTAGAGTATAGAGTATATTTCATCAAGTCCTTCTTTGTCAATAATTTGAAGACACTAGTTTGCTTTTTATCCGGATCATCTTTCTTCAGTAACCACGGTGTAATGAACAGTAGTAGAAGGGCAATTGCCACAAAAACATCCACCAAACCTGTCCATGAACTTGACAAAGCAACGGTTACGCCAGCTAAAGCCCAGCCCCATTGTTTTGTAACGACCTTTGCAGACCTTAGAGGAACCAAGAAACACAAACAAAGTAAAGCGATTATAGATTCTGAAATGTATGCTATTATGAAGAATACAGCAACGTGAGAAATCCCCTCCAATTTCTGCCTTAATTCGGTGCTATTCTGTTTGTTAAGCTTGAAGTCTTCACTAAGATAATAGGAATGGATATACATTGCAAGTGGAACAATGATTAACACTTCACTAATTCCAGAATAAATCTGGCCACCGAATAAGGCAGCAAGAAACGCAAATACGATAGGAGCCATGAAATAAAATTCTATTTTTGAACCAGGTTTTTGACCAGAATAATATGATCGAGCCATAGTAAGCCAGATTCCAATAAGCAAGAATAAAACAAATAGATATGAAATTACTTCAACGCCAGCATCGCTATTGTCTAATAGGAACATTCTTCCTAAAACTGTTGAAGGAGGAGTTGCATCGCTGGATTGAACAAAGGTGTGAACGCTGCTAGCCCACACACCACCCGCCCTAGTAACTAAGGTAGCAAACAAGGATAACGCCCCTGTGCTTATTGCCACGCCTTGATACAGAATAGCTGGCTTGGAGCCCGGTTTAGTCCTCAGGTGAGATAAGATCACAAGAGCCAACCACGGTAAGAAAGACCCTGTTTCAACAGGATCCCATGCCCAATATCCCCCCCAATCCAGGATTAGATAGGCCCATAGACCACCAAGACCGATTCCCAACGTTAATACGAAAAAGCCCAGCCTTGCTACTGGATAAATCCTCTCTGCGATAGATTGTTCAGAGTTTTGCAAATAAGACGATATTCCAATGAAGGTTAGGTGCATACAAAAGCTGTAACCAAAGAAGATTAGTGGTGGGTGTATCACCATTAAATCAGTTTGCAGCAGGGGATTGAGACCGGCAAAAAATTGCCCTTCTGAAGCCAACTCGAACGGTTTTAGATTCATAGCAAGAATGATCAGTAAGGCTGTAAATCCGTGTGCAAAACGAAGTCGGAGATTACTAGTTGAATCATCTTCCCCTTCCAAATTCCCTGCGTAGACTAAACTTAGGAGTGCCATTAATCCAGCCCACAGAAGAATTGGCCCCTCCCTTGCTGCCCAAGTTGCAGCAATTTTGTATTTCAGCGGAAGTGCAGAACCACCATTAGCAGCAACTACCAAGATGGAATCATCATTCACAATAAATAGGTAAACAAGAGTGAAGAACGGTAATGATGCTAGTGAATGCAATACTATTTTGGCAGTACCCTGAATTTTCGGGTTAGCAAATAATACTGCCAAAGAAATGAGAGCAATCCATAAGCTTAGCCCCCACATGATGTATCGAAACCGCGTTCACTCATTTATCTTACCAAATTACCAAGACATGTTTGGACTTACCATCCAAAATACTTGGCTCTTGAATATCCGAATGATTTGAGGGTTGATATTACTCCTTTACGAATTAATGATGGTCTTTTTACTAAGATTCGTAGACCTATGCCGAGTTTCTGTAAGGGAGACATGTTGCCAAGTTCTTCAGGCAGGAAGTTAGCCATTTCAGACATCTCTGCATCAGTTAATCCATACAAGGAGGTCTTTCCTTTCAGGATTTTATCATAGGGCGGGAATGTATTCTTCCATGCCGTTTCGTATTTTTCAAGCACTGATTTTGAAAGGTCCCCGGATTCTATTGCTTCTGCGATTACCTGTGCAGCTTCTCTTCCAGACCAAAGCGCCAAGTGACTGCCACCTTCGAATAACGGAGAAGTAAATCCTGCTGCGTCCCCCACGAGTATCAAGCCTTCATCAACGGTTTGAGATCTTGGACCAGAAATAGGAATTGTACCACCAAAAGGCCTAGTTTTGATTCCCTCTGCCCTCCAAGGAGGGTTTGTTTTTGGGTTGTCGGACAAGTAAGTGTCCTGTATAAAGTTCTCTAAGTACTTCACAGCGCCCTTTTTATCAGTTGTAACAAGACCAACATTTGCCCTGCCTCCTTCCTTTGGAATCATCCATACATAGCCATGAGGAGAGTATTCTGGCCACAAATAAAAGTCTAGGAAACCATCATTTGGAACTTCAAGCATTTCATACTGGAAGCCTGCAATCACTTCTACTTCTCCCCCTATGCCGAAGTATTTGGCTGAGAATCCTGCTACACCTGAGGCATCGATAATGGCTTTAGTCTTAATCGGAAATTGTTCACCTTTTCCTTCAATTATCCAATTGGAAAATTTATTTTCGCTATTGAATTCTTTGACCGCAGATTTTACTTTGTGTGACCTGTGTAATTCCGCTCCCAATTTTTCTGCTTCTCCGATTAACCATCTTTCAAATAGATGCTTTTCCAACACGTAGCCAGGTTCTGTCAACTTCTTTGCGGTCCCATCCGGAAAAATCACTCGAATTCCTTCCACATCTAGTGCTATTACTTCTTCTGGGAGGTCTAATTTTAGATTTTTCACTGCCTCCAGCGACAAGCATTCTCCGCAATGTACTGGAGTCCCTACATCAGGATCTGCTTCCAATACCATGACGCTCAATCCTTGACGTGATGCTTCCAAGGCCGCACTTCCTCCGCCTGGGCCTGCGCCGATAACCACGACATCACACTCGTTGATTACCTCCGCCATGATTCTACCAAGCACTACAAGTCCATGAAGGAAGCGATGATTTTTGTTTACAAAAATAATGTCAATTCTCTCATGCACACTATTCAAAGAGGAAGAGGTTTTGGAGTAAGTATGGCTTGGAAGACTCTAGGTAACTGGCTTAGTCACCTTGAGAAGAACAACGAGCTAATTCGAATCAAGGAACCAGTCGAAGTAACGTACGAAGCCGGCGCAATAGCAGACCTCTTAGTCAAGAACGAAGGACCTGCCGTCATTTTTGAAAAACCAATTCTACAGGACGGGTCAATATCAAAAATACCGTTGGCAATGAATATCTTTGGAACCCATGACAGAACGATGAGGGCTTTAGAAGTCACAAAAGAAACAGAAATCGGCGATAGAATGGTTGCCATGATGAAACCTGATATCGGCACCTACATGAAAAAACCGTGGAAAGGTATCCCAGTCGCTAGAGATGCTCTAGCCTTCAACCCTCGAAAGGTAAAGCGAGCACCTTGTCAGCAAGTGATCATGGACAATCCTGATTTAACAAAATTACCAATTCCAAAAACTTGGCCAAATGATGGCGGGCCATTCGTTACTCTTCCTTTGGTTGTCACAAAAGACCCTGAAAGCGGCGAACACAATCTTGGAATGTATCGCTCGCAAATATTTGGGCCAAATGAAGCAGGACTTCACTGGCAGATACACAAACACGCAGCAGACCATGCTGCTAAAGGTCAAAAAATACCTGTTGCAATATGTATGGGAGGTCCTCCAGAGTTAATCTTCTCCGCAATTTCTCCTTTGCCTGATAACTTGAGCGAATACCAATTTGCAGGAATCCTTGGCAGAAAGCGCTTGAAAATAACCAAGGCAAAAACACAGGATTTGTGGGTCCCTGCAGAGGCAGACATCGTAATCGAAGGATGGTGTGACCCAACTGAAACAAGAACCGAGGGGCCATTTGGCGACCACTTCGGATTTTACTCGCTAACTGGACAGTACCCAGTCCTAAATGTCACAGCAATCACAATGAGGAAAAACGCAGTCCTGCCTGCTACAATTGTTGGTCTTCCTCCAATGGAGGATGGATACCTGGGTGAAGCAATTGGTCGCCAGTTTTCACCAGTATTGAATTTCCAACACAGAGATGTATTGAGTGTGCATTTACCGTTAGAAACAGGCTTCCACAATTTAGCAATTTTAGCAAGTAAGCAAAGGTATCCCAGGCAGGCGAGGAAAACAGCACTTGGCTTATTTGGTGCCGGTCAAATGATGTTCCTCAAGATAATCGTAGCATGTGACCCAGACCATGATGTGAAAGATTTGGACGCCTTCCTCGATGTTCTCAATGATAATGTGGAGCCGAAAAAGGACATGATAATCCTCGAAGGAATGGTTGCAGATAGTTTGGAAGTTGCAAGTCCATATGAGAATGTTCATGACAAGCTTTTGATCGATGCAACGACTATACCAAAACCCGACCCTAGGTCAGATACCGAACCAGTTACTGGTTCATTCAAAGAGGACACGCCCGATTGGAGAAGAGGCGCTGAAAAATCATCTGCGATCTCTGAAGAATTACTTAATCAGATAAGGGATATACCCGAGTTAGATGATTTGAGGCAACTTCGAGGAAACATGCTGGTAGTAACCACCAAAATAGAGGGAACACCATCACCAGAAACAGGATTAGAGCCAGATGGAAATGATTCGAGTTTGGATGCAAAGGAAAAAGCCAGAATAGATAGAATTTTTCAATTGAAAAAATCGATTTTTCAATTAGATTCTAATAAATCGATTAGATGGCTTTTCATAACAAATTCTGACCTAAATTTACATTGTGAAAAGGCACGCAGAAGGCTACTCTGGCAACTCACGAGTAGATTTGATGTAGGCAGAGGACTCAGTTTTGATGATGAGCGGGAAAGAATTTGCTGGGATGCAACCACGCCCATACCAAGCACAAAACATACAGTAAGGCGGTGGCCAGCAGTCACCCTACATTCGAAAGAAACGCTTGATAGCCTACAAAATTTTGAAGAACTAAATGACTTGGAATGGCCTGAACATTTAGAGTTCAAGTGAGGCTTATCCCATGGATTTGAAGCAAATCGCATCATTTGTCAAACTCGAACACACTTTGTTCAGTTTACCATTTGTATTCATAGGAGCATTTCTTGCCCACGATTCTGGATATGAAGTCAGCCTGCAAGACCTGTTTTGGATATTAATTGCAGCAGTGGGCGCTAGGGGATTAGCCATGACCCTCAACCGAATTATCGATCGAAAGGTTGATTCTGAGAACCCGAGGACTGCTCAAAGGCACCTAGCAAGCGGTTCCATGTCGATGAGCACTGCTGTTTCCCTCGGCATTGTGTTCACAATAATGCTTATTTTGGGTGCGTGGATGCTCAATGAAATAGCGTTGTATATGTCATGGCTTCCTGTTCTAACCTTTGTCGTTTACCCATACCTGAAGAGATTTACATGGTTATGCCATTTCTGGCTCGGACTTTGCCTCGGCTTAGCACCTGCTGGAGCATGGGTTGGTATCGTAGGTGACGATTTAGGATGGGAAGCCATTTTTGATTCATACTGGTTCCCTGAAGTATTTGCTTGTTCAGTGGCTGTTTTGCTTTGGATCACTAGCTTTGATTTGGGATACGCTAGAATGGATGTTGAATCTGACAAAGAGAATGGAATCATATCTTTCCCGGCGAGATTTGGCGAGAAAATCACTAGAATCACCTCCCTAGTTTTGACTCTTTCATGGCTTGTTTTACTTTCCAATTTATCAGCATTAGTTGCCTCTTTACCGATATTCTATTTGGTTCTGAAATGGGATATTGATTGGAAGAAGTGGCAAGGATATTGGTTTATTGCGCACGTTTCGACAGGGTGGATTTTGCTAACTGGATACTTGATTTTGCCGTGGTGAAATTCAATAGCCGGCTTGTTCAGCAGCAGATATGAACCCGATTGTCAAGTCACTTTTAGAATTCAACAATGCATTTGAAATCCCAAAGATAGACTCGCCTGGATTGAGTAATGACGAATTGATTGAATTGAGGATAAAATTGCTCAAAGAGGAAGTTGAAGAATATGCTGAAGCTGCAAGAGCAGGGGATTTGGTAGAAGTCCTAGATGCACTTGCAGACATTGGATATATCCTTGCAGGCACAATAATCAATCATGGAATGCAACATATCTATGACGACGCATTCGATGAGGTTCACAGATCAAATATGGCTAAATTAGTCGATGGAAAGGTATTGAGGAGAGAAGATGGAAAGGTGATGAAACCTGAAGGCTGGCAACCTCCCAATCTTGCTCAGTTCCTTGAGTGAATTCAAATCGAATGAATTACACGCTATACCATGTCACGCCCACTTGCGGTAATTACCGGTGGAGGAAGAGGAATTGGCGCAGCAATTTCAAAGCGATTAGCAGAGGATGGTTATGACATAATCCTCACCTACAATAACTCATCAAAACCAGCAGAAATGGTTGTTGAAGGGATAAGAAATTCAGGAATTGATGCTGTAGCATTGAAAGTTGATTGTTCTGACAAAGGAGAAGTTGGGCTACTGGGGATTCATGCTTGGATGAATAGAGGCGTAGACGCACTGGTTCTAAATCACGGCGAGTATAGAAGAATTGCTGCAGAAGACATGGAACTGGAGGACCTTGATAGAACCATGAGAGTTAACTTTGAAGGCGCAGTAAGGGTCTGGAAAACTTTGCAAAAGCACCTCAACGAAGATGCTAGAATGGTTGTCGTATCCTCTCAATTAGGAATTAAGGGCTCCCCTCATGGTGCAGATTACTCAGCAAGTAAAGCGGCATTATCTGCCTGGGCTCGCTCTTTATCTCAAACCGTCGGCAACTCGGGAAAAAGAGTGAACATAATAGCACCTGGATTCGTAGATACTGACATCTTAGCCGGTGACAGCGCCCAAAAAAGAGAAGAAAGGATTGAATTGGTCCCGCAAAAAAGAATCGGCACTCCCGAAGATATCGCTGGTGTTGCTTCCTTCCTTTGTGGCAAGGATTCAAAATATGTCAACGGTGCTATAATCCATGTCAACGGTGGTTTGTACCTACCTTAACTGGAGCGTGGAGAAATGGTCAACGAGTGGGATGACGATGGAGAATTCATGTCCATTGCAGACCAGTTACCTGAATTGGTAGACCTCGAATACCGTGATCCGTTTGACATTTCAAAAGCACTTGAAGGGGCCGCTCTAGATCACCTAAATCCTGAGGTGAAAAGATTTGAATTACACACGGATTATTCTCCATCCGGCGACCAGCCTAAAGCAATTGAAAAATTGATTTCTCAATTGGAAAATTCACAGGAAAGATGCGTTCTTCTGGGAGTTACTGGCTCAGGAAAAACTTTCACAATGGCAAATATCATAGAGAGAATGAACATTCCAACGCTAATCATCTCACACAACAAGACGCTAGCAAGACAATTACACCACGAAGTTGCCGAATACTTTCCAAAAAATGCAGTGGAATATTACGTATCTCACTATGACTACTATCAACCTGAGGCCTATCTTGCAAAGAGAGATCTGTACATTGACAAAGAGATGTCCATTAACGAAAGGATAGAACAAGAGAGATTTTCTGCTGTGTCTGCTCTTCTCACCCGACCTGATTGTGTAATCGTTTCATCTGTTTCTTGCATATATGGACTGAACCCGCCGGATGTCTTTCTACAGGCGTATGTACGTGCATATGTTGGGCAGGAAATAGAGCCTCAAGATTTAGTTAGAGAATTGGTTGATTTACAATACAAAAGAGTACCTGGAGATCTTGCGAGAGGAGAAGTGAGGCTCAGAGGAGAAGTTCTTGACGTATGGATGCCTTCAAGAGATGACCCACTTAGAATCAAATTCGATTTTGATGGAATCACATCTGTTCAAGTCTGCGACCCTGTTTCATGGGAAGTAATGGATTCTCTAGATGAGGCGTGGATTCATCCAAAAGAATTGTTTGCGACAAGCCCAGACAGACATGAAAAAGCCTTGGAAAGCATTGAAATGGAACTTCAAGGGAGACTTGCTGAACTTGAATCCCAACAGAAAATTGTCGAGCACCTCAGGCTTCAGCAAAGAACCAACTACGACCTAGAGATGCTCAGAGAGGTAGGATTTTGTTCGGGGGTAGAAAATTACTCTGCCCACTTTGACCAAAGAAAGCCCGGTGAAAGACCGTATTGTTTGCTTGATTTCTTTGCAGCATGTGCTAGACAATTCCATGGCGATGCAGATAAATTTCTTGTAATAATGGACGAATCTCACGTTACTCTTCCACAGGTAGGTGGCATGTACTTCGGCGATAAATCGAGGAAAGAATCACTCATTGAGCATGGATTTAGGCTACCGAGTGCAGCAGATAATAGACCCCTAAAGATGCCTGAGTTCCAAAAGATGGTCCCTCAAATGATATATGTTTCAGCTACACCAGGAGAAAGAGAATTACGTCATTTGTGTGAAATTAGTAACCAAGAAATTCCTAAGGGGCTATTGCACGCTTTCTCAAAAGGTGGGGCTGGACCGAGAACAATCGAGAAGAAACATCCTGAAGCAGAATCTCTATTTGATTTGGTAAACAATATTGAGGGAATTGCTAAAATGGAGATCAGACCCACTGGCTTGCTTGATCCGAAAATAGAAGTCAGGGGAACTGAGGGTCAAGTTGCTGATTTACTTAGCGAGATTAATGCAAGAACCGCTAAGGGCGAAAGGGCTCTTGTAACCGTACTAACAATCAAGTTTGCAGAAGAAGTGTCGGAATATCTGAATAAAATGGGAGTTAAGGCTCATTATCTACATTCAGAAATCGATACTCTCGAAAGAACAGAAATAATCAACGCACTAAGATTAGGAATCATAGATGTAATAGTGGGAATAAATCTCCTGAGGGAAGGTTTAGACATTCCTGAAGTCAGCCTGGTAGCAATTTTTGATGCAGGCAAACAAGGATTCCTCAGGAATGAAAGATCATTGTTACAGACCATGGGAAGGGCTGCTAGGAACTCTAATGGGCAAGTACTGCTGTATTCTGATGACATGTCACCGGCAATGGAAGCATCCATTCGCCAAACTCTTGAGAGAAGGGCTCGACAGGAAACACACAACAAGGAAAATGGAATCATACCTCGGACTATTAAGAAAGCACTACCAGAAATGGGGCAAGAAAGTTCAGAGCTCATTGCCGGAACAAACACAAGTAAGGATGGTAAGAAACGCCTTGTATCAAGGAAGGGAGGAAGGGCTGACGGTGAATTTGCCTCAAGATTGAATTTGAGTTCGGCATTATGGTCCAGACATGCTGAAGAAGATAAAAATTCAATTGAAAATTCAAATTCTCAATTGGAATTTCATTTATCCAAGGAGACTCCAACTGTCATTGGCGGATTGGACATAAATACGGCAACTGAGAAAGAAATCAAGGCAACAATCACCAAACTCAAGGCTGAAATGCAGGAAGCAGCTGCTGAATTGGAGTTTGAGACCGCTGCAACTTTAAGAGATCAAATACACCGACTAGAGTTACTTTTGTGATGAAATGCGCTCAATTTAATTCCGAGTATTTCATTTACAAGTCCGTACCGCATTAGAGCATGGCAATCGACCCCGAGTCATTTGATGAACCAGTCGTCGACTATGACTTTGCTAAGATTTCAACACCGAGATCTCTTATCGACCAGATGTCCGGTGCTGGAGGATTCACAGCAACAAAACTCGCTTACGCAAGAGATATTCTCAAGCAAATGAATCAAGATATACAAGAAGTGGATGCAGACCCCGCTAAGGTAACAAATTGGTTGTCTTTCCCTGCATGCTTGTGTGCAACCGGAACGAGGGGATTCTTTGTCGAAGCACTCAAAAGAAATATGTTCAATGTGGTATCAACAACATGTGGTATGCTAGACCACGATATTGCTAGAGCCTACAAGCACTACTACCATGGTGCATTCGAATTAGATGATATCGAACTTGGCGAGCACTCGCTGATGAGGCTAGGAAATGTAATCGTGCCCAATGCCTCATACGGAGAAATAATCGAAGCCATGGTTATGCCGGCACTTGAAGAAATCAGGGAAGAGAGATTGAAATCTACAGGAAAAACTGGTGCTGATGCCTGGATAGGATTTGGCTCTATACATTTGGTTTGGGCGCTGGGAGAAAAATTAGGTACACCTGATACCTTGATACACTGGGCTTGGAAAAACAAGATCCCAGTATGCATTCCTGGAATCACAGATGGTTCAATCGGAGCACAACTGTTTATGTTCAGGCAAAAATACCGCGATTTCCATATCGATACCTTAGCAGATGAGCAGGTAATGTCAGATTTGACTTGGGATGTGGAGTCATCCAACGCACTAATGGTTGGTGGAGGAATTTCCAAACACCACGTGATATGGTGGAACCAATACAGAGGCGGTCTTGATGCAGCCGTGTACATAACTACTGCTCCAGAGCATGATGGTTCCCTTTCAGGAGCAAGACTCAGAGAAGCAATTTCTTGGGGTAAGATGAGACCTGAAGCACCGAATGTTTGTGTTGAAGGTGATGCTTCTGTTTTACTTCCATTACTTGGAGCAGATTTGTTCAATGGTGATTAAATGAGAGCGATTCTTGTAACTTTGATGATGCTGAGTATATCCTTAGCAGGGTGTATATCCAATGAAGAAATAGAGCCGATTCAAGAAGAATCTTTAGTTTGGACATTTGAAAGACCGGAGTTAACATGGTACCATTTCCCTGACGCAATTGATGCTTGGGGTAATGATACATTCCAATTTGATGACAGAAATATGCCATACCCTGCGACTGGAACATACTATGGAATCGGGATGTCTACATTCGAGCCAACTATGGGCATAACTCAAACAGATACAATGGTTATGAGCTCGTATGGCAATGGACCAGGCGGAAGTACTGCAGTAATTTCTTGCGATTTGATTGGAATGCACGACTCCTTGGATTATTCTTGTGAAAATGTCTATGACCCACTATTACCAATTGTCAATTCCAATGACCCTTACATCTACGTCGATCCATGGACTGGTAGAATCATGAAATTCGACATGCATGCTCTACTCGGCATGACAGTAGAATGGTCGGATGATGATGGAGCAAGTTGGGATGGGCCAAGCGTTGCAACCCAGATTTATTCCGTTCAAGATCATCAGACAATAGCAAGTAGTAACATGCCAGCACTCCTACATCCAACAACATGGATGTTTTGCATCAATGGAAACGCTCCTCATCCTCTTTGCTCATCCAGCCAAGATGGTGGAGCAACTTGGGGACCTGAGACATCGGGTGCACCGGTAACATGCTCCTCTGGAGGATTGTCAGCTCACTTAGTTGGAAGCATCGATGGAAACTTCTACAGAGGCAACAAAGGATGTACTGGAGAAGGATATTCCGTATTTAGAACTACAAATGCAGGAGTTAGCTGGACAGAGCATCCACTGCCAACAAGCGAAACTGGAACAGCAGATACTTGGAATGCTGAAGAAGCTCAAGTTGAGGTTGATTCCGAGGGCAATATCCACGCTATGTGGATGGGGCTAGATGATATGCCATATTGGTCATATTCAAGAGACCAAGGAGATACTTGGTCGAATGCTACGATGATTGCCCCTCCAATCAATCTCTCGGGAACAGGCTTCCCGGTAGTCGTAGCAGGTGATTCAGGTACAGTTGCCTTTGGCTATGTAGGAGAAACTGAAGGCGAAGATGAGATTTGGAATGCTTACCTAACTTATGCTACAGATGCGTTTAATGAGACTCCTTTACTAACCACAGTTCAATTGAACGACAATGAAGACCCAATTGATACCACTGAGGATTGTGGCTACAACAGATGCGGCGGTCTTGGCGATTTCTTAGATATCAGAGTTGATGCTTATGGAAGAACTTGGTTCTCACTATCTCACAACATCGCAGATATCGGAATTTTTGCAACCTTTGACACTGGTCCAAGCCTAAGAGGTGAATCAATTACGATGCTTACTCCAATGCCCGCTGGTGGTCCTCAAACTTTGTAGAATCAAACCAATGATGCAAGGTATATCATAAGTGCTTGCCTGATAGGCTGCGTCTGCCTCCAACCCTCACCATTTATCTCTTTCAATACGGAATGTAGTGGACCCAAATTTGGTCTTGTTGGCAGAGTTAGTTCTTCAATACGAAGTTCCTCTATTTCATCCATTGATTCTAATTTCACTAGACCCGTGCCTAACTCTTGTAACTCAATTCCTGGAGGTCTGGGATTTGCTAAATTCTCTGGAGAAAAATGACCTGTCTGTCCATCCTGTGTCCTATTGATAAGTAATTCATATTCGGACAAGATATCTTTGAATTTCCAGGATCTACGCCCACATATGTGTATATTTGAATGAGCCATGATGTAATTTGGTTTTGACAGGATCGTGCTAAGTGCCTCGATAACATCTACTTCTCCTACCCACCAGTGTTGCTTGTTAAGGGCAATATCGCTTGGAACAGAATCGAGTAACCTTAGGTCAGCAGAAGCAAGTTCATCCTCTGCATGCGAGGGGATTAGGTCACTAATCTGGATAAAACAATCATGAAGATTATTATGTACAGGACTAGAGTCAATATAAACTGAATATTTGTATGTTAATGGACTAACCTCTATTTTCTCTTGACCATTTGAGCCAAATATGACTACGTAATCTACATCAGAAGTTAATTCAGTTGGAGGGTTAATGCAAAACTCAACCATGGTTGAATCAGTTTTTTCTAGAACTTCAAGGCTTTCTTTGTCAGTGTGGAATTTCTTATCCAGTCTTACTAATTTAAGCATCAAAGAAAGCATTAGCCCTTTAGGTTTACCGAAGAGGGCAATTGATGACACAACACCCCCAAACCAAACGCTTGTATTATCTTAACTAATAATCCAGAATTAGCCATCTTTTTTGAATTTTCAATTGGAATTTCTTATATTTTCAAAATTTTCAAGGCAAAAACCAATGCCAATTGAATAATCAAATATTGTACCTAGCTAGAAGTATTCAAATTCAATTGAAAAATGATTATTTGAAAAATCATGGAATTCAACATATTGCGTATTTTCAATTGAAACATAACGTAATTATGCGACAAAACCAATTGGATTTTGAATTCTTATCGCAGAATAGTATATATGCTAAATTAATCAAGGAATAAATAACCGAGAACAACGGGGAGGGAACAAAATGAGCAGAGGCGAATACAACATACAAGAACTAATACAGAGAGATGTCTACGTAAAAGAGACAAAGATTGGAACAATCGTTGGGGAGAGGCATCACCCTAACGAAGCGAGAGTCCAATCTATGAGAATACTAGTAGATGACGAGGTAGCTGACGAATTTATGAGAAAACCAGCAGAATATGCACCACTACCAAAGGAGCTTGTACACAGCATTAGAGGTGACGGAAGCGTAAAACTTTCAAAATCAATGAGAGAATTACAACGCAGGTGGAGAAACACTATCAGAATCGATGAGCAACTATACGCACCAGATGAAATGCTTGACCGAGCAGTACTAGACAACCAAGGAAGAGAAATAGGAGTCATCAAATCAATGCTTAAAGTAAAGAGAACCTACAAAGGATTCACTATTGCTACTAGAATTTCAGTGCAGAAAGAATTCGGTGTTGAAGCTTTGATTAGAATGCCGATCACTGCTATCTCAAAGACTAGAGATAGACTTGATGAAGTAGTACTATCAAGGAATTTCGATAAAGTGATGCAGTTACCATCTTTCATCAGTTTGTCTGAGATGGATCTTGAAGAATTCTGTGAATAATCCTGCACAGATTTTCACTCACGACTACGCGCCGCCATCCTTATCAATAGCAGGTCGAACGGGCGATTGCCTTTGCGCGGGTAGCTTAGTCGGTTGGAGCACCCGGCTGATAACCGGGAGGTCGCAGGTTCGAGTCCTGCCTCGCGCACCACTCATTGATTCTACACACAAAAAA